>JBEKUP010000045.1:0-45370 GCA_049514915.1 Occallatibacter sp. | reverse complement strand
ACTATTGAATTTAAACAACCATCATCATCGGGGCTCGAATACCGGCGCCTTTTCCGGGGGGGAGGGGGGTGGGGTATGTATTTTCTGGTCAATTGAAGCGGGAGGAGTTACGAGAAGGATCGATGACTCGAAACCCCGCCTATAATCATTCTGCGCCGATTGCCGCATATAACTTGCAATGCGCCGGAACCGCTACGATCAAGGAAAAATGCCGACGACGGCCGCGATCAATCCGGGAATATCGTGGTGTTTAGCCTCCGCGACGGGCTCCCAACCAAGCTCTCGCAGAGTCTCGCTGGTAATGGGCCCAATGGAAACCGCCGGAACCCCTGCAAACGGCCACGCGACTCCCGCCAACCTTGCCGCATCGGCCAGATGTGTCACGCTTGACGAGCTGGTAAACGTTGCGGCATCAATTCCATCTGCTACCGCACTTCGCAGCAGTTGAGGCGCCGCTGCGGGCATTCCATTGCGATAAGCGTCTGCCACGTCGACGGTCGCGCCGGCCGCACGAAGAGCATCCGGGATCACATCGCGCGCAACCGCGGCACGCACCAGCAGAACTCTCTGCCCGACAGTTCGCGCAGCCAGACCCTCGACCAAACTTTCCGCCACATAAGAATCGGGCACAAAGCCAACTTGAAGTCCTGCGTCTCTCGCCGCAGCGGCTGTCGCTTCACCGACCGCTGCAACGTTGATCGACGAAAAAGAACCAAACGCAATTCCAAGCGCTGCGGCGTGTTCCATAAGCACTCGAACGGTGTTCGTACTGGTCAGGATCAGCCAATGGTATTGATCAAATTGACGGAGCGCCGCATCCAGAGCCTCGAAACTCTGAGGAGGCAGAATCTCGAGTACCGGAACCTCGACTGGCTCCGCGCCCCACTCCCGCAATGCCTCACTAAGTCTTCCCGCCTGGTGCGCAGCGCGCGTCACCAGCACTCTGCGACCTGCGAGCGGCGATCCACTCACCGCGAAACCTCGCCTGCAGCCTCCAGCAGCGGTTGCGCCCCAGCTTCAATCAGCATCCGCGCGGCAAGCTTTCCCAGTTCCGCTGGCTGGTACTCTCCGCGAGGCGCACGATGGTAGATCCGCACTGCCGTTCCTGTATCCGGAGCAGCAACCACTCCGAAAATCTCATCCCATGGCATCTGTTCGCCGACGATTCTCTGCTCTGCTCCAACCCGGCAGTGGATACCGATCGGCACCTGGCATCCACCACCCAGCGCAGCCAGAGCCGCCCGCTCCGCAGTTACCGCAAATCGTGTAGCCGGATCATCCAAAAACGCAACTGCAGCAATAGTCGCCTCGTCGCCCTTGCGGGTTTCAATAGCCAGTGAACCCTGCCCTGCCGCAGGACAAAAGTCCTTCGGGTCCAGCCGTTCGCGCACCCACTCCGTCTTCTCCAGTCGATCGAGCCCCGCTGACGCCAGCAGAATCGCATCCACTTGTCCTTCTGCAAGCTTGCGTAGACGCGTGTCCACGTTTCCTCGAAACTCAACAGCCTCTATATCCGGTCGAAGAGCCTTCAATTGCGCTCGCCGCCGCTGGCTGCTGGTTCCAACCCGCGCGCCCAGAGGCACCGCTGCCAGACTCTCAAACTTCACAGACACCAGTGCATCCCGAGGGTCAACCCTCGGAGGCGTCGCCGCTAACAAAAAGGGCTCCGGCAACTCGGTCGGCAGGTCTTTGAGCGAATGCACTGCGAGGTCGACGCGGCCTTCCGCGAGAGCTTCCTCAATCTCCTTAGTGAACATGCCCTTCGATCCGACTTGCGCGAAGGTCACTTCCTGCAGGCGATCACCCGTCGTCTTGATGATCTCAATCTCGACCCCAAATCCCCGTCCGCGCAGGAGCGCAGCAATGTGGTTGGCTTGCCATAAGGCAAGCTGCGATCCACGGCTTCCTATGCGCAGATTCATCTGTGACTCTCCATCTTGGTCTCATTCACGGCAACTGCATTGGCCTTTTCATCCACAGGATTCTCAAACTCCTCCGCAGGGACGAAGACGATAGGATCGGGAATCCCTTCTCCAGTGACTGGCACCGACCATGCCTCGCACAGAGCATCGACGCGCGCGGAGTTCCCTTCGCGAGCCGCCTGCTTCAGCGCCTGCATCTGTGGGTGCAGAAACTTGTTCACCAGCCCCCGGGTCAGGACTTCCACAGCGGCGACCTGCTCAGCGCTGAGTGAGCCCAGCCTCGATTGCACCCTGCGCAATTCCGCCTTTCGAATCTCTTCAAATTGTTGCTGCAATGCCACAATCGCAGGCGCCACATTGACGGTACGCAGCTTTTGCTGGAAGCGCTCCACTTCCCTGGCAATCAGGGTTTCCGCATCGCTCGCAACGCGGGTGCGCTCTTCCATGTGCGCCGCAGCCACCGCCTGCAAGTCATCAATGTCGTAAACGAAAACGCCTTCAAGTTTCCCCATTGCCGGATCCACATCGCGTGGGACCGCGATATCGATGAAAAACATCGGCCTGTTGCGCCTGCGGTGCATGAAAGCCTGGCCATGTTCACGGCGAAAAATCGGATGCGGCGCTCCAGTCGAACTGATGACAATGTCGGCTTCGCTCACAGCATCGTAGAGTTGATCGAACGGAACCACGCGTCCATTGAACTCCTCGGCCATGAGCCGGGCCCGCTCTTGAGTTCGATTTGTCACCAGAATCGTTCCGGCGCCCTGTTGCACAAGATGGCGCGCAGCCAATTCGCTCATTTTTCCCGCGCCCACAAGAAACACGGTTCGTCCGTGGAGCGACCCAAAGATTTTGCGAGCCAGGTCGACCGCAACGGAAGCGATGGAAACCGAACTCGACCCGATTTCAGTCTCAGTACGAACCTTCTTGGCCGCGGCAAAGGCGCTCTGCAACAAGTGTTCCAGCTGTCCGGCTACTGTGCCGGAAGCGCGCGCTACTGCGAATGCCTCTTTCACCTGGCCCAGAATCTGCGGCTCGCCCACCACCATCGAGTCGAGGCTGGCTGCGACCCGGAATAAATGGCGGACCGCATCCCGATCCCGCTGCTGGTAGATGTGAGGCTGCAGCAGAGCAGGATCAAGACCGAAGTGACGGTGAAGGAAGCCTGTGAGATCCGCATCAGGCGATTCAACGGCTGCCAGCAGTTCAACGCGATTGCAGGTGGAAACGATCATGCACTCGCTGACACCGGGAACGGCGGCCAGGGCACGGGTCGTCTCCGGCAAATCTTCGCGCGAGATGGCGATACGCTCTCGCAGCTCGATGGGAGCGGTCTTGTAATTCACGCCAATGAGAGAGAGTGTCATTGGCCGCCGTACCTGTGGACATGACTAAAAAAGTTCGTAGCCCAGACGGCGATGACGACGGCAAATACAGCGCCGGAAAGGTAGGCAGCCTTGCGGCCGCGGAGCCCTGAGGTGCGGCGGAGCAAAAGCAGTAGAACATAGATTGCCCAGCTCACGAACGCGGCAATAATCTTGGGGTCCAGAAAGTAAGAGGCCCCGAGAGGGGTCTCCTGAGCTAACACTGATCCAATGACTAGCCCTACTGTCATGCACGGAAAGCCGAATTCGAGCATGGCCTCGGAGATTCGTTCCAAGGTGTCGAGTGGAGGAAGCCAGTCGAAGGGCGCCCACCAGGAATCCTCTCCCGCCAGAAATTTCGTCCTTGGTTTGCTCTTCAGGCGACGTTCCTGAACCAGGTAAAGGATCGAGGACAAAAGGCTGAAGCCCAGCGCGACGTAAGCCAGCATAAGCGCCGCAATATGGGCGACCAGCCAGCTGACGCGCACTCCCTGGGAGGGGAAGGTATAGCGATCCGGGCCAAGCGCGGGAATCAGGACGAGGAAGAATGTGACCGGCAGCGCAAACACGCCAAGGGAGATTGCGTCGTAAAACCACCATACGAGGAAGAACAGCCCGACGACGGCAAACCCCAACAGCGACTCGACTTCGCGGACGCCGACAGGCATCCAGCGATGCGCCTGGCCCAGCATTTCGACACAGGAAACAAAATGAAAGAACAAGGCGAGGCCGCCAAAATGGACGCACCAACTCCGCCAACGGGTTTGTCCATATAATGCTGCTGGCACAACGGCCACACTCGCCGCCGCATACAAAATCGCCGCAACTCTCAGCCAAAGCAGATACATACCTTGTTTTACCTTAAAGGCGTAACTGCTCAGTATACTGTGATGTAAATCACCCGCCGCCCTGATCCCTCGTAAAGAAATCCGTTCACCACTCGAATCGCGCCTTTCTGATTAAAGCCCTTTCTTCAGGACTTCGAGGCCGGCTTTTGAGACCTGCACGTCGTCTTCTGACTTACCGCCGCTGAAGGCGACGACGATGTAACCGGCTTTGCCTTTGAGAATAACGCCGCCCTGCCAGCCGAATTCGCCGGTCATGGGAGGGCGCTTGGCGGTGCCGCTGTCTTGCAGGGTTACGGCCATTTCGGCCGATTTAGCATACGCGATGCCGAGCAGGTTGTTGCCGTTCACGCTGGCCTTGGGGTCTGTTATGCGGCCGACGACTGCCATTTTTGAGGTCCAGCCCTGAACAGTGTCGCCCTCGGCGTAGGAGACCACGGCGACGCCGGCGATGTTGAGTTCGGCTGCTTTCTTCTTCATGACTTCCAAGGCCTGGGATTCGAGGGCGTCAAGTTTCCTGGGGCTGGCGGCGCTGAGGTTCGTGGCCGTGAGCAGGAAGGCGATAGCGATGAGGATAGCGAGAGCGGACAGGCGGTGCTTCATGATCTTTCTCCGGGGCTTGGTTGACGTTAACGGGCGGAAATGATGCTAATCGAGTTTGGGATGAAAGACAAAGTCAGCGTGAGGATAGGCGGAGCGGGCCCGCATTTCCACAGCACCGCATGGCCGGGTTTACTTTAAGAATATCAACGTAATCAATTGACTCATGATTACTTAGCCTGCTTCTGGATTTTACGGCGATCCCGGCTACCGTTTGACCGGCGCTTCACGGTAGTCTTAAAGCCAGCGTGATCAAGGACAACATGCAACCCGTGGCTCCGGCGATCTTCCCCCTCGAAGATACGCTCCCGGAGTTGGTGCCTCCTGTTCCCTCCGCAGATAAGGCAACGGCGGAGCTGACGCCTTTCATGCGGCAATGGACCGCGGCGAAGCGCGAGAATCCCGACGCGCTGCTGTTCTTTCGCATGGGGGATTTCTACGAGCTTTTTTACGACGATGCGGTGACGGTGAGCCGCGAGTTGCAGTTGACACTGACGGCGCGGGACCGGGAACGGTCGCAGCCGATGTGCGGAGTTCCTTACCACGCGGTGGAGCAGTACCTGACACGGCTGCTGCGGAAAGGCTATCGGATTGCCATTTGCGACCAGATGGAGGATCCGAAGCTGACGAAGAAGATCGTCCGGCGGGAAGTGACCAAGGTACTGACGCCGGGGACGGCCCTAGATGCCGGACTGGGGCAGGAGCAGAACAATTTTCTGGCGGCGCTGTATGCGACGGGGCTCGCGAAAGATTTGGTGTGCGCGGTGGCGCTGTTGGATGTGTCTACGGGCGAATTCAGGACGGCGGAGTTCGCGGGTGGGAACGCAAGGCAGTTGGCGGTGGATGCGATTTTGATGTCCGGGGCGAGCGAGTTGCTGGTTGCGGCGAGCGCGGAGATACCGGCGGCGCTCGAGCGGATTCCGGCGCGGACGCGCGTGGAAGATTGGGTTTGGACGCGGGACTTCGGGGTTCCGCTGCTGGAACGGCAATTGCATGTGCGGTCGCTGGAGGGTTTTGGGCTGGATCGGCACCCGGCAGCGGCGATTGCAGCGGGGGCGGTGCTGCACTATGTGCGCACGACGCAGAAGATTGAGGCGCTCCACATTGATTCGCTGAAGTTCCAGGAGCACTCAACCTGCCTGGAACTGGACCAGGTGACGGTGCGGAATCTTGAGCTGGTTGAGCCCTTGTTTGCGGGACAAGACGCGCGGGCGACGCTGTTCCACACGATGGATGAGTGCCAGACGCCGATGGGGAAGCGACTGCTGCGGGCGACGATTGTGCGACCACTGTACGACGCGGCGATGCTGGAGGCGCGGTACGAGGCAGTGGGCGAAGCGCTTGGGGATCTGATGCGGCGTGAGGAGATTCGGCGAGCGCTGAGCGGGATTCTGGATTTGGAGCGGCTGCTGGCGCGGCTCAGTCTGGATTCGGCCGGACCGCGGGATGTGAGGGCGCTGGCGGCGAGTTTGAAGCGGCTGCCGGGGTTGAAGGCTGCGGTTGGTGATATGAAGTCGGCGCAATGGCGGGAACTGGTTGGCCGGCTGGATGCGCTTGAGGATGTGACGGCGCGCATTCACGCCACGCTGGTGGAGGAGCCACCGCTGACCCTGGTGGATGGGGGTGCAATTGCCGCGGGTGTTGACGCGGAACTGGATGAGCTGCGGACGATTTCGACAACGGGACGGCAGGCGATTGCGGCGATTGAGGAGCGGGAGCGGCAGCGGACGGGGATTGGGTCGCTGAAGGTCCGGTATAACACTGTCTTTGGGTACTACATCGAGATCACAAAATCGAACCTGGCGATGGCTCCGGCAGATTATGAGCGGAAGCAGACGCTGGTGAATGCGGAACGATTTACGACGCCGGAGTTGAAGGAATATGAGCGCAAGATTCTGACGGCGCATGATCGTTGCATCGAGATTGAGAAGCGGATTTTTGTGGCGCTGCGGGCGGCGGTGCTGGAGGCGGCGGGAAGGATTCGGCGCAGTTCGCAGGCTGTGGCTGAAGCGGACCTGCTGGCGAACTTTGCGCATCTGGCGGTGCTGCGCAAGTATGTGCGGCCGGTGATTGCGGAGGAGGCAGTGCTGGAGGCGGTGGCAGCGCGGCATCCTGTGATTGAGCAGTGGATGGAGGAGACTCGCGAAGGGCGCTTCATTGCCAATGACCTTTATCTGAATGCTGGAGGCGATGGGCCCAGCTTGCTGCTGATCACCGGGCCGAACATGGGGGGCAAGAGCACCTATCTGCGGCAGGCGGCGATGCTGGTGCTACTGGCGCAGATGGGGAGTTTTGTGCCGGCGGAGAGCTTGCGGTTTGGGCTGGTGGACCGGATTTATACACGGATTGGCGCAAGCGACAATGTGGCGCGCGGCCGGTCGACATTCATGGTGGAGATGACGGAGACGGCGACGATTCTGAATACGGCTACGAATAAGTCGCTTGTTCTTCTAGATGAAATGGGACGCGGGACGGCGACCTTCGACGGACTGAGCCTGGCGTGGGCGACGGTGGAATACTTGCACGCTGAAACCTGCGCGCGAACGCTGTTTGCCACGCATTATCACGAGTTGACCATGCTGGCGGAACGGCTGCCGCGGGTCCGCAATTTGCGTGTGGGCGTGAAGGAGGCGGCGGGCGGAATTGTTTTTCTGCACACGATTGAACCCGGCGCGGCGAGCAAGAGCTATGGGATCGAAGTGGCAAAGCTCGCGGGGTTGCCTGCGCAGGTGATTGAGCGGGCGAAGCGGGTGCTGAAGCAGCACGAGAAGGCCGAGCGGCAGAGCGTGCAGGTGGAAACGGATGCGCCGATGCAGTTGACGATGTTTACGCCGCTTTCACAGCGGATTGTGGATCGGCTTGAGGCTACGGATGTGAACTCTCTGACGCCGTTGCAGGCGCTGAACTTGTTGGAGGAGTTGCAACAGGAATTGAAAAACAGGGATCAGGGGTCAGAGATCAGGGGTCAGAGATGACGATGGAGTTACGTCGGGCGGCGGGGAGTCTGCTGGTGGTGGGGCTGGCGGGGACGGAGCTGACGGGCCTCGAGCGCGCGTGGCTAAAGCTGGTGCGGCCCGGGGGGATCATCCTCTTCCAGCGAAACATTGCCGATGCTCGTCAGACGCGGACACTGCTTACCGATGCTACTGCGTTAGGCGCGGAGAGCGGATTTCGCTGCGTGGATGTAGAGGGCGGGACGGTGAACCGACTGCGGGATGCGCTAGCGGCGCTGCCTTCGGCACAGGCCGTGGCTCGAGCTGGGACAACGAGTGCGCACGTTGTCCCTCCCGCTCATTCGCAAAAGGCGCGAATGAACGGGGCACAGAAAGTGTCTGGCCTCGCGCAGGAGCATGGGGAGTTGGTGGCGCGGGCGGTTAGGGCGTTCGGGTTCAATACGACGCTGGCGCCGGTGCTGGATTTGGGGTTGCCCGCTTCCGCGGAGGTGATGGGGACGCGGGCAGCGGCAGAGACGGCGGCGGGGGTGGTTGCCTATGCGCGGGCGTTCCTTGTCGGGCTGGCTTCGCAGGGGGTGGTGGGTTGCGGGAAGCATTTTCCGGGGCTGGGCGGAGGGATGCTTGATTCGCATCTGGAGACTCCAGAGATTCAGCGCGAGGGCCGTGAGCTTTGGTACGAAGACCTCGCGCCCTATCGGGAGTTGCGGGATGAGCTGCCGATGGTGATGGTGAACCATGCTGCTTATCCGCGGACGCCGGGGAAGGGGCGGCCGGCGAGCGTGTCTCGGTATTGGATTGAGAATGTGCTGAGGAAGCGGATTGGGTATCGGGGGATTGTTTTCTCGGACGATTTGGAGATGGGCGGGATTCTGAAGTTTTTCTCGATCGAGGAAGCGGCGGTGGAGGCGGTGCGGGCGGGGACGGATTTGTTGGAGATTTGCCATAACCCGGAACTGATTTTGCGGGCGTTCGAGGCGTTGTTGGCGGAGGGAGAACGGTCGCGGGCATTCCGCGAGATGCTGCTGAAACGGGCTGCGCGCATGGATCGGCTGCGGGGGATGCTGTTTGCGGACGGGGTGGCGACGGCACTGCCCGCTCGGCAGTTTGAGGCGCTGCGGACACGGATTTTGCGCTTTGGGGAGACCGTCAAGAGCCTTGAGGAGATGCGGCAACCATGAGCGCGAAGACGATGACGGTGGCCGGGGTGATGAGCGGGACGTCGGCAGATGGAATCGACGTAGCTGTGGTGCGGATTGCGCCGGGAAAACTGCGACCGAAGCTGACGTTGCTGGCACATGAAGCGTTTCCGTTTCCGGCGGCGCTGCGGCGCAAGGTGCTGGCGGCGATGAATGCGGAGTCAACCTCGACGGCCGAGTTGGGACGGCTGAACTGGCGGCTGGGGATGGCTTATGCCGAGGCAGTAACCGCGACGGTGAAGCGGCACAAGGTGGAACTGGATTTGATTGGGTGCCATGGGCAAACGCTCTACCACCAGGCGCGGCCGCGGGCCTATGCTGGCCGCAGTTTTGCCTGTACCTGGCAGGCGGGCGAAGCGGCGTTGATTGCCGGAGCACTTGGGATTCCGGTGGTGTCGAACTTTCGACCTATGGATATGGTTGCGGGGGGGCAGGGCGCGCCGCTGGTTTCGCTGCTGGACTATGTGTTGTTTGCGGACGCGAAGCGTGGGCGAGTGCTGCAGAATATTGGCGGGATCGCGAACCTTACGGCGATTCCTGCAGGAGCGGGGCCGGAGCGCGTAGTGGCCTTCGACACCGGGCCGGGCAACATGGTGATGGATGCGCTGACACAGGATCTGTTTGGGAAGGCATTCGACCGGAATGGAGCGCTGGCGGCGGCGGGAGCGGTGATTGCGCCAGTGCTGAAGGCGGCGATGGGGAATGCTTACTTTGCGCAGAAGCCGCCGCGGACTGCGGGAAGAGAGCAGTTTGGGCAGCAGTACGCCGTGAAGTTTCTGGCGGATTGCCGGCGGCACAGCGGGAAGGCCGAGGATGCGCTGGCTACGACGACGGCGTTGACTGCGGAGAGTATTGCGCTGAGCTACAAGCGATTTGTGAAGGCGAGGATGAAGGGTGGAGTGGACTACATCGTCTCCGGCGGCGGGGCGCGCAACCATACCTTGATGGCGATGCTGGCGCAACGCTTGGAGCCCATGGGGTGCGAGTTGGCTGCGAGCGAGGAGTTCGGCTTGCCGGCGGAGGCCAAGGAGGCTGCGGCGTTCGCGCTGATGGCGTGGCAAACGTGGCATCGGCGGGCTGGGAATGTGCCGGCGGCAACGGGGGCGGGGCGGGCGGCGATTCTGGGGCAGGTGACGTTTGCGTAGAGTTTTTGCACTGGCGGCGATGCTTGCACTTGTGGGGTGCCAGGCGAAACAGAGAGACCCGAACACAGTGGTGTTCCTGATTGAGAGCAGCCCGGCGAATCTGGATCCGCGGATTGGGGCGGACGCGCAGTCGCAGCGGATCGATGCGCTTCTGTTTGATGGGCTGGTGGCACGGGATGCCAAGTTTCAATTCACGCCGGCGCTTGCGGAGCGCTGGGAGCAACCGAATCCGCTTACATTTGTGTTTCATCTGCGCAGCAGCGTGAGGTTTCACGATGGCCGGCCACTGACGGCGCGGGATGTGGTTTGGACAATTCAATCGATGCGGTCGGGAGCGGTGATTTCGCCTAAGGCGGGATCGTATGCATCCGTGGATTCGATTGAGGCACCCGACGATTTGACGGTGGTGTTGCATTTGAAGCATCCGGATAATTTTCTGCTGACCAACCTGTCGACGGGGGCGATGGGGATTGTTCCGGAAGGCAGCGGAAAGGATTTCTGGCAGCATCCTGTGGGGACGGGGCCATTCCGGTTCGTGAGCCAGCAGATTGACCAGGATGTGGTGGTGGAGCGCAATGAGCAGAGCTGGGCGGTGGTGCCGAAGCTGGAGCGGGTGCGGTTTGCGGTGGTGCCTGATGCGATTACGGAGTCGCTGGAGCTGGAGAAGGGGTCAGGCGATGTTGCGGTTAATTCCCTTCCCATGGACTCGCTGGCCGTGCTGGCCGCGCGGCCAGATTTGCAGGTAGATGAAACGGGCGGAACGGAGATTCAGTACCTGGGGTTCAATCTGCGCGACCCGCTGCTGAAGGATGTGCGTGTGCGGCAGGCAATCGCTTGTGCCATCGACCGGGGACTGATCATCAAAACGCTGCTGGGAGGGCGTGCGCGGGCGGCAGTGAGCCTGTTGCCGGCAAACCATTGGGCGTGGAGCGGGGATGGGCCGCGATACGATTTCGATCCGGCGCGTGCGGAAAGGCTGCTTGATGAGGCTGGGTATAAGCCGGGACGCGATGGAGTGAGATTTCACCTGGCAATGAAGACCAGCACGCTGGAAGAGACCAGGTTGCTGGCCGCGGTTCTGCAACAGCAATTGGGGCGGGTTGGAATCGCGCTGGACATTCGCAGCTATGAGACTGCGACTTTTCTTTCGGATGTACGGCGGGGTGCTTTTCAGATGTATTCGTTACGCTGGGTAGGCGGAAATGAGCAGCCGGACATCTTCACATTTGTGTTTGCGACAGCGAGCTTTTCGCCTAAGGGCGCCAACCGGAGCCACTATTCGAACGCGCAGTTTGATGCCTTGGTGCAGGACGCCTCCGAGAGCGCAGATGTTGCGCGGCGGCGGGCGGACTACGTAGAGGCGCAGCAAATTCTGGCGCGCGATTTGCCGGCAATCAATCTTTGGTACCCGGATTCGATCGTAGTGCATAACCGGCGTTTGAAGCATGTAGTTCCGGCGCCGTCTGGGAACTACCTGTTTCTGGAGACTGCGGATCTGGCGAAGTGAGGCGGAAAATGTTCACACTTTCTTAAGGTTCACTTTTTCCGCAAATTAAAGAAACCTGAAGATTTACCTCCCTGCCCCGAAATCCCGCACAACGTGGAACCGGATGAGCTGCAGCCATCAACCTTTTGGCGATTTGGCTCGTCTAGCAATAGAGACAAGATTCCCGCGCGGGCGAAGCCAAGTTTGAGCCCGCGGAGAAAAGACTTATGACGAGCAAGATGCAAGACCGAGTTCCAGGATTGATAGCGCGAAGGGAGTGGGCGAAGGTAGTGCTGTTGGTCGCCCTGGTGGCTGCTGCGTTTCTCGGCGGTGTTTCGGCCGTGGCACAGACCCCATCCAGTTTTATGGGCACCATCACTGCCATCGGCGGGAATTCGTTGACGGTGAAGACGGATGCGGGAGAAGTTCACCAGGTCAATGTGCCGGACACAGCAGCGCTGAAGCGCATTGCGCCGGGCGAAAAGGACCTGAGCAAGGCCGATACCATCCAGTTCAGCGATTTGCAGACGGGTGACCGGGTGCTGGTGAAACTCGATCCCAATGCTGCTGCCGGCGCGGCGGAGGCTCTGCGGATTATTACCGTGAAAGCGGCGGATGTGGCGCAGAAGCAACAGAAGGAGCGCGAAGACTGGCAGCGGAATGGCGTGGGCGGACTGGTGAAGAGCGTGGACTCCTCGGCTGGCGTCATTGTGCTGGCCAGCGGCGTGGGAGCCACGGCCAAAACGATCGCCGTTCACACGACCAAAGATACGATTCTCAAGCGTTACGCGCCCGCTTCGGTTCGTTTCGATCAGGCGATGGCGGCGCCGATTGATGCTATCCATGCGGGTGATCAGTTGCGGGCCCGCGGAACCAAGAATGCCGATGGGACAGAGCTAGCCGCGGTTGAGGTGGTATCCGGAAGTTTCCGAAACATTTCAGGGACGATTAGCTCCGTTGATGCGGCCAGCTCAACACTGGTGGTTAAAGATCTTGTCAGCAAGAAGCAGGTGACCGTTCACGTGACTCCCGACGCGCAGATGCGCAGGTTGCCTGACAGAATGGCGCAAATGCTCGCGGTAAGGCTGAAGGGCGGGAGCGGCGGTTACGGAGGTGGTCAGGCTGCCGGAGGGGCGGGTACTCGTGCCGCATATTCCGGCGGAGCTCCTGGTCAAGGAGCCGGGCAGGGCGGCGGACAATGGGCGGGGCAGGCTGGTGGCGGGGGTGGCGACCCGCAGCAGATGCTGAGCCGCGCGCCTGCGATCCAGCTGACCGATTTAAAAAAGGGTGACGCCGTGATGCTGGTTGCCACCGACGGAGCCACAGAGGTTACAGCCATCACATTGCTCGCAGGCGTCGAGCCGCTCCTTGAAGCTCCCGCGGCCAGCCAGAACCTGCTCAACAACTGGAGCATGGGATCCGGCGCACCAGATACAGGCGCACAGTAGACGCAACTTTATCAAACGGAATTAACGAGGGACACGTGTATTCAAAATTGCGTTTTCATCAATTTCTATTCTTCGCAGTACTTGGTATGGCCGTCACGCTGTCCGCACAGGGACAGGCAGCCGCGCCGGCCGTGCAAACGCCCGCGGCAGCGGCGCAGAGTGCCGCACCGGCAGCGGCGACAGCGACCTTGCGCGGACATATTGCCGACCCCACCGGCGCATTAATTCCCGGGGCGACCATCACCATAAGGACGTCGGCTGGAAGCTTGGTGAAGACCACCACGGCTGATGCCTCCGGATCGTATACGGTGACCGGCCTTGCTCCCGGCGGCTACATTGTGCAAGCGACCTTTGCCGGCTTTGCTCCATTTGGTTCTCCTACCATTCAACTGGCGGCCGGCCAGTCAAAGCGCGTGGACATTTCCATGGCCATCCAGGTAGCGGAGCAAAGTGTCACGGTGACAGACGACGCCCCAACGGTGAATGTAGAAGCTAGCGGCAATGCCAGTGCCGTGGTCCTCAAAGGCAAGGACCTGGAAGCATTGTCCGATGATCCGGACGAACTATCGAGTGAACTGTCGGCTTTGGCGGGGCCATCTGCGGGACCGAACGGCGGCCAGATTTATATTGACGGATTCACCGGCGGGCAATTGCCTCCGAAGTCGGCTATCCGCGAGATTCGCATCAATCAGAATCCGTTTTCCGCCGAATACGACAAGCTTGGTTACGGACGCATAGAAATTCTCACCAAGCCCGGCACCGACAAGCTGCACGGGCAGGTTTTCATCATGGGGAACGACGACGTGTTCAACACGGGCAATCCATTCACGCCGAACGTTCTGCCATATAACCGCATTCAGTACAACGGCACCATCAACGGCGCGCTCAATAAGTGGGCTTCTTTCTTTTTCAGTTTTGAGCAACGCGACAATCATGATGTGCAGCTTTACGATTTCGCCCCGACCTTTGCGCCGACTTGCGACTTCGGCGATGGGACTTACTCCGCGTCCACGGGAGAATGCTCGGGAACTGTGAACAATCCTCATAACCGCATCAATTTGTCTCCACGAATCGACTTGCAACTCGGCCAGAAGAACACGCTGACCATCCGCTACCAGTTTTACCGCGATACCGAGCAAGGGGATATCAGCTCTACGCAACTGCAGCTTCCATCGCAGTCGGAAGTTGAGTATTCCACTGAGAGCCAGTTGCAACTCAGCGACGCTGAGGTCATCAACGATCACATCGTGAATGAGTCGCGGTTTCAGTATGTGCGCGACATCGGGACCAATACACCGGTGAGTACTACCCCGACCATTCAGGTAGAAGGCGATTTTGTTGGCGGCGGGGCACAGGGGCAAGTATCGAACACGCATGAGGACCGCTACGAGTATCAGAACCTGACCACAATGTCTGTTGGAGCGCAGGCTCTGAAGTTCGGAACGCGCGTCCGCGATTATCGGGAAGCCACCACCACAAACGGGAATTTCAATGGCACGTTCACGTTCACGCCAGCCAATTACCTGGCAACACTCACCGCACAGCAGAATGGGCAACCGCTCGCTCCCGGCACGGGGCCAAGCAAGCTGAGTTATACCACCGGGCCGTTGGCTTTTACTTCGAACCTATTCGATGCGGCGCTCTACTTCCAGGATGATTGGAAGGTCAACAAGAATCTAACTGCTTCTGCCGGCTTGCGCTGGGAGTCACAGAATCACGTGTCGGATCACAGCGACTGGGCGCCGCGCGTCTCCTTCGCTTATGCCCTGGATGGACACAAAGACAGCAAGCAGGCCAAGACAGTACTGCGCGGTGGATATGGCATTTTCTACGACCGCCTGCCTTTAGCTGATTTGCTCTCAGCCACTCGCCAGGGCATCACGGGCCCTAGCCAGAAGCAGATTGTGATCACCAATCCCACTTGCTACGATCCCAATAGCTTGAGCAACATCGTGGCCAATCCTTCCCAGTGCGGCCAGGCCAGCAGCGCCGCCAATACGAATGTGGTGATTGCGCCCAGCTACAAATCGCCATCGACGCAGCAGACCGGGGTCAGCCTTGAGCGGCAGTTGACTAAGACGACAACGCTCACTTTTACTTACCTGCATTCATTCGGCGTGCATCAGCTTGTAGAACGTGACTCGAATGCCTATTTGCCGGGGACATATCAGTTCAACAACCCGGCACTGGCAGGCGTTCGTCCCAATCCATCGCTCGGGATCGTCGACGAATACTACCCTGAGGCGGTATTCAAACAAAACCAGCTGATTGTCAATGTGAATGCGCGCATTACGCCAAACTTCAGCGTGATAGGTTTCTATAACCTGACCTCCGCCAATACTGACGGCGCCGGGAGCATCGCTTCAAACTCATATAACCTGAGCCAGGATTATGGGCGGGCAAGCTTCGCCTCACGCAATATGGTTTTCCTGATGGCAAATTATATGGGGCCATGGGCGCTGCGTTTCAATCCATTCCTGATCGCGCAGTCTGGCAGGCCTTTCGACATCACCACAAACAGCGACCTGACCGGCGACGACTTCTTTAACAACCGCCCGGCGGAAGCGGATGCTTCTCTTTGCCAATCGGGGTCCAGCCGTTACGCGCAAACCTCCTACGGGTGTCTTGACACACAGCCAACTAGCGCTGAAACGCCGATCGCATACAACTCTGCCAACGGCCCGGCCGCTGTGGCTGTGAATCTGCGCGTCAGCCGTGCATTCGGGCTGGGGCCCAAGCTGACGTCAGCGAATGGTGGAGCGCCACCTCCGGAGGGCGGCCCCGGTGGTGGGCCTGGGGGCGGACGCGGCGGGCGTGGAGGCGGCGGACCGGGCGGTGGACTTGGACCCGGCGGACTCGGGGGTGGCGGGCGGGGATTGGGTGGTATGTTTGCGCCAACAAATACAGGCCGCAAATACAATCTCACATTCAGCGCTCAGGCATTGAACCTGTTCAACGATATCGACTACGGAACACCGGTGGGAACCGTGTCCCCTACGCTAATTCCTGGCACAGACATCTATGGCCCTGGGAACCGTTTCGGTAGATCGACGGGTCTCGCCAACGGGATATTCTCGCAAGGCCCGGCGGCACGGCGCATTTTCTTTCAGGCCACATTCGCGTTCTGATCGAGGATAGTTGCAAACACCAAGGCCGGAGCGACGATGCGCCGGCCTTTGTTGCGTAGGGTTAGCGCGATGCGCCGATCGTTGCAGCTTGGCCGTCGGTAGAGAATGCATCGGTCAGTGATATGACCTTCATTTGTGATTTCAATTCATCCAGGGAGTGCACGCCGCTGGCGGTAATCTCGGCCGTCTGTCCCGGCAGAATGTTGAAGTAATTGTCGGAGACAGTCACATCGAGATTGCCAAAGGAGAGATAAACGCTCCGTGCAAGGACCGGGGAAGTTATGCGAATCTTGTAACTTCCATTAGCGGCGGAGGCTTCAATCTTGAGCGTTGCCGGCTTCAGGTGAATCTCTTTGACCGGCGCAAGATAGGCTAGATTGCTTGAAATTTCGGAGTTATTCCCGGTTGGAACTGACGTTGTGAGATCCGCGGCGACAAAGACATGCGAGGTATCGGCAGCGCCGGCGTCGGTGAGATTCTTGAGCGGCCATGCAATGTACACTTTGCTGGACAGCGGGGCGACATCAACACTTTGTTTTTCTTCCAGCAGGACCTTGCCGTTAAAGTCCATGAGGCGCACGCGCAATATTGCCGGCTGTGGCTTCACCTTGTCAGAGACGATGTAAACTTTCAGCGCGCCGTCTTCAACATGGGGGGAAACCAGGATGGGCGCATAGAATCGGCGCGCGTAGTATTGAAGAGCTTTCCAGCGGCCGTAGTAATCGATCGAGGACCAGGATGCCACTGGCCAGCAGTCATTTAGCTGCCAGAAGATGGAGCCCATGGTTTCCGGGCGACTGCGGCGGAAGTGCTCCGCGCCTATCTTGATTCCTTCGGCCTGCAGCACCTGACTTACATAGAGAAAGCTGGCGAAATCCTTCGGTTCAGAGTAGTCCTTCAGCAGGTAGTCGTGGATGATTGCATTGCCCTCGTCATTTTTCTGATGAGCAAGCATGACGGGTGTAAAGATTCCTGTGCGATCTTGCGGATCAGTGAATGCTTCGATGGTTCGCATCTCCGGGAACGATTGGAAGCCATACTCCGTAACAAAACGCGTTTTGTGAGTTTCATAAGTGGAGAATGGGACGCGGCCGTGCCACACGTCCCAGATGTGATCGTCACCAGTGTGGAAGGTGGGTGTGACGGCTTCGTAGTCGGCGCTGGGAGAACTGGGCCAATAAGGCGTTGCCGGTGCAAGACGCGCGACCACGCGCGTGAGAATGCCACTGAACTCGGTGAGATAGTCCTGCCACATCTGGTACTTCACATCGGCAGGCAAAACCATGCGAGGACCCCAGCCCATCGCGCTTTCGGTTTCGTTGTTGCCGCACCAGACAACGATGCTGGGGTGGTTGCGGAGACGGCGGACCTGATCTTCAGCCTCGGACTCGATGTTGAGCTTGAAGTCGTAGGTGCCCGGCTGCCAGTCATTGCCAAACATGAAGTCCTGCCAGACCATGATGCCGAGTTCGTCGCAGATGGAATAGAACTCGTCGGTCTCGTAATAGCCACCACCCCAGTGGCGAATCATGTTCATGTTAGCGTCGCGGGCGCTCTGCAGAATGCGACGATAGTCGGCGGTTGTAACTCGATTGGGAAAGCTATCGAAAGGGATAACATCGGCACCCTTGGCGAAGACGGGGATACCGTTGACCACGAGTTCGAAGGAGCGGCCCCATTTATCGAGTTGGCGATGAAGGACGATGGAACGCAGGCCGACTTTGGTCTTGCGCGTTTCCGCGATGGTCTGGACGCCGGAAGCTACCTGCGCGGCGAACTCGTAGAGAGGTTGATCGCCGTATCCTGCCGGCCACCAGAGTTTGGGTTGGCGAATTCCGATGGGGAGATCAATGACATTGCGCCCGGCATGAAGATTGACGTTTTCAGTGGCTGTGACGGGCTTGCCGTTGTCAGCGTATTGAACGCTTATTTTGGCTGGACCTGCGGTTGCGGCTTCGACTTCTACCTCCGCATCAAGATGCGCCACTTCCCTGCTGACGTCGCGCTGGCTGATGACGAAGTCGGCGATGCGCACTTTGTCCCATGCTTCAAGCCGCACCGGACGCCAGATGCCGCTGGTAACGAATTTTGGACCCCAATCCCAGCCATATTCATATGCGGCTTTGCGGATGTAGGTCTTGGGAGCGGTCAAGGTGCGCGGCTGCCAGGGATCGAGTGCGGCCACGGCCTGCGCGGCTTTGATGGGCGATGGGAAAACAACCCGCAACAGGTTTCGACCGGAATGCAAGTTACCCTTCACAGGCACGCGCCAGATGCGGAACATGTTATTCGCGGCAAGCACCTGGGCACCGTTGAGATAGACCTCGGAGGCAGCGTCGAGACCGTCGAAGACGAGGTCGACGTTGGTGCGCGCGAGCAGTGCGGGACTAACATCGAAGTTGACGCGGTACTCCCAGCTTGCGTCCTGGATCCATTGCAACTTGGATTCGTTATCGCGGAAGAACGGGTCGGGAATCTTCTTGTTGGCGAGGAGATCGAGGTGCACATCACCGGGAACGGTTGCGGGAAGCCAACCGGCCTCGGGTTCCTGCGGATTGTCCGTGCCCTGACGGAATTGCCAACCGCGATCAAGGGCGAAGACGGCATTCTGCGCGGGCCTGGCCTGCGACTGAGCTTGCGCACTCGCTCGATTGATTCCCGTGTTCCCTGCTGCGCATATCAGGACGATAAAAAAGATTGCAATTCGCTTTTGCATTTTGTTCCCTCGACCGCGTAGTTCAGTGCTCTTTCCCATGGACTATGCGGCATCGAATCTGAACCGCGGATAAGGGTATCACGGCAAGATCAATTCGTTTGATTCAGAACCGAGCGGTAGAGGTGAGACCACTCATCGGTTTTCGCATCCATGTTGAAGGAGCACTGGATGCGCGCGCGGGCCGCGTGGCCGACGCGGGCACGATCGCCGGAGGGCGTGCGCATCAGGGTTAGCATGGCTGAGGCCAGTGCGGAGGAAGACTTTGCCGGCACGACTGCGCCGCACTCTCCCAGTAACTCGCGCACGCCGCCCACATCGGTGGCGATGACAGGTTTCTCCATGGCCATGGCTTCGCCAACTACTAGCGGCATGCCCTCCCATGCCGAGGAGAGAACGAAAGCGTCGGCCGCGTCGAAGAGGGCAGGCATGTCGCGGCGGAGACCAAGCCAACGCACGCGGTCCATGAGTCCCTTGTGCCCACCAACCAGAAACGACTTCATCGGATTCAATTCTTCGTTCACCGCTTCGCCGGCTATCCAGAGTTGTGCACTCGGTTCGTCCGCACGCACGGTTTCAAATGCGCGCAGCAGGTTCGGGAAGTCCTTGGCGGGAACGATACGGCCCGCGGCTAGCCAAATGAAGTCGGCGTTTGCAGATAGCGCAGCTCTCGTGGCAATGCGGCGGCTGGGATTTGGGGCGAATTCGTTGGCATCGATGGCGTTGGCGATGACCGCGCATTTATTCGGTAGGACGGCCTTCAGACGTACGAAGCGGTCAGCGGCTGCCTGACTGACGGCGACGGTGCGGCGGCCCAGGCGATCCGTAATGCGATAAGAGAACATGCGCAACCAGCCACCCTCATATATGTTGTGGACGGTGGAAACAACGGCGACGGATGGGACAAAGAGCTTAAGAAGACGCGCAGATATATTGGCGTGAAAGCTGTGGCTGTGGAGGATATCTGGCTTGAAATCCGACAGAAAGCGGCGGGCTTGTGCGATGCCTGCGAGGAGGGTGACGGGATTTTTGCGGATGTTGAGGTGAATCACCGGGAGTTCCGTGGGCCATTGTTCCTTAAGGCCAGGGCGAAGTACCATGAGCGAAACGTGGTGGCCGCGCGCTGCCATGCGGTCGGCGAGAGCCAGGACCTGGCGTTCCGCTCCACCCATGCCGAGCGACGTTAGTACGTAGACGATGCGCATGGAACGAACACCTTATGAAGCAGGACGGGCTGCGTCGATCATAGCGCGATGGACCACAAGAAGAATGGTTCTGGTTGGAGCCGATGGTATTCTCAAATGCAAATGAAGACGAGAATTGCGCAGTTACTTCTTCTTTCCGGATTGCTTGCAGTCGCCTGCGTGACGCAGGCGCAAACACCGTCCGCATCAACGCCAACCGGCAAGCAAGAGAAGACGGTTCATTTTGATGATTCATCCACTGCAACGCTGGTTCTGCAGGCGCGCGGAGAAGGCGTGCAGATTTATGCGTGTGTGAAGGATGCCGATTGGGCGTGGAAACTGAAGGCGCCGCAGGCTACGTTGTTTGACCACAAGCACCAGGCGATTGGGAAGCATTTTGGCGGGCCCACCTGGTCGCTCAATGATGGAAGCGAAGTACGGGGCACGTTGCTCGATAGCAAGCAGCAGGCAGGCACGATTCCCTGGCTGATTCTCGCGGCCAAGTCGATCGGGGGCGAAGGACGATTGAGCCGGGTGAATGTGGTTCGCCGCACGGAGACCCAAGGCGGAGTTGCTCCTTCAGGGGGTTGCGACGCGGAGCACGCGGGGATTGAGCAGCGAGTTCCGTATTCGGCTACTTATAGCTTTTTCGACACCCGAGATTAGGCAAGCTCTGCACAAATGCAGCTCGCCTGCGATGTGACGTTTTGCAAGAGCTCCGCAGCCAGAACCAAAACCCCTTTCGCAACCTCTAAAGTCGCCCGCTACTTCCATTGCGGAAAACTCATTTCCCATCTGCTCTTCTGCGGGTTATCCTTCTTGACGATCTACAATTTGGCTCCCATGAGGTGCTGAGTGCCAAGGGCAGTAAGTTTCAACTTTGTTGTATTTGGTTTTCTGTTTCTAGCCGCAACACAGCAAGCGAGCATAACGGTCAAAGCCCAGCAGAATTCTGGGTTTGTCCGGTTGGACCGGGTCACCGCTTCCCGGGCGCTATTCAATGGATTGGAAGTCCGCTCCGGCTCTGCCATCATGCAGATCACGGCCCTGCGTGACGATGTGCTGCGCGTGCGCGTCGGTCCCGCAGGTCAGCTTCCTGAAGATGCATCCTGGGCCGTGCTCGCTACCTCGCGGACCGCGGCCATACCAGTCACCCCACAATCAAGCGGCACAATTGTCGGCTTCAAGACCGCAAAGCTCGTAGTGTCCGTCCAGAAAGACCCGCTTTCCCTCACCGTCACGGATCTCGACGGACATGTCATCACCGAAGACCTTCCCGGCAGGCCCATCGAATACAATGGCGCATCCTTTCGCGTCTACCGCAAGTCCCCCGCCGACGAGCACTATTTCGGCCTCGGCGACAAGCCCGGTCCACTCGACCGCCGCAATGAGTCCTTCGTCGATTGGAACACTGACGCCTTCGGCTGGCAGGAATCCACTGACCCCATCTACAAATCGATTCCCTACTTCATCACCTTCCGCAAAGGTATCGCCGCCGCCACCTTCCTCGACAACACCTGGCGCGCCAGCTTCGACTTCAACAAGCAATATCGCGACGGCTACTCCTTCGGCTCTGAGGGCGGTCCGCTCGACTACTACATCCTCTACGGTCCCGATCCCAAGGCTGTCATCGAAACCTGGGCATGGCTCGTCGGCACCACCCCTCTGCCGCCACTCTGGTCCCTCGGCTACCAGCAATCCCGCTACAGCTATTACCCTGAAGCAGAAGTCCGCCGCATTGCATCAAAGCTGCGCAGCGAACGCATTCCCGCCGACGTCATCTGGCTCGACATCGACTTTCAGCTCAAGAACCGTCCCTTCACGGTCGATCCCGAGCGCTTCCCCCACTTCGACCAGATGATTGCCGACCTTAGATCGGATCATTTCCACACCGTCGTCATTACCGATCTCCACATCGCCGACCAGCCCAACATCGGCTACAAACCCTACGACGAAGGCATAGCCGGCGATCACTTCGTCAAGAATCCAGATGGCTCAACCTACGTTGGCATCGTCTGGCCCGGTAAGGCCGTCTTCCCCGATTTCGCCCAAAAGTCCTCACGCGATTGGTGGGGTACGCTCTATGCCGATTTCGTCAAGAAAGGCATCGCTGGATTCTGGAACGACATGAACGAGCCGGCCATCTTTGAAGTCGCTTCAAAGACGATGCCTGACGACACCCAGCACCGCATCGACGAGCCAGGGTTCGCCAAACGCACTGCAACGCATCTTGAGATTCATAACGTGTTCGGCATGGAGAACAGCCGCGGAACGTTCGAAGGCCTGCTCAAGCTCCAACCCGACAACCGCCCCTTCGTCATGACCCGCGCCAGTTATGCCGGTGGACAACGCTACGCAGCCACCTGGACGGGCGACAACTCCAGCACCTGGAACCATCTTCGCCAAACCACCCCGCAGCTCATCAACTTGGGCCTCAGCGGATTCGCCATGAGCGGCGCGGACGTCGGCGGTTTTGCCGGCTCGCCGCAGCCTGAGCTACTCACCCGCTGGCTTGAAGTAGCCGCCTTTCAGCCCATTGACCGCGACCACACCGCCACCGGCACCAACCCGCAAGAGCCATGGGAAAACGGGACGCAGGCGGACCTGAACCTGCGCCGCCGCTATATTGAAGAGCGCTATCGCCTCCTGCCCTACATCTACACCACGGCCGAAGAGATGAGCCGCACCGGCCTGCCCATCATGCGCCCGCTCTTTCTCGACTTCCCCGAAGACAACGGCGACGGCGAGCCCCTCTACAATGGCAACACCTTCCTCCTCGGACCCGACCTGCTCATCGCCCAAAGTCCCTACCCCGACGAAGTGGATGAGTACACTGTGGCTCTGCCGCCCAATGGTTGGTACGACTACTGGACCGGCGCGCGGGTCAAAGGCAACACCGGCAGAAAGGCCATCGACAACACGCAGGTCACCCAGCCAGAGGTCCACCTGCGCAACACCGTCGAAACCCTCCCCGTCTTTGCACGCGCCGGCTCCATCGTTCCCGAGCAGCCCCTCATCCAAAGCACCGACGAAACGCCACAAGGCCCGCTGACCCTCCGTGTCTACCCGCCCGTCGAGCCCAACAAGGATTGCACCGGCACCCTCTATCTCGACGACGGCATCAGCTACGCCTTCCAGAAAGGCAACTTCCTCCGCATCGACTTCAAATGCGAACCCACCGCACAGGGCCTCGTCGTCTCCGTCGCTCCCCGCCAGGGCACGTTCGCTCCCTGGTGGAAGCTCCTTTCCATCGAGGTCTATGGCGCATCTCGCCCCGCTGTCTCCGCTACCATAACTGCCTTCGGAGCCGCGCCCAGCCCCATCTCTACCGGCTTTGATCCCGAGCACCACCGCATTACCGCTCTCGTCCCCGACAACGGAAAGAGCCTCGAGCTTCAGCTCGCGTACTGAACTGCAGGTCGCATACTGATTCGCAACTGGCATACTGAGTCTGTGTTCTCTACTTCGCAACTACCGGCGGCCGTAATTGACAAACGAGTCGCGGCCGCCGCAAAACTCCCCTCCAATTCGCCAACCGGTCTGTCGCTGTCAAACGGCCTCGATCCATCCGCGCATCTTCCCTTCGGCTTCGTTCACGATTCTTCCCGCTCCTGCATCGGTCGCGGCGAACCCGCCTTTGCAGCAGCAAAACAAGCCTTCCGCCGTTGGGCCATGTTCAACCACGGATGGACCCGCGTAGCCAACCCCACCGCGACCATCGAACTCGACCAGATCATCGCCATGGAAGCCCATACCCTCGGCCTCTGGACCCTGAACATGAGCCGCATCAAGGAAACCGTCGACAACCCGACCCGCTTCGGCTTCCTCTACGCCACAACGCCGATGCACGTAGAGCAAGGCGCCGAGCGCTTTCTCCTCGAATTCGACCCGACGACTGGAGAAGTCCACTACATCCTCGAAGCCATCTCCCGCCCCCGCCATCTCTTCGCACGCCTTGGCCTGCCCCTCAGCCGCCACTTCCAGCACCAATTCGTCCGCGAATCTCATCGCCGCATGCGCCAAGAAGCTCTTGCTCAGTGAGCCATACTTAGCTAACATATGCTTAGCTAAGTTCGAGGAGGCGCCGATGGAAGCAACGATGCATGAGGCCAAAACCCAGCTCTCCAAACTCGTCGAGCGCGCTCTCGCTGGAGAAGAGGTAATCCTGACCCACGGCAGAAATCGCACGCCCGCGGTCAAGCTGGTTCCCGTGAAAGCTCCTCGACTACGCAAACGACCCATCGGGCTCTACAAGGGCCAGATCGAGATAGGGCCGGAATTCTTCGAGCCGTTGCCCGAAGAGGAGCTCGCACTATGGGAAAGCGGTGCCAATGACGAAAATCTCCTGGGATCGAAATGAAACTTTTGCTCGATACCCACACGATTGTATGGGTGATGAACGATAACAAGAGGCTTTCACGGGCAGCCCGCTCCGCAATCTCCCTTCCTTCGAATCCCGCATTCGTGTCCGCTGCCTCCATTTGGGAAGCGGCCACCAAATTTAGGCTCGGCAAATTCCCCGATGCAGCTCTCCTTGTTGACAACCCAACCAGGATTCTCGCCTCTCTTGAGATCGAAGCGATTCCCGTCTCGGTTGACCACGCCCGCCTCGGCGATCTGCTTCCCCACTCCCACAAGGATCCATTCGACCGAATGCTGGCAGCGCAGGCCCTCCTAGAAGGCCTGACCCTCGTGAGTGCCGACACTATCTTCGACGACTTCGCCGTATCCCGCCTCTGGTAGATGACCCGCCTAAAACCTTGTCGTCCCCGCCCCGCAAAGCTGTTACCCTGAAACCATGAAATTCGGGGTCCTGGTCTTTCCCGGTTCCAACTGCGATCACGACACCTACAACGTGATCGCCGAAATCGCCCATCAGCCCGTCACCTTCCTCTGGCACGACTCGGAAGACCTGGGCGGCGTCGACGCCGTCCTCGTCCCCGGCGGCTTTGCCTATGGCGATTACCTGCGCACCGGCGCCATCGCCCGTTTCTCGCCCGTCATGCAGTCGGTCAAAAAGTTCGCAGACGCCGGCGGCCTGGTCCTCGGCATCTGCAACGGCTTTCAGATCCTGACTGAAGCCGGCCTGCTCCCCGGCGCGCTCATGCGCAACGCCGGCCTCAAGTACATCTGCAAGCAGGTCCATCTCCGCGTCGAAACCACGGACAGCGCCTTCACCAATCAGCTCGTCAAGGGCAACGTTCTGCAGATCCCCATCGGCCACATGGAAGGCAACTACTTCTGCACACCGGACGAGCTTCACGCCCTGGAGGAAGAAGACCGCATCGCCTTCCGCTACGCCACTCCCACCGGCGAAATCACAGCGGAAGCCAACCCCAACGGATCGCTTGAAAACATCGCCGGCATCCTCAACGCGAAGAGAAATGTGTTAGGCATGATGCCCCACCCCGACCGCTCCAGCGAAAAGCTCTTAGGCTCCTCCGATGGCTGGAAGATCTTCGCGTCCATGATCGAAGCGCTGGCCACGAAATAGCGCGAATTACTCGACGGATTCGACGCGCATTCGGTCGAGGATCATTTTCAGCCGATCCCATTCTTCCCGGTATTGCTCAACATTTCCGACCTTCTTGATGAAGGCAGGGCGCTCGACTTCATAGTAGTAAGCGACAAGTTCGAGCCGTGGATTTCTGATTATCTCCGGCAAGTTATGAAGGTGGTCCGCCTCAATGAAGCACCTCTCAGCTAAATCCCGGTCAGAAAAGGCCCGAATCTGAAGTAAGCCCATCTGCAGGAGGTTCAAAAGGCAATTTCGAAGGTCATCCAAGTCCGACATCGACATTCCCTTCCAATCGGTATCAGTTGTGACCTACAGCCCCAACCCACCATCCACAGTCAAAATCTGCCCCGTAACAAACCCCGGCCCCGTGGCGAAGAACAACACAGCCTCAGCCACATCCTCTGCCGTCCCGTTCCTCTTCATCGGCGTCTTCGATGCAAACCGCGCCGACGCGCTCTCCACCGAACCATCCATCTCAATCCAACCCGGCGCCACGCAGTTCACGCTGACCTCGGGCGCAAACGCCTTCGCCATAGCCTGCGTCAACATGTGCACTGCTGCCTTCGAGCTGCAATAGTGCGCATGACCCGCCCAGGCATGAATCCCCCCCAGCGAGCCGATGTTCACGATCCTGCCCTGCACTTTACGCAGATGCGGCAACGCCTCCCGCGCCACCAGAAAAGGCCCTCGCGCATTGGTCTCGAACACCGCATCCCACTGCTCCACGCTCATCTCATCCAGCGCAGCCGTCTCGAACACCGCGGCATTATTCACCACGACGTCCAACCGTCCAAATATCTCTGTCACGGCGTGAATAGCCGAGCGGACCGATTCTTCCGACCGCACGTCGCACTCCACAGCCAGCGCCCGGCAACCAAGCGACTGAATCTTCTCAAGCGTATCCGAAGCGTCAGCGTGGGATTTCCGATAAGTGATGGCAACATCCGCGCCAGCCCCAGCCAGCGCCAGCGCAATCGCGCGCCCAATACGCCGCGCGCCCCCGGTAACCAGTGCCGATTTACCGCTGAGGAGTCTGTCTTTCATCACGAATGGAAGGAAAAAGCTGCAATCACCTGAAAGGGACGCGGCCCACGCCCGACTATTATTGCTGCGGCGGCTGACTCTGGCTCGGAGGCGCACTCTGTGGTGCAGCCGGCTTGGGCTGCGCAGCATTCGAACTCTTGCCACCCACTTCACCCGTGCCATGCATCTTGTAAATGGAGTACTGCTCGCCCGGCCGCTTCATCCGGATCTCAATCGCCATCTCCGCCTTGTCAATCTTGTAGTCCTCGCCGTAAGTCTGAAAACCGGGAGCGATCACCTGCAACCGGACCGTGTCCCCAATCGGCATCACGTCGATCAGCAGCTTGCCGTCCTCGTTGGTCTTCAGCTCCATGTTGCCCTCGTCCTTTTCCCCCACCATGGGGTGAAAAATAACGGCGGCATTCTCAATCGGCTTGCCATTCACATCCTTCAGTACCGTGACCCTGATATTGGCGGTTGGTGGCGGAGATTTGTACTTGCGGCCACGTTTTTGCGAACTGTCCTGCGCGCCCGCGGTGAGCGTGCTGACGGCCAGGCCAAACCCGGCCACTATGACGGCAATGCGAAGGATGGAGCGAGAAACCATGACGTCCATTCTACCCCGTTGTCCCATCCATCATCCAACCAGTTGCCCAGTTAGTCGGCATTCCAATTTGAACTTCAATTGCAAGCCCAAATCGTTGGGTATTTAAAAGACTCCGCCAAGCTTAGTTTTGTAACAGCCCTCCACCGGCGTCGCCGTCCCCGGTTGGATAAAACTCGGAGGTGAAAACTCGTCAAAGCTCAGAAGCCCCGTGCCCCGTTCTCGCGATTTTTCCTGTCGCGAGGGCGGTATTGCACAAATCTCGACAAGTCCCTGGCGCCATCTTCAATTGCCGATCGCACCCTGCCAACCAGTCGTTCCTATTACATGAGTGTTAATCACTCACATTTTCATAATCTGCCCCTTGACAACTACGCCCCCGTTTCCCTATCGTTAGCAATTGGAAGGCGAGACTGCTAGCAGACCGCTGGTGAAACTGCTGGTGCAGCTTCACCGCTCCTATTTTCCCGGAGCCGCATACCGTTGTTCCAAGACTTTTTCTGTTCCAAAACCACTCAAATCCCGCAGCCGGGGCTCAACCCCGTCTCGCGTGTGAAGGAGAAGCGAAGCAATGGCAACATCATCCCTTACCACCACGTTTACACCGCTTCATGACCGTATCCTCGTCCGTCGTCTGGAAGAGGGCGAAACCATCCGCGGTGGAATCATCATCCCCGACAGCGCCAAGGAAAAGCCCCAGGAAGGCGAAGTGATCGCCGTCGGCAAGGGTAAGTCTAACGACAAGGGCGAAACCTTCCCTCTCGATGTCAAGGCGGGCGACAAGATCCTCTTCGGCAAGTACTCGGGCACCGAGATCAAGATCGATGGCGAAGAGTTCCTCATCATGCGCGAAGAAGAAGTCCTCGGAATCGTGAAGAAGTAAGCGCGCTGCGCGCGCAAGTTCGCAGTTCTTAGTTCACAGTTCGTAGTAGACGAATGATGTGGCGGGCAACTGTGAACTACGAACTAAGAACTGTGAACTTCCAACAAAGAACTGTGAACTAGGAGATATTGAAAATGGCAAAGCAGATTCTATACGGCGAAGACTCCCGTCAGGCGATCCTGCGCGGCGTCAACACGCTCGCGGACGCCGTCAAGGCGACGCTCGGACCCAAGGGCCGCAACGTCGTCATCGAGAAGAAATTCGGCTCCCCCACCATCACCAAAGACGGCGTTACCGTCGCCAAGGAAATCGACCTCAAGGATCCCCTGGAGAATGTCGGCGCGCAGCTTGTTCGCGAAGTCGCCTCCAAGACCTCCGACGTTGCCGGTGACGGCACCACCACCGCAACCGTGCTCGCCCAGGCCATCTTCCGCGAAGGCGTGAAGACTGTGGCCGCCGGCGCCAACCCCACTGCCCTCAAGCGCGGCATCGACAAGGCCGTTATCACCATCATCGGCACCCGCGACAAGGACGGCGTCTGGACGGACGAAGGCGCGCTCGGCAAGCTCTCCAAGCCCGTCGACGAAGGCTCCGTTGCCCAGGTGGGTTCCATCTCCGCAAACGGCGATCATGAAATCGGCGAAATCATCGCCGGCGCGATGAAGACCGTTGGCAAGGACGGCGTTATCACTGTTGAAGATTCAAAGACCGGCCACACCTTCCTCGAGACTGTAGAAGGCATGCAGTTCGATCGCGGCTACCTCAGCCCTTACTTCGTCACCGACGCAGAGCGGCTTGAAGCAGTCCTCGACGATCCCTACATCCTGATCTACGAGAAGAAGATCAGCAACATGAAGGATATTCTGCCCCTTCTCGAGCAGGTTGCACGCGGCGGCAAGCCCCTCCTGATCATCGCTGAAGACATCGACGGCGAAGCGTTGGCTACCCTCGTGGTCAACAAGCTCCGCGGCACCCTCAATGTGGCTGCTGTCAAGGCTCCTGGCTTTGGCGATCGCCGCAAGGCCATCCTCGGCGACATCGCAGTCCTCACCGGCGGCGAAGCCATCACCGAAGACCTCGGCATCAAGCTTGAGAGCGTCAAGCTCGAGCAGCTCGGCCGTGCCAAGCGCGTCACCATCGACAAGGACAACACCACCGTCATCGATGGCGCCGGCGAAGCAGGCAAGATCAAGGGCCGCGTCAACGAGATCCGTTCGCAGATCGAGAAGACCACCTCTGACTACGACAAGGAAAAGCTGCAGGAGCGGCTTGCCAAGCTCGTAGGCGGCGTTGCCATCATCAAGGTCGGCGCAGCCACCGAGACCGAGCTGAAGGAGAAGAAGGCTCGCGTTGAAGATGCACTGCACGCAACCCGTGCGGCCGTCGAAGAAGGCATCGTCCCCGGAGGCGGCGTGGCGCTTGTCCGCGCAGTTCCCTCGGTCGACGCCCTCATCAAGACGCTCGAAGGCGACGAGAAGATCGGCGCACAGATTGTTCGCCGCTCGCTCGAAGAGCCTCTCCGCCAGATCGTCGCCAATGCCGGCGAAGAAGGCGCTGTCGTAGTAGCCAAGGTTCTTGAGTCCAAGGAACCGCACTTCGGCTACAACGCGGCAACCGGCGTGTTCGAGGACCTGGTCAAGGCCGGCGTCATCGATCCCACCAAGGTTACCCGCACCGCTCTTCAGAACGCGGCTTCCATCGCCGGGCTTCTGCTCACCACTGAAGCTCTGGTGGTTGAGATCCCCGAGCCTAAGGCTGCTCCGGCAGGCGGCGGCCACGGCGGCGGTATGGACGGCATGTACTAATCACCGCGCCACATGCGCAAACACAAAGGCCTCCAGCTTCGGCTGGGGGCCTTTCATCTTGCGCAAGAACTCATCAGCCTTCAGGGCGACATGCCGTCGATCCGCGGCCAGCGAGAACCCGCCCAGACCATAAGCCCAGGCCATTCACCATCTCTATCAGATGCCTATCCCGCCAAAGCTCTCTGATCCGAAGCTACAAGCACCGGACCATTCCCCGTGACTGACGGCCGCGATCCACGCAGCCATCCCGCGGAAAGCCAGGACTCCGGCACTGAAAACTCGGACCATCCGCAATCCACGCACATCCGCACATCGGGCGAAGGCGTCATGGGGGGGTGGCTCAACGTGCGTTGGCGATTACGGTAGAGCCGGATCTCTGCCGGCATTACGGATACAGAGCTGGACTGACACTTCGGGCACTGCATGGCTACACCTCATAGACCAAAAAATCGGCCAAAGCATCGCAGACAACAGGTTGACCAGACGACAATTACAGATAATGTAGCAGTTGTAAGGTCAAAGTAACACACTTCGGTAATAATATTTTGGAAACTTTTTCAAATTCTTCGCAAGCCGTGCTAACTCCCACCACAGCATCCCCAAAAAACGCAATCGGGGCCCCAAAAAGACCCCGATTTACGCACTCAAACGTTTAATCGATCAGAAGGTGAGGTGCACCCCCATCGTGATCGCCCGCGCACCACCAATCACCCCTGTCACCGAGCCAAAAGTCGCCCCGTTGTTCGGGCAGCCCGAGCTGGAAGCATACCCATACGTGGTGCAGGTCCCCTGGCCGGCGGTCAACGTCGTCGGAACCGTCGTCGATCTCCCTGACCCGTTCACAACCGGCAACACGTACTCATTCGCCAATGCCGATTGCTGATCGGACGGCTTATTACTCGTCGCAATCTGTCCATAGTTCAGGTAGCCCTGCGCGCAATTGTTATACGGGTTGTTTTGAATCTCCGCAGTGGAACAAGCATCGCTCTGCGCAATCTGCGTCTGGTTCTGCGGCACGTCCAGGCTGGTCGTGTTAAACACGTTGAAAGCGTTGAAGGCATAAAGCAAGCTGATCTTTTCCGTAATCTTGAAGTTCTTCCTGATTGAGAGATCAAGCCGCTTCTGGAATGCCTGGCGGAAGAGATTGCGCTGGTCGCTGGGAGCAAAATCCGTCTCGTAAATGTCCTGCGGATCGCTGCCCGTCGACACCGGAATTCCCTTCTCTCCCGGTTGCAGATAGTTGATGGCAATTTGGGATGGATCAAGCGCCGGCATGTAGTTCCCGCCGGAACCGCGGAAGCTGCCCTTGTTTCCTGTAAATACAGATTTCGGATCACCTGGATCCTTGATCGCAAGCACAGGATTCATCAAGTTCGGATAGTTGCCGACATACAGACTGCCCGACGCGCCATAGAACTCATACAGCGAATACGGCTGCCCGCTTTGCGCCACGGCCAGGCCAGTCAGGCCCCAGCCGTTGGTAAAGTAGGATGCCAGGCTGTGCACCTTGGCAGTGTCCGGCACCACCACCATGAAGTTGGCGCTGAACACATTGGTGCGGTCAAAGTCCGACGATGCCCATGAGTCCCGCAGATTGTCCGGGTTATCGCCCGTGAAGAAGATGCCAATGTCGCTCTGTTCATCCAGCGCGTGGCTCCACGTGTAGCTGGCCCCCGCCTGGAAACTATGCGAGAACCGCTTTTCCAGGTGCGCCTGCAAAGCGTCGTACGCAGAGTTGCCAACCGTCTTGAACAGCGCGGCGTTGTAGTTGTAGCCCACGTACGGCACTCGGAAATCGATGTTGCCGCCGCTATACGTGTTCCACGGTTCGCCGGCAATCGGCTCATAATCGTATCCGCTGGCGTCGAAGCGATTGGCGTTCAGTACCTCCCAGCCGTAACTCGCCGTCTCACCCCAGATCGGATTCGACGCAGTTGCAATCCCCGGCTCGTTGAACGGAATCGGAATCACCGAATGCCGGCCCCGGTTTCCAACATACCCCAGATCGACAGCCAGATCGTTGCGCGGTTGCCACTGCGTCTTCAGCGTGAAGTTGATGGTGTACGGCAGCACGTTGTTGTCGCCATACGCGCCGAAGTCGATCGTCGGCGTGCAGGCCGTATAGTCTTCCTGGTTCGCAATCGCGCCGCACGCGGGGCCATAGGACGTCTCGGACGTTGGTCCCGCGATGTTATTCAGTTCGGTCTGCAACGCTTGATTAATCGTGCCCGGATTCGCGCTTGGCGGAACATACGACGGCTTGCCCAGCGGATTCGCCAGAGTCTTGCCCGCACCCGTCACCAGCGTTGCCAGCGGAGCGGACTGCGTAACGCCGAAAACACCACCGCCGCCCGCTGCGCCATAAGGCTGTGACAGATAACTGAATAATTCGCCGCGGTCATAGTACATGCCCGCCCCACCGCTGAATACGATCCTGCCTTCATTCTGCTTCGGAGCCCAAGCAAAACCGATGCGCGGAGAAAGGCCCCACTGGCGGCCATTCAACGTCGAGTCGCTGCCCGCCAGGTTGCCTGCGGGCACGCTGCTGGCGTAGTGGTTATTTGGTGCCACCACAAAACCGGCATTGTTTACCGTGAATCCAGTGGTGCTTGTTCCCGTCACGCTATAAAGCGCCGGATCAAAGTTGAACATGTTGCCGTATTTTTCGGTGAGTCCGCCATGATAGTCGTATCGGCCGCCGATTGTGATGCTCAGGTTCGAAAGTAACTGCCACTTATCTTGAAGATAGCCTCCAATCTCATTCGAGCGGTAATAACGATCCGCGGTATTTCTTCCGCCCACCACGCTGTCAATCAGATTGGACTTATACGCATCCCCTTCGAGAAAAGTCTCAAAGCTTTTTGCTTCAACGTTGAGCATGCCCTGCCGATTGTTCTCGATGTTCAACTGCGTATAGCTGTATCCGCCGCCCGCTACAATCGTGTGCTTTCCCAGCGAAAGAATCAGGTTCGTCGACGGGTTCAAGCGGTTCTGAAAGTAGCCGGTGTTGATCGTCGTGCTCTCGGTGCTGTAAGGACCAACACGCAGCGCAGGTGAATCCGTGGAGAAATTGGACGCAAATTCCAGAATGTCCAGCCCGGGCATCTCACCCCCGGCGATAAGCCCGGTCGTGTCACCCGAACCTATGCCGAACGTCGAACCGAGGCTCGCATCCGGCACAACGGTCTGCTTGTCATAGCTGTTTGAGAACATGCGCACGTAACCAAGCCGCTGCTCCCAGTTCAGCCTTGGACCAATCGCAATGGTGTTATCCAGCGCACCCACTTGCGATCCGTTCTCTTGGGTCAAAGGAAAACCGCCGGTCTGCGAAAGTCCATAGGGCTTCTGCACCGGATCGTTCTGGTAGTAGTACTTGAACGAGAGGCGGTCTTTCGAAGTCAAGTCGTAGTCCAGTGACGCTGTCGCCTGGTCCGTGGCAAGAACCGAAGTTCCAATCAAAGTCACGTTGGGAATTCCGTACATATACTGGCCCGTACTTTGCGCCGATGGAATCATGTAGCTGCCGTCCGGCAACTTGGCATTCATGATCGCTGCCGCAATAGGGCTAATTGTCACCGAATGCGTCTTTCCATCATTGAACCAGCTCGTCAGCGCATTTTCCAGGCCGGCAGTCGACCGATCATTTGAAAGCCCCGAAGGCACATTCATTTGCGTTAGACCCGTCGCCTGGTCCGCGTTGTTTCCGTGCTGATACGCTGCAAAGAAAAACAGCTTGTCCTTCAACAACGGTCCGCCAACCGCCCCGCCTGAAAGCCAGCGCTGCAACCATGGATTGGCCAGAGACTCTGGAAACGCGCCCACACCTTGCGTGCTCAGCAAGTACTCCTGCTTGAAGAAGAAGGGCGCGGCATTTAGCGAGTTATTCGCAAACGATCCGTACACCTGTCCATGCCAGTTGTTCGTGCCGGACTTTGTGTTGGCGTCAATCTGTGCGCCGGCCGTCGCGCCCTGCTGCGCGTCATACATCGATGTGTTCACGCGCAACTCTTGCAGAAACTCGGGAGGAGCCGAAGGCAAACTGTTCCCATTCGATTCATACACCGACGTTCCGGTTCCGTACTCGCCGCCAACCGTGTCTGTCTCTCCAACGCCGAAGTTATACCGCTGCGATGCGTCGCCGCTGGAGGTCAAGCCGTTGAAGAGGTTGGTGGAATCCACGCCGTTCATCTGGAACGTGTTCGATGTCGCGCGCTGCCCATTGGCCCAGATATTCTGGTTGCCCAGTCCCGCGTTTGAGTCCAGGTTGGCGAGCAGTTCCGCGCTTACGCCCGGCGCAAGCACCGCCAACTGCGTAAAACTTCCCGTGGCCAGCGGCGTCAGTTCAATCTGCGCCGCGTCCATCGTGTATCCGTTGGTAGTGTCTGTCGCATTCAATAGAGGATTGGCCGTCACCTCGACGGACTCTGAAGCCTTTCCGAGCTTTAGTGAAACGCCGATCGTCGTCGCGCGGGCTTCCTGCACCGTAATGCCGGAAACCTCCGTCGTGTCGAACCCCTCATGCCCAACCTTCACCGAGTAGGTCCCGATCGGCAGGTTGAATATCTGAAAATATCCCGTCGCCGATGTCGTGGTAGTCGACGTCACATTGATTGCCGCGTTGGTCGCCGTAATCTTGGCGCCTCCCACAGCAGCTCCTGACGGGTCAACCACCGTCCCATTCAGCGAACCCAATGTCCCTTGCGCTACGCTTGGCAAACAACAGGCGAGCACGGCCACAATCAGCAAGCCGCGCACTGCGACACTCCTCCAGAATGACTGCTTCATGTCTCTCCTCACAGAAAGCTTGGGTTTATCTTTTTTCAAATCCAAAGCAGATGGGGTTCTCGTGCACCACTGGTGTTACAACCAGATTGACGGGTCGAGCCTAAAGGACTGTTAAAGAGGGGAAATGCGTGTGTAAATATTCTGTGACAAGTTAATTGAAAATCCAAGGGAAAACTTTATCTATCATCAGCTTCCATCCAGCGCCTGTGGAAAATCCGCCCACTTCTGCGCGCAATAGGGCGTTCATTTCAGATCGCGCAATCCTGTCAAACTGCCCTAAAGCACTAACCCAAACTGCTCTAGCTCACAGCGCGTCCGCAAATCTCCAGGATCGCCTCCCCATACTTTTCCATCTTCGCCGGCCCAATCCCGTCAATCGCCAGCATCCCCTTCAAACTCTTCGGCCGCGTCTGCGCCAGCGCCGTCAGCGTTCTTTCATGCAGCACTACATACGCCGGAACCCCTAGCCGCTTCGCCTCCGCAGACCGCCATTCCTTCAATCGCGTAGCCACGGTCTCACCCTCCGCCGTCAACCGCACCGGCGTTATTGGCTCGCCAAGTTGTGTCCCCCTCAGAACATTTGCCCCGCTCTTTGCGGCCCCACTCTTCGCCGCCGGCTTTCGGGTCGTGGCCTTCCCACCATCGCGTGCTCCAAATTCCTCCACCACCCCGTCGCTCATCAGCAGCTCCAGATGCGATCCCGGCCGCCATTCCTGCCCCGCTTCCGTCAGCATTACCTTGCGAAACCGCAACACCTTTCCGTCCTTCTCGAACTCGGCCTCTTCCATCTCCACCAGTCCCGCCCGCACCAGCGCTCCCAACAGTCCGTCCCACTCGCCGCGGCTCATCCGTCCCGCGCCATCCACGCCCCGTTGCAGCGTGCCCGCCGCCCTGTAATCCACGCCGCGCAGTTCCAGCATCACGCGCTCCGCCACGGCCCGTTCCTGCGCCGTTGCATAACGGAACTGCCGCAGCACCGCACCCGCCGGATCGCACACATCGCATCCCCGGCACAATCGGCTCGCGTCTTCCACATCCCCAAAGTGCCTCACCAGCGCCGCCATCCGGCACTCATGCTGGGTGGTGAATTTCAATACCTTCTCAAACTGTTCCGCCCTGTACTGTGCCTGCACCGTATACGTCTTCTTCCATCCCAGCCCGCCCACCGTCACATTACCGCCAAAATCCGTCCGCGCACCGCCGTGAATCGCCAGCTTCTCCAGCGCCTTGTCGAACTCCTCCTCGCCCAGTCCTGAAGCCTTCGCTGCCCGTTCCCGCACTTCATCCACATGCTGCGGTTCCTCCTTCAGCAGCCGAAACACCTGCTCCAGTTGACCCACCGGCGGATAATCCCGATTCAGAAAGAAATCGTGCGTCCGCTGGTCGGCATAGCTATGCATCAGGTAGGTCCGGCTCGGCGCGCCATCCCGCCCAGCTCGCCCAATCTCCTGGTAATAGCCCTCCAGCGTTGCCGGCAGTCCCGCATGAATCACCGTCCGGATGTCCGCCTTGTCAATTCCCATCCCGAACGCGATCGTCGCTACCACAACCTCCAGTTCGCCCGCCTGGAATGCCGTCTGCACCCGCTCCCGCGTCTCCGCATCCAGCCCCGCATGGTAAGCCTCTGCCCGAATCCGGCCGCCCGGCTTCCCGTGGGAAATCTCCTCGGCCAGCGCTTCTGCCTGCTTGCGCGAAGTCGCATACACAATCGCCGGTCGCCGCTTCGCATCCGCCAGCAGCCCGCCGATCGCGCCCGCCCGCTCCGGCACCGGAAGCTCCACCACTTCAATAGCCAGGTTCTCCCGCCGGAACCCATGAATGAACTTCGCCGGCCCTACCATCCCCAGTTGCGCCACAATATCCGCCTGCACCGTCGGCGTAGCCGTAGCCGTAAGGGCCAACACTGGCACACGCTCAGGCCCTTTAGTCCCTGGTCCCTCAGTCCCTGGTCCCTGCCCTCTCAACGCGGGCAACCACTGCCCAAGCATCCGGTAATCCGGCCTGAAATCGTGTCCCCACTGCGAAATGCAATGCGCCTCGTCAATCGCAATCAGCGCCAGCCTCTTCTTCGCCAGCATCTCCGCAAACCCCGGCACCCGCAACCGCTCCGGCGCAATAAACAGGAACTGCAGACTCCCGTTCAAATAGTCCACGCACGCCTGCCGCGCCACGCTGCGTTCCAGCCCGGAGTGAATCCGTGCCACCCGCAATCCCAACGCAGCCAGCTTCGCCGCTTGGTCTTCCATCAGCGCAATCAGCGGAGAAATCACTAGCGCCGTCCCTCCCCGTGCAATCGCCGGCAACTGGTAGCACAAACTCTTCCCCGCCCCCGTCGGCATCACCAGCAACAGGTCGCGCCCATAAAGCGCCGCCTCGCAAACCGCCAGCTGATTCGCCCGAAACCCGGGAAACCCAAACACCGACCGCAGCAACCCAGTCAGCAACTCCCTGTTGCTCGCCGCATTCGATTTGTCAGGAGTAGTCAAAGAGAATCGCCCAAAGCGCACAAGGCAAGCACAGAATCCGCGCGTCGCCTCTTCCAACTCTACAGCGCTAACCACCGCTGTCGAAGTAGCAACCCGGGTGCCCCGGAAGGTCGCCGCGATTCATTGCCAGGGGGAACATGTGCAGCCATTCCGCGCGCCCCTGCACAGCAAACAAAACCAAAGTAACTAGCACAGAATCAATACGTTAAGTCGATAACCCGTGCAAAATCAGCGTAATTTGCAAAAAAGCGTTCAATTCTAAGCAACCCTTTACTCCATTTAGTTCAATTCCCTGCAACCGAAACATCTCGAAAAGGCTGCCCGCAAGGTTCATGTCGACGCGAAAGGCAACCACTTGAGCATACCTTTCGCATGTTTTGTAACCACTTGAGCAACCTTTTCAGCTATGTAGAACAACCCTTTAAGCAGCCATTTGATTCTCGAGAACCGGCCACTGACTACTGAAAACTGACAACTGAAAACTCCTCAGTGCGGCCTTCCCGGCAACACGAAATGCTCCGCGCAGCGCGGCTCATAAGAGTCCCCCGGCATCTTGATTGGACTGTCATATGGCGCAGGTTGCCCTTCAATCAGTCGTTGCGAGTAGAAAGCCCGATTCCCGCACGCGCAGTAGGCAATGCACTCCGTAACGCTTCCGCCGTACGCCGTCACAAACCACGACAGGTTCAGCATCTCTCCAAATGGAATCGCTCGAAAGTCCAGGTCCAGCCCCGCCACCAGCACATCGTGGTTGGCATCCAGCAGCCAGTGCGTGAATGCAAACAGCCCCTCCACAAACTGCCCTTCGTCAATCGCAATGCACTCCACCCGCTTGCCGATTTCCTTTTCCCTCGCCTTGATCGCCGGAAGAACCTCCCACGGATCATTCGATCGAAACTCCAGCGCATTCATCTTCACGTGGCCCTTCGGATTCCGGCTCTCCACCACTCCCGGACCACCCTTCGTATCGTCGCTGGGCTTCAGCACCATCACATACTGTCCGGCATATTGCCGCCGCATATCCGCGCGGCGCAGCAGCTCCGCCGTCTTGTTGCTCCTCATCGGACCCAGCATCAACTCCAACTTCCCTGTCATCGGTTCGTTCTCCAAACAATCAGTCTATCGTTCTGGACCGCTCCCGAATAAACGCTGGAAGCCATCTCCCCATGCAACGCACTCAGCCGATTCTCAACCCACCATTTGCCTCCTGTCGAAACGGCTATAGCGGAACCAGAATTGCTATACATCGAAGCCAATGCATTCAAGTCGACGCGACCCCAAGGAGCGGCGACCTCGCAGATATCCAATCAGGGTGCAGTTATTCTGGTTCCGCTCTAGTATCCTCATTCAAGCTTCAAATTTTCACGCAGCACAACACAAAGTCGGTTACGATGGTCCAAACGAAACGGGGAGCCATCATGCCACAAACAGCGCGGGAATTGGGCAGGCTTTGGTTTGAAGTGGTCTGGAATCGGGGACGTCGCGGCGCAATTGCTGAACTGCTCTCGCCCAACGTCGTATTCCATGACGCTGGCGTCGACTCCGTCGGCATCGAGCCATTCCTGCTCTTCTTCGATCGCATGCAGGACACGTTCTCCAACATTCACGTCGATGTGGAAGATATTCTCGCCGAGTACGACAAAGCCTGCGTTCGCTGGACCTGTACGGCCAAACATACTGGCTTCGGCTTCAGCATTCCTCCCACTGGAGCGGAAGTCCGCGTGACAGGCCTCTCCGTTCTTCTTGTCGAAGATGGCAAGGTAGTCGAGGTGTGGCAAAACTGGGACATGCTTGGCATGATGAACCAGATCAAGGGGCACGTTGCATCGCCCACTTACGTTACGGCCTGATCACTCCCGCCAGTAGCGCCGCCAGCCCATTCCACGCAATCTGTACTCCTATGCACAGCAGAATGAACGCAACCACCCGTAGAATTCCATGCGCCGTCGAGGCCGGGATCGCCTTCGAAATCTTCGGCGCGTACGCATAGCAGAAGTACACCAACACGCTCAACGCCACCACCGCAAGAAACACTCCAACATGCGCCAGGACATCTTTCGATACGCTGTGGCTCGACATCCGCGCCGTCAGCGTCAGCAGCGCCACCAGCGTTCCCGGACCCGATGTAATTGGAAACGTGAACGGATAAAACGTCTGCTGCTGGAGGTAGATTTCCCGCGTCTCGGCGCGCGCTTCACTCTCCTCTTGCTTATTTCTTGAAGCGGCGCCGGCGTCCCGTTCGTTCAAGACTGACCACCCCATCGCCGCAATTACAATCCCCCCTGAAAGCTGCACAATGGGCAGCGATATTCCGAAGAAATTCAGAATCGCCGCGCCCAGCAACTCGATCACCGCAAGAAAAATGATGTTGTTGATCGCAATCCTGCGCGCCAGCCGGCGATAGACCTGCGGCGGCGCTTCGCCGGCAAGACCCAGAAACACCAATGCCGAACCTAGCGGATTAATCAGCGGAAGCAGCACGCTGAATGCGACCAGAAAGGCGTTCCAGAGCGACATAGCGCCAATATACAACCTCGCGGCAGCCGCTCGGTCGCAAGCCTCTCACCGACATGCCCATCAGTCGCAGATTACCTTCGATTACACGCTGTGCAACGCACTCGCCGCACGCACAATCTCCACGTACTGCCTCGCATTGTGCGTGATTGTCTCCGGTGTGCCCGCTGCGATTGCTTGCGCGTTCACCAGGTCCGCGCCCACCCCCAGCGCGAATGCGCCCGCCGCCAGAAACTCTGCCGCGGTCGACAGCGAAACTCCCCCGGTTGGGATCAGTTCAATTTGAGGGAACGGCGCTTTCAGTGCCTTCAGATACTTTGCGCCTCCCATGGCGCTGCATGGGAATACCTTCACAACGTCGGCGCCCGCATCCCACGCTGTTACAACCTCGGTCGGCGTCAGTGCGCCGGGGATAATCGCGATACTGTATCGGTGGCAAATCTCAATCGTCTTCAGATTCAGTGAGGGACTCACGATGAAGTTCGCGCCTGCCAGCATGCAGGCCCGCGCGGTCTCCGGATCAAGAACCGTTCCCGCTCCAATCAGGATGCGGTCGCCGGCCTCGCGGATCAGCGTCTGAATGACTTCAATCGCACCGGGAACGGTCATCGTGACCTCAATCGCCGATATGCCCCCGGCCTCAATCGCCCATGCAAGCGCCAAAGCCTCTTCGGCCGACGCCGCACGCAACACCGGCAGCAGCCCGACCTCCTGGATGCGCTTCAACACCTCTACCTTTTTCATGACATGACTCCCGTTCTCATTCGCGCATCAACGGCTCAGCCATCCGCCATCGACCACCATAATATGCCCATGCACATAGTCGCTGGCGCTCGATGCGAGATACACCGCCGCTCCTGCCAGGTCCTCGGGGCAACCCCATCGTCCCGCGGGAATCCGTTCCATGATCTGCCGCGACCGCTCAGGATTATTGCGCAATGCCTCGGTATTGTCCGTCGCCATGTACCCAGGCGCAATCGCATTCACGTTCACGCCCATTCCGGCCCACTCATTCGCAAATGCCTTGGTCAGTTGTCCTACGCCGCCCTTGGCCGCGGCATAGGAAGGAACAAACACTCCACCCTGAAACGTCAGCATTGAAGCGATGTTAATGATTTTGCCGTGCCCCTGCGCCAGCATGTGCTTCCCCGCATGCTTCATCAGTCGAAACACGCTGGATAGATTCGTATCGATCACCGTCTGCCAGTATTCATCGGAGTGTTCAATCGCTGCCGCCCGCCGAATTGTTCCAGCGTTGTTCACCAGAATATCGATCGCCCCGAAATGCTGGTAAACCTCATCCACGATCCGTTCGCATGCTGCTGCATTGCTCACGTCACCAACAACTGCAAACTGGTTCGCCCCCACGCTCTCCAGCATCTCGTGAGTCGATCGAGGAATTGCTGTCGAACCATGAGTCGCAATGTTCGCACCTGCCTCGGCCAGCGCCATCGCAATACCAGCGCCCAGTCCACGCGAAGATCCCGTCACCAGCGCTGTCTTACCCTTCAAGCTGAACTGATCCAATATCAAGTGCAGATCCTTTCCTGGTTACAGCAAATTCGTTACAGTAAATCCGCAATCGCCAGCGTGTCCATATCGCTGTACACCTGGTTCTCCCCACCCATTCCCCAGCAGAACGTATAGTTCTTCGTTCCTACTCCGGCATGAATCGACCACCCCGGAGAAACCACCACCTGCTTGTTGGCAATCACGATGTTGCGCGTCTCGTGACCCGGGCCCATCAAGTGAATCACCCGCTGATCGGCCGCAACATCAAAGTAGAAATACACCTCCGAGCGCCTCATGTGCGTATGCGGCGGCATCGTGTTCCACACGCTCCCTGAAGCTAGCTGCGTGAACCCCATCACCAGCTGGCAACTGCGTGTTCCCTCCAGGTGAATCAACCTCGTAATCTCGCGCAGATTCGCAGTCTCCGCCGCTCCCAGCGTCACCTTCGCTTGCTCGGCAGAACGGATAAGCTGCGTCGGATACACAGCGTGGGCCGGATAACTCAGCAGGTAAAACTCCGCAGGCTGCGTGGCCTCCGCGCTTTCAAACACGACCTCCTCATTGCCGCGCCCCACATACAATGCGTCCAGCTTTTTCAGTTCAAATGCCGTCCCATTTACTGTCACGCTACCCACGCCGCCGACATTCAGAATCCCAAGTTCGCGCCGCTCCGTAAAATACGAAGCCTTGAGCGCATTGTCGGTTAGCAAGCGCAGCGGCTCGCCCGTCGGCACCGCCGATCCAATCACAGTCCGGTCAAGATCGACATAGACGAGCCCGATCTGCCCCGGCTGAAACAAATCGTCAATCAGGAATGTCTCGCGCAACTCCTCGGTCGTCATCGTGCGATACCGAACCGCGTCCGCCAACTGCAAAATCTTCATCGGGCCACTCTCTCTTAAAGTTGCGAATCGAAAAAATACAGAATGAGTCAGCGCGAAATGCGCGCCGCACCACCGCCCATCACACGCAGCACCTCAGCAAGGCTTGCCGTACTGGTATCCCCTGGCGTAGTCATAGCCAGTGCTCCGTGCGCAACCCCGCATCGCACCGCCCACTCCACACCTTTCTCCGCCAGGATTCCGTATACCAGCCCGGATGCAAAGGAGTCGCCGCCGCCCACGCGATCCAGAATGTCAACGTTGCGTTGCGCCACGTGAGCAATCCCGCCACTGTGCAACGCAATCGCTCCCCACGCGTTCTCTGATGCTGTATGCGCCGTCCGCAGGGTCGACGCAATCACCTTCAGATTCGGATACGCCGCCGACAATTCGCGAAGCATCTTTGCATAACTCTCCACCGGCAGCTCGTCGAAGTTCTTTCCCACGCCTTCAATCTCCATACCCAGCATCGCGGAAAAGTCTTCTTCGTTGCCGAACAGAACATCCACCTTCTTCACCAACGCACGGTTCACTTCCTGCGCTCTCGTCTTCCCGCCAATCGACTTCCACAGCGACTCTCGATAATTCAGATCGAACGAGATCACTGTGCCTGCACCCTGCGCCGCATCCATAGCCTCCCCCGCTACCTCAATGGTTGAATCCGAGAGCGCCGCAAAAATCCCACCCGTGTGAAACCACCGCGAGCCGCGTCCCGCGCTGAAAATAGAACTCCAGTCGAAGTCTCCCGGCTTCACTTGGGAAATCGCGGTGTTGCCTCGATCCGAACATCCCACCGCCGCACGCACGCCGTATCCACGCTCCGTAAAGTTAAGCCCGTTCCGCACCTTGCGTCCCACTCCGTCGAACGGCGCCCAGCGAACAAGCTCCTGGTCCACGCCGCCCTGGAGCATCAGATCCTCAACCAGGCGCCCCACCGGGTTATCCGCCAGGGCCGTCGCAATCGCCGTCCTCAAACCAAAGCAGCGCCTGAGTCCGCGAGCAACGTTATACTCGCCGCCGCCTTCCCAGGCGCGAAAGGTTCGCGCCGTATGAATCCGGTCTTCGCTCGGATCCAGCCGCAGCATCACCTCGCCAAGGCTCACACAGTCCCAATAAACAGAGCCGGGAGCCTTCACCATTGCACGTAGATCGTCCATCGATTCCCTCAACGCTTCTTAACCTTGCCGCCCGCAAACAGGAACAAGAATAACACTTTGTTTTTACTTGGAATAATCGCCAACACAGCCGCGTCTTCAGCGAGCCTTAACTTTCAGCCCCCATGCACAAGCGGAGTGCACTTTTAAGCGATCGAGCCGCATTCTCAGGCAATCCGGCATTCCCGTTCTGCGAAACTATTTTCCCTCTCCGTCCATCCAATAATCAGGAATTTCGCCTTACCCTCCTGAAATGATTAAGGGGGCGAACCGCGCCAATCAGTCACGATAGATATTGCCTTCGAGTCGGAGAAAAACCAATCATGAAGTTCCCCACTCTCATTGCCCTCTTCGCTGCTGCCACGTTTGTTCCCTTCGCTCTCCCCGCACAACAAACCGTCACCGGTCAGGCCGCCTTCGCAGACTGGAATCAGCAGCAACCCGGCGTCCGTCGCAAAATTACGCTCGCCGACCTGCCCCAGCCCAACCCGGATGAAGCCGTGAACAACACGCCGCACGTCATCCCGCGTCCTGAAGGTGCATGGCCCATCGCGCCCGCCGGTTTCAAAGTCACCCTCTATGCCGGTGGCGACTCCGCTCCAATGCAGCGCGCCGACAACAAGCAGTTCATGAAGTTGAGCGGCGGCACCTTCACTATGCCACGCCTCATCCGCACCGCGCCCAATGGCGATCTCTTCCTCGCCGACTCAGGTGCAGGAATCGTCTTCGTCCTTCGCGGAGTTTCTCCGGACGGCAAGGCCGCCCAGATCGAAAAGTTCGCCACCGGCCTCGACCATCCCTTCGGCATCGCCTTTTATCCCACCGACAATCCATCCTACATTTACGTAGGCAATGCCACCACCATTCAGCGCTTCCCGTACCACTCCGGCGACCTCCATGCTTCCGGACCCGCAGAAACCATCGTCCCAGACATTCCCGGCTACGCGCAGCTCATGGGCGGTGGACACTGGACCCGCGACGTTGCCTTCTCAAAGGACGGCCAGCACATGTTCGTCTCCGTCGGCTCCGGCTCGAACGTCGACGACCCGGACACCCACCCCAAAGAGTTCCATCGCGCCGACGTGCTCGAGTTCACCCCCGAGGGCAAATTCGTTGAGGTCTACGCTTACGGCATCCGCAACTGCGTCGGCGAAGCCGTCAACCCCACTACCGGCCAGTTGTGGTGCTCCACCAACGAGCGCGACAACCTCGGCAACCATCTCGTTCCCGACTACGTCACCTCGATCAAAGAAGGCGGCTTCTACGGCTGGCCCTGGTATTACATGGGCGGTCATCAAGACCCGCGCCTACCCAACCCCTGCGCCAACGGCACAGGTCCCAACCCCCAGGAGCCCGCACTCACTGCGGATCAGGCAAAAAACTGTAAGCGTGTTGACATCTCTTCAAAGGTGATTACCCCCGACGTGCTCGTCCAACCACACATGGCCTCGCTTGAAATGGTCTTCTATCCCACCCATAAGCTCCAGTTCCCGGCTGCCTACGATGGCGATGCCTTCGCAGCCGAACACGGCTCCTGGAACCGCAAAAACCGCGCCGGCTACGAAGTCATTCGCATCCCGATGCACGATGGCCACGCCGACGGCAGCTACGAAGACTTCCTCACCGGCTTCGTCACCCCCGATGGCCAGGTCTGGGGTCGCCCTGTCGGAGTCGCAGTCGCCAAAGACGGCAGCCTGTTCGTCACCGACGATGGCACGCGCAGCGTGTGGCACGTCACCTACACCGGCAAATAAAGCCCCAACCTCAGCACTACATCCTTGATACGTATTGATGGTCAGGACAACCAAAGTCCTGCCCGTCAATGCCGGTACTCGCCGCGCTGAAAATCGGCGCGAAAGCGACATTGTTCCCAAAAGAATGACGCGGATATCCAGGTCCTCAATTCGCGCACGGGCTCGGGTGACGGGTTGATATCGAAGGCGGGCGACAACCGCCAGAATTCCCGATTTTCATGCAAGAAGCCGTGATTGCGCAGGTGGTCGTCAACATTCGTAATCAGAATCAAGAAGGCGATACGGCGCCACAACTCTTCGATGTCGGCTTGTGCGTTGGCCCCGTGCACGCGGATTGCGTCCACAATCTCGGTGTAGGAATGTTCCTCGGGTTCCGTCGGCTCTACGCCCAGCATCGTGGCGGCGGAGACGTACATCAGGCGTTGTCCGTCGCCACGCCGGTCGAAGCGGCGGATCAGCGCAACGG
>JBEKUP010000044.1:0-90912 GCA_049514915.1 Occallatibacter sp. | reverse complement strand
AACGGGATTGTGACTTTATCGAAATGAAACGTGGCACCGAGACCCAGACCACGAAGGCTACGGTAAACCGGGTCGGAGTTGGCATAGACAATGTTCTTGCCGGAGACATTGACGTCGACATGCTGCCGGGCGATGGCAAGACTCAGTTGCAGCTTCACTCCTCCCTTTAGTTCCACCGTTCTTACCAGGGATTCAAACCCATCTCGAGTTGCCCGCAACGTATAGGTGCCGGGTGATAGATCGGGGGAAGAAAACCTGCCCACGGTGTCCGATGAAAGTGCGATCGGCTGGGCGAGGTTTCCGCCCGTAATTTCGATCCGCACCCCGGGAATAAGAGCGCCAGATGGGTCGGCGATGGTGCCGGAAATCGAATCGGCATGCAAGCATATTGGAGCTGCCAGCCAAAACAACAACAAGATGATTTTCGGCAGGAGAGAGACGGGCTTCCGGTTTATCGCAAGCATAGAATTCGTGGATTCGAGAGGTATGAAGGATAACACTCGGATTGCTCTGCGCGATCTTCGGTGCCGAATTAGCTGCACCCAGTTACACCGCGTTGAACACGGCTTTCCGGTTAAGGGTATCGATCGCTGAGGCGTGTTTCGAGGCGTGTTGTGACCCGACGGAAGGGGCTGCGGAGGGCTAGTCGGCGACCATGGTGTCGCCGGGGAGGATGGGGCGGGTGCGGTGGAGTTTGCCGCGGTAGGCGAGCCACGCCATGAAACCCAGAACAGCGATGTAGACGGCTAGCTTGATCCAGTTGCCGGTTGCGATGGGGACCGCGGTGTGGGGCAGGGTCTTCCAGAAGATGAGGAGGACGGTCTGGGCGACGGTGACTGCCCAGACAGTGCCGTAGAAGTATCGGCGTTCATGGCCTTCGCCCTTAGTGGAAACCCCGACGCGGGGAAGCCAGCCGCATGCGCCCAGGAAGAGGATCACCGCGCAGAGGGGGAAGTAGGCGTAGCTGTAAATCTGCTTCATGTACCAGACGCCGGTAATCACAGCGAGGATGAGTCCTACGAGGTTGAGCAGGGCGAAGTTGAGGGCGGCGTTCCAGGCAAAGGTGTAGCAGATGCGGCGGTAGAGCGGGTTGGGACGGTCCTCGTCGAAGCGGAGGATGTAGGGGCGGGGCTCCATGCCGGGCGCCTGACCGCGCAAGCCGGCGATACCGGTTCCGATAAGAACGATGGCCATCCAGGTCCAGTTGGCCCAGTGAAAGCCGCCGGAAAAGAGGGAGAACGTGAGGGGGCCGGGGGTGAGGAAGAAGACCCAGATCCAGATGGGCCAGTGACACAGGCGGTAGAGAGGCGTGTTGCGGTCGCGGAGCTTGCGCTCCCGTGCATATTCCACTTTTCCGCGATATTGCATTGGGGAAAGTTTCGCAGTTGGGGCGCGGGAAGGTCAAACTTCGGAGTTCGGAGTTCAGATGTCAGCGTTGGAGGATGGCGTTTCTTGCGGAACGGACTTCTGCGGCGAGGACCTGGAGGACTTTGAGGGCCATGAGGGAATCGTTCTGCATGAGGGAGTTGAAGTTTTCGCGGGTGATGAAGCTGAGACGCGCGCCGGATTGGGCGATGGCTGTGAGGGTGTAGGGCTGGTTGCCGACCAGGGCGGGAAGGCCGAGCAGAGAGCCGGGGACGGCGCGAACGGAGACGATAGGCTCAGCGGCTTGCGAAGTCATGGTAAGGGTGACTTCGCCGCTGATGAGGATGTAAAGGCCGACTGCGGGATCTCCCTGTAGGAAAATGACGCGGCTTTCGTCGCAGAAAACGGGGACCGAGCGCTTTTGCAGCGCCTGAATCAGATCGGGATCGGCGACGAATGTGGATGCATCCAGCTTCAAGTTTGGATCTCCGAGTGATTGAACGGGCAGAGAGGTTCCCTTTGAGGTTCACGCTATGGTTTCACGGTTCGATTTCGGGCATTGTGATGGGGATCACCTATTGGTGGTTAGCCGGGAAGAACGGGAGACGCACTAAAATGGCGTGCATGAAAAAGAAGTTCCTGGGCGCGATTGTTTACTTTGCTTTGGCAGCGAACTCAGTGATGGGTGGTGCAGGGCCGAAGAGCGAGGATCTTCCATGGGTGCAGATGAAGAACGGACACCTTTTCTATGGAGAAGACCCCGCGCACAACAGGATACCGGACTTTTCGACGGCGGGATACAAGGAAGGCGAAGCGCCGATTCCGGATGTGCCGGTGAAAGTGAAAGTGGATGCGCCGGGTGGGCAGGAAGCTGCGGGGCAGGATGCGACCGAGCTTATTCAGAGTGCGATTGAAGGTATGAGCAAGCTGCCGCTGGACGCGAACGGGATGCACGGGGCGGTGTTGCTGGGGCCGGGGGTGTTCCGGATTGCGGGGACGGTGAACCTGGATGTGAGCGGGGTGGTGCTGCGGGGAAGCGGGATGGACGCGAATGGTACGACGCTGGTGGCGAAGGGTTTGCCGCACGCGATTCTGCGCATTGGCGGAGGAGGTGCGTGGAAGGAAGTGCGCAGCAAGAGACCGATTGTGGATGAGTATGTGCCGCTTGGGGCCGAGACGGTGACGGTGGATGCGCCGGATGGGTTCTTCGCGGTGGGGGACCGGGTGATTGTGCAATGGAACATGACGGAGGGCTTCATTCACAACCTGGGGATGGACCGGATTCCTCCGCGGCGCGATGGCGGAAACATAGAGCAATGGCAAACGGACATGATGCTGCGCTTTGACCGGCGGGTGGTGGCGATGACCAAGACGGACAAGGGATACCTGCTGAAGCTGGATGCGCCGCTAACTCAACCTATGAAAAAGGAAGAGGGAGCGACGGTGTGGAAGTATGAGTTTCCGGAGCGGGTAAGTCAGGTTGGAGTGGAGAACTTGCGCAGCGATGGGGCGGCTTTCAAAAAGGCGCCTAACTACAATGCTCCAGATGCCGTACCCAGCACGGAGGGGAGTTTTTTCGACTCGCTTTTTTCAAAGTTTGAAAGCGTGGAAGACGCGTGGATGCGGAATGTGCGCGTGGAGAACTACGACAACATTGTCTATGTGCTTCAGCATGGACGGGCGATCACGGTGGAGGACGTAGAGGGGGACCACATTGATACGCCGATCAAGGAAGGGACCGCTGCGCCGTTCGCGTTCAACGTGGATGGGCAACAGGTATTGATGCAGCGATGCAACGTGACGGGGCGGTTGAATCACGTGTGGACGACGCAGGCAAGGGTTGCGGGGCCGAACGTGTTTCGGGACTCATGGGCGAAGGGAGGCGAGCTGGATGCCGGGCCGCATCACCGATGGGCGACAGGAACACTGTATGAGCAGCTAACCTTGAAGGGAAGGTTCGACGCTTATAACCGGTTGAACTTCGGCACAGGGCATGGATGGGCGGGAGCTTATACCGTTCTTTATAACTCGACTGTGGACGAGATACAGGTGGAGAGCCCTCCGGGTGCTTATAACTGGGTGATTCATAGCAAGGGGAGACAGGATCATCCTCAGGAGGGGCGGATGGGGGCGTTTTATGAGTCTGGCGACGGAGTGGAATTGCCGGAGAGTTTGTACCTGGAACAGCTGAAGGAACGGCTGGCGAAGGAGGGACCAGGGAATAGTCACTAGCTCGCTACTGGGTGTGCGAGTTGGCATGCGCTAAAACTTTGAGGCAATTGCCAACACGTCGTCGATGGCTCCGAGGACTTTGTTTGCGTCGGCGATTTTGGTGGCGATGGCGGCGATCTGGGCCTTGAGCTTGGTCAACTGGTCGTTGACCTTCTTCATTTGAGGCGTAAGAGCGGTAAAGGCGGCAGTGCTGGCCTGGAGGTCAACTTCGTTGTCCAAGGTCAAGGCGTCGGATACGGCTTGCGCTGAATCGTTGAGGAGCTGCACGGTGTTGGCGTCGGTGCAGGATGCGGCTTCAGTATTCAGTGTGCCCAGAAGTGCCTGGTAGGCGGCGTAGACCTGGGCTTCAGTGGGATTGCCTGCGGCGGGCGAATCGGGCATGGTGGCGGGCTCCGTTGCTGCGGGTTACTTGGCGGGCAGTCCTTGATAGAAGCTGCCGAGACTGGTTCCGGCGGTTTCGAGATCAGCGAGGCGCTGCTTTGTGGTTTCAGGGTTGTTAGCCTGCGCGGCGACCATGAGCGCGTGGTGGGCGGTGGCCAGGTGCTGGATGGCGGTTAGCAGATTGGCCAGCGCGGCGTCGCTGGTCTGTTCACTTTTCAGAATGGCAGGGAGCTTTTCGACCTCGGTGCGGAGTTCGACGGGCGAGAGCTTTGCGCGGTTCACAGTGATGAAGGTCCATTGCTGGCGGCGCAGGTCTTCGCTGTCCTTTTTTGTTTGCTTCCGGATGGTGCCAATGTCATTGGTGAGTAGCGTGCAGAGGGCTTGAATCTGCGGATCGGCCTGCGCGGTGATGGCGGGCAGTTCGGCGTTGACTTTTCCGGCGGCCAGATATTCGCCAAATGCCAGGGTGGCGGTGCTGACGATGTTGGCGGTTTCCGCGCTGACGGGTACGCCTTTTTTGTCGCCGGCTTCGGACTGGATGGTGGAGCTTACGGTCTTGAGGCTGGCGCCGGTGGACTTGGCGGAGGCGACTAGGGCGGGAGAGGGAGCGGTCCCGGTTACGGCCGAAAGCGACTCGGCGTAGGTTTTGAGGGCATCGAGAACCTGGGTGCGGGCTTTGAGCTCCTCGGGAGTAAGGAGAGGAACGAGAGTGGCATAGTCCCAGGTTTCGCCGGCTTCAACCTTGAGATCGCCTGCGTAGACCTGCTCCTGGGTGTGGAGGTCGATGGCAGCGGTGTAGGCGTCCGTGGCGTTCTGGACGACCAGGCTGGCGGCGGTGGCGAAGGAGGCGGGCTGCTTGCCGATCCCGGAGGCTCCACAGCCGGAACAGAGGATGGTTACGGCCATTGCCGCGATGAATGCGATGGCGAGAGGATTGAATTGAGACGAGCTTCGACCGTTCGAAGCGTGGGGATGGGACGTGCGAGCCATGAGTGAATGGGACATCGCGCGGGAGCGGTTGTCAATAGGAACCAGCAACAGTGGACAGTGAACCGGGTCTAGGCTGGCCTTTTTGTTCGACGCGAGGGCAGGTAGTGAAAACGGATCAGGTAAATGTTGCTGCCTTTGCCGTGCTGGGCGATTTTGAGGAGATCGAGGATGCCGGTGAAGCCGGATTCGCGGGCAAGTTGTGGTGTGATGTCGGGGAAGCCGATTTGGGTGATGGAGTCGATCTGGATGTGGCCGTCACCCATTTTGTAGCGATTGCCGGCGATGACGTGCGGGCTGGTCCAGATGCGGACGGAGCAGGTGATCTGTCCGCTGATGACTCCCTCGCGAAGGCGTTTGGCGAAGACCATAAATGCAGGTTACAGATTACAGATGACAGTGGTGCGCTGGAACTGGCAGTTGTTGCGCTTCTGACCTTAGAACTGCGCTGGCCGTCCCGAATCTTAGAAGTGAACTCTGCAGAACCCAGTTACTGCGACTTCGAGTTTGAGTCAATGATATGCGGAGGATTCTGGATGCGAAGTGTGTTGCTGATTATGTGCTTGGTTGCCTGTTCCAGTGTTTGTGCGAATGCTGAAACGACGCCCCAATCCAGGTGCGGCCCCGGGTGCGCTCAACAAACCCCTCAGGAGTGTGTCGCGCAGGCGGTGAAGCGCGAAACCCCTTAGCGTGGAGCGGGTGTATGCGATGCACGAAGGGCCGGCGGAGCGGAACAAGGTGGCTGCATTGATTGAGAAGGCACGGGGTGCGAAAGAGGAATTTAGGAATCCCAGGTCTCAGAGGCGAGATCTCCACCCCACGGACGAAGACCGGTCCGTGGGGACCCCGGACCTGGGAGTTCCGGCATTTTAGTTGGACTCAGTGAACTGAACATAGGGTGTGGACCCACCGTCTGCAGAACAGCTACCCAGATCGAGGTTGTTGCTTTCTCCGGTGGTGCCTGCTCCGGACGGACCGAGACACGTGGGCGCGCTGGTGGTTCCACTGCTGACCGCGATCTTGACGGTGATGGACGAGCCGCTGTTGAATTCCGCTTCGGAACCACCGGCATCGCCGACAACGTTGAACTCGGATTGGTCCCACGTGCTTGCTATCTTCAGCACACTATCTTTGCCGGACGTTGAATAGGCTTGGGTGCCAATGGTAAACGTCAGCGTATCGTTTCCGCCGGACACAGCCGATCCGGAGAGCTTGACCGTGGCAAGCTGGCTCGCCTTTACATCGGGCAATGCAACCGTCGCGCTGTTCTCGTAGCAGGCTTGAACCCCTTCAGAGTATCCACCATTTCCCCATCCGCTTGGGCACCGTTGCCGTCCGGAGAAAAACAGCCAGTATTGCATAAAGATGTCGCCGTCGCTTCCTGATACGTAATTGGACGCGTAGACAAATTGCTGCCAGGTTCCGCAGGCTACGTTATGGTATTGCGTGCAGCCGGAGGGCGAGTCGGTATCGATCTCCGTATTGAGCTGGAGCGAATAGTCATTCGCTCCAAGGATTCCGCCATCGCCGTACTCTGCGACTCCAACGCCGGTTTCGGAGGTCACACCGGTGACGGTGGGGAAGCTGCCGGTTGCCGATGTGGTCAATCCAGAGGTTTCAGCAACATAATCCGTACCGTTCCCGGCTGTCTCCTCTTCACCTGCGAGATGCATGGCGAATTTATGAATGGCGGTCACTGGCGAAGGGTGAAAGAGAGGCACTCCTTCGCTGCAGGCGACCTGCTCCCAATGGGTGCTTGGAAAAGAGGCGTGGAAGCAGCCTTCATCCGGAGGAGCAATCTGGCGGATAGTCTCGCGCCAGATCTCCTGGGCTTGATCGTCAATTCCAATTCGCGGCTGTTCGGCGGCTTGCGCGGCAATTGGGCCACAGAGCGGTGTGAAGAGGGCAGCCACAGCTCCAAGATGGACGAGTTTACTTGCAGCGCACTGCATGGGGGATGGCATAGACTTTTCTCCTTGGGAAGTAAGAGTGGGGGAACCTTGCCGTTTGGGTAAAGCTTATGGGGGAGTGTGAACGACTTTTGAATGGGAGTCAAGAATTTGTTTTTTACAGTCGCGCTTTCCGAGGACTGTCCCATAGCGGTGGAAACTGCGAGGAACGGCTTCAGATCTCGGTATCGCTGAAATGGGAGTTGCGAATCCATTGCGTCTCTCCGCAGAGGCTAGTCTGGTGCAAGGGTTGGGGATACACAGGATTGAGAAGCAAGGGTCAGGGCACACGGCCTGGCCGAGTTACACATAGTTACTCAGCTCAATGAGTGGTATCCGAGGTCCCAAAAATCGGAACCTGGGCGCCCTAAAGGAACCTAGCAGCGCGGCGCCGACGTGATCGAGTCTGAAGAGTTCGTGGACATCCGCGGTGAAAAAGTCTATTTTGTCACGTTAGGAGCTTCTCTTCGTTATCAGCAGTTGCCTTTTGCAATTGCAGTTCACGCCGATTGTTGAATCGATGTTTCGGGCTTACATGAGGTCCTCGATTGCAAAATCCCCGATTGCAAAATAGGAAGTCAGGCTCGCGGCGATCCGTCAGTTCCTCCGCGACGGAACCGGTTCGTACCTCTGCCCATTGGCCGCTGCGGCACACGTTTGCGAAGATCGCATCTGCGGTTTGCTTCTGGTTGTGCGTGGCTCTCGCGTCTTGCGGTGGAGGGTCCAATCCTGCTCCGCCGCCAGCGGACTTTTCGCTTTCGTCGACACCGGCGACAGCCGCGCTTGTGGCCGGCGGTGCACAGCAACAGATTAGTGTTCAAGCCAATCCGGAGAACGGTTTTACGGGCACGGTGACGGTGGCAATCACCGGGCTTCCTTCCGGAGTAACGGCGAGTCCGGCAACGCTTACGTTGACCCCGGGCACGGCGCAGAGCGTGGCGCTTCACGCAGCTTCAACAGCGGCGGCCGGCAGTGCCACGGTATCTCTTACCGGAACTTCAGGGAGTCTCAGTCATTCGGTCACTGTTGCACTAACCGTATCGGCAGCGGTACCACCGCCGAATTTCTCGCTGACGGTGTCACCGACTTCGCTGAGCATTACGGCCGGGACGGCAGGGTCCAAGGTCAGCGTGCTGGCGACGGCGGTGAACTCCTTCAGCAGCACTGTCGCTGTCGCGATCACCGGGCTGCCTTCCGGAGTGACGGCGAGTCCGGCGGCGCTTACGTTGACCCCGGGCACGGCGCAGAGTGTAACGCTTACCGCTGCTTCGACTGCGGTGGCGTCTACGGTGACGGTCACCTTTACCGGCACGTCCGGGAGCCTTACTCAATCTGCGACGCTGGCTCTGACGGTGCAGGCTGCCGTTGCAACGACGAATGCGCCGGATGTGACCACTTATCACGACGACGTCGCGCGTGATGGGCTCAATGCGCAGGAGACCATCCTGACGCTGAGTAATGTGAACTCCACACAGTTTGGCAAGATCGGATTCGATACAGTGGATGGTTTGGTTGACGCTGAACCACTTTATCTGGCTAACGTAACTGCTGGCGGCAAACTGCGCAATGTGCTGTATGTGGCTACTGAAAACGACAGCGTTTATGCATTCGATGCAGACAGCGGGGTCCAGATCTGGAAGACCTCAGTGCTGGGGAGCGGTGAAACCGCAAGTGATAACCGTGGTTGCGGGCAGGTTACACCCGAGATAGGAATCACTTCGACGCCGGTGATTGATCGCAAGCAAGGGACAAATGGCGAACTCTTCACGATCGGCATGACCAAGGATGCGAGCGGTAATTATCATCAGCGGCTCCATGCGCTTGACATTACGACTGGCGCAGAGATCAACGGTAGTCCGACGGAGATTGCGGCGAGTTATCCGGGGACGGGAGATAGCTCCTCGAATGGCAATGTTATCTTTGAGCCGGGTCAATATAAGGAGCGCGCTGCTCTGCTGTTATTGAGCGGTACTATCTACATTGGTTTTTCTTCGCATTGCGACTATAGACCTTATACCGGATGGGTGATGGGGTACAGCGAGTCGACGCTGCTGCAGACACAGGTGCTGAACCTGACTCCGAATGGAAGCGAGGGTTCAATTTGGATGGCCGGCGACGGGATTGCCGCGGACAGCAGCGGAAATCTCTATTTTCTAGACGCGAATGGCACCTACGACACCACCGTCAATGCAAGTGGTTTCCCCACGATGAACGATTTCGGCAATGCGATGATCAAACTCTCCACCAGCGGGAAGCTGGCGGTGGCCGATTACTTCCAGACTTATAACACGGTGACGGAATCAGACGATGATGAAGACCTGGGATCGGGCGGGGAGGTTCTGTTGCCGGACCAGACAGATAGCGGCGGCGTTGTCCATCATCTGATTGTGGGCGCAGGGAAGGACAGTAACATCTACTTGGCAGACCGGGATAACATGGGTAAGTTCAGTGCCGGCACCCCTATCGACAGCAACATCTACCAGGTAGTGACTGGCGCGCTCGCCGGCCAGGTCTATTCCACACCCGCGTTTTTCAACGGGGTGCTTTACTACGGAGCGGCTGGAGATACTCTGAAGGCTTTCCCGATGACGAACGCGAAGCTTGCGACGACTTCGTCAAGCCAATCGACGGCGACGTTTGCGTACCCTGGGGCGACGCCGAGTGTCTCCGCCAATGGAACTCAGAACGGAATCGTGTGGGCTTTGGAATCAGCTACCAGTGCCGCCGCCGTGCTGCACGCTTATGACGCGACGAACCTGGCGCATGAGTTATACAACAGCGGACAGGCTGCGAACGGGCGGGATAGTTTCGGCAATGGAAACAAGTACATCACTCCGCTGGTTGTGAATGGGAAGGTCTATGTGGGAACCCCGACCGGCGTGGCCGTCTTTGGGATATTGGCGCAATGAGGCAGTTTTGCGCATGATTTGACTCGAAAACACACGATTATGCGCAAAAAACAGGGGTTTTCGGGGTACTTATGTTTACCATTCAGATAACAGGTGGCCGGTTTAGCGTTTCGGTTAAGGTTAATTGAATCAAGGATTGGCTGGTATCTATACGTCCGGATGGGACGGGAAAGTGGTGGATTTCTGTGGGGGAGGGGTGGGGTATTTGTTTTTTGAGGCTTCCCTGGTGAGGCGAACAGGGTTGCGGACCATCGATTGGGTGGGGCTCGGCATGCAGCTATTATGCGTTGGCGGAGGGTAATTTTCTGCAAAGGCGCCGTGTTCCCCGGATTGCGATGCGCTTCATCCGTTCTTTGCGAGGAGTAGATGCAAAATGACGTAGAGCCCGATGGCGACCGGTACTGCCACAAGAACCGCGACAACAGGTCTAGGCATGTGCTGCTGCCAAGAGATGCGTTCCACTTCCGCGTAGGTAAGAGTTGTGGTCCGGCCCTGCAGGGTGAGCACAAAGCTGTCCGGCTGCGTTTCGCTGACCAGGCCCTGGAAACGGCGATGGTCAGCCGTCTCGACAGCTACGAAGCGATGGTGATCGAGCGCATAGGCGGCTCGGGACTTGATCTTCTGTGCGTGTTCGGCATCCGGGGCGGGTTGTGCAGCCAGTTGCGCCGACATCAGAGAGAGGATCAAGGCTCTGCAGACGAGTGTTCTCATGGCGTTTCCCTCACTGTGAAGAAGTAAAAAGGAGAGCGGAGGTTCCACGAAGCCGATGGTCTGGGGAATTAGACGGGCGAAGCATCGGCGAGATCATCCGCGGAGGCGCAGTTTTAATCCGGTTGTGAAGGAGTGGACGGCCGCCCCGTTCGCTCAGAATGACAGCCTTTGTTCTGTTATCGGGTTTAGAGGCAGGACACCAGGAGACGAGGAGAAAACATTATGCCGATGAAGAATCCTCCCCATCCTGGGGATTTCATCAAGACAGAGATTGTGGAGGCTTACGGCTTGTCTGTGACGGCGGCGGCGACGGTGCTTGGGGTACACGGCCCACGCTGTCCAGCTTGCTGAACGGCAAGGCTGGGCTTTCAGGCGAGATGGCGCTGCGGATTGAGAAGGCGTTCGGCGTGAAGATGGATACGCTGATGCGGATGTGGTCGGCGTATGAGATTGCGCAGACGCGGAAGCGCGAGAAACTGATTCGGGTGCGGCGGGTTTTGCGGGCGGCTTGAGATGCCATCCCAGGTCTCAGAAGCGAGACCTGGGCTCCCGGCGTTTCTACCAGACTTTGGCCAGGTGATCGAGGCTTTGACGATAGTCTTCGTGTTCGATGCGGCTGCGCACACCGAATTCCTTGAGAACGGTCATCATCTGGCCGACAGGCAGCCCGGCAACCTCAGCGGCGCGGCCAAGAGAGGCTTCGCCCTTTTTGTACTTCTCAACGGCGAGCAGGACTCGGGTTTCCTGATTGCCGGAAGCAGTCGTGTTGTTTGTCGAGCTATCCATCCAGTTTCAGAATAGCCCAATTGCGGCTCCCCCGCGGAGCGAGATGGCGCTGCGGATTGAGAAGGCGTTCGGCGTGAAGATGGATACGCTGATGCGGATGTGGTCTGCTTATGAGATTGCGCAGACGCGGAAGTGGGAGAAGCGGATTCGGGTGCGGCGGGCTTTGCGGGCGGCTTGAGGTGCGGATGCGAGCGCTGAGGGTGGCAAATCACCTGCGTTGATGGAGACTCCTTTGGCGGGACCTCCTAGATCAGATTGACCTCAACCTGTCGCTTGCTGTTCTTAACCGTGTACATGGCCGCATCGGCAGCGTTCAGGATGCCGTCCGTCGTGGCGCTGTCCTCTGGATAAAGGGCGATGCCGAAGCTTGCTGAGCCTTGCAGGGTGTTTCCTTCGAGAACCAGCGGCGAGTCGAAGCAATGTTCCAGGCGCTGTGCAATCTCCTCGACCCCAGCGCGGTTGCGCACCATCGGCAGCAGCACGGCAAACTCATCGCCGCCCAGCCGCGCGAGCAGGTCGTGCGAGCGCAGCTGCTGTTTCATGCGCCGCGCTGCCTCTTGCAAATAGAGGTCGCCGACGTGATGGCCATAAATGTCATTCACCTGCTTGAATTTATCCAGGTCGACGTAGATCACGCCGAACATGCCTGCTTTCCCTCTCGCCTTTTCAATCAGAGTGTCTATCTGATTCTCCAGCGAGAAGCGGTTGTGAATGTCGGTGAGCAGGTCGAACTCCGAGCGATGCAACAGGTCGGAGTAGAGTCGCCGGGTCTCAATTGCCAGCGCTGCCAGGCGCACTCCCGTAGCCAGCGCTTCCGCCTCACTCACGGCCGAATGTGTGTTTGGTTGAAAGGCGGCAAAAAGCGTGCCCAACGACGGCCCGGAACGCGAAGGAATCTCGCAGGAAATGACGCGCAATTTCTCAATGTCAGATGGACGTTTTCCAAGCCGGGCGCCATCTGTTACCTCGCACCAGCACCCTACACCGCCCAGGTGTAAGGACACCACCTCGACAATCTGTTCCAGAATTCCGGCCAAGGGTTCGGTTCCGTTTATGGCCTCAAGAATCCCGCTGCGTCTGCGTTCCAGCGCAGCCTCCGACTCAACCCGTGTCGCCATGGCGGAGGTTTGGCGGCGCACCTTACGCTCGATAAGCCAGCCACGAGCGACGACCGCCAGTATAACCACGAGGAGCAGGCCAACGAGAACGGTGAGGTTGCGGGTGTTGATCGGGGAAGGATTCCCGACCGCTTCGATGTCGTCGGAGGAACGCATCAGTATATCGAAGGCCACCTGTTCGGAGAATGGAATGGGGTCCTCGTTGATGCAGATGCCCGAAACGCGGACCGTGGAGCCGAGCGGAATCTGCTTCATGGGCGGAAGCTGCAGTCCCACGGGAGGATGGTGATAAATCGCGGTGAACAACTGGCCATCGGCGATCAGCCCGTACTCGTCCTGTGTGGCTCCACGGGCGGCGGACATTACCCGCGCCTCGATAGACACCAGATCGATGATATGGCTGCTGGTGATGAGTTCTTTACTGTTGGTCGGCAAGGGCGCGATGGGAGCTTGAACGTGGCTGTCGCGTATCTCGCCGTGGGCCAGTGCCAGGAAACCATTGTGCGACTCGGGGAATCCGGTTGCGTCCACGACATCGCCGACCAGCAAGGGATCGAGGGTCTGGGTTGAGATCCAGAGGCTTCTGGCGCCGTCCTGCAAGACGGCGGATGAACCGGGCTGGTAGTAAGTGATGGTTCCATGCACCCTGACTCTCTGGGTGCGATCCGTAACATGATAGCTGGTAATCACCTCGTCCATGGGAGTGATGGGGAGGGACCACGGATTGGCGACGGCACGTTGGAGAACTTTTACATACTCAGGCGAGAAGACGTGGAGATGGACACCGTGGTTTTGCATCTTCCCGTCGAATTGCCCGCCTTCCACCCCAGTGATCTCGACTTCGGCATCCAGCAGAGCTTCGCGTTTCTCTGGAGTAAATCGGTCGGCGCTCACCCAGATGTAACCACCCTCGGTTAGCACCCACAGACTGCCAAAATCGGCGCCCGAAAAGACCTCCGCCTGGTCGGCGGAGCGAACCACGCCGCGGACCGTGACCAGCAAGGCGTCGTACCGGTTGCGGATCAACTCGTCGAAGGTGGCCTGCACGGGCTTCGGCGGTGCGCCGTGGCGGAGCAGGGTGACGCTCTCGCCCATCACAATAGGATGAAAGCTGGGCGCCGTCTTTCCGCGCACCAACACGCGATCACCTGGAACCAGCGTGTCAGGGATGTCGGCGGGAGGGAATACATAAGTGCCTGCGCCATCGTCCTGAACAAAGAAGATGTGGCGCACCTTTTTGAGATAGGTTACGGTGGCTTCAAAGACGACCGGCAGGCCGTGGGCGGCCTCGGCATTGGTGAGGGCGTGAATAGCGCGCAGAGCGGTCAGAGGCGCGGGCTGTGCTGCCCAGGCAGCCGAGGCCCATCCGAGGATCGCGGCAATGGCTGTAATCTTTCTCTTCATCACATATTCGACCGAAGCAGTGCTCAGTTGCTTGCCTCACGGGGTCTATATCGGCAATGTCTGCCCCAGCAATCAATTCAAGCCAATCGTTTCTCAGCAAGCTGAGGAGCAACGTCTTGCGGAAATCGTGCGCTAACTCTCATTTACTGAATATGGTGCATAAGCGGCGGTCTGGAAAATGCCGCAACGCGTTTTGGCAAGCTAATCCGGTCATAACCGATCTTCAATGCTGATTCTTTAAAGGGATCGAATCGAAATCGGGGTATGCCTAACCCGCGTCGATTTTATGAGCTTTTCCGGGGGGTGAAACTCCGGCTCCTTCCGAAAGGAAATCCCGCGGGGGATAAATGGGTGGGTTAAAACCCACCCCTACCAGCCCTCGTTCATTTTTGGGGGTCTTGCGGCATGACTGAAGTCATGCCCTGATACAAAGCACGCGGATTTGGCTTACATCAGCCGTTTGCGGATTAGGTCTAAGGCTTGCTGGGTGGCTACTTCTCTTACCCTGGTGCGGTCGCCGCGGAAGACTTTTTCAAGGCACTCGGTTTTGTTGATGTCGCTGAGGGCGATGTAGACGAGGCCCGCCGGCTTGGACTCTGTTGCGCCGGTGGGGCCGGCGATGCCGGTTACTCCTAAACCCAAATCTGCTCCGGTGCGCATGCGGATGCCTTGAGCCATGGCTTCCGCCACTTGCTGCGAGACTGCGCCGTGTTTCTCGATGAGCTCTGACGGGACGTTGGCGAAGACGTGCTTGAGATCGTCGGAATAGACGACGGCTCCGCCGACAAAAGAACGGGATGCGCCGGGGACGCTGGTGATGCGCTGGGCGATCATGCCGCCGGTGCAGCTTTCAGCAACGGCCAGAGTGGAGACACGCAGGCCGAGGTAATAGAGAACGATCTGCTCAAGCGAATCGGACGATTCTGCGCCGGTGGAGTAGAGCCAGTCGTCAAGAGCTTCTTCCATGGCGGAGGCGAGCTCGTCGACACGGGCCTGGGCAACGGCGAGCTTGGACTTGGTGCAGAGGAGGGTGAGCTGGATGTCTCCGGCGTGGGCGAGGATGGTGGTCTCGACATCCTTGTAGCGGGTGTAGATGGGGGCGAGGAGCTTGTCGGCCTGGGACTCAGGAAGCATGGCGGCGCGTAGAGTGCGCTTGGCGATGAAACGCGGAGGGACGATTTGGCGGAGGCGGGGCTGGCACTCGGCGTCGAAGAGGGGGCGGCACTCGTTGGGCGGGCCGGGGAGGAGGAAGAGGAGCTTGCGGTAGCCGTGGAAGGTGACGTCGAGCCACTGGCCGGGAGCGCTGCCGTTGACGTTGGGGAGGACGGTTGCAGACTCAATGACGTCGGCCTGCTTGAGGTTGTTGGAGGGCATGGTGATGCGGAACTGGGCGGCGCGGGTGTGGAGGGTGGCTACCTGGGTGGCGTCGCGGCGCAGAGTGAGCGAGAGAGCTTCGGCAACGGCTTCGCGAGTGAGGTCGTCTTCAGTGGGGCCGAGACCGCCCATGATGGCGACGATGTCTGTGCGGCCGAGGGCGGTTTGGATGGCGTTGACGAGGTCTTTGCGGCGGTCGCCGACGATGGTTTTGAAGGCGACGGTGACACCAATCTCGTTGAGCTTCTCAGTGAGATAGAGGGAGTTGGTGTCCTGGCGGGCGGGGGTGAGCATCTCGGAGCCGACGGCGATGATTTCGGATTTCATGAGCAGATTACAGATTACAGGTTACAGATCACGGAAAAGCAGGTTACAGATTACAGGTGACAGCCCTGAGTCAGAGGGACTGGCTTATAACGCTCAATTTGGGTGGGTCGGAATTCAGAATTTGGGAGACGGGCTCTTAGAACTGTCATCTGTCATCTGCAATCTGTCATCTGGTTTTAAAACAGGGTCATGCCTTCTACGCCGAGGTCTACGTCGAAGACGGCGCCGTTTAGCTCGGGCTGGGTTTGGAAGTTGGCGGCGAGGATGGTGTTGCCGAGGGGAGAGAACGCAACGCCGACAAGGTTGGAACCAGCAAGGACCAGGGAGGCTTCGCCGTTGGTGGAGACGCGGACCAGGCCGCGGCGGCCATGGAGGCAGGCGGCGAGGTAGACGTCTCCGTTTTTGGCGAGGGCGAGGCCCTGGGGACGGCCAAGGCCGCGGAACCACGGGCGGGCCTGGCCATGGGTGCCGATGGCCCAGATGGTGTCGTTGGAGGAAAGCGAGGGTCCGGTGACGAAGAGAATGCCTTCCTCATTGACGGCGAGGTGATAGGCGGCGGGGCTGGGCTCGAGTGTGGCGTAGACGAAGATGCGGCGCTGGGGATCGATTTTGAAGATGGTGCCGCTGCGGTCGCCGACGAAGAGATTGCCGTCACGGTCAAAGGCTGCGCCGGTGGCGACACCCATGCCTTCAGCGTAGATGGTGGACTCGCCGGAGGCGTCGATGCGGTAGACATTGCCCTCGGCGCGGGAGGTGACGAAGAGGTCGCCGTCTGGATTGAAGGCGAGGCCGGTGGCGTTGAGGATGCCGGTGACGAAGGGGGTTCCGCGGCCGTCTGGCGAAATGCGGACGACGGAAACGGGGGTCTGCTTGCCGCGAGGGCCGGAGATGGTGGCGTAGATCATGCCGGAACGGCTGACGGCGGGGCTGGTGACGGGGTGCAAGCCTTCAGAGAGCTGGTGGGCGATGCGGATGGGGGCGAGGCTGCTGCCGCCGGCGGGGTTGCGGACTTCAACAAAGCCGGTGGAGGCTGCCTCTGGAACGCGTAGGGTGAGGCGCGTGGGGCGGCTCATGAGGACGTGGGCGGAGTGGCCGTCGACGAGTACGGCGGGCGGACCGAAGCTGAGCGGGCCGAGATGAGCGCCGATGAGTTCGACTTCGCCGTAGGGCAGGGCGGCAGGAGGAATCACGTCGTCGATGCGTGGATCGGGGAGGGTTTCAGAGGCGGAATGTGATCGGGCGCGTGGCATGAAGGAAGACCCCTCTAGAACCAAATGCGTAAAAGAGATGCTACACCCAAAGCATACAGGCCGGCGGCTACATCATCGAGTACGATGCCCCATCCTTCGGGCAGGTTTTCAAGCTGGCGGACGGGAAATGGCTTAGTGATGTCGAAGAGACGAAACAGAACCAGGCAGATGAGGCCGTGGATCCAGTCGGGAGGACAGAAGAGGAGGGTGATGGCCTGGCCGGCGACTTCGTCGATGACGACGAATTGGGGGTCTTTGCGGCCGGATTCACGGGCGACGATGGTGGCTGCGGGGATGCCGAGGAAGAACGAGAAGACGATGAGGAGGAACAGGCCGTAGGCCAGGATATGCGGAGAGGGATGGGTGGACCAGGCAAAGGCCGCCCAGAGGAGGACAGTGGCGACGGAGCCCCAGGTGCCGGGGCCGGGTTTGCCGAGGCCGGCGCCGAAGAAGGTGGCGGTGGTCCAGGCCCAGGGGGTTTTCTTTGTGGGGTGGCTGTTCGGGACGAGTGGCTCCGCTGGATGGGGTTCAGTCGTCATAGTTGTCGTTGTTGCGGTGGGGGCCGAGGCCGCCGAGGTCTTCGAGGACTTCGGGGTCGAGGATGGGAGAGCTGATTTTGTAGACGCCAGAGGCCCACTTGCCGAGATCGATTTTGCGGCAGCGGTCGGAGCAGAAAGGGAAGTCTTCGCCGTCGAAGGTGACGAGTTCGCGGCAGGTGGGGCAGCGAAGGATTTTGGCGGATTGTTTCTTGGGAGCCATGGGATTTGTTTGACCAAACGCCTTGTCTCTATTTTCGCACCAGTATGACGATGCCGGTGGACCATGCCATGGAGGCCATGTGGAAACCGGGGTGGGACGCGAGGGTGTCGAGGAGGCTTTTGGATTTTGAGTCGTGGCCTTCGGGCCATTTTGGCTGCGGGATCATGTCGTCGATCACGTAGAATCCGCCGGGAGCGACCAGGGCGAGGGCTTTATCGGTGGACTCATATTTGCCGGGCATGGCATCGGCGAAGATAAGGTCGAAGCTGGCTGGAGTTTGTCGGGCTAGCCAAGTGGCTCCATCTTCGAGAACAAGAGATAGGCGGAGGTCGTCTCCCAGGGCTTGGCGCGCTACGGCTTGGAGGGCGGGGTCGGTGTCGACGGAGATGAGGGTAGAGTGGGTATCCATGCCGGAGAGGAGCCAGGCGGTTGCCATGCCTGTGCCCGTGCCAAGCTCCAGCAGGCGGCCATTGGGTTTGGAGGCGGCGAGGACTTGGAGCAGAGAGCCGGTGCGGGGTTCGGAGGCCATGCCGAAATTGAGTTCGGCAGTGCGGGACTCGATGAGAGGTAGGGCGGTGGGCGGGGTGATGAAGTCTGTGTCTCGCATGGAGGAAGTTTATCGCGGGGTGAGCTGACCGACCCACCCTAGCCACAAAACAAAGACGTGGCGAGGGGGCATTCATTCGATGGAGGCAGACGGAGTTAGAGAGCGGGGGAGAGGATGCGGGCTACCAAGTCGTAGTCGTGGGCTTCGGTGATCTGGGCTTTGTAGAAGCGGCCTGGTTCTAACTTGTCTAACTCGCCGGTGTCGTTGATGTAGACTTTGCCGTCGATTTCCGGGGCGTGGAATTGGGTTCTTGCTTCCCAGAGGAGCGGGGTTTCTTCGCTTTCGCCTTCGGCTAATACGACTAACTCGCGACCGACCCACTGCTGCTTGGACTGCTTGCTGATTTTCTGTTGCAGCTTCATGAGATGGCGGCGGCGGGACTCGATGGTGCGCTTGGGGAGCTGGCCTTCGAGCGCGTAGGCGGCCGAGCCTTCTTCGTGCGAGTAGCTGAAGACGCCGAGCCAGTCGAACTTGGCTTCCTTGATGAAGTCTTCGAGGACGGTGACGTCTTCCGCGGTTTCGCCGGGGAAGCCGACGATGAAGCTGGTGCGGAGGGCGATGCCGGGGACGGCGGCGCGGACCTTCTGGATGGTCTTGAGGAAGATATCTGCTCCGGCACCGCGCTTCATGGTCTTGAGGACCGAGGACGAGGCGTGCTGCAGGGGGACGTCGAGATATTTGCAGATGTTGTCGTGTTTGGCGATGGTTTCAAGCAGCTTGCCGGTGATGCGGTTGGGATAGGCGTAGAGGAAGCGGAGCCAGCGGAGGTTGGGGATGCGGGCTAGCTCGTCAAGGAGTGTGGCGAGGCCGTCTTTGAGGCCGAGATCTTCGCCGTAGCAGGTGGTGTCCTGACCGATGAGGGTGATTTCCTGGACGCCGCGGGCGACGAGGGACTGGGCTTCGGCAACGACGGACTCAAAGCGGCGGGAACGGAATTTGCCGCGGAGGTTGGGGATGACGCAGAAGGTGCAGGGGTGGTCGCAGCCCTCGGCGATTTTGATGTAGGCGGAGGAGCGCGGGGTGGTGAGAAAGCGTGGGGTGGATTCGTCGTAGAGGTAGGTGGGCAGAAGGTGCGTTGCGCCTTGCCAGTCGTCGCGACGGAAGCGGCCTTGTTGTTCGCGGAGGTCGCCTTCGGGCCTGTATGCGATGGCGGGGGCTGAAGCCCCGTTTTCTTTGGTCGACTCAATGTCCGGGATAAAGCCCGGACCTACCGCCACTGCCCGATCCGATTGCGCCGTGTATTTATGCGTGCCGGATTGAGATTCTTTGCCGGGATGAGTCACAGCGGCCTGCGCGGTGGTGAGGATGGTGAATGGCGATGTGGATGCGGGCGCGGCGGGCATGCTTAAGCCGGCGGCTTCGAGGATGGACTCGAGTTCGCCGGTGCCGACTACGGCGTCAACTTCGGGGATGCTCTTCTGGATCTCGTCGCGGTAGCGCTCGACGAGGCAGCCGGCGACGATGAGCTTGCGGGCCGAGCCGGAGGTTTTGTGGCGAGCCATCTCGAGGATGGTGTCGACGGATTCCTGCTTGGCGGTGTCGATGAAGGAGCAGGTATTGACGACGAGGATGTCAGCCTTGTCGACGTCGGCGGTAAGGCGCGCGCCGGCGCGATCGAGCAGGCCCATCATGACCTCGGAATCGACGAGATTTTTGGGACAGCCTAACGAAATAAAGCCCACGGAAGGGGCCGTGGGAGAGGGAAGTTTGCTCACTTATCTATTGTACCGGCGGTTGAGTTTTGGCGATAGCGGGACCGGGATTGCTGGAAGGGAAGGAGAGGAAGGGAGGGATTTGTTTGTCACATGCTGGTGTGCTGCCTATCACAGACAACACGCATGACTAACGATTGAATGTCTGGCGCAGTACCCGCTGCGCCCCTATCGCACGCCTAACTTCCCTCGCCCACCGTTTGCGATATCTGAGGCGCAATTCCCCTAACCCGCCATTGCACGCAATGTGCACGAAAGGAAGGAGGCATTTATGCCATCTGCAATTACAAAACAGGAATACCGGGCGCCGGCCGACATCCTCGAGCAGGAGGTTGAGCGTCTCGGGAAAGCAAAGCTCCTAGCCCCGCTGGCAGTTTCTCCCGCTCCCATTGTCGGAACGTGGGTGAATTGCGACCATCAAACCCGTGGCTTGATACGGGTAGTGATCGCTGCGAAAGGCAATGAAGTAACAGTTCATGCCTTTGGCGCATGCCAGCCAACCCCTTGCGACTGGGGAATGGTCAATGGGCTGATTTTTGCAGACAATGTGACCGACACGCCAGCTGTGGCGTTTACCGCGCTCTATACTTTCAACTTCAAGCAGACGACGATCATCGGCCGTCTGCAGAATGGCGCTCTGATGGTGGAGACGTTCGATCATTTCACGGATCAGAGCGGTCGCGCCGATTACTATTCCCTCGAAATTATGTCGCAATAAGGAGAGGGCTACATTCTGAATCTAAATGCATGAGCGCATGCGTATTGAGGGCGCCCACTCGCCAGAGCGGGCGCCCTCATGAGGTTTAAGGAGGTATTCACCTCTGGAATGCGCCTGCACCGGAATTGATCGCACATCCCTATTTAGCCGGATCGGATTTTGGCGCCGGACGCGGGGGGGTGCACGAGGAGTGACACGTCAGGCATCTTTGTGCACGAATCCTTGGACAGTTATAGCGTTTGCGACGTATAAGGTGCTTAATTAAGCGTTTGACTGCGTGGATTTGCAGAGGGGGCGCATGGTTTTTGGAAGAGATGAAATGCCTTGTATGTCGAGCGCGGAGAGGGATCCCAAGGAGATTCTGGACCTCTACGAGCGGATTCTTACGATGGAGACGACGATTGGCGGAGCGGGCGGCAAATCGCAGCCGCTGCCGGCGAGCCTTTACTCGTTCTTGAGCCATGTATATGGGGAACTGAAGGCGGGCAAGCCCGTGAACCTTCTGAAGGACGAAGTGGCGCTGACGACGGTGGAGGCGGCCAGGACGCTGGGGGTTTCTCGGCAGTTCCTGGTGCAACTGCTGGAGCACAACGAGATGCCCTTTCACATGGTGGGGACGCACAGGCGGGTGTATGCGCGCGATGTTCTGGGGTTCAAGGGAAAACGCGACTCGGCACGGCGCAGACCGCAGGCAGCGACTCTGTGGGTAGAGGAAGATGGGCACTCTGAGCACACGGCGAAAGCGGAATTGCCGCGCATGCAGGCTGCCGCGTGGTCGGAGATCAAGCACGAAGTACGTGATGATTTGCTGGCCGGCGATGTGAAGGAGCCGCGGATACGGCTGAATGCGCTGGATCGGCTGGAGAAGGATCTCGCCGAGCTGTATCCGGATTTTCAGGCGGATCCCGCGGTGTTGATTGAGGCGGGGAAGAATACCGTGGCAAGGAAGATTGCGCAGTTGCGGGTGAACGGCATGATGCACGTGGCGGAGAGCGACGTGCTGAACGTTATCTTCAGGCGGTTGGAGGGGGCGATGGTGGGGGCGTGATAGGGGTCACTTGTTGAGGGGCGGAATGTCCTTGATTTGGCCTGCGCTGCCCACAGGTAGTGAGATTTTGTGAGTTAAGAAGGCGACCACGGCCTGGTCAACGTCCTTGGCTTCATCGCCCCAATCGCTCGAAGACCAGCGATGGTTCTGCTTGAAGTCGAGGATGAGACTTGCTCCGATTTTGCTGCTCGAACCCTTGGTAGCGGCGACGTATGTAATTCGACGGACATCTGCATAGGGCAGGACTCTACAAGGTCTGAAGGCGTAACCACATTCCTGAATAGCGTCAGGGCCCAATGTTGAGCGCATGTTCAAGGCCAACATGTTGGCTATGCCGATGGGCAAAGCAATGAGAAGGATGAACCAGTGGTAGAGGCCAAGCTCATTCTTGTACGAGCCGCGCTCGTACTGGACATTCGGCCGCTTCTGCCACTGCCGGTAGAGATAGACTTTTCTGCGGTCGCCGAAGAGCGCCCACAGTTGGAGAGTGATCTCCCAGGGAAGAATGAGCGCGCCGAAGCCGGCGAAAAACCACCACATAAAAGGGCTGGGTAGAAGCTGAATCTGTCCCGGAAGAGTAGGGCCGGCGAGGCGCCTGTTAGTTGCTTCCAGTGCCCAATGTACGCCAATCAGGAATACGATACCGACGACGACATTGCAGGCATTAATGATCGGTTGGCGGTCACGAAAGCTGGCCCAGAGGTCTTCGCGCTGCTCGTCAGTGAGCCCCATCGCGCGGTCTGACTCTTCCTGACGGCGCCTTTCCTCGAGTTCTTCCTGTTGCAGGGCGAGATCTTCAGCAGCGTCTTCAGGGTCGATTTCGTCGTCTTCTGGATCGCCGCTTGGATTGTTGAGTGACTCAAGATAGCGGTCTCGGGCGAGTCCCAGAATGAGCGGTTTTTCCGGTTCGTCGTACATGGGAGAGATGACTCTGAGAGAGGCTATCACGCAGGGAGCGATACAAGTCCGCAGCAAGGCTTCGAGATGGTAAAATCAATCAGTGCCGGGTCCTACGCGACGTAATCCCGCCAACCCCGCCAGGTCCGGAAGGAAGCAACGGTAACGGGCTAGTACGGGCGCAGTGGGTCACCCGGTACTTTTTATGTCAGAGATCAGGGGTCAGGGATCAGGGATCAGAGACCGACTGGCTCCGCCTGCTCCAGGAGAAGTGCATTGAGCCTTACTGTTCGGCCTATTGTGGGCAGGCGCGCGAAGATAACCGCGCTTGGCACCTACGTCCCGCCTGATGTGATTACCAACCAAGACCTGGAAAAGCTGGTGGAGACGAACGACCAGTGGATCGTGGATCGCACGGGAATTCGCGAGCGGCATAAGCTTGCGCCGGGACTGGGCACGAGCGACATGTGCGCGGAGGCGGCGAAGAAATGCCTGGCGGCGCGGGGCATTGAGGCGCGTGAGGTTGAATGCATCATTGTGGGGACGGTGACGCCGGACATGATGTTTCCTTCGACGGCGTGCCTGGTGCAGGACAAGATTGGCGCGAAGGGCGCGTGGGGATTTGATGTGTCTGCGGGGTGCAGTGGGTTTGTGTTTGCGCTGCAGGCGGGCGTGAAGATGGTGGAGAGTGGTGCGCATAAAAAGGTGCTGGTGATTGGCGCCGACGCGAATACGCGGATGACGGACTATAGCGATCGAACCACATGCGTGCTGTTTGGCGATGGCGCGGGAGCGGTGCTACTAGAGCCGGCTGAAGAGGGCGAGGTTGGGTTTATCGACTTCTGGCACGAGATTGATGGGGCTGGCGGAGTGAGCCTGAATCTGAAGGGCGGCGGGAGTTTGAATCCGTCGAGCCACGAGACTGTTGATAAGAAGATGCATTACATCTACCAGGATGGTCCGGCGGTGTACAAGTTTGCGGTACGCAAGATGGCGGAGGCGACTGAGCGCCTGCTGGAGCGGAATGGCGTTACGGGCGCGGACCTGGGCTGTTTTATTCCGCACCAGGCGAACAAACGCATTATTACGGCGACGGCGGACCGGCTGGGGATGGATCCGGCAGGGGTGATTATCAATATTGAGAAGTATGGGAATACATCGGGCGGGACGATTCCGCTGGCGATGGAGACGGCTGTGGAAGAGGGGAAGTTGAAGAAGGGCGACCTGGTGCTGCTGGCGGCGGCGGGAGCGGGATTTACGGTGGGGGCGGCGCTGCTAAGGTGGGAGTTTTAAGAGCGGGGAATAGGGAACAGGGAATAGACGGCGGGCCGATCCTTTGGGGATCGGCTCGCTTCGTCAGGTGCCGATTCAATCAGTCGGTTAGTAGTTTGAAGGCGTGGGTCCACTGGTTGCGGGTGAAGCCGGGGATGCACCACAACATACATAAAGGCTCGATGGCGCGGGCGGCTTCCGCTGCGCCCATGTCCGCGGTTTCCCAGCCGAACTTGTCGAGGATTGCTGTTACTTGATCTTTTGCGGGCTGGCTGTTGCCGCAGATAAACATGGTGGGCTTGCCGGCCTTGAATTGAGGGTTGACCATGGAGGGCGCGCCGACGGAGTTGAAGGCTTTGACGAAGTGCGCGTCGGCGAATCGGCGCAGCAGATCTTCCATGAGGGATTGGTTGGGGCCGGTGAAGAATTGCAGGACGCCATTAACGGGGGGCGCGTCTGCGATGGGGTTGCAGGCGTCGATGATGGTTTTGTTGGCGAGGTTTTTAGCGCCGGCGAGGGTGAGGGCTTCGAAGGCGGCGTTGCCTTTTGCGGCGAGGACGAGGAGTTCGCCGAAGGAGGCCGCTTCGGCGAAGGTGCCGGTCGTGATGCCGGGATTCTTCTTTGCCCAGTCTGCCAGCTTGGCTGGGGTTCTGGAGCCGATCGTTACTTCATAGCCGTGTTTGAGGAAGCCGCTTGCCAGTGTCTGGGCGACGGTGCCCGATCCGAGGATGCCGATTTTCATTTGTTTCCTCCGCTGGTGGAGAGATGAGTGGGATGTCGGTTGGGGTTCAGGAAAGGGCCGACGGGTAAAAGCAGGTCCTTCGACTCCTTCCGGTCGCTCAGCATTACAGGCATTTATAAAAAGAATGGACGAAAGCTGTAAGAGGCTGTAGATAGGTGGAGCTATCCCACCTTAACCGATTCTCAAAGAACGCGAATCGGCGAAGGTGGGGCACCCGCTTTTGTCGTGACACAAGATGACGGCTTTTTTTGATATGGGCTTTAAGGACGCTGCAGACGACAGACTCTTTCGATATGAGCTTTTGAGACATCGCCCTCGCGAAAGTCAGATTACGGGTTCGGGGATTGGGAGGGTGTACGCGGGGAGGATGCCGAGATTGGCGGCGGTGCGGAAGAAGACGCGCATGCCTTCAAGGCAGACTTCATCGAGGATGTAGTGGATGTTGCTGGTGAGGTAGGTGCGGATGGTTTCTTCGGGGATGGGGAGACGGGCGGACCATTCTCCGACCAGGGTGTCCAGGTTTTTCAGGCCGTGATCGCGCGATTGGAGAAAGTCGGTGGAGATCTGATCGAGGGAGACAGGGACTGAGGGACCAGGGACTGAAGAACCGGCGATTGCCCAGACGGCGGAGACAAAGGGGAGGCCGGTTAGGGATTTCCATTCCCAGGCGAGATCGTGGTAGACGAGTTCTTCGTTGGTGCGCTCGAAGCGGTTGGCGCGTTCTTCGAGGGCTAGCAGGGCGGGATCGCCGATGAGGATGGCGGCGTCGGCGTGGTCGAGCATGGCGTCGAGGTCGGCGGAGTGGGGCAGGAACGGGGCCTGGGGATTACCCCAATGGTGGAAAAGGATGCGGGCGTAGGCGACGGTGGTGCGGCTTGCGGTGTCGGCTGCGACGGAGCGGAGTTGGGTGAGGGGCTGCGCGGCGCGGCGAACGAGGAGCAGCGAACGGACGCTGCCCTTGGCGGCGATGGTGCAGCCGGGGAGGATGCGGAGAGTGGGGTTGGCGGCGAGGGCGGCGATGGGGACTAGGCCGATGTCGGCGCGCTTGGGATCGTCTGGGCCGGCGGCGAGGCGGGCGGCGCACTCGGAGGGGGACATGCGGGTGATTTGGTAGCGGAGGGAGAGCGGGTCGCGGAGGGGAGGGTGCTCGAAGTCCCACATGAGGGGCGCGGGATTCAGGAAGTCGACGGCGGCGATGCGGAGGCGGGCGTGCGGGGCGGTGGTCACTTGTCTCTTAGACTAGCAAGCGGATGTTGAGGATTGTGGTTTAAGGATGGGTCGGTGTCTGTGGAGTCAACAATTTGTCGGGTCGCTCAAAGGACGGCCATGCTCTGCTAAGTAGCAAAGCATGGCATCCGCCGCCGTACACAAACAAGAGATAACGACTAGCTATTTGTTGAGTTGCGCCTCACTTGTGAGAAACCCTGTAAGTGCGTCGTCTGTATTCTTGTTTAGGCTCGGCTGCGGCCAAGAAGCGTTCCACACCGTATATCCCCCAGGCAGCATCAGATTCTTCTGTCCGGCTTGGATCGCGCCCAGCATCGTGGTCAACCAACCGCGATACTCCAATTGGTACATTCCGGCGGTTTCGGTGCCAGGCTCCGGGTTGCGAAGGTCGGCGATATGCTCACCGAGATGGGTCATCGCCCTTCCCATCAAGTCTCCCTTTAAGCGATCGCCGTCGAACTTGCAATTGAAGAGCACGCCGTCAGGGGATGCGCTCTGGCTTTTCGACTCGCTCTTCGGGGAAAACTCGCTAGTCGCGCCGAAGGTCACTTCTACTCCATTGTCATCCCCCTCCTTGCCGAATGCTTCGGTTGCTCGCTTGGGCTGTTCCTTCAAGACACTGTGGGAGCCGAACTCTGTCGACAGCTTGGACCCGGCACCCGAACCGGAGGAAGAATCGCCGCTGGCTGCGGCCGCGTTCTTCGAGTAGTCAATATCCTGCGACGTCACATCAGAAACTGACTGCAATAGCAACTGTGCGCTGTAAGCATTCAGATTTCCGAACCCGCTGATGCCAACGATCTTTCCAGTGCTGTCGCGCTTCAATCCCGGCATGGTGCCATCGAGGCGGCCAACCAAGGTTGCGCTCACCGCATACCGCCCGCAGCCGAGGCATACTCCGGACCCTTTATAAGGTGCAGCCAGCAGGGTATCGAACTGTTTAAAGTCCTTATTCTTATCCAGTTGCACAGGCGTCCGCTCAGCGTCGGAGACCGTCCCGCCAAAGTTCTTTGCCGGCTGCAATTGGAGCACGGCCCAAGGTCCCGACTTAGCTTTGGTGCCTTCCGGATAGGAGAGCCAGATACCGTTCACCTGTTGGCCGCAGTTCGGGCCCTTCACCACGAATTGGTCAAAACCAGCCTCAATCGTTCCTTTGAGACGAATTGTCTTCCCATTGAACGCCTGAGGATTCTTGAGGATTTCGCAGATAGTTGCGTCAACCGGCTGCGCATGCAGGCAGCACGAAATTGCGCAAAACCATACCAAAGCAAAAAGGCGTTTCATATTGATCCTTCCCGGTAGTCATTCAGACCCAGCCAGCAGTGAGCTGTAGGCGACGAGTCGAAGAGACATTGATTGGAAAAGGGAAGGCTATCACGTCCTGGCGGTCCCGCCATCATTTGTGGCAATTGCTTCGCAGCGAGCTTCCGGCAAGAACGTGTGAGCTAAATCACCGATTCATCGCTCCAACTCGCGTAAGAGTAGGCGGGTGAGTACACCTGCGTCGAAAACCCCGCCTGTGAACGATGGGACGGCTTCGAAGATCGATGAGAATTGCCTGGCTTGGCTGGCGCTGGCGCTTTCGCCGGGGCTGGGGCCTAAGCGAATTCTGGATGCCATGCGGCAACTGGAGACGCCGGGACAGCTTTTTGCGCTGGGGCTGACGGACCTGGAGGGGTTGCGGTTTCCGGCGGCGGCGGCGCAGTTTGTGTTCGATGGGAAGGCTCGGACGGCGGCTGAGGATGAGTGGGCACGAGTGGCGGCGCAGGGGGCACGGCTGGTGAGCTTCAGTTGCGCGGAGTATCCGGAGCGGCTGAAGGAGATTTACGATCCACCGCCGGTTTTGTGGGTGCGGGGGGATGCAGGACTGCTGAGCCGGCCGTCGATTGCGGTGGTGGGGACGCGGCATCCTTCGCCTTACGGGTCGGGCATGGCGGAGATACTGGCGCGGGACCTGGCGGTGCGGCGGTTGCTGATTGTGAGCGGCATGGCGCGGGGGATTGACACGTGTGCCCACAAAGGCGCGTTGGCGGCGCGGATGCCGACGGTGGCGGTGTGGGGGACGGGGATCGACGTGGTCTACCCCAAGGAGAACAAGAAGCTGGCGGAGGAGATTTTGGCTGGCGGCGGTGCGATTGTGAGCGAGCTGCCGATGGGGACGTTTCCTGCTCCGCAGAATTTTCCGCGGCGGAACCGGATATTGAGCGGGCTGAGTATCGCGGTGCTAGTGGTGGAGGCGGCGGAGAACTCGGGAACGCGCGTGACAGCGCGATGCGCGGCGGAGCAGAATCGGGACCTGTTTGCGGTGCCGGGGAATGTTACGAACAAGGGAAGCTGGACGCCTAACACACTGATTAAACAGGGCGCGAAGCTGACGGCGACGTGGGAAGACGTGTGGGAAGATTTGTCGTCGCAGATCAGGTTGGAGCTGGAAGCACAAGCGCCGGTTGAATCGAAATCGGAGACGACCGCATCTTTATTGCCTGATCCGGTTTTGAGACCGCAGGAAGCGATGGTGTTGGAGGTTTTGCGGGCGGACGCGGCAGTGCAGATGGACGAGATTCTGGAGCTGTTGGAGACGCAACTGACTTCTTCCGAAGTGTTTACGGCGCTGTTTGAGCTGGAGATTTCAGGACGGATTCGGGGGCTACCGGGGAAGAATTATGTGCTGACGATGTAAAAGCAGTGATTAGTGGTTAGCGATTAGTGGTTAGTTTGGGGTATGCGGGTGGGGATGGCGCTGAGGTTCCTGGCAAGTGGGAATGCCGAATAGGAATAATAGCTACCAAGTGGTATATACTTTTGTCGTATACCACTTGGAGGCATAGATGGCGGAGAAGGTTGAGAGCGGCTCAAAGCAGATGGACGCCAAGTTGTTTTGGAATGGGCGGAGCCAGGCGGTGCGGTTACCGAAGGAGTTTCGATTTGAGGGCGACCGGGTGCGCGTGACTCGGATGGGTGCTGGTGTTTTGCTTGAGCCCCTGCCGATGGTGGAAGAAGAGTCGGTTGAGGACTGGTTTGCAAGGATTGACGGGCTGCGCGGGGATCCGATTTTTCCCGACGGGCGGAAGCAGAATCCTGCGCCGATTCGTGAGTACTTCGAGTGAAATACCTGCTGGACACGAACGTTTGCATTGCGCTGATCAACGGAACTTCAAGCAAGATTCGCGCCCGGTTTGCGGAAGTTTTACGGCAGAAGACGCCACTGGCAACTTCCACGATCGTCGTCTATGAGCTCTGGTACGGCGTGGCCAAGAGTGAACTGGCCGCCAGAAATGCACGCGCGCTGGCGGCGTTTCTGAATAGCAATATTGAGGTTATCGAGTACTCGGAAAAGGATGCGCAGGCGGCGGGTCAGATTCGCGCCGAACTTGAGCGCCGAGGAGAGCGTATCGGCGAGTATGACACGTTGATCGCCGGGCAGGCCTACTGCAGAAACCTTACGCTGGTTACCGCGAATACTCGCGAATTTACGCGCGTGAAGAACTTGAATGTGGAGGACTGGACGGTGTAGAAGACAGGGATCAGGGAACAGGGAACAGGGAATAGATGATTTGTGCGCTTCGGCGGGGGTGGCGCATAGCGCGAAGATTTTTTTGAATGTTTGGAAACCCCAAGGTCGGCGCTTGCCTGCGACCCTCCTATTTTGATAGCGAGTTCATTGAATTGAAACGGTTTTTTGGGGCTGAACCGTGAGCCGCAAAGTGGGTTTTTGCGTTCATGAATCGGGAGCGTATTTAGAGAAAAGTAAATATGTGGAGTGGAAACGGGACGGTGTTCCGTGGTAGCTTCCAACATTTGCGGGTGGTTTTTCCGGCTGTGAAAAAGCGTCCGGGTGGCAGGGTGGCTTTTGAATGCCCTGAAGGAACCGAATTTTGCAGAAGTGAGTCAAACAGGCCGGACAGTGTAGAGTTGTCCGAGTAATAAGGATGGAAATGAGCAAATCACTGGTTATCGTCGAGTCCCCCGCCAAGGCGAAGACGATCGAGAAGTATCTGGGCAAGGGCTTTGAGGTGCTGGCCTCGGTGGGCCACATCATGGATCTGCCGAAGAACGACATTGGCGTGGAGCTGGAAAATCGGACATTTGAGCCGACACTGATTGTGTCTCCTGGCAAAGAAAAGGTTGTGGCGCAACTGAAGAAGGCCGCGGCGAGTGCGGACCAGATTTTTCTGGCGCCTGACCCGGACCGCGAAGGCGAGGCGATTGCGTACCACCTTGCGCTGCAATTGGGGAAGACTGCGAAGGATCGGAAAAAGATTCAGCGGGTGACGTTCAACGAGATTACGAAGAAGGCGGTGCAGGAGGCATTTAACCACGCACGGGACGTGGACCAGAACCTGGTGGACGCGCAGCAGACGAGGCGGGTGCTGGACAGGCTGGTGGGGTACCAGATTTCTCCGCTGCTGTGGGACAAGGTGCGGCGTGGATTAAGTGCCGGCCGCGTGCAGACGGTTGCTGTACGGCTGATTGTGGAACGGGAGCGCGAGATTGGCGCGTTTAATCCAGTGGAGTATTGGACGCTGGACGCGATGCTGCATCCGGAAAAGCAGGCGGACAAGAAGCTGAAGGCGCGCTTTGTGGGCATCGACGGGGAACCCGTGCGCGTGGCAACAGGCAAGGACAAGGACGGGAAAGATCAGTTCATTGCCAACGCGCTGCCGGATGAGACACGGATGAAGGAAGTGGTGGCGGCGCTGGAGAAGGCGCAGTGGTCGCTGGCTTCGGTTCAGTCACGGGAGCAGCAGCGGAAGCCGATGGCACCGTTTATTACGAGTACGCTGCAGCGGGACGCGTCGAGCAAGCTGGGATTCAACGTGCGGCGGACGATGGGTGTGGCGCAGCGGTTGTATGAAGGCATAGATGTGGGCGCCGAGGGTACGGTGGGTTTGATTACCTACATGCGTACCGATTCGCCGCGTGTTTCTCCGGATGCGATTACCGGGGCGCGGGAGTGGATCAGCAAGACGCTGGGCGCGCACTATCTGCCGGCAACGCCGAATGTGTACAAGGGCAAGAAGGACGCGCAGGATGCTCACGAAGCGATTCGTCCGACGGATGCATCGAGGACGCCGGAGTCGATTGCGCGCTATTTGACTGAGGAGCAACTGAAGCTTTACAGGCTGATATGGCAGCGGTTTGTGGCATCACAGATGACGCCTGCGGTGTTCGATGTGACGACGGCGAAGATTGCCGCGGTGAGCGCGAAGACCGGCAAGACGTATGACTTCAGAGTGAGCGGATCGGTGGTGCGGTTCGACGGATTCCTGAAGGTGTATGAGCTGCTGGAAGACAAGAAGGATGAGGACGACGAGTCAAGCAACAAGCTGCCCAACCTGGACAACGTGAAGAAGCTGGAGTTGGAGAAGCTTGAGAATGAGCAGCACTTCACATCGCCGCCGCCGCGCTACAACGAGGCTTCGCTGGTGAAGGTGCTGGAAGAGCGGGGAATTGGTAGGCCGTCGACTTATGCGTCGATTATCAATACGATTCAGGACCGCGAGTATGTAACGAAGATAACCGGACGGTTCTATCCGACGGAGATCGGCGTGGTGGTTTGCGATTTGCTGGTAAAGAATTTTCCATACATCTTCGACACTGCGTATACGGCCAAGCTGGAAGAAGAGCTTGACGATATTGAAGACGGCAAGGAAAAGTGGACCGTTTTGATGAACGGCTTCTACGGGCATTTTGAGGAAGAGCTGAAAGATGCCGGCGAGAACATGGAAAACATCAAGCGGATGGAACAGGTGACCGGGGAGAAATGCGATGTGTGCGGGTCGCCGTTGTTGCTGAAGTGGGGCAAATTCGGGACGTTCTTTGCGTGTTCGGCTTACAACAAAAAAGATCCGACGAGCTGTACGTTTACCAAGGAGAACACGGCGAGCAAGCCTGATCTGAATACTCCTGAGGGCCAGGAAGCGGCGGGCGAGCAGGAAGAGTATTGCGACAATTGCGGCCGCGTAATGGTCCTGAAGCGCGGGTTGTTTGGGCCGTACATGGCGTGTCCTGGGTACAGCGAGGATCCGCCGTGCAAGACGATTCGCAAGCTGAGCTCGAAGCAGCAACAAAAGCAGAACACGCCGGTGCCGACGGGCGAGGATTGCCCAGTATGCGGCAAGGCGCTGGTGCTGCGGCAGGGATCGTATGGCGAGTTTGTTTCCTGCTCGGGATATCCGAAGTGCAAGTATGTGAAGCAGAACCTGATTGAGGGGATGAAGTGTCCCAAGTGCGGAACCGGCGATCTGGCGGAGCGGAAGGCGCGGCGAGGGAACATCTTCTGGGGCTGCACAAATTATCCCAAGTGCGACTTTACGTCGAATAACAAACCGGTGGCGAAGAAGTGTCCTGAATGCGGAAGCCCCTACCTGGTGGAGAAGACGCTGAAGTCAGGAATATTCCTGGAGTGCCCGAACAAAAAGAAGGGCGCCGAAGAAGAGGTTGCGCCGAAGAAGACCGCAAAGGCGAAGGCTGCTGCGGCGGGCGCGGAACAGAGCGCGGTGGCGTGCAGCTATTCGAAGCGGATTGGGAATGCACCGCCTCCGCCGACGGTGGAGACGCATGGGCCGGTGCCGATCGTAGAGCCTGAGAAGAAGGGCCGCAAAAAAGAGTTGGTGCCGGCGTAAAGCTTTGGTACTTTTTAAACATCGAGCTTTTCACGGGTTGAGTAAATGTTACTGTCGGGCTTGTCTTGAGTCCGTATCGAATTGATATGATTCGGACTCGAGGAGCCTGGTAATGCGCCGTGAGCATGATCCGTACGATTCCTTCGCCTATCCGGGCAACTCATATGCAGACACTCATCCAGATCGCCTGGCGGCGATGGCGATTCTGCACGGGCTGAGCCCCGCGCCGGTTGAGCATTGCCGCGTGCTTGAAATTGCATGCGGCGAGGGCGCGAACCTGATTCCCATGGCGTACGCCATGCCGAACAGCAAATTCGTCGGATTCGACCTGGCACGGTTGCCGATTGAGCGAGGACAGGAGCGGATTCGTGAGCTGGGTCTCGAGAACATCCGCATTTTTCAGGGCAATGTGCTGGACGTGGGAGCGGAGCTCGGTCGATTCGATTACATCATTGCGCATGGGTTTTATGCATGGGTTCCGGAACCGGTGCGGGACCGGTTGCTGGCTCTTTGCGGCGAATTGTTGACGGCGAACGGAATAGCTTTTGTGAGTTACAACGCGTTGCCGGGTAGTCATCTGCGTTCAATGATTCGCGAGATGATGCTGTTCAGCGCGGAGAGCATCGACGCCCCGGAACAACGCGTGTCCGCAGGCCTGGCATTCCTTCAATTTTTGGTGGAGGCGCGCGAGGAAGGCGATCCAATTCGGCTGTTGCTTGAAGAGCGGTTGAAGAGATTTGAAAAGCGCAGTCCGGGCGCCACGTTCCACGATGAAATGAGCGACGCGTACCATCCGGTGGAATTCTCTGAATTTGCGGAGCACGCGCGGAAGCATGGACTGCAATACATGTGCGAAGCCGTATTACCGGGGCTTACCGATCCATGTTACCGACCGGAATTGCAACCGGCGCTGGAGAGCGTGGCGGGTGGCGACGTTCTGAGACAAGAACAGATGCTGGATTATGTGCGCATGCGCATGTATCGGCAAACGCTAATTTGCCGGGCGGAAAATGTGGTGCGGCGCGATTTTCCGGCGGAATGTCTGCGGCGGCTTTTGCTTGCTTCTCCGGCACGATCAACCCCAGGGGAAACGGCAGGGGCGAAGGTCTTTACGCTGCCAGGTGAGGTGAAGATTGAAACAAACCGCGTACCCGTTATTGCGCTGCTGGAAACGCTAGAGGCAGCCTGGCCACGCGCGTTGAGCCTGGCCGAGCTGGAGCCGCAGCTTGCGGAAGCGGGCTTTGCGCTGGACAGCGAGGGAGCTACGGCGCTGATGCGGCTGGCAGTGTCAAGGCTGATCGAGTTTCATGCCTGGAGCGCTCCGATGGCGGGAGAGATTGCCGCGCGACCAAGGGCCAGCGCCTGCGGCCGGCAGGAGGCGCGAACGCGCGCCCAGGTGACCACCCTGCTGCACAGCACATTTGGGTTCGAAGACCCTTTCATTCGGAGCTTTTTGGGGCTGCTCGACGGCACACGCGACAGGACAGCGCTGCTGGAAGCGATGAAGGCGGAGTTTCCGGCGGTGCCGGAAAAAGAGCTCGAAGATGGCATTGGGGTGGGTCTAGGGCATTTCTACCGGGCCGGATTGCTTGAGGCCTGAAACGGGCGTTAAAGCGCTTGGGGTTGTTCAGGTGCTTCGCCGAGATGAGCCCGGCGCTGAAGCGACACGCCGCAGGCTGAATCCGGTAGTATTGGACAGCGGAGATATGCCCCCATGGAACGAATGCTCGCAACGCCAGCCGATGCGGAAATCATCTTGAAACTTTATGAATTGCGCACCGAAGCGGAGATGCGCAAGGCACGCGCGTGGATGACGGGCGAGTTCTGGCCGGCGACGGCAGAGGATTTCTTTGCGGTGGCGTCGAACCCGGCCGATCCGCACAACGCGTGGCTGCGGCAGGTGCTGACCTACTGGGAGATGGCTGCGGCGATGGTGCTGCACGGCGCGGTTTCCGCAGAGCTGTTTGTCGATTGCAACGCGGAGGGATTTTTTCTGCTGGCCAAGCTTTCCCCGATTCTGGACGGTATTCGCGAGAGGAATCCCAACTTCATGACAAAGACCTCGGAACTGGTGAGCCGGTTCTCGGCGGCTGCGCAGCGTTATGAGGGGGCGATGAAGAATGTGGAAGCCAGGCGGAACAGCATGCCGTCCAAGCAGGAACAGCATGGGCAGTACGCTTATCCGGTGAAATCGTAAGTGGAATTGCTCTTGCCGAAGGGCGATGCGCGAGAGCATGATGGATGAGGATCGAGATTTCCCCCAATTCCCGGAGGTTACTTGTGAAACGTGTTCTGGCACTTGTGATGGCTGTATTTGCGTTTGGCACGATTGCGGCGAGCGCCGCGGACTCCTCGAAAGTGAACGGCTGGATTTCCGACTCCATGTGTGCCGCGAAGCATGCTGGGACGGGTGCGGCGTGCGCGAAGAAGTGCATTGAGGGCGGCTCGGCACCGGTATTCGTGGACGAGGCCAAGAAGGCGGTCTGGACGATCGACAACCCGGATGCGGTGAAGGGTTTCTATGGCGACCACGTCACGGTGACGGCGACGTCGGATGCGAGCAAGAAGAGCGTCCACATTGACGCAATTGCCGAAGCAAAGTAGGGCGGCGGCGCGGGTTCGCGGCTTCCCATCAAAACTCAAGGCGCGATTGGACTCGCCACGCGCGACAAACTCTGGTAGTGTCTTATCCGTCATACTGTTGACCCCGCGTTTGAGAGCAATTGCGGGGTCCAAAGCGGATAAAGACCATGGCGCGAGCAACCTGGAACGGCAAAGTGATTGCCGAGAGTGACACGACGGAGACGGTGGAGGGGAATGTTTATTTTCCCGAAGCCAGCCTCAAGCGCGAGTATTTTCGCACCAGCAGTACGACCTCGACCTGTCCGTGGAAGGGTCAGGCCCGCTACCTGAATGTTTTGATCGACGGGCAGGACAATCCGGACGCGGCGTGGTATTACCCGGACCCGAAGCCGGCGGCGCGGAAAATCAAGGGGTATGTGGCGTTCTGGCGCGGGGTGGAAGTGGAGAAGTAAGCTCGCGGGTTTCGATTCCTCAGCGGATCACATTGCTCTTGAGATTCAGGAAATAGGAGTGTACCGGGGCGCGGGTGCCTCCTGCGCGGTTGGGGAAAAAGAACGATTCGCAGAGTTCTGTCTCCTGTTGGAACCCACACTTCTCCAGGACGTGCGCGGAGGGCTTGTGATCGACGTGGCAGGATGCTTCAAGGCGCTCCACTCCGGTGAGGCCAGCCAGTTCCACCATTGCCCTGAGGGCCTCCGTGGCGAACCCCTGTCCCCAAGCATCCTGAGCAAAGGCATAGCCGGTGACGGCGCGGGAGGGTGTCTGGAAGGTGAGGCCGGTGCTACCGAGCAGAGGCTCGCGACGTGAATCCCGGGCGAAGACCAGGTAGGGACCAGCAGGCCAGCGTTGCCATTCAGAGTCGCTCCAGGCGATAAAAGCGCGCGTATTTTCGATGGACTGATGGGTGGGCCAGCTCAGATAACGCGTGACTTCGGGGTCAGAGGAGTAGCGGCGAAAGATGGCCTCGGCGTCGGCTAAGGCCGGCTTGCGGAGAAGCAGGCGGGAGGTCTGGAAGGATACCGGTGCGTTCAATGTGCCGATTCTCAAATAGCTGCCAAAAGATGATATGAGTGCCGAATACGACTCCAAACCCTTAGATGCTTCGAGGTCTGGAGTCTACAGATTAACTGCATTGAAACACACAGGTCCAATAAGACGTACCGTACTTGTGTGTCCTTGAATCTGGATATGTTGCTGGCGGGCTTGCATATTGGAAGCAGATTGAACCCGTTCTTCTGTTCCCTTTGACGAGGTCCGCGGAAGCGTATCTGTCCAAACCGTGCCGAAATCCCAGGATTAGTCTTCGAGGAGCACGCTGGCCATGGCGAGGCTGGAGGTGTGGGTGATGGAAAGAGCGGCGTGCGCAACGCCAAGCAGCTGGGCGATCTGCGCGGCTCGACCGTGAAACTGGATTGCAGGGCGTCCACCGCGCTCGCGAACCACTTCGATTTCCAACCAATTCACCCCGTGGCTTATGCCGGTTCCGAGGGCCTTCGCGGCTGCCTCCTTGGCGGCAAACCGCGCCGCGAAACTCTCAGCGGCGTGGCGCTTGCGCAGGCAGTAGGCCTGTTCCGCAGGGGTATAAACGCGGTCGAGAAATCGCTTCCCATAACGATCCATCGACTGCTGGATGCGCCCAATTTCCGCCAGGTCGATTCCTGAGCCGATGATCATTCTATCTATCAGGCTACATGAAGTTTGCTGGGAGTGGTGCCGGTGGATTTCGTCATTTCAGCTTCGGGGCAGAGCTTCGGTCTGGGCACTTCCAATTACCAGCGAAGCGAGCGGCTCGATATGAGTTGAGCCAGATGTTTCAAACACGGTCAGGGGCCGTTCGACTCCGCAACAGCTGTGAACCCCTTGTGGTTTTGTCCGATAACACCGCTGTGAGGCGGAAAATGCCGGATAAACACGCTGGGCAATCGATGAGCGTTCCCTGGGCGATGCAGATGAAGGCTGTCTCCAATGAGGACCCCTGCCATTTGGTGCAGACCCTCACTGGAGCCATTCTCGGCTGCGGGGGCTGGGTTCTTGGTCGCGGTTCGGATGATACGGGGATCGTCAGCATGCTGTTCGAGTTCGAGCGCCAGGCATGCATGGAAATCTACAGCCTGTTGGTCGCAGCTGGTTTGGAGTTGAGCCAGAGCGGGCATTTGCGATTCACTGAACTTTGCCAGTGCACGCGCAGCAACCAGATGGATTGCGGGTCGGAGATTGCCAGCATTGACCTGGAGGTGCAGACGTTCCCGGTGGAAATGTCGCACATTCCGGCATTCCCGAAGCCGCCGAACCCGTAGGCCTTCTGCGGTGGGGCAGACGCTCGCGGGAGGCTCGCACGAGCATTGTTGCATCCTGCCGTTGCGACGGTAAAAAGTTGCAGGAATGGGGCACAAAGCAGTTGAGGGCTCGAATCCGGGTCTGAAGGCCACGCTATCAGGGCCTGTATTCAGGGGGTAGAAACCGCCTGCTCCCTCCGCGTCAACCCGCCTCAACGAGGCCGTAGCGCCGTTGCCAGGCGTCTTTGAGGCGCGCCCATACACGCGCCCGTTCCGCATCAGTTCCTTCCGATTTGATTGCTTTGTCCGCTCCGCCCGCATTCGCAAACTGCGATGCCTCGTGCTTCGCCAATTCGAGTAATTTGCGGTCGCGAACCAGGTTGGCGACGCGAAAGTCGGGCAATCCGGCCTGTCGGGTCCCGAAAAACTCACCCGGACCGCGCAACGTCAGGTCAAGCTCCGCGAGTTCAAACCCGTCCTGGGTGCGTACCATCGCGTTCAGCCGCTCTTCGCCGGCGGGGGAAACTCGCTGGCCGGTGATGAGAATGCAGTAGCTTTTGGTGCCTCCACGGCCGACGCGGCCGCGCAACTGGTGCAACTGGGCTAGACCAAATCGCTCCGCATGCTCGACGACCATGACTGTTGCATTGGGGACGTCAACGCCTACCTCTATGACCGTGGTGGCGACGAGCACGTCGATTTCTCCGCGCTGAAAGCGCCGCATGATGATCTCTTTACTGTCTGCATCGAGGCGCCCGTGAAGCAGGCCAACGCGCAGGCCCGAAAGGGCGCCGGAGCGGAGTCTCTCGTACATTTCGACGGCGGACTTGAGCTCGGTTTTCGCGGTTGCGGGAGCGTCATCCTGAACCTTTGGAAACAAATCCGCAGTCTTGCCTTTTTTCGCCGATTTGCGTGCAGGCGCGGGAGGTTCGGGAGCGACTTGTGCATCATCGTGACTGAAATCCAGCTCCGGCTGGTCGCTGTTTTTCCCTTCGATGACGGGATAAACAATGTAAGCCTGACGCCCCTGCGCAGCCTGCTTTCTGACAAAGTCCCACACTTCTCCGGAGCGCTCGCCGGGAACGCGACGGGTCACGATCGGCGTTCTTCCGGGCGGCAACTCATCGAGGATGCTTACGTCGAGATCGCCGTAAAGGGTGAGGGCGAGTGTGCGCGGAATCGGAGTCGCGGTCATGACAAGCACGTCCGGCTCGGCCTGGTTGGGCTTCTTCATCAGCTTGAAGCGCTGCATCACCCCAAAGCGGTGCTGCTCGTCGACAACGACAAGTCCGAGCTTGTCAAACTCCACCTTTTCTTCAATCAGCGCGTGCGTTCCGATGACCAACTGCGCCTCACCGCGATTGATGAGGCTGCGCGTGTGGTGCTTGCGGTCCTCGTCGAGCGAACCGGTGAGCAGAACGATCCTGTAGCCGCGGGATGAGCGCTCCAGCAGCTTGCGTGCGGCCAGAAAATGCTGCGTTGCCAGGATCTCAGTAGGCGCCATCAGGGCGGCCTGATAGCCATTTTCCATGGCCACCAGCATGGCCTGGAGCGCGACGATGGTTTTGCCGGAACCGACATCCCCCTGGAGCAGACGGCGCATGGGGCTGGGGTTGCGCATGTCGGCGACGATTTCGCCGAGCGCCCGCTTTTGCGCCGCCGTGGGATGAAAGGGAAGCACTTCGCGGATTGCTTCGCGAACCTTGTCGGTGGCGGCGAATCCGATCCCCGCTCGTTCGCGCATCCGCCGGCGTTTGAGCTCCAGTCCCAGCTCAAGAAAGAAGAGCTCCTCGAAAATCAGACGGCGATGGGCGTTGGTGGCCGAGGCTTGCAAATCCACGAGCCTGGTGCCTTCGGGCGGAAAATGAACTTCGCACAGAGCGGTTTCCCGATCCTGAAGGCCAAGGCGCGTCAGCATTTCCTTTGGCAGAGATTCCGGGACGGCGCCGTGGAGGCTTTCGATCAGGTGGAAGATGACCTTGCGCTGCCAGCGTGAGGCGAGACGGCTGCCGCCGAGCGATTCGTAGACGGGTGTAATGCGGCCCACTTCCAGAAGGCGCGTCTCGGCGTCGTCCGTGGCATCCGGCAAGACCTCGAATTGAGGCTGGATCATTTTGAGGTTGCTGGTGGATCGAGAGGCCTCGACCTTGCCAAACACGGCTACGGTTTGCCCGGGCAGGAATTTTCCGTTGAGATAGGTGCCGTTGAACCAGATGCACTTGATGGCGTGGCGCCCCTGGCCGATGGTGAGCTCGAAGATGGGCGCCTTGCGGGTCCGCAACAGGATGGACCCGCGCACCTCAGCGATGATGCTGGCCATCTCGCCAGGCTTCAGTTCGTCCAGGCTGCGCGGGTTCTGGCGGTCTTCATAACGGAAGGGGAGGTGGTAGAGCAGATCCTCGGCGACGACGATGCCTTTGGGGACGAGCATCTCCGCCACTTTCGGCCCCACGCCGCGTACGTACATGATCGGAGTGTCGAGCCCAGCCACACTTTGGATGCTATCGCATCACGGTGCTGAAGTTGCGTTTGCTACACTTCTGACAGTGTCGCCGCGGCCGTTCGCTCGCTCGAATCAAACGAGGGTAAGCTGAGCGCTTGAGTACCGGCGGGAGAATTCATGGCAGTAGTCGAACTCGCGGGAGTGACCAAGGCTTACGAAGAGAAGGTCGCCGTCAATGACCTCAGCCTTTCCATCGATGCGGGCCAGATGTTTGGCCTTCTGGGGCCGAATGGAGCGGGCAAAACCAGCTCAATTCGCATGATGATGGGCATCACCATCCCCGACTCGGGGTGCATAGAACTGTTTGGAAAACCGTTCGAGCGCAAGAGCCTGGAGCGTGTCGGCTACCTGCCGGAGGAGCGCGGCCTTTACAAGAAAATGAAGGTGCTGGAGCAACTGATTTTTTTTGGTCAGTTGCACGGTCTCTCCGCGGAGGAATCGCGACGGCGCGCCGTCGATTGGGCAAAGCGGATGGAAATTTCTGACGCGCTGGCCAAAAAGACCGAGGAGCTTTCCAAGGGAATGCAGCAGAAGATTCAGTTTATTGCGACCCTGATGCATGACCCTGGGCTGATTGTGATGGACGAGCCTTTCAGCGGTCTGGATCCGGTGAATGCGGCGCTTATGGAGAGGACGCTGCTTGAACTGAAGGATCAGGGCAAGGCAATTCTGTTTTCGACTCATCGCATGGACCAGGTGGAGAAGCTGTGCGACTCCATTTGCCTGATCAACAACGGCAAGGCAGTGCTGGCCGGTAAGGTGCGCGAGATCAAGGCGACTTACGAGCGCAACCGCGTGATCATCGAGTTTGAAGGAAACTCTTCGTTCCTGAGCAGCGATGAAATCGCGGAGGCAAAGAACTACTCCGGCCACGCTGAAATCAAGCTGAAGAACCAGGGCGATGCGCAGAAGTTATTGCACGCGGCCGCTGCGGTGGCCACGATTTACCGGTTTGAACTTGTTGAGCCCTCGCTTGAAGAGATTTTTATTGAGACGGTGGGAGGCAAGGCCGATGCGTAACGTTCTTTTGATTGCCCGGCGCGAATACATGGAACAGATTCGGGGACGCGCCTTCAAAATCTCCACCGTCGCATTGCCCTTGTTGATTGCCGCGCTGTTGACCTTTAGCCACTACATGGATCGCAAGGCGAATACCGGAAGGCACATCGCGATTGTTGCCGAGGACGCGGCTCTTGCCAACGAAGTCCGTGATCAGATGCTCGACGACAAAGCCGCCCATTACACGGTGGATGTAACAGCGCCGGCAACCGCGGAAGAACGCGCGCATTGGCAAGAAGAGGTGCGCGCCAAGGCCATTGACGGAGTGCTGGCCATCGATTCCTCCAAGCCGGAAAAGATTTCTGCCACCTACACCTCGCTCTCGGTTGCGGATGTTTCCTCGAATGGCGGACTGCAGAATGCTTTGAATCGCGGCGTGATCAACGAGCGCATGATTGGGAAAGGCATCAACCAGGCCGATGCCGACGCCATGCTGGCGAAGGTTTCCATCGAAACTTTTCAACTGGACAAGAACGGAAATATCGGGAAGAGCCACGGGGGCGCGACGGTCATCAAAGCGACTCTGATGCTGATCCTGCTCTCCCTTCCCATCATGCTCTACGGGCTGGACATGGCGCGCGCGATTATCGAAGAGAAGACGTCGCGCATTTTCGAGGTGATGCTGGCCGTGACAAAACCCGGCGATTTGCTGGCAGGCAAGCTGTTGGGCGTGGGGGGAGTCGGCCTGACCCAGATCGCCATCTGGGTGATAGGCGCCACTGTGTTCATGGGTTCGGCGCTTGCCACCTCGCTGCTTACCGGCGACATTGCCATCCATTTCTCGTGGACCGAGGGCATTTTTTTCCCCATCTATTTTGTGTTTGGATTCGCACTGTTCAGCGCCATTTTCTCCGGCCTTGCGGCGACCTGCGAAACCTCACAGGACCTGCAGAAGTTCATGTGGCTGGCAATTGTCCCGCTCTACACAGCCATGGGTTTTCTTCCGGTGATGATCAAGGATCCCAATTCTGCGTGGTCGGTTGCAGCAACGCTTTTTCCGCTGACCTCGCCCTACACCATGATTTCGCGCATGGGTATTACCGTGGTTCCGTTCTGGCAGATTGCCCTCTCCATTATCCTGCTGGCGCTCACCACCTGGGCCACACTGTGGTTCTCCTCGCGGCTCTATCGGGTCGGCATCCTGATGTATGGCAAGCGCGCTACCCTGCCGGAGCTGCTGCGCTGGCTGCGGTACAGCTAAGCGGCGCAAATGGTCTCGATTGCGGCGACGTCCACTAAAATCATTGGAGTGACCGCAGAAGCCAATTCCAGATTCACGATCGGCCAGAGCATTGTGCTCGCGGTGGTTCCGCGTCTTGTGTGGGCTTTGTTGCGCGTCGTCAGCATCACATGGCGTTTTGAGGTGATTGCCGAGGAGGGCGTGACGCCGCTCTTGCTTGGGTTGGGTGCGGGCGCGGAGATCTTCTGCTTCTGGCATCAATGCGTGCTGCCGTGCACGGTCTATTTCCAGCGCTCGCGTGGCACCATCCTTATCAGTCGCAGCTTCGACGGCGAGTTGATTACGCGCATTCTTGAGATATTCGGATTTCATGCGGTGCGCGGTTCCAGCTCCCGCGGTGCGCGTGAAGGGCTGCTGGGCCTGAAACAGGTGATTGAAAGCGGCAAACCGGCCATTTTCACTGCGGATGGGCCGCGCGGCCCCATTTATCAAACCAAGATGGGTCCGATCAAGCTGGCGCAAATGACTGGCGCGCGCATCGGCTCCTTTCATCTGGAACCGGAGCGCGCCTGGGTGATGCGGTCGTGGGATCATTTTCTGGTGCCGAAGCCATTTACCCGGATTGTGGTAAGTTGGGCGCGGTGGACATATGTTCCCACCGATTTGCCCGCTGAAGAGTTTGAAGGCAAACGCGTGGAGCTGAATGCCGCTATTGAAGGGGCGCGGCTCAACGCGTATGCACACTTCAAGAAGGTGCAGCGATGAGCAGAGAAGCAGAAGGGCTGCTCGTCGAAGATTTCGACTTCGAACTACCAACGGAGTTGATTGCACAACAGCCGCCGGAGAAGCGCGGCCAGAGCCGCATGCTGGGGATGGATCGGGCCACCGGGACGCTGCGCGATGGACGCTTTATCGATCTTCCTTTGTTCTTCAATCCCGGAGACCTTCTGGTGTTGAATGATAGCCGTGTGATTCCCGCGCGGCTGTACGCCCGCCGCACAGCGGTGCGTGACAGGCAGGAACCAACGGGCCAGATTGAAGTGCTGCTCACCGAACCGGCTGGGGACAATTGCTGGCGCGCCCTGGTGAAGCCGGGAAAGAAAGTGGGCGTGGGTGAGCGTCTTATTTTTCCGGCGCCTTCAGGCGAAATGGAACTCGAGGCCGAGGTGCTTGAGCGGGGAGAGTTTGGCGAGCGCCTGCTTCGCTTTGTGCCTGTCGACGATTTCTTCGCCGCACTCGACCGCGTTGGCCACATGCCACTTCCGCCATACATCCGTCGCAATGACGCCAACGCGGATCGCAATCGCTATCAGACTGTTTTTTCGCACGAGCCTGGTTCTGTGGCCGCACCAACCGCAGGCCTGCATTTCACGCCGGAAATCCTTGGCGATCTTGCGGCTAAAGGCGTTGAAATTGCGCGCGTTACACTCCATGTTGGGCTGGGCACATTTGCGCCGCTGCGTGTTTCCCGGCTCGATGAGGTTCGCCTGCACCGCGAGCGCTACACGATCTCCGAATCAACAGCGGATGCGATCAATCGGGCTGTGAAAGAAGGCCGCCGCATTGTTGCCGCCGGGACTACGGTGGTGCGGACGCTGGAGCACTGCGCGATGCAGGCGACCCACGGCGAGCTGAGGCCGGATTCCGGCGTCACGGAGATATTCATCTCGCCGGGCTTCAACTTCCGCCTCGTCGGAGCGCTGCTGACGAACTTTCATTTGCCGCAGTCGAGTTTGCTGATTCTGGTGAGTGCTTTTGCCGGCCGCGAGACGGTGCTCGCAGCCTATCGCCACGCCGTCCAGCATCGGTATCGCTTCTTCAGTTACGGGGATTGTATGTGGATATTTTGAACCGCATCAAAGCTCCGTTTGCCCGGCTTCGGCGAGCCTGCTCCGTCACTTCCCACGGCTCGTTGTTCGCATGTATCGTAAGGGCATGAGTCCCTCTGAGCATGCGCAAGGCCTGCCTCTGGTTCGTGAACCGGCCGGAACTGCCGCAGGGTGATCCTGACATCTGGTGGCACCTGGCCAATGCGCGGCTTCTGACCACGACCCACAGCTTCATTCGCGTGGAGCCCTATTCCTTTTCGGTTGCAGGCGACGCATGGATCAATCCTGAATGGCTCTCGGAAATGCCCTTCTGGTATGGTTACCAGGCACTGGGACTCAGGGGTATCTATCTTATGACCGTCGTGGTTCTATGCGCCAACATTCTGTTCGTCTACTGGCGCAGTTACCTCAAGGCAGGTCATGTTGGCGCCGCGCTCGGCACCGCCGGGCTTGGCCTTCTGATGATGATTATCAGCGCGGGACCACGCACGATTCTCGTCGCCTACCTGGCGCTGTGCGCGGAGCTGGCGATTCTGGAGGCGATGGAGCGGGGCAAGACGTACCTCCTGTGGCTGCTTCCGCCGCTGTTCTGCGTGTGGATCAACTTGCACGGCAGCTGGATTATCGGCATGGGGGTGCTTGGACTCTACGTCCTTTGCGGATGGTTCCCCTTCAGCAGGGGCGTGTTTGAGCAGCAAGCCTGGACGAGCGCAGAGCGACGGCGACTGGTGGCGGTCTTCGCAGCCTCAATACTGATGCTTGTGATCAATCCTTATGGATGGCGGCTCATCTGGAACCCGTTTGACATGATGCTGAACCAGAAGCAAATGATGTCGATTGCACAGGAGTGGCAGTCCCTGAGTCTGAATACGATTGCCGGTTATGCGTCGTGGCTGGCAATTGGACTTTTCGTGGTTGCCAACTGCCTACGGGGCCGAAAGTGGAAGATCTACGAACTGGCGATCTTGTTCTTCGCATTTTTCGAGGCTTTCAATCATGTACGGTTTACGTTTCTTGCGTGCCTGCTCGTTATTCCCATGCTCACAGTGGATGTGGCGCGCAGCTTTGCGGAGCCGCCCGATGAGAAAACCATTCCGGCGATGAATGCATTGTTTGTTGCCGGCATTGTTTGCGTGATTGTTTATTTCTTCCCTTCCGAGGCTCGTTTGCAGAAGAACCTGGCAGAGCAATACCCTTTGCAAACTATCGCTTCGATCCAGCCAGGATGGCGTACCTTCAATCAGGATGCGATTGCCGGCATGATGGACTTCGAGGCCAAGCCGACTTTTTACGACACGCGCTACGATACTTTCGAACACCACCATGTGCTTTCGGATTACCTCGGCGTGGTGCATCTCTTCAAGCCGCTGAACCTGCTCGACAAATACCGGATCGACCATGCATTGATCCACGCGGATACGCCGCTTTCGTTTTTGCTTGAAGATGCGCCGGGCTGGCGGGTTTTGAAGCGAGAAGGCACAGGAGCCAATGTGTACGAGCTGTTGGAAAGGGTTCCCGGCCCAGTGCAGGACCAGACAAAGTGCGCGGCGGTTCCCGCCGGCTGATAGACTCTCTAGCGTGACCGATCAAACAAAGCCGCCCGTCTTTCTGCTCGACACCATGTCGTTCATCTTTCGCGCGTATCACGCGATGCAGCGCAGCCGTCCCATGTCGACGAGGGATGGGTTGCCCACCGCGGCCATTTACGTTTTTGTCAACATGATCAAGAAACTGCGGCAGGATTTTGCGCCGCTTTACTTTGCCGCGGTCTTCGACATGAGCGGGGAAGTTTTCCGCGACGAGCGCGCGCGGACCATGGGGCCGTTGCGCAAGTGGGATAGCAAGACGCAGAGCTTCATTGAAGTGAGCTATGAAGGATACAAGGCCAATCGCGAGGCCATGCCCGAGGATCTGCGGCGGCAGATTCCCTACATTCGGCGCGCGCTCGACGCCCTGCATATACCCATTCTGGAGGCGGTAGGGTTTGAAGCCGACGATGTGATTGGAACGCTTGCCCGCCAGGCAGCCGAGGAGCAGCACGAGGTGTTCATCATCTCCGGCGACAAGGACATGATGCAGTTGGTTACGCCGCAAGTGAAGATTCTGAATCCGCAGAAGGACAACCTGATTCTGGATCCGGCCAAGGTGACGGAGACGCTGGGTGTTCCTCCGGAGAAGGTTGTTGACGTGATGGCGTTGCGCGGCGATTCGGTGGACAACATTCCCGGTGCGCCGGGGATTGGGGATAAGGGCAGTGTGGAGTTGATCCTCGAATTCGGCAGCGTGGAGGCGGTGCTGGACCGCGCCGACGAAGTAAAGCGGAAAAGTTATCGCGAATCGCTGCAGCAGAATCGCGGCGCGGTGTTGCTGTCAAAGGAACTGGTGACGATTGATTCTCATGTTCCGTTAGAACTGAATCTCGCAGCCATGGAGACGCAGCAACCGGATATTGAAGCGTGCCGGGAGTTGTTCACAGAGCTTGAATTCACTTCGATGCTGCGGGATCTTGCGCCTTCTGAATCGGGGCCTGCCATTGAGTTGATTGATGCGCCTACCGAGGAGCAGGGGACCGCGTTTTACGCAGCCGCTCGAAAGAACGGTTTCGCATTTGCGCTCGATGCCAAGGAGCCTGAGGCCGCAGAGGAAGACGAAGACGCCCAGCAGCCCATCAACTTTTCGCTGCTGGATGCGGTTGAAGAAGCGGAAAGGAAGACACGCTCGAGCATTGGGGTATGCGCGGAGCAGGGAATCGCTCTGTGCCTTTCGCTCACACCGGAGTTGCGCGTGCTGCTTGAAGACGCCACTGTTCCCAAACGAATTCACGATTGGAAGCTGGCGCTACATGTGCTGGGCGGTTTGGGAGTCAATCTGCAAGGTCCGGTGGATGACACAATGCTGCTTTCGTATGCGTTGAATCCAACGCATGCGACGCAGGCGCTGGCCGATGTGGCTGCACGGCACGGACAGTGTGCTCCAGCGTCTCTGCCGGCCGCCGCAGCCGCTATCCATGCGCTGGTTCCTGTGCTGAAAGCGGAGGGGGACAAGGCGCAGGTGGAGCGCGTGTATCGCGAGATTGACCTGCCGCTGGCGCCGGTGTTGTTTCGCATGGAACAGGCTGGTGTGCGTATCGACAAGGGTGTGCTGGATGGACTTTCGAAGCGCTTCAGCGTGGAACTGGAGCGGGTGGGCGAGCGCATATTCGAGTTGGCGGGGCAGCGGTTCAACATCAATTCGCCCAAGCAGCTTGGCGTGGTGCTGTTTACGCACCTGGGCCTGCCAGCACCCGCCAGCCGCGGCAAGAGCAAGGCTGTTTCTACGGCACAGGACGTTCTGGAAGCATTGGCTGTGCAGCATGATGTGCCGAGACTGGTGCTTGAGTATCGGCATCTATCCAAGCTGAAGTCGAATTATATTGACGCACTGCCGCTGCTCGCCGATGCGGAATCGCGCGTGCATACAACTTTCCAGGCCGCGGCAACGGCGACGGGGCGGCTGTCGTCGGTGAATCCGAATCTGCAGAACATTCCCATTCGCACGGAACTAGGCCGCGAGATTCGCGCCGCGTTTACCGCTGCACCGGGAACGCAATTGCTGTCCGCAGATTATTCGCAAATTGAGCTGCGCCTGCTGGCGCACTTCAGCGGCGATCCGCTGCTGACGAAAGCCTACGCGGAGAATATCGACATTCACACGATGACGGCGAGCGAAGTCTTTGGCGTGCCAATTGAAAACATGGACAAGGAGACGCGCGGGCGCGCCAAGGCGGTTAACTTTGGCATTGTCTACGGCATCTCGGCGTTTGGGCTTGCCGCGCAACTTGGCATACCGCAGTCGGAAGCAAAGGCTTATATCGAACGGTATTTTGCTCGCTACGAAGGCGTCAGAGCATTCATCGATCGCACATTGGAGCAGACGCGACGGGAGGGGGCGGTACGCACGATGTTTGGGAGGGTGCGGCCGATTCCGGACATCGAGAGCCGTAATCCGAACCAGCGTGGATTCGCCGAGCGGACTGCCGTCAATACGCCTCTGCAGGGCACGGCCGCCGACCTCATCAAGCTTGCCATGATCGCGATTGACCGCAAGCTGACTGAACGAAAGCTTAAGACTCGCATGGTTCTGCAGGTGCATGACGAGCTGCTCTTCGAAGTGCCGGCGGATGAGACCGCGGAGATCGAAGAGCTGGTTCGGACGGAGATGGAAGGCGTGATTGAACTGAAGGTTCCGCTGGTTGCGGACCTTGGCTTCGGAAATAACTGGCGCGATCTTTAAGAACAGGGAATAGGGAATGGAAAGAGCAACAGCCTGCGAGCACGATCGATGACTGGATTGAGCGAGGGTTCCAGTTCGGCTTAATTGAGACCGGACAGGAACCCTTGTTCCAAATGTCTTTTGTTTGATTGGAAGCGTTGTGCGGCTGCTAGTTTCTGCTTCGCGTTTTCGACAGGAGGCGCAGGATCTCAAGGTAGAGCCAGACCAGCGTGACCATGATGCCGAAGGCGCCGTACCACTCCATGTATTTGGGAGCGCCGTATTGCACGCCGCGCTCGACGAAATCGAAATCCAGGACCAAGTTGAGCGCGGCGATGGCTACAACAAAAAGGCTGAATCCGATGCTGATGGGGCTCGAATTATTGATGGCCGCGAAGCGGATGCCGAACATGCTGAGCACAATTTCAAGCAGGTAAAACAGCGCAATGCCGCCGGTAGCCGCGAAGATGCCCATGCGAAGCTTCTGCGTCACTTTGATCACGCCGGTTCGGTAAAGGAACAGCATCACGAAGAGCGTACCGAAGGTCAGGCTTACTGCTTCGATGGCGATTCCTGGGTAGCGCATTTCGAGGAGCGATGACAAACCGCCGAGCACCAGCCCTTCCAGCAGCGCATAGATCGGCGCCGTAACCGGAGACCACTCCTTCTTGAAGATGGTGATCATGGCGAACACGAGTCCGCCGATCATTCCGCCGATCATCATTGGCGCAACATCGCTGAAATCGCGCGTTTCGAGGAAGGTATGCCAGGTCCACGCAGCGGTGGCGATGGCGCAGACCAGAAGAATGCCGGTCTTGTTCACTGTGCCGTTCAGCGACATGCGGTTTGCGGCGTCAACCATGCCGCCATATCCCCCGCCGGAGAGGTTGCGGAACGTGTTTTCGCCAAGTGCAGGATTCGATGTTTTCATCAGTGGCATGGGGACTTCTCCGTATTGCGGCAACGGCGATTGCGGCTCATTCATTTGATGCCGGAGTCCGCTGCCTCAAGTTCAATTCTAATGCGGCGGCGGGAGAAATTCATCTTCCGGGCTAAAGCGAGTGTTCGTAACCAGCGGATGCGGCTATTCGCCGGAGTGGATGGCTTTGTGGCGGCTCACGTCGTCTCCGTCGCCGCTCTGCAGGCTTCGAAATACAAAGGTTGAGAGAATTGTGAGGGCGCCGAGGAGCAGGAACGCTTTGTGCAGTCCATGGACTGCGAGGAGCGGGTTAGTGTGTGTTGTACCCGGAAGGAAGAACGCGGTGGTGAGACCGGCGATGGCGACTCCGAAGCTGATGGACATTTGTTGCGTGGTGCTGGCGATGGAACTCGCATTGCTGGTTTCCGCTTCGGTGGTGTCGGCGAAGGCAAGGGTGTTCATGCTGGTGTATTGCAACGAAGAAAATGCCCCGTAGATGAAGGCCAGAATCAGGATGAACCACACCGGTGTGCCCAGCCCGATAGTAGCGAACAGCATCATGAGAATGCCGACGATGATGGTGTTGGAAATGAGCACGCCGCGATAACCGAGAGCATTGAGGACTTGCTTGAGTACTGCCTTGATGCCCATGGCTCCGAGGGCCTGCGGCATGATGAGGAGACCGGACTGAATGGCGGTGTAGCCGAGGCCGAGCTGATAGAGAAGCGGGAGAAGAAAAGGGATGCCGCCCATTCCGAGGCGCGAAAAGAAGCTGCCGCTCACTGCTGCGCGGAAGGTTCGAATGCGGAACAAAGGCAGATTCAACAAGGGAAAGGGTACACGATGCCCGTGGATTACATAGCCTGTGAGCAGGGCGATGGACAGTGCCAGCAAGCCCGCGACTTCAAAGGGGCCCAGGGTGTGTTCACCGAAAATCTCAAGCACGTAAGACAACAGGGCGATGCCGGAGCCGAAGAGAATCAGGCCCTCCACATCGAGCGGGTTGACATGTTCTTCGCGGTAGTTGGGGAGATGGAGGTAAACCATGATGAGTCCGGCAATGCCGACGGGAATATTGAGAAAAAAGATGTAACGCCAGTGCAGATAGCCCACGATGAGTCCGCCGGCAATGGGGCCGAGCATAGGGGCTACCAGCGCGGGAATGGAGATGAAGCTCATGGCGCTGAGCAGTTCCGATTTGGAGAAGGAGCGGACCAGCGTGAGGCGGCCAACAGGGACCATCATGGCACCCCCGCAGCCTTGAAGAACGCGGCAGGCGACCAGGGCATGGATGGTGGTGGAGATGCCGCATAGCAGCGAGCCAAGAGTGAAGATTCCGATGGCCGAGGCAAAAACGCGTCGCGTCCCGTAGCGGTCCGCCATCCAACCGCTGATGGGGATGAAGACGGCGAGCGAGAGCGTATAGCTGGCGAGAACAGCCTTCATGCTGAGAGGGCCGACTTTCAAAGCGGCAGCGATGGCGGGAACGGCGGTGTTCAGAATCGTCGTATCGAGCGATTCCATGAACATGGCCACGGCCACCAGCCATGGCAACAGGCTCTTACTGGTTGGGGAGAGGACCGCGTCGACCACTGGAGATGCGGACCCAGGCGCGAGTGCCGCGCCGGCCGTTTTGGTGATGTCTTGCGCAGGGGAGCCGATGGGGCCGGCCGGCTCGTATTGGGGTGGCATGCGAACCCTCCTGCGTATGAGATGTTTCGATTTCTTCTGGGATGTATCGCCATGTTTCGTTAAGCTCCGAGTTCGGCACGGATGGCGTCCGCGATGGCGTTAGCATGGCGGCGCATTGCTTCTTCCGATTCGGCTTCAATCATGACTCTGGCCAGCGCTTCGGTGCCGCTGTAGCGAATGACCACGCGCCCGGAATCCCGCAATTCTTCATCGGCGGCGCGGATGGCAGCGGCCACTGCGGGAATTGCTTCGAGCGGTTTTTTCTTGCGCACCTTCACGTTCACGATGACCTGCGGAAAGACTTTCAAGTCCGCCGTCAGTTCTTCGATACTCTTTCCGGTGCGGGCAATCAGATCGAGAACAACCAAGGCCGTCAGGAGACCGTCGCCTGTGGTTGCGAGATGAGGCAGAAGGATGTGACCGGACTGCTCACCCCCCAGTGTCGCGTTGTGCGCAAGCATCTGCTCCAGCACGTAGCGGTCGCCCACCGGGGCGCGCAGCATGCGGATACCGCTGCGCCGAAGGACTGCTTCGAGGCCCATGTTGGACATGGTGGTGGCGACGACGAGGTCTCCGGTGAGCAGGCCGCGCATTTTCAGGTCTCGCGCGACCACCAGCAAAATGGCATCCCCGTTAATCACGTTGCGATGCGTGCCGGCAAGCATGCAGCGGTCGGCATCGCCGTCGAAGGTGAGGCCAAGGTCTGCTCCGCGTGCCGCCACTTCGTTGGCCACATAATTCGGGTGCAGCGCGCCGCAACCGTCGTTGATGTTGCGTCCGTCAGGACTTGTGTTAAGCAGAGTGACTTTGGCTTTTCCATCGATATTGAGACGCTTGAAAAGTTCGGGGGCAATGGCAGCGGCTGCGCCGTTGGCGCAGTCGGCCACAATGCTGAGGCCGCCTAGTTGCAGTCCGGGAACCGAGTCGATGAGGAACTGGATATAGTCGGCTTGCAGTTTGTGATTGTCATCGATCGGGGGCAGGAGTGCCGGGTTCGGCGCCTGGTGAATAGCGGCCGCGTGGCGGAGGATCTGCTCCTCCATGGCAAGCTCCACTGCGTCGGGCAACTTGAATCCGTCCGCTCCGAAGAGCTTGATGCCGTTATCGCGAAAGGGATTGTGCGAGGCGGAGATGACGACGCCGGCATGGAACCCATGAGTGCGGACGAGGAAGGCTATGGCAGGTGTGGGAACGATGCCGGCACTTTCGACCTTTGCGCCGGCTTCGCGCAAGCCGGCGGCAAGTGTTGCGGCAATCCATGGGCTGGATTCGCGGGTGTCGCGGCCTAGCAGGACCGCGGGTTGGGAGGAGTTCGCGCGCAACGAGTGCGCCAGCGCCAGTCCGCAAGCATAGACAGTGGTAGGGTCAAGAGGGAATTCGCCGGCGACCGCGCGAATGCCGTCGGTGCCAAAAAGCTTGCGGGTGGTGGATTCGCTCATGTTCTCAATTCTTACGTCGCTTGCGGAGAATCGGTTTGGGGTCCGCAGGTTTGCCGTTCCCGATGGACTCAATGGAGCTTGTGAAATCGCCATCGGCGAGGCGGGTTCTGACTTTGTCGCCGGTGGTCAGTTGCGCGGTGGAGCGGATCAACCTGCCGTCCGGCGTGAGCACCAGTGCGTATCCCCTGTCCAGCACAGCGAGCGGTGAGAGCGAGTGAAGACGGGCATCAAGCGCTCCAAGACGGACGACGGACCGCTGCAGCGTGCGCTCGATGGAACGCTGGATCCTTGTGCGGCCAGCCTGAAGGCGTTCGCGCGCATGGGCGATTGCCTGGCGGGGATTGTGGTGGAGGACGGCGGCAGCCAGACGGGCGACGTTGCTCTCTTGCCGGCGAAGCTGTGTTGCCAGTGCAGCTTCGAGACGGAGGGAAAGATCGTCAAGCCGCTGAGCCGAGCGATGCAGCAGCGTGGACATCTGCGCTTCAGATCGGGCGACAGGCAATCGTGTGAGCCGTTGGCGCGCCTGCAGAAGCTGAAAGCTGGTGGCGCGGTCCATGCGGCGAACCAGGTTTTCGACACGCTCGGCAATTTGGTGTTGGGCTGCAGTAATCAGCTCTGCGGCGGCAGACGGTGTGGGGGCGCGCAGGTCGGAGACAAAATCGGCGATGGTGAAGTCGGTTTCGTGGCCGACGGCAGAAACCACCGGCAGGCGTGAAGCGGCAATGGCGCGAGCCACACGCTCGCTGTTAAACGCGGCCAGGTCTTCAAGCGATCCGCCCCCGCGGGCCAGAACGATGACGTCGACCTGACCAGCATGTGTGCCGCTCGAATCGATGAGCTGCTTCTCGTTCAACTGGGCAATCGCGGATTCAATTTCGGCAGGGGCGGAATCGCCCTGAACGGACACAGGAAGAATGAAGACATTGAGGGCGGAATGGCGGCGGGCGACGATGCTTAGAAAGTCGCGAATGACCGCGCCGGTCGGCGACGTGACAATGCCCACACTGCGGGGGAAGGCCGGCAGCGGCTGTTTCCGGTCGGCGTCGAACAAGCCTTCGGTCTTGAGCCGCTGCTTCAGTTGTTCGAAGGCTAGTTGGAGCGAACCGGCGCCAACGGGCTCCATGGTTTCGGCAACCAACTGCATCTGGCCGCGCTGCTCATAGATGCTTACACGGCCGCGAACCAGCATGTGGAGCCCATCCTCGGGGCGGAAGCGCAGCAGGATGGCCTGGCGGCGAAAAAGCACGATGGGCAGTTGTGCGTCAGCGTCTTTCAGGGTGAAGTAAACGTGCCCGGATGGGGCGGGACGGAAGTTGGAGATTTCACCCTCGACCCAAACGTCGGCATACTTCCGCTCCACGAGCTCGCGGGCGTGGCCAACGAGTTCCCGCACGGGCCAGATGCGGCGGCTCGATTGCGGCTCGTCAAAGCTGAGGTCGAGCTGCGACGGGGGTGAATTGGAAGGGGACATTCCCTATGCAGTGTAACTGTTGTGGCCTCGGAACAACTCCCGGCTACTAGCGGCTTTCGATGAGGAGGCGCAGGTGCATGGCGATCTCGGCCACCCGGGCTGCGGCAGCCGGCGCGGCTTCGAAATGCTCGGAGCAGATACTCTCCGCTTCCCGGGCCAAAACCGTGCCCTCCATTAAACCGAAGGATCCCAGAATCCCGGCAAGCTTGTGGGCAGCGGCATTGACTGCTTCGCGGTGGTCCTCAGAGAGGGACCCGGCCGCAATTGGTCCAACAGCAGTATCCAGCACTGCCACCCGATCGTACATCTGGGGCAGGAATTGACGCCAGAGGCGATCGAGAGCCTCGGAGAGACCGGGTGGTTCTGGTTTGGGCTGTGAATTCGAGCTCATGTTTTTGGTAACTGAATCATAGATTACCGGGACTGGATACGGCGATTCCGCAAAGCATTTTCCTTACGGGTTTATTCCCAGCCCAGCGCATCGGAGATCTGTTGGGCGAGGGTGAGCGGGTCAAAGGGCTTGAAAAGAATGGCATTTACGCCCAGGTCGGCAAATCGGCGCTGATCGTTGCTCTGCACCTTGGCGGTAAGCAGGATCACAGGAATGCGCGCGGTGGCGGGATTCTTGCGGAGCTCCCGGAATGTCGTGGGGCCGTCCATCCCCGGCATCATCACGTCGAGAAGGACAGCGTCAGGTTGATGTTCGACGGCGCGAAGCAGGCCTTGCGATCCGGAATTGGCTGTCACAACGTCCCAGCCAGCCACGGTCTCGAGGCTGAGCGCGGCAACTTCGCGAATATCGTCTTCATCGTCAATGATCAGGATGCGATGGGGCATAGCGAAAGTCCTTAGTTCAACAAGATAGCGGGTGAATGAGCCGGCAATTCAGCTTGCTCATGGGTTAGGAATCGTGGATTGCGGGGGCGAAGCCTCTTCCAACTGCCGCGAACTGCGCAGCATGGTCAAGACCAGCGCTTCCAGTTGCTGGGGCTGAACTCGCGCTTTGGTAAGAAAGTGGGTTGGGCCGAGTGTAAGGTTTCTGCGCTCCTCCGGTGACAGTTCGCGCGCTGAATAAACGACAAGGGGCAGGCGGGCAAGATTCTCGTGCTGACGCAGCCAGTCCACCAGGTTGAATCCGTCGCCATCCGGCAGGCCAATGTCCAGTACCAGCAGATGGGGTTGAAAGCTAAAGCAAGCGTCGAGTGCATTCTGAAGGGAATGGGCGAGCCGTGTATCAATGGTGTCGCGCGCAAACACATCGCCAATGATCCGCGCCAGGTCTACATCGTCTTCGACCACCAGGACGCGGGCTTGCTCGCCGGGGCCGCAAAGCACGCGCGCCAGTTCGCTCAGCAGGGCATCTTCTTTGATCGGCTGATCCACCCAGCCTTCGACTTCGCCCGACGGGATCGCTGACCCATTTGAAGGATCTGTGCGGTTTTCAATGCTGAGTAGAACAATGGGTGTCTTCGCCTCGGGATCGAGCCGGCGCAGCTTGGGCAGAATCTCCCAACCGTTCATGCCATCGAGAGAAGTATCAAGGAGGATCGCTTCGACGCCCTGGTGGGCCGCGAGCAGTGTCTGCTCCACCGTGTCGGTCTCCACGACGCGGTAGCCATGGCTCTTCAACTGGGCGGCAATCTGAACCCTGGTAGCTGCGTTGGCGTCCGCCAGCAGAACAGTTCCCTGGCGCGGCTCATGCTCAAATCCGTTGGTCGCCGGTTCTACCCGCCCCGGAGGAACAGGCTGGTAGGGAAGGAAAACACGGAAGGTGGAACCCCGAACCGGATTGCGCTCAGCCCAGATGCGGCCGGAGTGCTGCAGAACGATGGTGCGGCATATGGCAAGGCCCAGACCACTGCCTCCCTTTTGCCGCGAGTCTGAGGCGTCGACCTGCTGGAAGCGGCCGAAGATCGCTTCGAGTTTGTCGGCGGGAATGCCGCGTCCCTGGTCGATGACGGAAAGAGTGACGCCCAGTGCGCCGGGGCGCATCATCACCGAGATTGTTGAGCTGGGAGGAGAGAACTTGACTGCGTTCGACAGCAGGTTTGTCAGCACCTGCAGCAGCCGGTCGGCGTCGGCGGCAATCTCCACCGTGGTTGTGTCGTGGATCAGTTGCACCCCGGCCGCTTCGGCAACGGGGGCCATGCCGTCGATGGCCTGGCGGACGATCTCCGCCAACTGTACGGGACGGAAGGCGAGCGGCTCGCGCCCGCTTTGGATCCGTTCGAGGTCGAGAATGTCGTTGATCAGGCGTACGAGCCGATCTGAGTTGGTGAGGGCGATCCGAAAAAGGTTCGCGGCCTTCTCGGTCATCTCACCCAACATGCCGGAAGAAAGCAGCCCCAGAGCGCCGCGGATGGATGTGAGCGGAGTTCGCAACTCATGGCTCACGGTGGAGATGAATTCGTCCTTGAGGCGGTCAAGAGCATAGCGCTGGCTGATGTCGCGAAAGCTGAGCACAGACCCGGAGAGCCGGCCCTGGTCCAGAATGGGGGTGAGGAAGTATTCGGCTGGGAACGAAGTGCCGTCGGAGCGGAAAATGGCATCCTCTCCGGCCGCGGCCAGATGCAGGCTAGCGGCGCGTCGCAATGCACAGTCTTCGGCGCACTGGCGGCCGGCTGGTGCGCGTCCGTGAAGCAAATCGTGTACGCCGTTGCCGGTGAGGCTGGCGGCAGCGGCACCTAGCAGGCGGGCCGCTGCCGGGTTGGCAAAGCTCACCTGGCCGTGACGGTCAACGCCGAAGATACCATCGGCAACCGAGTTGAGCAGAATCTCCTGCTGCCGCGAAAGCTCCTCTGCGCGTCCCCGCTCGTGGGAGCGTGCCAGCATCTGTCCCAGTGAAGCGGCCACCGTCTCCACAGCTGCTACTGCCTCGCGGTCTTCGCGGAGACAATAGTGGCAATAGAACTCCAGGACTGCCAGGACCTTGCTGCCTACCCTTACCGGAACAGCCCAGCCGGAAACCATCTCCTGACGCCGGGCCGACTGAATTCGCGGCGTGAGCGGCACCGTCGCCAGATCCGCGATCCAGATAGGTCGCCCGTCGTTCCAGGCGCGGCCGGCCAATTCGATTCCTTTTGGCAGCGAGAGGCTCATGCTCTCGTGGATGAGAAACTCTGCGCGGCGGCCCGGCGCGCCCCATGCGGTGGAGAATTCAAGCCGGTTTTCGTCGGGGTTGACCTCCCATTTCAGGGCCATGTCCCAACCCTGCGAGACGCACAGGGCCTCAAGAATGCGAGTGGATGCGATCTCCGGCGATGTGTTTTCGCCGACGATCTGGCTGACCACCAATTGCAGCGCCAGGCGGTGCTCGCGCTGCTTCTGCTGCGTTACGTCGCGCAGCAGGCATCGGACGGCCAGGGGGTTGCCGGCCTTCTGCCGCTGACTCAGGCTTAATTCCAGTTCCAGTACCCGGCCGTCGGGTGTATGGTGGCGCAAGGACGCACGATCCACCACTTCGCCGTCCAGAGCTCGACGGAACAGGGCCGCCACTTCGCCGCGGCAAGCGGGCCCGAAGAGGGCCTCAAAGGATTCCAGGGCGAGCAGTCCGGCAACATCCTGTCCAAAACACCGCTTCCAGGTGGGATTGGCGTAGAGAAACTGACCCGATGGGCTGAGGGTCGCGATCATCTCGCTGGAGTTCTCGAAGAGATCGCGATACCGCTCCTGCGATTCGCGGAGCGCCTGTTCCTGGCGCAGGGTGGCGCTCTGGTCCAGAGCCACGGCGACCAGTCCAGTGAGCGCGCCTACTGCGTCCCGCAGGGCGGAGATGTGGAGGGTAACAGGGAAGCAAGAGCCGTCCTTGTGCTTTAACTCCGTGGTGAAGCTGGGCACCTGGCTCGGCGGAAGCGCCCGAATGCATTCGAGGAACGCCTCTATGCCGCCCACTGGATCGCCTTGGGAATGCTTTGGAATCTCGGAGATGCGCTGCAACTCCGCTATCAGCCGCTCTCCCTCACCGGGGAGCAGAATCTCCCCTGCGCTGCTCATCGCGATCAGTTCGGAGGCATGGTAGCCGAGCAACCGCTCAGCGGCCGGATTCAGGTAGGTGAATCGTCCATCCAGCCCGGCAGCCATCACCATGGGGCCAGCCGAGTCCAGCAGCGCTTTCAGCGGCTTCAATTCATCCGTGCCAGCGTTGGATTCGGGCTGATGGCGCAAACGCATGCGGAGCGCAATCAGGGCAGCCGCGATCCCGGCAGCCTCGGCGATTAAGATCAGCAGTCCTTCGTATTGGGGTCCGGGGAGGAGGCGCGCCAGAATCGCGCCTGGTGCCAGCCCAAATAAAAGGCCAGCCATAATCGCCCAGAATCGGGACAAGTTGCCGCGCACTGATTTCGCGGACGGCCCGGATCCGATTTTGGCTGCGCCGTTCTTCCCCTGCGGCATCGTTCCCCCGGAGTGATCCTGCAATGCTTCTGCCGTTGCGGTGCGCGATTCAACCTGCGATCCCGGAACGCGGCTATCGCTCAAGAAGGATCGATTCCTCTACTCCCAGCGGAAACGAGTTTCTAGCCTGAGCTGAATGAAGGTAGTATATGCGTTTGCAGCCCCCCTAACTAGCCAATTCGATTCGGAGTTACCCAGTCAGAAACGATCCGACGAAAGAACTTTCAAACTTGGTGAACCGCCTCAATCGTATACTGGGCCCATGTTGAGCTATCCTCTGTCACTTCGTCCAGTTCAAAATGCTCTTCTGGCCTGCGGGCTGGTTTGCCTATTTGCCGTGCCAACCGCCGCTCACGCGTGGGGCAATGAGGGGCATCGCATGATCAATAAACTGGCAGCCAGCACGCTGCCTGCCGACGTCCCGGCCTTCCTGTGTTCTGAAGCGGCGGTGAACGAAATTGAGTACCTGGGGCCGGAGCCGGACCGCTGGCGGTCGAAGGCCGAACCTGAACTGAGCGCAGCGCAGGCCCCGGAACACTTCATTGATCTGGAGCCGGCGGATGCCCTCGGTGCCTTGCCTCGCAATCGGTTGGATTTTGAGGCTAAGGTCTTTGCCGCCGGGCAACGTCCGGAAAAAATCGGCCTGCAGCCCTGGGAGGCTACGGAAGTCTGGGAGCGCCTGAAGGCCGCACTTCGCGAGTACCGCAATCTGCAGGCCGCCAAACAGGACACTCGCGGCGTGGAAGCGGCGGCGCTCTTTTATGCGGGCTGGCTGGGCCACTACGTGGGCGATGGCTCGCAACCGCTGCACACCACGGACAAGTACAATGGCTGGGCGGGTCCTAACCCCAATGGTTACACCACCGAACACCAGATTCACTGGCAGTTTGAGGGGCCGTTTGTCGCCGCCAACGAGCACGAATCCGACGTGCGGGCGAAGATGACCCCTCCAAAAGCGATCCAGGGGGATATTTTCGACGCTTACGTTGCTTATTTGCGCCATACGGCGACCTACGTGGAGAAGGTCTACCAGATTGAGAAGGCAGGAGGCTTTGTGGGTGCGGGATCGGCCGAGTCGCGGGAGTTCACCGCGGAACGCCTGGCTGCCGGAGCATCCATGCTGCGGGACATGATTGATACGGCGTGGGTAGAAAGCGCCAAGCCGGTTCCTGATCCTTACGCCGGCAAGTAGGAGCTAGTTTCCGGATTCGGCGGCCTGCGGCAGGGGGAACCGCTGTAGCACAAGTGTGAACGACCAGGTCATGAGCAGAACGGCGGGAATAGCGATCAGCAGCCACGCCAGCATTGCATGGCCAAAGAGGCCGGCCAACTGCGCCAACACCTCGGTTGGCGGCGTGTGCAACAGCGCGGCAGCCTGCGCTGCGCGAATGGGCCCGACGCTGAACAGCCATGCGCCCAGCCGCACAAATGGGACGACCAGCAAAAGCTGCAGCGGCATGGCGGCGTAGTTTGCTACTTGAATTGCGGGAAGATTCAGACGCAGCGAAAAGGCGAGCGCAGCGCAGATCAACGTTGGAATGCCCACCACCGGAACGCAGCCAATCGCGAATCCAAGTGCAAGGGTCAGCGCCAGGCGGCGGGGGGAGATTCCCTGACGCAGCCCGTTGGCCATGGTTTGCTTCATCTGTTCCAGCGATCTGGTCATAAACAGGTTCACGATACCTGAATAGATGCGGAAAACGGATAATCGATAGATGAAAAATGAATAAAGGAACCAGAATGGGCAGCAGAAAAGGCGCATTCCTTTTCTGGAAGGATGCGGGCGCGGGTTTTTCGGCTCCACAGGGCGGATCCTCGGACAGACCTTGAGTTGACTTGTCCTGTGGGCTGAGTCGGTGTGAACGGGCCTAGGAATCCAGCAAGGGGAGGATCATGGGCAGAAGCCGCTTACACAGGCTGGCGAGGCGTTGCTCAACCTGCTTGCCGGCGTCGAAGACCTCCTCGTGGCTGAGAGGCTTGGGGCTCAGACCGGCGGCCAGGTTGGTAATGCAGGAGATGCCCAGAACCTCAAGACCCATGTGGCGGGCTACGATGGTCTCCGGCACTGTGGACATGCCTACCATGGTTGCACCGAGGGCGCGAAAGGCGCGAATTTCAGCCGGAGTTTCGAAACTTGGCCCCGTGACGGCGAGGTAGATGCCATCCGCCATGTCAAACCCGTCAGCCGAGGCCGCTTCCTGTGCCACGCAGCGAAAGCGACGCGAGTAGGCCTCTGTCATGTCGAAGAATCGCGACCCGAAGCTGGGCGCAATGCTGAAACGGGGCTCATTGGGGCCGACGAGAGGGTTGAAGCCCATGAAGTTGATGTGGTCGGCGATGGCTACGAGTTGGCCAATCTTGTACCCTTCCTTAATTCCTCCCGCGGCATTGGTGAGGATGACCGCCCGCAGCCCCAGGATACCCAGCACGCGCATGGGAAACGTGACTTCCTGAGGAGTGTAGCCTTCGTAATAGTGCACGCGGCCCTGCATGACCAGCACCGGAACGCCCCCGAGTTTTCCCGCCACAATGCGCCCGGTGTGGCCCACCACGGTGGAGATGGGGAAGTGGGGAATCTCGGTGAATGGAACTACCACTGCTTCGCTAACGGCATCTGCCAGCGCACCCAGTCCTGAGCCGAGGACGATGCCGATACGCGGCGTGAGCGGGTCGAGCATGCTTTTGAGGAAAGCTGCGGCTTCGGCAACTTGTTCGTAGTAGGTCAAGGATTGGCCTCTCGGTGGACTTTTTTGAGATTCTACAGGCTGCGAATAGGATTGAGCCGAGGTGCTGAACCAATGTGCCGGAATATCAAGATGCTCTTCAATTTCGATCCCCCGGTGACAGACGAGGAGATTCGCGCTGCGTCACTTCAGTTTGTGCGCAAGGTCAGCGGGTTCAACAAGCCGTCGAAGACCAATGAAGCCGCGTTTCTGGCGGCTGTGGATGAAATTGCCACGGCCTCGGCGCGTCTGCTGAACTCGCTTGAGACGTATGCTCCCGCAAGAAGCCGCGAAGAGGAAGCGGCACGAGCAAAGGCGCGGAATGCAGAGCGGTTCGGAAGCAGGAATTAGGGACTTGGAACTGGGGACTCGATGAAAGAGATTGTTGCGGTCATCTTCGGATTGGGGCTGGGGTGCAATGCGCTGCTGTTTGTGCCGCAGGTGGTGGCCGTCTGGCGCAAGAAGACGGATGAAGGGATTTCGCTGATCACGTTCGGCGGCTTCAGCGTATTGCAGGCGATTGGAATTGTGCACGGAGTGTATCAGCGGGACTGGTCGCTGATTCTGGGCATGGCGGCGAGTTTGCTGACTTGCGGGAGCGTGACTTTCCTGACACTCCTCTACCGTGTGCGGCGCTTGCGGGCCGCAGCCTGAATCCTGAAACAAGTTAAACGTGTGGTTTCCCCAGCAGGTTGGCACGCAAGGTCTGATTCTGTGGATGAATGCGAAATTCGCCATACAGCAGCTCTCTCAGGATAGGCGTCGGACGCCCGTACCAGCTGGCCCACGAGAGTGGCGTTTCTCCATTGGCATCTTTTGCATCGACGATTGCACCGGCATCCTTCAACATACGAATGGTCTCTACTTCGCCGAAGGCCGCGGCGCGATGGAGGGGCGTTTCGCCCTTTGTCCTGCAGTCGCGCATGAAGGCACCTGTCTCCACGCCCGCCTTGGTAGCGACGTTCGGATTCGCTCCATGAGCCAGAAGCACCATTAGAACCCGGTCGTAGACCAAGCGGTCAGCTTTTGATAACGCTGCATGCAAGGGCGTCTCGCCTGTGTCCGCTTCGGGATGGTTCGCATCCGCGCCCTGCTCCAGAAGGAATTTGCAGAGCCGCCAATGGCCGTGATACGAAGCCCTGGCCAGGTTAAAGTTCTTACCAAGCGAATCGAGCGATTCGCCATGCGATAGGAGAAACCGGATGGCGCTAACATCTCCGTAGTAATCGCAGTACTGGATAAGAGAGACGCCGAAATCGTTCTTGTGGTCTGCTGGGAGCCCGGCGGCGAGAAGATCGAAGACTAATTCCGTGCGACCTTCTGCAAAGTCACTCAGGAGCGTGGTCAGTTGCGGATTGCTCATCGAGAGGCCCTCTGACGAAATCTTAGCCCAGAAACATTCCCGCGATCGAAGCAGAAATCAAGTTAGCCATCGTCCCCGCCAGCATAGCTCGCACCCCTAACTTGGCTAAGTCATTGCGCCGCTCGGGCACCAATGCGCCAATGCCGCCGATCTGCATTCCGATTGATCCGAGGTTTGCAAATCCACACAAAGCGAATGTCGCAATGGTGAAGGAACGCGGTGAGAGCGTGGCCTTCTGTGCGCCGAGTGCGATGTAGGCGATTACTTCATTCAGCGCCATGCGCGTGCCCAGCAGGTTGCCGATGGCCAGGCAGTCCTTCCACGGCACGCCGATGAGCCACGCAACGGGCGCGAACAAGTAGCCGAGAATCTGCCCCAGCGAACCCGGCACCCAGGGCGCACCACCGTGGATCCAGAGGAGAATGCTGTCAAGCAGCGCCACGAGCGCCAGAAAGCTGATGAGCATGATGCCCACGTTCATAGCCAGCTTGCCGCCATCGATTGTTCCGCGGGCGATGGCGCCGATCAGGTTTTCGTCCTTGTGCAACTCGTCCTTGGGTATAACGACCTTGCCTTCCGTGGCTGGGATCCCGGTTTCCGGTACCAGCATTTTGGCCACCAGGATTGTTCCGGGAGACGTCATGATGACCGCCGAAAGCAGGTGGCGCGCTTCCACGCCCTGGGAGATATACATGGCCATGATGCCGCCGGAGACATGGGCCATGCCGCTGGTCATAATCACCATCAGCTCGCTGCGGGTTGCCTTGGAGAGAAAGGGGCGTATGGTGAGCGGCGCTTCGGTCTGCCCCATGAAGATGGATGCCGCCACGTTCATGCTTTCTGCGCCGGAGATGCGCATGGTTTTCAGCATCACCCAGGCCATGGCGCGAATGATGATCTGCATCAGGCCGATGTGGTACATCACGGCGAAGAATGCGGAGATGAAGATGATGGTGGGCAGTACCTGGAACGCAAAGATGGAGGCCGGTGCGGGCGCGATCGCCTTGCCGAATGCGCCGCCATTGGGTAGCCCGAGTTGGCCGAACAGGACCGCAGTACCGGCGAAAGTGGCAGAGAGCATGTTGTTGACCACGCCGCCGGCCCAGGTCATGGCGCGCTGGCCGTAATCGAAGCGCAATACCAGGAATGCGAAAGTAAACTGCAGGCCGAGTCCCCAGGCCACTGTGCGCCAGCGAATGCGTCTGCGATCAGTCGAGCCGAGCCAGGCTGCAATCAGCACGGCCAGAATCCCCAGCAATCCGGTAAATCGATCCAAGGTTCCTCCTTGAGGAACATGATCAGTTGTCAGTCATCAGTTGGCAGTGATCAGTCGACCGCGGCGGCATTCTGATCCCGACCTGTGATCTCGGAGAACTGTCTTGTATTCGACTACCTTATCGCATTGCGCACTTCGGCAGGAACCTGATTCTGTTCTATATTGTGATCGAGCACAAGGAGGTCGTAATGGACAAAGCGGCAATTCACGCGTTCATGGCTCGTTCTCGCTATGGGGTGCTGTCCAGCGTATCGAGCGACGGCACGCCGCAATCCGCGTTGGTGGGCATTGCGACGACGCCTGCCCTGGAGATCATTTTCGATACTGTAAAGTCGTCAAGAAAATACCCGAATCTAATTCGGAATTCATACTGCTCGTTTGTGGTGGGATGGGACGGAGAACAGACAATCCAGTTTGAAGGCATTGCGCGAGAGCCGCAGGGCGAGGAGTTGCGAAAATACCAGGAAGCTTATTTTGTCGTATGGCCGGACGGGCCGGCGCGCATGAGTTGGCCGGGGATCGCCTATTTTGTTGTGCGGGCGACTTGGATTCGGTTCAGCGATTTCGATCAGAGCCCGCCCCTGATTGAAGAAGCAACATTCTGACGTCTACGGATTGGCGGTCGATCGAAGATGTGCTTCCGCCGCTTCGAGCGTGAAGATGCGGCTGACCAGTGGCACTGGCTCAGGCGGATTCTCCGACAGCGTGATCGCTTCCTTCAACAGTGCCAGCGGCTCGACAAGCATTGCCGGAGTGGTGGCGTAGAGAGTTGCAATGGGTTGCCCCTTTACCACATGGGCTCCGCGCCGCGCATGAAACACGATCCCTGCGTAGGGATCGACCGGCTCGCCTGCTTTTTCGCGTCCGGCACCGGTGCGCTGCACGGCCCAGCCAATCTTCGTTGTGTCCATCGCGGCGATATAGCCCGTACCCCAAGATTCAAGCGCGTCGGAAGCGCCCGGCTGAAAGTATCGGGTTGAACCTCCCATCCGCGCCGGGCTGATGTCGAGATCGTCGAAGACGCTGGTGTCGCCGCCCTGTTCCTCGATCATCTTGAAGAAGACGCCCAGGGCCGATCCATCCTCAAGCGCCGCTTCGGCAAGTTGGCGGCCGATCTCTTCGTTTTGCGCCGCACCGCCAAGGTAAATCATCCATCCGGCAAGGATGAGCGAAAGCTCCCGCAGGTCTTCGCTTTCCGGGTGCCGTTCTCCGCGCAGCAACTCCACGCACTCAACTAGCTCGATCCAGTTACCGGCGGCGTAGCCGAGCGGCTGATCCATATCGGTGAGCAGGGCGACGGTCCGCGTTCCGGCGGCCTCGGCAGTCGCTACCATCAGGGCGGCGAGATACTCCGAGTCTTCCTGCTTGCGAAGAAACGCACCGGAGCCGGTCTTGACATCGAGAACCAGCGCGTCCAGCCCCGCGGCCAGCTTCTTGCTCAGGATCGAAGCGCAGATCAGACCGGGATTCTCTACCGTACCCGTCCGGTCGCGCAATGCATACAGCACTCGGTCGGCAGGAACCAGCGACGGGGTCTGGCTCACGATCGAGGCACCACAGTTCATCAGGACTGTTTCAAATTCAGACAGCGTCAATGCCGTTCGGTACCCCGGAATCGCTTCCAGTTTATCCAGCGTTCCGCCGGTGTGGCCGAGGGCCCTGCCGCTGATCATGGGCACGGCGATGCCGCAGGCAGCGGCGATGGGCGCAATGAGAAAGCTGGTCTTATCTCCCACGCCGCCGGTGGAGTGCTTGTCCACTGCGACTTTTCCGAGCCGCGCTGCGGAGAATGTCTCTCCCGAATCGCGCATGGACAGAGTCAGTGCACGGGTCTCGTCCAAGGAAAGCCCATTCAGCCATGAGGCCATCAGCCATGCGGAAAGTTGTTCCAGCGGGATCGATCCCGAAGCTGCGCCCGTGACCAGAAACTCAATTTCCCGCGGCTCGAGATTGCCGCCGTCTCTTTTCTTGCGTATCAGGTCGATAGTGTGGAGCGGCTTCTGTGCCGATTCCGGGGCAGATTGAGTCATTTTGAGTTCAGCCTTCTCACAATTTCATGTCGAATGCCAGCGGCAGCAGGTCAGTGAAGGGCGTGACGCGCGGACCGTCCGCGGTGGGAAAGATGACGGGTGCGTCAGGAAGAATGAACTCTGCCAGCACCTGTCTGCAGGCACCACAAGGCGGGCTCGCCGCGTGGTTGAGATTGGCAACGGCTACGGCTGCAATGCGCACCTCGGGTCCGAACTGCGAAACCGCGTTCACCAGCGCGGACCGTTCCGCGCAAATGGTTAGCCCGTAGCTGACGTTTTCGACATTTGCGCCAGTGACGGTTTGTCCGTTGGTGAGTTTGAGGGCCGCGCCCACGCGGAAGTGCGAATAAGGAGAATAGGAGCGCTCCGCTGCCTGAACGGCCTGGGCATACAGGTCGTCGAGCATCGGACGTGATTCATTCGTCAAGGTCAACGCTTCCCTTCGTACAGTGGGTGAAATTCGAGGCTACTGCATTTCCTCCTTCGATGTATACCCTTGCAACAGTCCTGCCTGGGGGAACATGAAATCCAGCAGGCTTCGGGAATGAGGGCCGCTCAAGACTTCGCTCGAATCTTCGTCCCTCAAGTTGAGCTGTTTCTCTCCGATAAAGACCTTGAGCTCTTCTTGTGCCGGGGCTCCCACCCGCAATCGGGTAGATGGGCGAATGCAATGGCGATGGATGAATTAACGAGAGAGTTCCTGATCGAGAGCCAGGAAGGGCTTGACCGCATGGAGCGGTGCCTGACCGAATTGGAAGAGCGGCCCAAGGATGCGAACCTGATCGGAGAGATCTTCCGCGCGGTTCACACCATCAAAGGGACCACGGGGTTCCTTGGATTCACCCGCCTGGAGAAGCTTGCCCATGCCGGCGAGAATCTGCTTGGCCTGTTGCGCGAGGGTAAGGTGATTGCGGACCGACCCATCATCACCGGGCTGCTTGAATTGCTCGACGGTCTGCGTTCCATTCTCAAGTCCATCGAGGTGCAGGAAAATGAAGGCGAAGGCGAAGACACGCAATTAATTGGGCGTCTCGAAGTGCTGCAAAAGCCGCGGCAAACCGAGGCGCCGGCACCGTCCCCGATCCAGAGAACTGCGGTAGCTGGCGCTACTGTCGTGGCAAAGCCTCGCAGCCGCGCGAAAGCGTCTGCGCCCGCCCCGGTTCTCCCCTCTCCTCCTACCATGCCGGCTCCCCTCCCGCCCGCGGCACAAGCCGCGGAGCCCGCCCCCGCTCCTTCACCGACTCCTGAGCCGGAACATGAGGCCGCCGCCCCGTCCAAGAGGCTAGGCGCGGCAGCCGGGACGGCCGTAGAAAGCACATTGCGAGTGGATGTGACTCTGCTCAACCGGATGATGAACCTGGTGGGTGAACTGGTGCTGACCCGGAACCAGGTGCTGCAAGCTACGGCGGCCGATCCTAACATGAGGCTGCTTTCCCGGCGGCTGGACATGGTTACCGCGGACCTCCGCGAGAGCGTGATGAAAGCCCGCATGCAGCCGGTTTCGAACATCTTCTCCAAGATGCCGCGCATCGTGCGCGATCTCTCCCAGTCTCTCGGCCGCAGAGTACGGCTGGAACTGGTGGGCCAGGAGACGGAGCTGGACAAGAGTTTGCTCGAGGCGATCAAGGATCCCCTCACGCATGCGGTCCGCAATTCGCTCGATCATGGCATTGAGCCACCGGAAGTGCGCGTGGCGGCGGGCAAGGATCCGGAAGGCACGCTGCTGTTGCGCGCCAGCCACGAGGGCAGCCACGTTGTGATAGAGGTCTCCGACGATGGCGCCGGTATTGCCGTGGACAAGGTGCGTCTGAAGGCCATCGAGCGGGGTCTTATTACGCCCGAACGCGCCGCGCACCTGGCGGAGCGCGAACTGCTGCAACTGATCTTTCTCCCCGGCTTCTCTACCGCCGCGGCCGTCACCAACGTCAGCGGCCGGGGGGTGGGCATGGACGTGGTCCGGACGAACGTGGAAAGGATCGGCGGGAAGGTTGAAATCGACTCGCGCTCCGGCAAGGGAACCACCTTGCGGCTGCGCATTCCGCTGACCCTGGCCATCATTCCGGCTCTCATTGTCCGCACCGTCCAGCAGAGCTTCGCACTGCCGCAAGGCGCGCTTTCTGAGCTGGTGCATATTCCTCCAGAGCAGGCTGCCAAGGCGATTGAGTGGATCGAGGGTGCGCCGCTCTATCGGCTGCGCGGCAAACTGCTGCCGCTGGTGTTTCTCGATAGGCTGCTGATGCCCGAGATCCAGCACCGGGCAGCCACCGATCGCGACAACTTCATAGCGGTCCTCAACGCCGACGGGCGTCAATTCGGCCTGGTCGTCGATGGACTGGCCGACCCTGAAGAGATTGTGGTGAAGCCACTGTCAGCGGTGCTCAAGAGCATCGGCCTTTATTCGGGCGCCACAGTGCTGGGCAATGCCGATCTGGCGCTGATTCTCGATCCCGGAGCCATTGCTTTGAGAGCCGGAGTCACCATGAGCTCGGAAGATGAGGCGAAGCATGAGGACGAAGGCGAAATCGATGCCGATCTGTCGGCGAATCTTGAATATCTGTTGGTGGAAATTGCGGATCGCCGCGCCGCGGTGCCCCTCAAGGATGTGCTTCGCATTGAGCAACTGCCATTCTCGCGCATTGAGTACATCGGTTACCGGGCGGTTCTCAACTTCGAGGGACAGTTGTTGCCGATCGAGGATGCGGGCGGGATTCTGACTGCGGCGCAGGGTGATCCGCTCTACGCCAATGCCAACCTCATTGTGGTTGTCTGCCGTGAGGGCAGCCGACAGGTGGGGATTGCGGTTTCGCACGTGCTCGATGTGGCCGCAGGGTCTGACCTGTTCGAGGCCGGCAGCAGTCAGCGTGCAGGGGGAGTCACGCTGCTGAAGCAGCGTGTCACGGGGATAGTCGATCTGGGCGGCGTGGAGCCGCTTCCAGCCGTCGAGACGGCGGCGGAAGAATGGGTTGAGGCAGTGCGATGAGTCAAGTGCAGAGTGAAGGCAACCGCCGCAAAAAGGCGAAAGCAACGCTGGTGGAGATGTGTTCAGTCCGTCTTGGGCAGGGGCTGTTTGCTGTGCCTATCAGTCACATCCTTGAGATTGTGGGTTCGGCCCGGCCGCAACCGGTTCCTCTCGCGCCTTGCTTTGTCGGCGGGCTGGTTCACTATCGCGGCGACGTGCTGACCACGGTGAGCATGCGGCAGTTGCTGGGTATGCCGCCGCGGGAAGGTCCGCAGGACATTCTGGTTCTGGAGAGCGCGGGGGGCTGCTTTGGTCTGCTGGTCGACTCAGTGTGCGAAGTGCTGACCGTTTCGTCTGATGACTTTGAGCCCAATCCCTCAATTCTTGATGAGCGCCGCCGGGCTTTGTTTGCCGGCGCCTACAAGCTCAAAGAAAACCTGTTGATCATGCTCGATCCGGAGCGGCTCGATCCCATGCGGCTCGGCGCGGCCCAGGCTGCATGACCTGAATTTGCGCGGAGATGGCACATGCGAGCACTGATTGTCGACGATTCCCGCTTTGTGAGGACGATCCTTCGGGGTCTGCTGGAGGGGAAGGGAATCGAATGCGAGGAAGCTGCCGACGGGCAGGCGGGGATGGACCGGCTCGAGGCCGGCTCGCCATTCGACTTCGCCCTCGTGGATTGGAATATGCCGGTGATGGACGGTCTTGAGATGCTCAAGCAACTGCGCTCGGAAGGATTCGACGCCATCAAGGTGATGATGGTGAGCACTGAAGCAGAAAACGATTTTATTCTCCGCGCTCTCGACGCCGGCGCCGACGAATACATGATGAAGCCGTTCGACGGCGAGGCGTTGACAGAAAAGCTGGCTCTGATGGGTTTGGTGGAGGACTGAATGATGACCCGTGCCGGCCCAACCCGGATTCTGATCGTGGACGACTCGGTCGTGATGCGCAGCCTATTGCGCACGGTGGTGTGTGCGGATGCCGGCCTGGAAGTGGTGGGAACCGCTGCAGATGGCGCATCGGCTTTGACTGCAATTGAATCCGGTAAACCCGATTTGGTTCTGTTGGATGTGGAGATGCCCGTTATGGACGGGCTGGCGACGCTCAGGGAGTTGCGGACGCGGGGGCACAATATGCCGGTGATCATGTGCAGTTCGCTTACCCAGCGGGGCGCCCGCGTTACCATCGAAGCGCTCGCATGCGGCGCCTCGGACTACGTTGCCAAGCCCGCCGGACAATCTGGCCGCGAGGCGGCAATCCAAACGCTGGGCCAGGAACTGATTCCCAAGATTCGCGCCCTCACGGGTGCAGGTCAGCCACTTCGTCCGCGGCAGCCCATGACTACCGTTTCCGTGCCCGGTCTTTCTCGCCTCCCGCTGCCCGCCGTGGCGTTCAGGCCCCAGACCGTCTCATCCATGCCAGAAGTGCTGGTCATCGGCGTTTCCACCGGGGGGCCTGCGGCCCTCGATCGGATCCTTCCCATGTTGCCCGCGAGTTTTCCTTTGCCGGTAGTGATCGTCCAGCACATGCCGGAGGTCTTCACTCGACTCCTTGCGGAACGCCTCAACGGCCGCTGTCCGCTGCAGGTTCGCGAAGCAGTGGAAGGCGATGCGGTCCGCCCCGGCGTCATTCAAATCGCGCGCGGAAACTGGCATTTGGAATTGCTTGCGGGGGTACGTGCTACAGTTTCGTCCGCGGTGCCCCCGCATCCCACACTGCACCTTAGCCAGGGGCCGCAGGAGAACCATTGCCGCCCTGCTGTCGATGTGCTGTTCCGTTCAGCCGTTGAGGTGTATGGCTCCGGCGTGCTTGCCGTCGTGCTCACCGGCATGGGGTCAGACGGCCTGATTGGCTGCCACCTGATTCGCGAGGGCGGCGGCAGCGTGCTTGCCCAGGACCAGCCAACCAGCACGGTTTGGGGTATGCCCGGAGCCGTTGCCAATGCCGGCCTGGCCCACAAGGTCCTTCCCCTGGATGCGATCGGCCCGGAGATCTGCCGGATTGCTGCCCGGACCCTAACCGATGCCCGCGGGCTTCACAGAACGGCGGTGTAGCCATGCTTCCTTCTGTCGGCATCGACTACGGGTATCTTCGTCAACTCGTCTTTGGGATCTCACAAAACGTGCTGGATCCGGGGCGCGATTATCTCTTCGACACCCGCCTCACCAGGCTGCTACGCAACCAGGGCATGGCGCATCTCGACGAACTGGTTCACCACCTGCGGACCAAGAGGGATCCCGCCCTCGAACGTTCAATCGCCGAGGCCATGACCATCAACGAAACCAGCTTCTTTCGAGATAGCCGACCTTTCGAACTGCTGCGCACCGAATTGCTGCCAAAACTGGTGGAAGCACGCCGCAACCAGCGCTCTTTGCGTTTTTGGAGCGCTGCCTGTTCAACCGGGCAGGAGGCTTACAGCCTGGGCATGATGATGCTCGAGCACTTTTCCCTGCTGTCTGGGTGGAACGTCGCCATCGAAGGCACCGACATAAGCGCAGAAGTGGTGGAAAAGGCGCGCGCCGGCAGCTATCACCGGATCGAGATGAATCGCGGTCTTCCCGCGCGCTTCGTTGTACGCTACTTCGATCATCTTGGCGAGGACTGGGTGGTGAAGCAGGAAGTGAAGAAGATGTGCAATTTCCGTCAGACCAACCTCTGCGGCCCGCAGTTTCCGTTCCAGCGCAGCAGCGACCGATTCGACGTCATCTTCCTGCGCAACGTCATGCTCTATTTCTCCCACGAGACACGCCGCACCCTGCTCAGCAACATTCATCACATTCTGGCGCCGGATGGGATTCTCTTTCTCGGCTCCAGCGAGCAACCCGCCGACCCCTCCATTTGGACATCGGCCTTGGCCGGAGGCACGTGCCACTACAAACCAAGACAGCCAGGTCAGTAGGTCGTCAAGGGCACGGCTCCTGCTCCCTAGTCGGTCAGTAGTTTTTCCACCTCAGCTTGCAAACGTGCCGCAATAGCCGCCTCCGGCTCAAGCGCGGAGAACCGGATCGGCGTGCCGATGTGCACCTCGAGCCTGCCCGAACGGAACCACGACAACCGCTTCGCCTTCAGTTCCCCAAGCCCGCGCAGCGCCATGGGCAGCACGGCTGCACCGGACTGCTTCGTCAGCAACCCGATTCCCGGCCGGAATTTGGCCATCTTTGCCTCCGGCGACCGCGCGCCCTCCGGGAACACGAGCACGTTGAAGCCGCGGTCGAGAGCCTCACCCGTGTGCGCAAAACTGGACTGGAAATCTCGCAGACGGGGCAGGGGAAAGACGTTGAAGAACGCCGTCACCAGCAGATAGCTGATGGGGCCAAACAAGTTGAAGTGGCCGTACTTCAGGCCGGCGTCGGGATTGCGGAAATGGCGGAAGTCCTCCAGCATCTCCCCAGACATGGCAATTGCGACCCGTCGCCGCATCCTTCCGGGAAGCGCATACAGCAGCAGCGCGGCGTCATAGGCCGTCACATGATTCGCGACAATCAGCATCGGCTCGCCAGTATTGCTCTCATCCACCTTGCCGGCAACCGCCGGTTTTGCCAGCAGCCAGGTTAATGGGTGGATCACCGCCTCGCCGAATGCTGAGCGAAGCCAGCGCATCGGAAACCACCAGGGCCAGTGTGGGTAAAGATACGTCGCTGCCGGGGCGGGAACAAAGGGCGTCGCCTCGCCGACCGGGGCAGATTCGTGTCGTTTTGCACTTTCCGCGGCGACTTCACCTTCTTCCGTCGCGACCAACTCTACGCCTGTTGGTTCAGCCTCTCGCGGTCCGGCCGGCGCATTCGTTCCACCTAGCAATTGCCGCAGTTGGCCGAGTGTCTGCGTCTGCTCCAGCATCCCGCTCTCAGGCGACATGCCAAGCCGTTCTTCAATGGCGGCGGCCAGTTGCACGCGTCCCAGGCTGTCCAGGTGCAAGTCTTCTGTCAGACGCAGTTCGTCACCCTCGCCAGCAGGAGCTTCCCCGGTAATCTGCGCAATCAGGACCAACAGCCAGTCTTTTGAAGCGGCAAGTGTGCCCGTTCCTGGAGGATCCGCCATATCCGTATGGGCCGTTGCGGCTGCGAATTGAGTCTTGGCCAACCACTCGGCCACAGCTTTGCGCCGCACTTTGCCGGTGGACGTGCGCGGGAGGTCAGGCTCCGGCCACAGCACCCAGCGCCGCAGCCGTTGAAACTCCGCCAACCGCGCGTTGGCCTGCTCGATTGCCGCGGCAGCCTCTTCTCCTGTTCCGCGAAATGCAATCACCGCGAATGGCTCCGGGCCGGCGGGCGTCTCCATCGCGACAACTGCGGAGGCCGTCACACCCGAAGACTGGTCGATCGCTGCCTCTAGGTCCTCCGGGTGCAGATTCATACCCGAGGCGGTGACGATCACCTCGCTTTTACGGCCCAGGAAACGCAGTTCGCCGGTGGGCTCCTTCTCCGCCAGGTCGCCGGTAGCCAGCCATTCATCCCCACGCGCATGGAGTGTGCCGCCCGACCACGTGGCCCCGGAAATTGCCGCGCCTCGCACCAGCACTTCGCCATCCGGGCCCAGCTTCACTTCCCGCCCGGCCAGCGGTTTTCCAATCGTCCCCTGCGCCACGTGGAAGGGATGGTTCAAGGTAATGAGCGCGGTTGTTTCGGTCATCCCGTAGCCCTGCACTACAACCAGCCCAACCGCATTCCAGAACTTCTCGAGCGGTCCCGGCAGCGCTCCGCCGCCGGAGATCAGCGCCCAGAACTTGAGGCCGAAAGCCCGATGCACATCCCGGAAACGTAACCAGCGGAGCCAGATGGGAACACCCTTTCCTGTCCCATGGGGCCCTTCGGCGCGCTCTGCCAGGCCGGGCAAAGCCGACTCCAGGTGCATCCTGAGCAGCGCCAGTACTCTCGGCACTGCGGCCAGTACGGAGATGCGCTCTCGCCGAATGGTTTCCACCAGCCTGGGCGCGACCAGCCGGCTCTCAAAGTGCAGTTCCGCCCGATAGATAGGAGGGACCCACAGCCCCATGGTCTGGCCAAACACATGGCTCAGCGGCAACGTATGCAGAATGCGCAACGGGTGGATCAGCCGCTCATAGCGCATGTAAGGTTGCGATGCGTCTTCGATTGGCCCGATGCTGGCCAAAACATTGCCGTGGGTCAGCACAATACCTTTCGGATCGCCGGTGGTGCCGGAAGTGAACAGGATCTGCAGCGGTGTCTGCGCCGAAAGCCCTGGAATCGGCCCGGCCTCTTCGGCGGGCAAGTGCGTGAGCCAATCCTCAAAGAAGATTTGAGGGTAGCTGCCATTCTTTCCATCCGTCCCCAATTGACTCAACAACACAGCGTCGCCAACAGCCAGTTTTGGAATTACATCCGCGGCCACGCGCGCTGCAAAATCGGCGGTCCCGTTTGCGTCCAGTGGAACCGCTAAGACGCCGCGAAGCAGGCATCCGTGGAAAGCGGCAATCCACTCGGCGCCGTTCTCGGCCCAGATCAGCACGCGGTCGCCAGAACCAATGCCGCGTGCAGCCAACAGCGCCGCAAAGCGCCCGCTGAGCCGCGCGATTTCCGCGTAAGTCGTGACTTTGCGCCGGTTGCCCTTGTACCGGACTACGGCGACCTCGTGATTGTAGCGGCGGAAGTCGTCGAGGAGCGTAGCCAGATGGTCTCGCATGGGTGCTTTCTGCAGGATCGAGGTTGCAAAGTCAGGATTTTAGATGCCGCGGCGTGCGCCTTTGACACGCTAAAAAGACAATCGCATCAAACGTTTAATGAAATTGTGTTGATTATGACACTTTCCTGAAGTGCGTGGCATTCACCCGCCCAAGCTGCAACGTCTTTGCAGGGGTACGAAGTGGTCGAATACGGTTCCGAAGACACCGATCACTTGCGCGTTCTTACATCGCTGGGATAAAACAACACCATACCCACCTTGCTGCTGCCACCCAGCGACAATGTCGATCGGGATCGGATACGTTTGCGCTGTTGACGAGAAAGCATCTACCAACCTGTACATGATTCACACGAATAGAGAGGTCTGCCATGAGCGATGCCGCAATTCTCGCAACTTCGTCCGCAGTCGGCGCGAGCCGCAAGGATCCACAACTTGTCACGCCAGAAGGTGATCTACTCGTACAGAGGATCGAAGGCGTGGTCATTGACCACCGCCCCCTGCACGAAGACGAGCGAGGAGAACTGCAGGAGGTCTACAACCCGGCCTGGGGTCTCCACACTGACCCGTTGGTTTACGCGTATTTCGTCAGCATCCGCCCAGGCCAGACGAGGGGTTGGGTTGTTCACAAGATCCAGGATGATCGATTGTTTTTCATGCGAGGTGTGTTTCGGATAGCGCTCTTCGACGACCGGCCCGAGTCTGCCACATATGGAATGCTGAACGTCTTTGTGATCAGTGAACGCAATCGCGGATTGCTGGTCCTCCCGAAAGGTGTTTTTCACGCGTTGAAGAACGTCGGGCGGGAAGAGGCTAATTTCATGAACCTTCCCACCCGTCCCTACAACCACGAAGACCCCGACAAGTATCGGTTGCCTCTCAAGAACGACTACATTCCTTTTTCGTTCGACGACGAACCGGGGTCTTAGGGTCGATGTCATGCCAAAAGTCACGGTGATTCTTGCGGCCTACAATTGCAGCCACATCCTCAAGTGCGCTCTTACGTCTCTGTGCAACCAAACCTACAAAGATTTTGAGGCTTGGGTGATCGGCGATTGCTGCACTGACGACAGTGAGCAGGCCGTTGCCGGCTTTTGCGATCCGCGGCTGAAGTGGGCCAATCTGCCCGAGCGTGTCGGGTCCCAGAGCGGCCCCAACAACGAAGGACTGCGGCTTGCGCGCGGAGAATACATCGCCTATCTCGGGCAGGATGACCTGTGGTTTCCATGGCACCTGCAGAGTCTGGTTACAACATTGGAGCAGACAAATTCGGACTTTGTGCATGCCGTGGTTGCATTGCTGTCGGAGACCCGTCCAGCCGAAGGGAAGGGTGCGCCGAACGGCAGGCGTTCCTATGGTTCACGATTTGTGCCCCCGTCAGGATTTATGCATCGGCGCAGCATCATCGAGACCGCCGGGTTTTGGCCGCCCCCAGGAAACATAATCATAGGCGTGGACGCCATGTTTCAGCGACAAGCCTTCCTGGCGGGTTTTCGATTCGCATGCACAGGTCAGGTGAGCATCATTAAGTTCCCGTCGCCCTTTTGGAAAATCTACGCCCGCTTCAAAGACTTTCCACAAGACGAATACCTCGGCAAGATGGAACAAAGCCCTGAGGATCTTCACGTCTTCGTGCTCATGCAGTTGGTGAACCTCTCAGTTCAGCGCAGTGAAGACCTTAATATCCGGCTCGCATTTCGAACGTTTCTAAAGGCCGTCTACCATCGCGGAATCGACTTGTATGGTTTGGACCGCTGGCCTCTCTCAAGCCTTCTCCGGTGGAAGCACAAAGGCTGGCGTCGCCGCATGACCAAGTTGCGAGGCCTCACATCGCTTCCTGCCCCTACCGTTCTCGCCTTCGGCGCAACGCCTGTAACCGTGAATCCCGAGGCCGCTCAATCCGCGTCCACCCGGACCTGAGAACGGAAAAGGCGCGCTCACTGTTTCCATTCCTTTGTCGTTCTCGCCTCCCCGGTCCGACCTTCCGCAACCGCGCCGAGATGAGATTTGACACCGCCGAGGTATCGCCGCATCTTCGCTTCCTCTTCGCTGCATCCCTGCGCTATTCTGGAAGCTCATGACCCCGAACCGGCTCAATCCCGAATCTGTGCCAACACCGGCTCCGGCGGCTGATCCATTCGCCTGTTTTCATCCGGTAACGGCGGAGTGGTTTCGTGCCGTCTTCGATGCGCCCACAGCTCCCCAGCGCATGGGCTGGCCGGTCATTGCGCGCGGAGAGAGCGCCCTGATTTTGGCCCCCACAGGAACCGGCAAAACGCTCACCGCCTTTCTCTGGTGTCTTGATCGCCTGATGCTTCAACCCGAGCCGGAGCGGCAAAAGCCCGGCTGTCGAATCGTTTATATCTCTCCTTTGAAGGCGCTGGCCGTTGACGTGGAGCGCAATCTGCGCTCGCCCCTGGCCGGCATGGCCAACATGGCGCGCCGCATGGGCGTAGCCTTCCGCGAACCCCAGATCAGCGTGCGCACGGGGGATACGCCGCAGAGCGAGCGTGTGCGCTTTGCCCGTAATCCTGCGGAAATCCTGATCACCACACCGGAGTCGCTCTATCTGCTGCTTACGTCGCAGGCGTCGGAAGCCTTGCGCACTGTGGATACAGTGATCGTGGATGAGATTCATGCGCTGGTGCCCACCAAGCGCGGCGCGCATCTTGCGCTCACTTTGGAACGGCTGGAAGCTCTCACCAAGCGCCGTTTGCAGCGCATCGGGCTCTCCGCTACCCAGCGTCCCCTTGAAGAAGTCGCCCGATTTCTAGGCGGCATTGAGGCGCCGGCCGCAACAGAGGAAACTCGCACAGGCCCGGTCCAACAGCAGGGCACAATGTCTGGCATTACATTGCAACCGGAAAGGGAACCGCAGTCTCCGGCACCGGAGTGTGGACTCGCCCCAGACCAGAGAGCCGCCTGGTCCTCTGATGTGCCGGATTTGATTCCATTGAGCTACCGCCCTGTCACCATCGTCAACGCCAGCACACGCAAGCAGCTCAAGCTGCGCATCGAGGTTCCAGTAGAAGACATGGCGCATCTTGGCGAGCAGGAGTACCTGCCCAGCGGCCCTGCGTCCCAGGCCCCGCGTCGAGTCTCCATCTGGAATACGATCCATCCCCGCCTGCTTGAAATCATCCGCGCGCGTAACTCCACCATTCTGTTTGTGAACAGCCGCCAGGTGGCAGAGCGGCTTGCCGGCGCGCTGAACGATCTTGCCGGCGAACCCATCGCCCGCGCCCATCATGGCTCCCTCGCCGCTCCCCAGCGCTCCATCATTGAAGAGCAACTGAAGGCGGGGCAAATACGCGCTCTCTGCGCGACGTCAACACTCGAACTCGGTATCGACATGGGCGCTGTTGACCTTGTCATACAGATCGAGGCGCCGCCTTCGGTGGCCAGCGGCATGCAACGCATCGGTCGCGCCGGCCATCATGTGGACGCTGTTAGCGAGGGCATCCTCTTTCCAAAGTACCGTGCCGATCTCGTCGCTTGCGCCGCTGTTACCCGCGCCATGCATGACGGTCATATCGAGTCCACGCGCTTTCCGCGAAATCCGCTGGATGTGCTGGCGCAGCAACTCATAGCGATCGTTGCACACCCCCCCCACGCCGCCGTTCCGCGCAAGGCAAAGGTATTAAAGCGGGTTCGCCAAGTGAAGAACCTCACTGCCGAGTTGAAGTTTGACGCGTGGGAGTCGGCACGAAACGAAACCGAAACTCCGAAGCCTGAAGTTAGCGTCGACGCCCTCTTCGAGCTGGTCCGCCATGCCGCACCTTTCGGCGGTCTCACGCGCTCAGCGTTCGACGGCGTTCTCGATCTGCTCAGCGGCCGCTATCCTTCTGACGAATTCGCCGAACTCCGTCCCCGTCTCACATGGGACCGAATTCGAAACGTAGTCACCGCACGCGATGGCGCAGCACGTCTCGCCATTCTCAATGCCGGCACTATCCCGGACCGCGGCCTCTATGGCGTTTTTCTGGCTTACAGCGAAGGCAAATCCGTGCGTGTAGGCGAGCTTGATGAAGAGATGGTCTTCGAATCGCACTCGAATGAGACCTTCATCCTCGGCGCGTCCACATGGCGCATTGTCGAGATTACCCATGACCGTGTTCTTGTGGTTCCTGCTCCGGGCGAGCCAGGCAAAATGCCTTTCTGGAAAGGCGATGGTCCGGGTCGCCCGCTCGAGTTCGGACGCCGCATCGGCGAACTGGTCCGCGAGGTACGCGCGTTGCCTAAACCTGCCGCGCTCACGCGTTTGGTTGCGGAACACGATCTTGATCCCGGCGCCGCAGAGAACCTGATGCAGTATCTTGCCGATCAGGAAGCTGCCACCGGTTCCGTTCCTGATGATCGCACCGTGGTGATTGAGCGCTGCCGCGATGAACTGGGCGACTGGCGCGTCTGCGTGCTCACGCCCTTCGGCAGCCGCATCCATATTCCATGGGCGATGGCCGTGAGCGCGCGCATTCGTGCCGCGGGCGGTCCGGAAGTGGAGGCACTTTGGGGCGACGATGGTTTTGTCCTTCGCTTTCCCGATACCGATGAGCCGCCCGATCCGGATTGGTTCCTCGTGGAGTCCGTTGAAGCCATGGCGCTGGTGCTCCGCCAGTTAGGCACGACGGCGTTGTTTGCAGGACGTTTTCGCGAAGCTGCCGGACGTGCGCTCCTGTTGCCGCGACGTCGCGCTGAGGCCCGCTCGCCGCTTTGGCAATTGCGCAAGCGATCCTACGACCTATTGCGCGTAGCTGCGCGCTATCCCTCTTTCCCGCTACTTCTTGAGGCTTATCGCGAGTGCCTCCGCGATGTGTTTGATATGCCTGCCTTGATTGAGACCCTGCGTGCCATCGAACAGCGGCAGTTGCGTGTGCATGTTGTGGAAACGCAAAAGCCGTCTCCGTTTGCGGCATCGCTTCTGTTTAGTTATGTTGCCAATTTTCTCTACGATGGCGATGCGCCATTGGCAGAACGACGCGCACAGGCCCTCACCATCGATCAGGACCAGTTGCGCGAGCTGCTTGGCGAAGCAGATCTACGTGAACTGCTCGATCCTGATGCTATCAGCGAAGTAGAAGAGATTGCGCAGTGTCTCGCCGACGATTATCGCGCGCGCTCGACCGATGCCATTCACGATCTCTGCCTGCGCCTCGGCGATCTGTCTAGAGCAGAAATCTCGCTCCGTGTTGTCGACCCGGTTTTGCTCCCATCCATCGATCGGCTTGTGCGCTCGCGCCGTCTGCTCGAGTTGCGCATTGCGGGAGAGCACCGCTTAATTGCGGCAGAGGATGCGGCCCGTTATCGCGATGCGCTGGGAACTCCGTTGCCACCGGGATTGGCCACCGCGCTTCTTGATCCGGTAATGCATCCTGTGCTGGAGTTGGTCCGTCGCTACGCGCGCACGCACGGTCCCTTCACACTGCGCGAGGTTGCTGAGCGTTTTGCGCTCGACACCGCCGTGGTTGAGAATTCGCTGCGGCAGCTTGTGCAGGAGGGTCGTGTGCTGGAAGGCGGTTTCCGTCCCGATGGCCTTCATCGCGAGTGGTGCGATGCGGGAATGCTGCGCCTCATTCGGCGCAAATCGCTGGCACGGCTGCGCCGCGAAGTGGAGCCGGTGGAACAGCACACACTGGCCCGCTTTCTCACTCACTGGCAGGGTCTGCTTGCGCCTCACCGCAGTGGACATGGAAACCTCGATGGCCTGTTGGACGCCATTGAAAACCTGCAGGGCGCGCCGTTGCCCGCATCGCTGCTTGAGTCGTCCATTTTGCCTGCGCGCATTGCAGAGTATTCGTCGGCTGGACTCGACACGCTGATTGCGGCTGGCGAAGTGACCTGGGCTGGAGTGGAACCGATTGGCGAGCGCGACGGGCGTATTGCTTTATTTCTCGCGGACAAGCTCCCGTTCCTTGCGCAGCAGAGGCCGCAGCTTGAGCCGCTCACAGAACGAGAGAATCAAGTGATCGCAGTCCTTGAGTCAACCGGCGCCAGCTTCTTTGATGCGCTCCATCAATCTGTCGGCGGCGGTTATCCCGGGGAAACCATCGAGGCGCTTTGGGGCCTAGTGTGGCGCGGCCTCATCACCAACGATTCGCTTCACGCGCTGCGTGCCTACATTGCGAGACCGGAGAGTGCGCGCACCCCGCGCCGCTTGCAAACCGGTGCGGTTTTTCGATCCCGTAAAACCACTCCACCCACAGCGCAGGGCCGGTGGTCGCTGCTGCCGGTCCGCGCGCAGAAGGGAACCGAGAGCCTCGGTCCATCGGCGACGGAAGCGAGCCATGCGCTTGCGTTGCAGTTGCTGAATCGCTATGGCGTGTTGCTGCGCGAATCAGTTGCGGCGGAAAATGTGCCGGGCGGATTCTCTGCGGTCTACGACGTGCTCAAAGCGCTCGAAGAGAGCGGCCGTATTCGTCGCGGCTATTTCGTAGCCGGCCTGGGGGCAACTCAGTTTGCGTTGCCGGCTGCTGTGGATCTGCTGCGGCAGTTGCGCGCTGCACCACCCCAGGAGAAGCCGGAGCTTGTTCAACTGGCCGCGACGGATCCAGCCAACCCCTATGGTTCTGTATTACGCTGGCCTGAATTGCCCGTAGCCGAAGAAGATTCGGAAACTGCGCCGCGCCTGCTCACCCGTGCGGCCTATGCGGAAGTGATCCTGCGCAATGGGCAACTGGTTGCATGGCTCCGCCGCGGAAACCCGAACCTGCTCGTCTTTCTGCCACCAGAAGAGCCCGAGCGCTCGCAGACAGCCTCGAGCCTGGCGCACTTCCTATGCACACGCGGACAGGAGCGCATGCGCGGCGCAAGTCATCAGGGCGTGCTCATCACCACGATCAACGGCCAACCGGTCGCGGCGCATCCCATGGCGCGCTTCCTATTGGACGCGGGCTTTCACCCCGGCCCACTCGGCATGCACCTGCGCCGTATTCTTCTGCCAGTGAGCCAACAGGAACATGGGCCGCAGGCCGGTGAGGTCCAGTAACCCATGCCTGAAGGCGATACCATTTTTCGCACGGCGCGCGCACTCGGTCGCGCGCTTGCGGGCAAGCCAGTCACGAACTTCCGCTCCACATTTCCTTTGCTTACTCGGTTCGATGACGAAACTCCGGTCGCCGGCCAGACGGTCGACACCGTGGAATCGCGCGGCAAATGGCTGCTGATTCACTTCTCCGGCGGAGGCACTCTTGCTACTCATATGCTCATGAGCGGCAGTTGGCACATCTACTATCCCGGCGAGCGCTGGCAGCAGCCACGCATCAATATGCGCATCGTTGTCGAGAACCGCGACTACTTGGCGGTGGGATTCAGCGTGCCGGTAGCGAAAATGCTGCGGCCTGAGCAACTGGTCCGTGTCACCAGGATTCCGGTGCCTGCAATTGATGTGCTGAGCAACGAATTCGACGCATCCCAGGTGATGACGCGCCTGCTTGCCTTCCGCAACGAAGAGATCGGCGATGTTCTTCTTCACCAGGAAGTCATTGCCGGCGTCGGCAACGTCTTCAAGTCGGAGATTTGCTTTGTGACCGGTACCAACCCCTTCTGCAAGATCGCGGTGCTAAACGAATCGCAAATCGAAACCTTGATTGCAGCATCGCGACGACTCATCAAAGCCAACGTACTTGAAGATTCGGGAGACGCCATTGTTACGTTCGGCGGCCGCAAGCGCCGCACTACCCACGAATCCGATCCGAGCGCCAGCTTGTATGTTTATGGTCGCAGAGGCGAGCCCTGCCGCCGCTGCGGCGAACCCATCCGCATGCGTATGCAGGGACCCGATGCGCGCGTCACCTTCTGGTGTCAGGTTTGCCAGCCTATGCCGGATGGCACGATGATTGACGGATAAATGCGGACATGGATGCAGATGCTTCAGACGGAATGGTATTCAGTTGTTCCCGCGAGACAGTGTTGATATACCAGGAAGCGGAGGTTGTCAGTGGATCGTCGCAGATTTCTTCTCCAGGCAGGTGCCGTCGCTTCGCTCCCTTCCTTCGCATCGGTTTTGCATGCGGATGACGCGGTACCTGTCGAATTGACGGTCTCAGACGATCCATCCTCGCCAGTCGTTCCGCTTACCTACACAGGCTTGAGCTATGAGCTGGCGCAGCTCACCGATCTGCATTTCTTCTCCGCGGAGAATCGCGATCTGGTCGCGTACTTTCGATTGTTGAGTCTAAACGGCGTGTTGCGGATCGGCGGCAACACCAGTGAGTTTTGCTGGTTCAAGGCGAATGCCTCCGCGCCCGAGCCGAAGTTGCACGTGCCTGCCGGCAACATGGACGCAAACTGGATGCCGCGCCGGTTATTCGCGATCAGCCCGGAGGCTATCGATGTGCTCGCCGGTTTTCTGCAGGCGACCGGGTGGCGTTTGATCTATGGCCTCAACTTCGGAAACAGCACGCCGGAAAGAGCAGCTGAGGAGGCAGCCTATGTCATGCAGAAGGCGGGAGACCACCTTGAGTTCTTCCAGATCGGCAATGAGCCTGATTTCTATCACGACGCCAATAACGGCACGCGCCCGGCAGGCTGGGGCTTTGCGGACTATGTGAGCGAGTGGACGAGTTTTGCGAACGCGATTGCCGCCAGGGCGCCGGGAGCGCGTTTTGGCGGCCCGGATGTGGGCGCTTCCTCAGATTGGATCACGCGTTTCTGCGAGGCGGTACCGGCTTCAGGCCCGCGGCTTGTGGCCTTGACCGGCCACTACTATGCGGAAGGTCCGCCTAACGATCCGCGGGTCACCACCGAGCGTCTGCTCGCAGGCAATGCCGGAATTCCGGCTCAGATGAAATCAATTGAAGAAGCTGCGCAACGGAAGGGACTCGTATTTCGCATGACCGAGGGCAACTCCTGTTATCGTGGTGGCAAGCCGGGAATGAGCAACGCCTTTGCCTCGGCATTGTGGGCCGGCGATTATATGCTGCAGCTGGCCAGCCTGGGGTGCGTCGGCGTCAATCTGCATGGGGGCAGCAGCGGCTTTCTTTCTGCTGGACTCGGCGATCACACGCCCGGCCTTGAAGTGGCGAAGACTCCGCAGACCATGCGCAGCGGCTTTTATACACCGATTGCCACCGAGCCGGGCAGAACAATCGAAGCCATGCCAATCTTCTACGGCATGCTGCTGGCAAACCAGTTTGCAGGTGGCAAGTTCCTGCATGCCGATGTGAATATGCGCTCCGTCAACGCAACCGCGTACGCGGTCCGAATCCGACAGAGCATGAAGATCGCAGTCTTCAATAAAGACAGTCACAAATCCATCGAGATTTCCATTCACACTCCGGGAACCGTGAAGAGCGCGCGAGCCTGGCGGCTTGAAGCACCGGCTCTGGATGCGATAGACGGCGTCACCTTTGCTGGAGCGCCAATTCTTGCACATGGGCAGTGGCATCCAGGAGCGCCAGAACCCATTCCAATCACCGACGGCGTTCCACGCATTCAAGTTCGAGCAGGCAGCGCCGCTTTGGTGTTTCTGGATTAGAGCAGCGTGACAGGCGCATTTCGTGCGAGTGAAAGCGGGCTAGGTCGCCGGCTTGCCCAACCCAAAAATCTTTTGCAGCAGGTTTCGTTTGTCCGGCGGATGATCGCATGTATCCGTCGGCGCAGTGCCGGGCAGGAAAGCGGCACTGTAGGCTTCCGGGCAAGCCTCGTCGCTCAACAGATTGGTCACCTTGTCCAGCCTTACCACCTGGATATCATCGGGCGGTGTGAACTCGTGCGTATCTGAGTATTGCGGCAGCAACACGGCGCGCTTCATGAACTCCGCCCAGATGGGCGCAGCGGCAGCCGCCCCGGCCAGTTTCACGTCCGTGTAGTCGTCGTTGCCCACCCACACCATGCAGATCAGGTTGCTGGTAAAGCCGCCAAACCATGCATCGTGCGAGGTACCAGTCTTGCCTGCGGCCGGGGCAGTGAAGCCGCGCTTGCGTACCTCGTAGCCATAGCCGAAGTTCATCACGCCTTCCATCAAGTTCGTGGTGAGGTAAGCCACGCGCGGGTCCAGCACCTGACGGGATGCAGGTGTGTAGTCGTTGATGATGTCACCCGATGGAGTGCGAACGCTGGCCAGCAGCCAGGGGTCCAGGTGCAATCCGTTGTTGGCGAACACGGTGTAAGCGCCGGCCATATCGAGCGGAGTCGCGTCATACGATCCGATTGCCACCGATGGCGTTCCCCGCGCATTCTTGATGCCCGCTTCGCGCCCCAGTGCGGCCACATTGTCAAACCCCACTTGCGCGCCCAACGCAATGGTCGCGTTGTTGAGCGAGTGCGCGAGCGCATAAATTGCCGTGACTTGGCCGTGGTACTCGTCCTTGTAATTCCTTGGAGTGTACTCCTGCTCTCCCACCTCGTAGGTAGTCTGCTCATCGTTGAGCATGGAGACAGCTGAAAAGGGCTTATCCTGGCCCGGAAGAATGGTGCCGGCTATCGCCGTGTTGTAAGCAGCGGCGTAAACGAATGGTTTGAACACAGAGCCCGTGGGACGCTTTGCAACGGCATGATTCAACTGCGAGTTTCCGTAGTTGCGACCTCCGACAAGAGCCAGCACCTGGCCGGTATGAGGATTCAGCGCAATCAGCGCCACCTGCGGATAAAGAATTGTTTCGCCCGGCTTGCGATGCTTATGCATGTTGTCCACCAGTGTGTCCACGTTCTTCATGCCCACGTCCACGGCATCCGAGGCAGCTCGCTGCAGGTCAGGATCGAGCGATGTGTAGATGCGCAGGCCCTCGTGGTTGAAGTCGCGATCGCCGAGTTTCTGGAGTAGTTGGTCATGCACCAGGTCAACAAAATACGGCGCCTCGCTCGCGTCCACGCTGGCTGCAGTCAGATGCAGCGGTTCTGCCTTGGCGCGTTCGGCTTCATCTTTTGTAATGGCGCCGGTCTCGACCATCGAATCGAGTACGAGGTTGCGTCGTTCGATGGTGCGTTCCGGATGCCGATAGGGATTAAAATAGCTGGGTCGCTGAATAATGCCCGCCAAAAAAGCACACTCTGCCAGGTTGAGTTGGTGCACGTCCTTTCCGAAATAGGCCTGCGAAGCTTCACCGAATCCGTCGACGGAAAAGCTCCCTCGTTGGCCCATCGGAATCTGGTTGGCGTACATCTCGAAGATCTGCTTCTTGCTGAACCGGTGTTCCAACTGGAATGTAATGACAATCTCAATGATCTTGCGCTTGATGCGTTTTTCCGGTGTGAGAAAGAATCCACGCGCCAACTGCATCGTCAGAGTCGAACCGCCCTGCTGTTTCTGTCCCGAGGTTACGTCGCGGTAGACTGCTTCCATCAGTCGCCAATAATTCACGCCGCTGTGTTCAAAGAATCTCCGGTCCTCGATTGCCAGGACGGCGTGAACAAGATGGGGCGGAATTTCGTCGTATGTAACCAGGCGGCGCTTGGTTCGATTTGCGTCCTCGCTGAGCCCTGTGATCAGCAGCGGCTCCAGTTCATAGCTGGCGAGTGGCTGTCCATGATCGTCGGTGATTGAATCCACCAAACCGGCTTGCACACGGATGGTTGCACCGTCCTCTGCATGATAGGATTGCGGCCCCGGATGCACGGTGATGGTCTGTGCGCCTTCGGAGTAAGTGCCAAGCGGTGAGGCTTGCGACGCGCCGTCCGTTGAGTAGCCAGCCTCGCGCAATTCATTGGAGATCAGCCGTAACGTGAGCTTTTGGCCGGGGCGCACCTCGCGGGGTGCGGCAAAGATCTTGGCGGTGTCAGCAAACAGCGGATGCTTCAGCCGCTCATCCACAATGCTCTGGTACTTGAAGTAGTAATAGCCGAAGACCGAAATCCCAACGAGCGCAATAAGCGCAAGGGCCGAAAACGTAACTCGCAGGATCAGCGTGGACCCGCGGTCGTTTGGCGCCGGTCGCTTCAGCCTGATTTTTAACCCCATCGACGCTCCTTGGATATAGACGACAGACTGCAGATTACAGGTGACGGTTAGAGTCGGCTTGCTGATGCTTATGGACGCGCATCATCTTTGTTTATTGTCGGGAGATGATTTACTACCTCGCTCAAGGCTACGTCCATGCTGGTTGAAGTCGCGCGCGTCACCAGTTCCACCAGTCCTTCTGCTGTCTTCTTGCCAACATTGATCCGATAGGGAATTCCCACCAGGTCGGCATCCTTGAATTTGACTCCGGCACGCTCATCTCTGTCATCCAGGAGCACGTCCAGCCCTGCGGCGTCCAGTTCCGCGGCGAGTTTCTCGCCGGCCTCGCGTAGCGCGCTGTCAGAAATGTTGGTCACGGTCACCACCACAGTGAATGGCGCAATCGATGCCGGGAGCCAGAATCCGTTTTTGTCGTTCGATTGCTCGATGGCCGCGGTGAGAATGCGCTCAATCCCAATGCCATAGCAGCCCATGATCGGAGTTACTTCCTTGCCATTTGGATCGAGCACACTCGCTCCCATTGATTTTGTGTACCTATCGCCGAGCTTGAATATATGTCCGACTTCGACGGCCTTGCCAACGACCAGCGCGCCTGCACATCCATCTGTTGGGCAATGCTCGCCCTCGTTCACGCTGCGTATATCAGCCAACAGCGTCCAGGTGAAATCGCGACCAGGCACAACATTGCGCAAATGGTAATCGAGCTTGTTCGCCCCGGCCACCAGGTTCTTCCGGCCGTCGAGAGAATGATCCACAACCACAGTGAGTCCATCTTCGAGCGGCTTGGCATTATGCTTGAGGCCGACCGGTCCGAGGAAACCTGCAGGGCCGTTGAAGAACTGCATAAGCTCCTCCGCCTGCATTGTTCGCAGATCGGCTGCGCCTACTGCGCCTAAAAGCTTGGTCTCGTTTACCTGGTGGTCGCCGCGTAGGAAGGTCGCAACGCCGTGCCAGGTATCCGGCTTTCCTTTCACGCCACGCTTCAGCGCCATGTAAGCCACGCACTTGATGTCCGAGGCCGGTGAGATTTTGAAGAACTCGGCCACATCGGAGATGGCCGCGCATCCTGGCGTAGAAACGAGCTCCGGTGTGCCATCTGCGGTTGGTTCCATCTCCGCGACGGGATCAAGACGCGACGTTGCCTTCTCCAGGTTGGCGGCATATCCGCAAACCGGACAGCTTGCAATCAGGTCCTCGCCGGCGTCGGTGTAGACCATGAACTCCTGCGACCGCGAGCCGCCCATTGCGCCCGAGTCCGCTTCAACCGCAACGAACTTCAGTCCACTGCGTGTGAAGATCGCACGATAGGCCGCATCGTGCAGATCATAGCTTTTGTCGAGCCCCGCCTCGTCGATATCGAACGAGTAGCTGTCCTTCATGGTGAACTGGCGCACGCGCAGCAGTCCGGCCTTGGGCCGCGGTTCGTCGCGGAATTTGTTCTGAATCTGGTACCAGATTTGCGGCAGTTGCTTGTAGCTGCGTAACTCGCTACGCGCAATTGAAGTCATGATCTCTTCGTGCGTCATGCCCAGGCACAAGTCCGCACCCTTGCGGTCTTTCAGTCGGAACATGTTGTCTCCCATGCTCGTCCAACGGCCGCTCTGCTCCCATATCTCACGCGGATGAATCGCAGGCAGATAAAACTCCTGGCCGATCTTGTTCATCTCCTCGCGCACGATGCCGATGACTTTGTTCAGCGAGCGCTGACCGAGTGGAAGGTAGTTGTAAACGCCTGCGCCGAGTTGGCGGATGTAACCCGCGCGGAGGAGAAACTTGTGGCTGGCCACTTCGGCTTCCGAAGGGGCCTCACGAAGAGTGGGAATGAACAGTTTCGACCAACGATGCATAGCGATGAGTGAACGTGCTTTCCCGCCGGTCATCCGGCGCAAGACAATTTACGTAAAGTTCATTCTAAATGTTCAGGGACGCACTATGGTTATCGCAGTTCTGGATCGTAATTTGCTGTACGACACTCTTAGCATGGATCCCGAACATATTCCGTGGCACTTAGTGTTGCCGCTCGCCATCAAGATTCTGGCGAAGTTCGGCCTCATTCCAGGGGCTGCCGCAGGCTACGGTGTGAGGAAGCTTTATCAGAAGGGGCGGCAGAATCGGGCTTTCGTGGGTTGGCCGTCCATCGAAGCAACGGTTCAGTTCGGGACGGTGCATAGCGAGGGTACGCGGCAATTCTGGGTCGAGCTGACTTATACGTATTTTGTCGAGGAGTATCGCTCAGGGACGCATATTCACCGATTTCGCAAGGAAGATGAGGCGGATGAATTTCTGCGCCAGATCAAGGACAGGCGGCTTCAGGTTCGGTATAACCCAGCCAAGCCGGACGAATCCGTGATTCTCGATCGCGATCTCGAAATGGTCGCGCTGCTGGTTCCGCAAATTCGCTGAAGCCTGTTGATTCCGGCGAATTCAGATAAGTTCCACGCCCCACAGGTCGTGCAAGTGGACAATGCCTTTTACCAGGTTCTCGCGGCTCACGACCACGAGCGAAGTGATCTTGCGCTCTTCGAGGATGGTGAGGGCCGTTGCGCCGAGGTCCTCTGGCGCGATGGTTCGCGGATGAGGATTCATGGCCTCGGCGGCTGTGCGGCTGAGTGCAGCGCCGCCCTCGCGCTCCAGCAATCTACGCAAATCGCCGTCGCTGATGACGCCCAGCAAATGGCCATCTTCCTGAACCGTGGTAATGCCAAGCTTCTTCGAGGACATTTCATAGATTACGTCAGTCATGAGGGTTGTGGGTGTCACCACGGGTACGGCGTCTCCGGCGTGCATCAGGTCGCTGACTTTTGCCAGCCGCTTGCCCAGTTTGCCGCCGGGATGCAAGTCGGCGAAATCTTCAGCGCGGAAACCCTTGCGCAGACTCACCGCGATAGCCAGCGCGTCGCCCAACGCCAGCATGGCGGTTGTGGAAGCAGTGGGCGCCAGGTTCAGCCCGCACGCTTCGCGCTCCACGCCGCAGTCCAGCGCTACGTCGCTGGCCAGCGCCAGGGTTGAATTCAAATTGCAGCAGAAGCTAATTAGCGCGTCACCTTTGCGCTTCAGCGTCGCCAGCATCCGCAGAATCTCCTCTGTCTCACCACTGGCTGAGAGCGCGATGACGACATCGCCATACATCAGAACGCCCAGATCGCCGTGCACGGCCTCCGCCGGATGCAGAAACAGGGCTGGGCTCCCCGTTGAGCTGAGAGTCGCCGCAATCTTCTGGGCAATGATGCCGCTCTTGCCCATCCCGGTCACTACCACGCGGCCGTTCTCATGGCCGCAGCGCAAAATCAGCTCGACGGCGCGCGTGAAGGGCTCTGCCATTGCGCCGTCAAGCCGCGCGGCCAGCGCCTCAAGCGCCGCGGCTTCGGTGCGCACCAGTTCGCCAGGAGTCAGAACGGGCTTTTGTTCAGGGGCGAATCCGCCGCCATCCAGCCTCGGATCGTTCCCTTTGAGGTCACTCATTCGCCAACTCGTTCATAGGTTTTTGATGGTACCACTTGCGGTGAAGCATCCGTCGCTTGTGCGACCGGATCGCGAATGCCGCGAGTCCTAGCTTGCTCGTACAATAGATTGCGAGAGGTTGATCTTCCTTGAAGCGGAATACACTGGTGCTAACAGCCGTTCTGTTCATTCTTTCCGTCTTTGCCTGGGCGGGCTGGGCCAACTACGAGTACCGCAAGCAGGCCGCGGACCGCATGCTGGCCTCGGTTGCACAGGGTGAATTGGTGCTTGACGCTGAAAGTGGCACACCGCAGTATCGCTCGCCGCTGAAGGGAAAGCCCGCGCCGCCGTTTGTTTTGGAAGACCTGAACGGCAAGAAGGTCTCGCTGGCCAGCTACAAGGGCAAGGCCGTGCTCATCAACTTCTGGGCTACATGGTGTGCTCCGTGCAAAATTGAAACCCCATGGATCATCGAACTACGCAATCAATATGCATCTCAAGGCTTCGAGGTTTTGGGGATTTCGGCAGACGACCTTAACCGTGACGACCCGAAGGAATTGGCTAAAGACAAGATGGAAATTGCGCAATCGGCGCAGAAGTTGCACATCAACTATCCTGTGCTGATTGATGGAGGTTCGCTCGACAAGCCCTATGGCGGACTCGATGAACTGCCTACATCATTTTTTGTCAATCGCCAAGGGACTGTGGTTGCCGCGCAGCTTGGGTTGACCTCCAAGGACGATATCGAGTCCAACATCAAGAGAGCACTGGGGAACTGAAATGCCTGGTATGTCCGCTGCAATTCGGGTTGCTGTAGTCTTGGCCTTCGGTTTGGCGGGAATGCTAGCTCATGGGCAAGTGGATGATTCGGGAAGATTTAAGGGTGCGACGGTTGAGTATTTATTTCCGGAGCAGGTGACTGTTTCGGCGGGGATAGCCAGCGACGTTACGCTCCATTTTCGGGTGGCTCCGGGGTATCACATCAACTCGCATACGCCGAGGGAAGAGTTTCTGATCCCGACGACGTTTTCGATTCCGGATGGGGCAGGAGTAAGACTGGACAAGGCTATTTATCCGGCGGGGACGGACTTTACGCTGCCGCTCGATCCGACCGATAAGCTGAGTGTTTACAACAACGAATTCACGATTCAGGCGCGAATTGTGGCTGAAGCCGGCAGCCACCTGGTGGAAGGCAAGCTTCATTTTCAGGCATGCGACAAGAGCGTCTGCCTGCCCCCGAAGACGATCCTTGTGGCCTTCAACGTGGTTGGCAAATAGGGCCCCCGCGAGCCTGAAATGGCTGCATACAGGGTTGTACTACATAGCTGAAAAGGCTGCTCAAGTGGTTACAAAACATGCGAAAGGTATGCTCAAGTGGTTGCCTTTCGCGTCGACATGAACCTTGCGGGCAGCCTTTTCGATATGTTTCGATTGCAGAGAATTGAACTAAATGAAGTAAAGGATTGCTTAGAATTGAACTGGGGTGACCCCCTAAGTTGAGACAGTTCAAAATCGGCGCATTTGCCGTTTGCTGTTTTTGGTTATGCCGAGAGCCATGTTCTGGTCGATTCTGGGCTCGGCCGGTGAAG
>JBEKUP010000043.1:0-47249 GCA_049514915.1 Occallatibacter sp. | reverse complement strand
AAGAACAGAACGGCATAATCCTCAATCCATCGCGACAATGCGACGCAAGATCGAAATTCACCTGGCCCGATCGCTGCCTCGTTGTCCGTGCTGCCTTCGCGGATTCTTATAACACAGTAGTAATAGGGGAGTGCCAGGCGAATTCTGTGCCAACAAATACGTGAGAAACGTTGCGCAGGACCATCGAGCATAGCTGATTTTCGGCACTGGATCGGGAGCCGCGAAAAATCGAATTATTCTGAGCCGATGTGGTCGAAATCGTAGCTGTGCCTCGCCAAAACTCCATCCGGTCGAGAAATTGAACGGTTAAGGGTCGGTTGGATCGCCCGATTCGCGCTAGCTGGAAAGCTATGAAAATAAAAGCAGACCTAATTCCGGCGGGGGAACAGGTGACAACAGATCAATTTCAGAGTCCCTTCGGCGCGCAATTCGGCGAAATTTGCGCTTGAGACGAGTATCCGGCCGCAAGCCGAATGCTCGTCTGGCACAACAGCCTCTGGAAACCGGGACGTGGACAGAACGGATGCCTGAACGATCGTCGCAACTCCGGCATTGTGGAGTTGACCATCGGCCCGACGGCGCCGACGTTCCGAGACTGTTTATTAACCTGCAGCCAATTCCGGTAATATCGTCTTCAAACGATGCGTGCTTTAGGCTCTTTGGAATCCACTCGTTGTAAGTTTTCAATGTCTTGAGAACTCGCTCGGGCGAGCCATGGCATGGTATCTATCCGCATCGCGGATGATCTCCATCGGCCTACGGGTCTGCACCCACGTCGAAAGGCCGATCAACGGAAGCACCGCAATGGTGGGAAAACATTTCATGCGGCGAACCTCATCCTGTCCCAGTACAAAATTGTGGCTTGGTTTTCATTTTTGAGGCGACGGCTCGCCAGCGCCCAAGTTAGGTTTGGGTTTCACGTCATCCGCCATAGTCGTAAGCGGGTTGTCCTGGACCACGGGCAATCCTGGTTCCTTGGGAGCCGATTCCACGTCTCAGCTCTTTCCACACAGACAGCTCCGGCGACAAAAACGCCGATGCTACAACCCATTCAGGCGGGCAAGTGCGGCTCAAGATCCGGGACGGCTGACAGGCAAACGGACACACGGCTCTGACCGTCCCCTGCCAGCCACAGCCCCGATTCACCAGCTTTCAGTGCCGCCTCGGGCCAGAACAACCTTTTGACAAATAAAAACTTGTGAACAACATAGAGCGACACGAGTCAAGTGCCGATAGTCAGCAGGGGCTCGCCATAGGCAAATTGTGTGCTGCAGTCTTGACGGGAATCTTGGAATGTACAAAAGCGCAGAAAGTTGATGGCGATATGCGAATCCAGAGGCGCGATCAGGTAGAGGAGAAGAGGCTGCCGCATGGCCTTTCACAGTGCGGAACTCTGATGCTTGTCATTTGCCTTCGCCTCGCGTTTTCGCCCGCGCTCTATCCGTCCGCGTCCGCGCGTCCATTGCGGACCGTTGGAGAGATTCGCCAGCTGAGCAATGTTGAGGCAAAGGGAGCATTTCTTGTTGAGTTGGAAGGCGCGGTGACGTACTCCGATCCGGAGTGGGGCCTGTTGTTCCTTCAGGATTCAACCGGCTCAATCTACATCAATGTCCATGGCTCCAGCACCGTGTATCCCCTGGGAACCCGGATTCGCGTGGAGGCGGTAACGGCAGCGGGCGATGTCGGGCCAATCATCTCGCAGGCAAAGATCTGGGTCCTGGGCAAGGGTACACTCGCTACTCCCGAACAGAAGAGTGTTGCCGAACTGGACGCCGGCGTGGCGGACAGCAGTTGGGTAGTAACCGAGGGCGTTCTTCGCCCCTGCGACGAGAACTGGGCGCGTATCTGTTTCCGCATCTTCGATGGAAAGACCTTGGCGTGGCTGATCGTTCCACAGAAGGACAGTCCCGCAGCGCAAAGCCTGATAGGCGCCACGGTGCGGGTCAAAGGGGTGAGCGGCATCCATCTCGATGAAGGGGGCAAGCGGGTGGCTGCGCAGCTCTTTGTGAACGGCCTGGACGATATCAAGGTGAAGGAGCCCTCCGTCGAGGATTCATTCTCCACAGATCCCCTGCAGATAGGTAGCCTGCGCGCCTCGGCGGCCGACGGGCGGTTTGTCCGTCAGGTCCATGTCCGCGGCACAGTAACCTGGGCGGCTCCCGGCCAGTTCTTTGTGCAGGACAGCACTGGAACGCTGTTCTCAGCGACCGGAAAGACGGTTGAAGTGCATATTGGGAGCACGGTGGACGTGGTTGGCTTCCCAAGTCAGGGAGAGTTCGGTCTTTCGTTGTCAGACGCCATGGCCCATGCGGCTTCAGCCCGCACGAGCGAAAAGGCGGTCGTCCCTCTTCAACTAACCGCAGCCGAGGTAATGAGTCGTTCGCTTAACGGAAGGCAGGTGCGATTGCAGGCGCGCCTGATCAGTCAGAGCACCAATGCCGCAGGCTACGTCTACCAGCTCGAAGACGGTGAGCAGCGCTTCAGTGCCACGCTGCTGCGCAACGATTCCACCCGAGAGATCGTGGGCCTCTCGAACAACTCGGTTCTCGAGGTGACTGGCGTCGCTGTGATTCGCAAAGGAACTCCGGAATTACCCGGATCGATGGTCATTCTCATCGCTTCGCCTGCAGATATCGTCGTGCTCGGGGGCAATGGCTGGCTGACTTTAAGGCGCGGACTGAGTATCCTGGGCGTCGTCGGCCTTTGCGTGGTGGCCGCGCTTACCTGGATTGTGCTTTTGAGACGAACCGTACGCAAGCAAACAGGGATCATTCGATCGCGTCTTGAGAACGAGCTTCAATTGGAAACGAAGTATCGCCGGCTTTTTGAGCGCAACCTGGCGGCGGTTTTCAGCTGGCGGCCCGACGGCACCATCGTCGACTGCAATCTTGCGTTCGCCAGATTGCTCGGGTTCGAGACGCGCGAAGAACTGATCGGGCGCTCCTACTGGGATTTTCAGTTGGCCCCCACTCGCAGTGAGGAATTGAGTGGGGCTCTTTCAAATGTTGCAACGAGCAACGGCGAAGCGCAGCTGCTCCGCCCTGACGGTACGACAGTTCATTTGCTTAAGAACATCACGCCGGTACGCGATGGAGAGGGAGTGATATACGAGACGACAGCCATCGATGTAACCCGGCTGCGTGAAAATGAGGCGGAGTTGAAGAGAGCAAAGGATGCGGCGGTGTTCGAGTCGCTCAACGATCCTCTCACAGGGCTGCCGAATCGCAGGCTCCTGCTGGATAGGCTCTCCTTCCTCGTAGCGAAGGCAGAGAGAAATCGGGGCATCATCGCGCTACTCTACATCGATCTGGATGGTTTCAAGCTCGTCAACGACAGCCTCGGACATCCCGTGGGAGACGACTTTCTGGTGCAGATATCCGCCAGCCTAGGGTCGCGGGTTCGCCAAGCTGATGTTCTAGCTCGCGTTGGCGGAGACGAGTTCATTGTCATTCTCGATGATTTGGAGGCCAAGAAACAGGCGGCAATCGTGGCGCAAGATTTGCTCGGCGCGATCTCGGATCCGTTTCGCGTGAAGGGACATGATCTCTCCATAGGTGCGAGCATAGGCATCAGCACGTATCCCGATGATGGAAGTGACCCCGAGGAACTGATACGGAAGGCAGATAGTGCGATGTACGCCGCCAAACACGAGGGCAGGAACCGCATCATGCACTTTACTTCTCAAATGGGTTTCCTCGTAAACGAACGCCTGAACCTGGAGAACCAACTGCGAGGAGCCATCGCGCGACATGAAATTTCAGTCCACTACCAGCCGGAATTCGAGCTGATCACCGGCCGCCTGGTTCGTTTCGAGGCTCTGGCTCGATGGGTTCATCCAACCCTCGGTCAGATCCCCCCGATCAAATTCATTCCCATCGCGGAAGAAAGCGGATTGATTGCATCGCTGGGTGCTTACATCATGGAGCAGGCATGCAAGGAAGCGGTCCGCTGGCAGAGCGTAGCGCCCAACCCAATCGAGATAGCCGTGAACGTCTCCTCTATCCAGTTTCGGAGCAAGGGGTTCGTAGAGGAGGTTACTTCAATTCTGGAGCGGACCAACCTCCGGTCTGAACTTCTTCAAATTGAACTTACCGAGTCAGTGATGGTCGAAGGATTGGTGAACGTGGCTCAGACCATGGAGCGTCTAATTGGTCTGGGTACCAGCTTGGCAATCGATGATTTTGGTACCGGGTATTCCAACCTGAGCTATCTGCCGTCGTTGCCCTTCCGTGCCCTCAAGATAGACCGATCGTTTGTGAAAACCCTCGGCTCTCAGCCGGAGAGCGAATCCATGATTCGCACACTAATCGCATTGGCCCACAGTATCGGAATGCGGGTGATCGTCGAAGGCGTCGAGGAGTCCGACCAACTGGAACTCATCAGGGCGCTGGGAGCTAACGAAGTTCAGGGGTACCTATTGGGTCGTCCCACTCCAAATCCGATCGAAGTTCTCCTCGGCCGGGTCGAGGATAGTGTATTGGATGTAAAGACAGTCCTTCCTGGATGTTTTCTTCCAAGCGGGACCAACCTCGAGTGAGCATTACATGAACCACTGATTCGACGCGGGGGCGGCAGTCCGGCCTTGCTGCGGGCTATTGAGCAGTGCAGCATGATGTATCTTCCACTATCAGACGGCCGGTTGGTAGTTGTTCCTCGCCAAAATTCCATCTGGATGCATAACGGTCTCATTTTCTGCCCGCAGGAGCTTCGGAATTAGCGTTTCCTTGGCTCGATCCGTGTGAAGCAAGAGGGTAAAATGCGCGATAACGGGATTCAGAGCGAGCCAACGGTAAACTGATGCTGTCCCTCGCCAAAATTCAATCCGCATCTGGAATGACCAATTCGCTACCATAAAGAACTGGTCAGAGAGTTTGCGGAACGGAAGGGACCGGTTTTCGACTGCAGCCAGGCAGCTACAGCAAAAGACCAGCGTGGCACGGATCGAGCCGTGCGTGGTCAAGGGGCACGCGAAGCCTGTGGTCAGCAGAACAACAACTGTGATCCAGCGCAGGAAAGCTAGGCGGCGAGGCGGTATCGATGATGCAGGCCGCCTGGTCGCGGCATGGAAAAGATCTTGCAGTGACGTCCGGAATTCGTTTCAGCATCACGCTGGCCAGGCGTCTCCTTCGACAGTCCGAGGTGAGTGCGGTCGTCGTGGTAGTGGAGGATGTACTCGGTCATCAGGCGCTTCATGTGGCGTTCATTCAGCACGATTACATGATCGAGCAGATCACGGTGGCAATTGCCGACAAAGCGCTCTGCCACGCCGATCTGCTACGGCCTCTGAAAGCTGGTTTGCATCGGATGGATGCCTAAACTCCTGATCGTGTCGGCGATTTCGTCATTGAAGTTCGCGCAGCGGCCGAAGATCAAATACTTCGGCGCGCTGTCGTAAGGAGATGCCTCTGCAACTGTTGAACAATCCAGGCGCTGGTTAGATGTTTGGTCACGTTGAAATGAAGGACGCACCGCCGTTTGTGGACGATAGCGAAGAAGCAATCGAGCACACCGAAGGTCAGTGTCAGTACGGTGAAGAGGTCCATTGCGGCAATCGCTTCACGATGGTTATTCAAGAACGAAGCCCATCTCTTCGCGGGCTCCGGATTCCTGAGCGCTTTCCTCATCCAGCGCAAGACGGTTCGCCCGGAGATATCGAGCCCTAACATCTTCAACTCATCATCAATGCATGGCGTTCCCCAGGTCGGATTTTCGGCGACCGTACGGAAAATCAGGCCGCGCAATTCTTTGCTAACGCATTTTCTGCCGGTGCGGTTCCGATGCCACGAGAGCCAGGTCCAATACAACTTGAATCCAGTTCGGTGCCAGCGAACGACGGTCTCCGGCTGGACAAGGACCAATGCCCGTAGTCAGCTAGTCCAGAGTCGCTGCAATACAATCCAGAGCAGTCGGTCAGAAGCAGAAGGCCGGGGCTGCGGGTACCGCTGTTTCCAAACGACCAGTTGTTGCCGAAGAGCGAAGTTCTCCAAGAGCAATTCCCTGCGCGAGCGAATGAGCGAAGCAAACAGCAGCCTCAGCAGGGGTAACATACCTTCAGTTTGCACGAGGACTGGCCAAATTGGGCGCACAGCTTATCTGCATAATTCGAAAGGTGATCGCTATTTTGGCGAGAGACAGGTCCGGCGAGGAACAAACGCGCAATCTTATATCTAAAACACAGAACAGTCATTTGAGAGGGTAGCGCCTGGATTACCGGCAAACCGAACAGAACTCAAAATAGGCGGGTAGCGTCCGGATTGCCGACAACCCGACCGGAAATTAGGCGGACCGGCATCGAGCAGACTCTGACCCGCATTTAAGTCGAAAGCTGCATGTGCCGATATTAACCTTTAGAACACATTTCAAAGACACAAATGGATTGGCCGGTCATGTGGGGCAGGGTCCTGTCACGGGGAGATGATGTTGGCAAAGACGCGAATGTTGATCGCTATTTGCGCTAAGACAGGGAGGTGGCCTTGTTCGCTCGTCCTCCTTGGAATGCTCATGCTCTCCAGTATTGTGCTTCAATCCCAAAAGCCGATAACCCAATTTGTCCAGACGCCCTTGACAGTTGAGAATGGGCTTCCTGAGAGTTCGGTTGGCGCCATCGCGCAGACACGTGATGGCTACCTTTGGTTCGGTACCGAGGAGGGACTTGCCCGTTACGATGGACTTCGCATTACCGTCTTCGAAACAGCCAACCATAAAGCACTCAGAGATAACTTCATTGAGACACTGGCTTCGGGGCATGATGGCAGTCTTTGGGTCGGCACCCGCAGCTCCCTTGCTCAACTCAAGGATGGAGAATTCCATACATTTTTCACGGCCCAGTCTCCGTTAAGCAAGATCTACGAAGGTCAAGACGGCCAGGTGTGGGTGGGAAGCCTCGACGGGCTGTATGCCGTGCAAGGGACGAACATCCACCTTTACACCACCAAGGACGGCCTGCCCAGTAATGCCATCACCAGCATTGTTCAGAGTGTCGATGGCACGCTGTGGGTTGGAACGCACAGCGGTCTTGCTAGCTTGAAGAACGGTAAGTTCCGCAGTTATGGATTCCGTGATGGACTCACAACCGACGTTGTGCGCAGTCTGGCTCTATCCGCTGACGGCTCTCTGTGGATAGCTACTGCAAGCGGGCTTGTTCGCTGGAAAGGCAGGCTGCTGGAAACGGTCCCCCCCTCCCGCTTGCCCCAGCACGATCAGGTCGCTTCTCTGGTTGAGGATCATCACGGGACACTTTGGATCGGCTTTGATCATAGTGGAATCGCTTCGCTGCACAACGGAGAGATCTTCATCTACACCACTCGTCAGGGTCTCCCGTCTGAGGATGTATCCCAGATACTCGAGGACCGTGAAGGACATCTCTGGGTTGGCATGTCAGAGGGTGGAGCAGTTGAACTCCGCGATGGAATTTTTAGTAACTTTGGCAAGCAGGAAGGTCTCTCTGACAACATGGTTTGGAGCGTCCTCCAAGCGCGGGATCGGTCCGTATGGGTAGGCACGAACAACAAAGGCTTGAATCATATCGATAAGGACGGCAAGGTCCGAGTCTACACAATGCGCGACGGGCTGGCTGCCGATTCGGTCTTTGGATTGTTGGAAAGTCCGGACCAAAGTCTCTGGATAGGTTCTGAACGTGGCGCTCTCAGTCACCTCGATCACGGGCGCATCACAGTCTTCAAAGACCCCACCAGCGCCGGTCACCGAATCGCATCCATCCTGCAAGACCCGTCCGGTGACTTGTGGCTGGCATTCCATGAAGTGAATGGACTCGTTCGCTTTCACCAGGGGAGATTTCAGCACTACACAGTGCCCGGCCTGCTGAACACAGCCACGTTCGCTCCCGACGGCTCAATATGGCTGGGAACCGACCACGCAGGCGTCAGCCAGTTTCGGAATGGCTCCGTCATCAGCTACACCACGCAGAATGGCCTGCTCACCAATTTTGCCCAGGCGGTCTATGTCGATCGAGATGGAGTGGTATGGGCCGGCACGTCTCCGGGCGGATTGAATCGCATCAAGAATGGACATGTCACCACTTACTCCGTCGATCAGGGGCTCTTCGACCTGACTGTGGGCGCCATCATCGAGGACGACGCTGGATATTTGTGGATGACCTGCAATAAGGGAATCTACAAGGTCAGCAAGAAAGAGCTGAATGATTATGCCGAAGGACGTATAACTGCGATTCACAGCACCGTCTATGGTACTGCCGATGGATTGCGCAGCGCTGAAGCCAACTTCGCTGCGGACCCTTCGGTTTGTAAAGGCATCGATGGACGTCTGTGGTTTGCGACCATTGCCGGTATAGCGTCCGTCAGCCCAATTCATAGTCAGACCGCGAGTTCTGAGCCCTCACCTTTGATTGAGAGTGTTCTCTTCAACCGTCATCCAATCCGATTTGAACAAGGAGCCATTGCAGGACCGGGCGGAGGAGATCTTGAAATCCAGTTCACCACACCCGACTTTGTTGCTCCGAGGCGAATTCAATTCCGTTATCGCCTGCAAGGGTCGGAAGAAGACTGGGTGGAAGCGGGAGATCGGCGTGAAGCCTTTTACACAAAGCTGCCTCCGGGATACTATCTCTTCGAAGTGCAGGGAGCGAGCGGAGTCCATGCATGGAACTCCAACGTCGCGCGGTTGGCCATTGTGCTGAAGCCGTACTTCTGGCAAACAAGTTGGTTCCAGGGCCTTTGCGTGCTTGTTCTCCTGGCCGCCGCTGCCGCCATGTACCGCCTTCGTGTCCGCTATCTCGTCGATCGCAACCGGGAACTGGAAGATAGGGTGCTCAAGAGAACGGCAGAACTTCAGGACGCGCTCAAGTTGGCGGAGGGCGCACAACTCGCCCTCCGTGAACAAGCGACCAAGGATGATCTGACCAAGCTTTGGAATCGTCGTTCGATCTTCGAGTTTCTTGGGAAAGAACTGTTGCGCGCAAAACGTAAGGACTCGCCGGTCTCGGTTTTGATGGCCGACTTGGACCATTTCAAACTTATCAATGACACCCAGGGCCACTTCACCGGCGATCAGGTACTGGTGGAAGTGGCCGCCCGTTTCGTCAAACTCACGCGTCCCTATGATTTTGCGGGGAGATATGGAGGCGAGGAATTCGTGGTTGTGCTGCCGAACTGCTCGCTAGCCGATGGGCTGAAACGCGCCGAGGATTTTCGCCGCGCCATCGCCGGAAATCCCATACTCACCAATTCCGGGTCAGTTGCCGTCACTTGTAGTTTCGGAGTGGCAGAAAACTCTGGTAACTCCTCGGCGGAAGAGATGATAAACAAAGCCGACGAGGCGCTCTATTGCGCCAAGAGATCTGGGCGAAACTGCATACATGCTGGTCCACCGCAGGCCGAACCATCTACGGCAAGCAGTGGCTCTCAGACACAGCCTGACATTTCGGGCCGGCTACGATCCTGAGAAAGGCTACGCACCCCGGAGCGGACTTTTGTGGAGGGAGTGCCTCATTCACCAAACCTTGGACGCCAAGCCCAAGACCGTCCACAGCTACCGTATCCGTGCCAGCAATACGCTAGAGCGGTTCCAAGTTAGTTATACCCAGTCGGTCTGATCGGAGTTAAGTTGGTTTTGGCGATTGTTCGCGAGAACCGACACGATGCCCAACCCATTGTCCGACGATTTGCGCTGCCGGATATTGCAAGCCTATCTGCGCGGAGAGGGGTTGCAGGCGGAATTATCTCGGCGCTTTGGAGTCAGCTTCGAGTATGTGCGCAAGATACGCCGGCATTGGCGGTTAGGCGGCCGGATGGAGCGCCAGGCACAGTCTCGGCACGGCCGCCTGAGTCGGATCACGGCCCCGGTCAAGGAGCAATTGCGGGATTGGGTAATCGCCTCCAGCGCCGCCCAGTAAGCCCATGAAAACGCTACGGCGGAATCGCCTGACAGACGCGCTGCAAGACGATGGCCTTCCTTCTGCGACATTTCTTCAAATCGCTTCGAGACTCCTTTGTGTGTATGGCCGAGGCGTTCTTCAAGTCGCAGGATTTTTTCTCCAACCACCGAGAACCGAAAGTGACCCGGCTCGATGGTGCCTACGTGGACCGGACCCACTGCGATTTCATGGACTCCATCGCTTTCTACCTGGACGAGTGGAAAAGGCTGCGGTCGACTGGAAACTGTTGGCTCCCATCGAAATCCCGGCGCAACAGAAAATAGTGTTTGCGCCCACCCGCCATGGCGCAGCCAGCCGCGGTGATCCGGTTCAATGCTCACAATTCCAAGCAGATCGTGCACCGCGCGTTCCATATGCAAGGCGCACGGGAAAATTTCCGCGAGGCTTGGATATGTCGGCTTCGATTGAGATTCCATCTCATGTTCGAAAATCGCAACGCCTTCCTTGACGAGAAATGCAGCATAGATACGAAAGCGGCCATCGCGGTCGCGATCGTCCGCACCCCAAAGAGTAAGGAGCCGGCCTCCGGCGGCCTGCAACATCTCGGCGCCTCTGTGCCAGTGCACGGCGCCGACCTTGGTGCACCTGCAAGGCAGGTTTGATGGGATATCGTTCATTGCTTTTCCACCGAGACACAGAGCCATTGGCATCACCCTATCAATTGCGCTGCTGCGCGATACCACTCAGCAAGTGCCGGCGGTATGGAAACACCCAATATCAGCACGATGGCCAGATGAGCGAAGACGGCAAGAGCGCTGGAGAGTGCGGGAGCCGAATCGCATCGCTCTCGCCGAAGACCATCGGCTGAACACGGCTAAAGATTCCAGCGAACGCGACTCCAAGTGCAATCAGAAGGAATGGCGTTGTCCAGGGGTGCTCTCTCATGGCCGTTGTAAGAATGAGGAATTCGCTTGCGAAGACACCGAACGGCGGCATGCCGAGAATCGCCAGCGAGCCGAGCATGAGCCCCCAGCCGATAGTTGGACTGATGGTTACCAAGCCCCGAATGCCGTCTATTTGCTGCGTGCCGGCCTTCTGCGAAGCATGCCCTGCCGTAAAGAAGATGGCTGACTTGGTACGTGAGTGGACGGTCATGTGCAGCAGAGCCGCGAAATTGACTACCGGTCCACCGAGGCCGAATGCAAACGTAATGATGCCCATGTGTTCAATCGAGGAATAACCGAACAACCGCTTGATATCGCGCTGTCTCCAGATGAAGAAGGGCCAAGCACTGCGGACAGCAACCCAAAGGTCATGAGCATGCGCCCCGGCAGAAGATGACCGATGGACCCTCGACCAGCACTTTACAACGAATCACTGCATACAGCGCGACATTCAGAAGAAGTCCTGAGAGTACCGCGGATGTCCTACCTTTCTGAGCGGCTCGAATCCCGGGCCAGTTTTCATGGCGCTGGTAGCAATTGCTTTCTCGTTCTTTGTAGGTTGGATTGCTCAAAAAGGTGTCGGCGCTTCAACGGCTGTGAACCTGGCCATCAACATTGTTCAAATCTCCGCGTTTATGGTCTTCAGTGTTCTGGCGCTGGGCTACCGGGCCAGCCACCCGTCCGGGACGCCAGGCTTCCAGTACGACACTCAAACCCTGGCCACATATGACTATCGATTCGCGACAGCCAAGGATGGCTCGACGGCTCGCGATTCGAGTGGCGTGCCTCTACCGTTGCTCGACACAGCTGGGAAACCGGTCGCCTTCAAGGTCAGCTATCCACCGTCTGACGCGAGCGGCAACTTCCTCACCCACGCATCCGCCGCTTCAGTGATTGCACCGCACAAGTTCAGTTTTGTGTTTATTCAGGCCACTGTCGCCATTTTGATTCTGGTAGGCTTCGAAACGGTCACCGCGATGGGTGGAGAGGCGAAGAATCCCACCAAACACATTCCCATTGCCGTCATCGCCTCACTTCTGATTCAGGGCCTGGTGTGCTTTCTGGTTGAATATTTTGCGGCCAACTACTTTCTCAATTCCGGCTATTACGATGCAAAGCGCCGCCGGCTCGGCTGCTCCCATCGGAGATATGATGATCATCGTCGGCGATGGCCTGCTCGGTCACGGCAATGGCAAGTACTTCATGCTCGGCGAAGCCGTCACTGTCTTCCTGGCGCTGATCGGCACTACACTCGCTTGCATGAATACTGGAGTCCGCGTGACTTACGCCATGGGAAAGGACGACGAGGCTCCCAAACACTTCGGCATCCTGCACACCGGATCGCTCATGCCGCGACGTGCCATTTGGACGCTTGCCGCCATTTCCGCAATCATTGGTGTTGTTGCCATCTCACTTGCATTTGGCGATTCGGCCGCGCCGACCGATGCTGCCATTGCGGCGCTTCCGCACGGAATACTCTCCAGCTTTGGCTATAGTACGCATGACAGGATGGCCGAGTTGCCCAACTCGCTGCTCACAATCACTCTTACCTCCAACTTTGGCACTTTCATCCTTTATGGGCTCAGTTGTCTCCTGTGCATCATCGCCTACGACACGCGCCACGATTACAATCTGGTGCGACACAAATTGATCCCGGGATTTGGACTGGTGGCCAATCTGGTCTGCATGACGTTTTATCTGATCAGTCCGATATTCGGTTTGGGAACCTTCAAGGAGCCCTTGCTGGCGCTGGGTATCTCAGCGGTGTGGGGAATTTACGGTGCCATCTACTTTCTAGGGTCGTCGAAGGCTAAGGGCAAGCCCGTCCTTCTTGCCACGGTGAATTCGCAAAACCGGCACACCAAAGCTTAGTCCGGCCGCTTGTTACGGCTAAGGCCGCCGGTCAGAATCAGGCGACGTACGAGTCTGAACTTGTTTTTTGAGTTGGGGCAACAATGGGGCAACTCCTCCATAGTAGAAAGCATATGTGTAGTAAAATGAACGACATAGGTGTTGTATTCGATAGACGTTAGCGCTACCAAAATACCTTCCAGATTCCTTTCGCTACCAAGACAACATTCTGGGATCCCCATGGTTCTCACGCGCCCCTGTCGGCAGATGGTGCGCTTGCGCCTGCACGGGGGAAAGTGATATCCAAGTTGATCATGTCTGGACAGCCTGGTTCCGATAACATCGTGCAAAGTCGTTTGTTGAATCGCCGCCATTTTTTGAAAGCTGCCGGATCGGCGGCAATCTTTCCCGTAGTCCTTCCTGCTTACGCAAAGCAGAGCGCGAGCTTTTCCGCCAACAATCGCATTAATATTGGCGTGATTGGCATGGGCTGGCAAGGACCGGGTAACACGAAGTCATTTTTGGCCTTGGACGATTGCCAGGTTGTGGCGGCATGCGATATCGACGCGAACCATCTTCGGGACGCGGTCAAGATGATCAACGACACGTATGGGACGGCGGATTGCAAGAGCTATCACGACTATCGTGAATTGCTTGCGCGCCCAGATATCGATGCGGTGATGCTCGCCGTGCCGGATCACTGGCACGAGATTGTGGCGACGGAGGCGGCGCGCCACAAGAAAGACATCTACGCGGAAAAGCCCCTGGCGCACACGATTGCCGAACAGCAATCGATTGTTCGTGCCGTGGAGAAGAATGACATTATCTGGCAGATGGGCTCGTGGCAGCGGTCGGTTCCGACGTTTCACAAAGCCGCGGAAATTGTGCGAAATGGGCTGATCGGCACGGTGACTCATGTGGAGGTCGGCCTGCCGGGTGGGAATGCGGATTTTGACGGCGCGCAGAAAGAGGCGCTGGCCAAGCTAGCGGCCCAGGGAGTGAATGTCGCGAATATGGACCAGGTTGTGCCGGGCACGAAGGCCTGGGACTTGCTGGTGACGGATCCTCCTGCGGAATTGGATTACGAGACGTGGATTGGACCGTCGAAGATGGAGCCGTACATGCGGGTTCGCTCGCACAAAACCTGGCGGTGGAACTACAACACGGGCGGCGGGCAGCTTCTGGACTGGATAGGACACCATTGCGACATTGCGCACTGGGGCCTGAATTTCGATCATATCGGACCATTAGAAGTGGAAGGAAACGGCGAACTGCCGCCGGCCAATGCTGTTTGGAATACAGCACCTAAATACCGGTTCGAATTGAAGTACCCGCAGGGCGTGACAATGACGATCGCCGGCGGCTACCCGGATATCAAGATGGGTGTGAAGTGGATAGGCACCGAAGGTTGGGTGTGGGTGGACCGCGGAGGATTTGACGCTTCGAATCCGGACTGGAAGCAAGGGAAATACTTGCCGAGGGAACTGCGCAAAGTAAAGCTCTACACCTCTTCAAACCATCAGCAGAATTTATTGGACTGCATCAAGACGCGGGAAGCCACCGTTACTCCGGTTCAGGTTGGGCATAACTCGGCTATCCCAGGGCATCTTTGCCTGATCTCGATGAAGACGGGAAGAAAGATCCGCTGGGACGCGCAGGCGGAAAAGATCATTGGCGATGAGGAAGCCAGCAAGCTTATGACCCGCGAGTATCGAGCGCCCTATAAGATGAGCTAAGCAATTCGAGGACCGCGGCCGGGTTAGGACTTCGAGACCATTCGATGGCGGAAGCAGGATGAAAACCTTTGCATTTGAGCTTTGAATTTGTACCAGGGCATCAACCGGGGAGACATGACTGATTCGACAGAGCAAAAACTGAATTCTGGCCGGAAAACCAGCTGGGATTTTACCTTTGCCTTTTGGGCTTTGCGCCTTTGGCTCGGCGTGCGCGCTTTGTTTGTGGGTATCCAGAAGTATGCCGCTTATAAATCCGTTGCGATGCCGCTCATCGATCCTGCGACCGGCCAGCCGGATGCAAGCGGGGTGATGATCAATGTGAACATCAAGTCCTACGCGCTGGCTAGTTATGCGGGCATTCCAGCCGCCCTACGAGACAAGCTCGCCCACGAGCCGCTGTTTCCAAAGTTCGCTCTGGTGGCGTTTGACCGCATGCTTGGTCCGGCATTCATTCTGACTGGAATCATGCTGATCATTGGTCTGGGCACGCGGGTCTCGCTGATTGTCCAGGCGCTGATTTATATCGCGCTCACCGTTGGCCTGGTTCTGATTGATCAGAACGATGGAGTGGCCTGGCTGGGCATTCATATCGGCCTCGTGGCAGGGGCGTTTGTGCTGGCGGAATATAACCGATTTGCGGTCCTGAAGAGATGGTAGATCCGCTGCTGAGCCGTCGTGAATTCATTGGCGCCACCGCAATTGCGGGCGCCGGACTTTTGTTGAATGGCTGCAAGTCTGAGTCTGAGCAAGCAGCGGTTCCCATTCACAAATCATCACTGAATACCATCAATATCGCACTCATTGGATACGGAGAGGAAGGCAAGGTACTGCTCGAATCCCTGATGAACATTGAGGGCGTGCGGCTGGTGGCGCTGTGCGATATCTGGGACTACCACCTGAATGAGGGCGCACGCTATCTGCAGAAAATGGGCAATGAGGTCCGCGCGTACGAGAATTATGAGGATCTGCTGACGAAGGAAAAGGACCTGCAGGCTGTAGTGATTGCAACGCCGGATTTCTGCCATGCGCCGATGACCAATACATGCCTGAATGCAGGGCTGCATGTGTATTGCGAAAAGATGATGAGCAACACGATCGACGGAGCGCGGTCGATGATGCAGACTATGCGCTCAACCGGCAAGCTGTTGCAGATCGGTCATCAGCGTCGCAGCAATCCGCGCTACCTTTTCACGCTGAACCGCCTACTGCATGAGGCGCAGTTTTGCGGCAGATTGACTGCGGCGCAGGCTCAGTGGAACCGGGCGGTAAAGGAAGACTTTGGCTGGCCGAAGAAATACGAGATGCCCGCCGGCACGCTGGCCAAGTACGGCTATAAAGACATGCATCAGTTTCGCAACTGGCGCTGGTACAAGGGACTTGGCGGCGGGCCGTTGTCGGATCTGGGTGCGCATCAGATAGACATTTTCAACTGGTGGATGGGGACGACGCCAAAGTCGGTGATCGGCAGTGGCGGATTGGATTACTACAAGAACCACGACTGGTATGACAACGCGATTGTGATTTACGAGTATCCGATGGCACAGGGCGTGGCGCGGGCTTCCTACCAGGTGCAAACGACTACCAGCGCTGGCGGCGGCTACTTTGAAATGTTCATGGGCGACGATGGAACAATCAGGATGTCGGAAGATCCATCGCTTTGTGCCATCTATCGCGAGGCGCGAGCCACCGCGGTTTCATGGGACGACTTGGCGCAGAAGGGCTACGTGCGCGAGAAGGCAGCCTCGAACGACGATGCCGCGAAGGTGGATGTGCGCGAGACCGCACAACTGGCGGAATACGAGATTCCGGTGTTTTTCAATAAACCGCCGCACCAGCCCCACCTGGAGAATTTCTTCAACGCGATCCGCGGCACGGCGAAATTGAATTGCCCAGGCGATGAAGCTTTCAGCAGCGAATATGTGATCCATAAGGCGAACGACGCCGTTGCCGCACAGACGAGACTTGCCATTACCGCTGAAGAAGTGAGAGCTTGAGATGATGATGAATTCCTTTTCTATGAAGTCTGCCGTTCTGACTGGGCTGCTTGTAGCAACCACCGCGTTCGCGCAGGACAAAGTGGTATTGAAGACGCAATTGCCACCGCCACTGTTTGTGGGAACGCCTGTGCCTTTGAATGTGCCGAATCTTGAGCCCCCGAGTAAAGGAAAGCGGCCCGACTTTTACGTTCCAGCTGGCACCGTCAACCTGGCCAGAAACAAGAAGGTCACCTCGAGCGACAACAATCCAGATGTTGGAACGCTGGACATGATCGATGATGGCGACAAGGATGGGAACGAAGGCTCATGGGTGGAACTAGGTCCAGGCAAACAGTGGGTGCAAATTGACCTGGCGAAGGATGCAAATATCTACGCGGTTCTGATCTGGCATTTCCATTCGCAGGCTCGCGTGTATCGCGATGTAGTGGTGCAGGTCTCGGACGATCCCACGTTCAAGTCGGGTGTGTCGACTATCTTCAACAGCGATTTTCACAACGAGCTTGGGCTTGGCACGGGCAAGGATTTAAGTTACATCGAAACGTACCAGGGCAAGCTGATCGACGCCAAGGGTGTGAAGGGGCGGTATGTCCGCTTGTACAGCAATGGGAACACGGCCAACAAATTGAACCACTACATTGAGGTTGAAGTGTGGGGCAAACCGGCAGTCTGAAACCGCTGACCTGCCGTGCTGAAGTTGCAGCGCGGCGACCGGTGTGGATTCGCTGGTCGGTATTCGTTGTTGTTGCACTTCTTGGACTGGCGGTTCGGCTACCGCAACTGGGCGCGCGGCCCATGCATACGGATGAAGCAATCAATGCATACATCGTAGGACAATTGCTCGCCGGTCAATCCTTCCATTACGATGCCACGGATCGGCACGGACCGGCTTTATCCGTGCTGGCGCTACCGCTCGCAAGATTGCAGGGGGCAAAGGCCTTTTCCGACCTGACGGAATCGGAGTTGCGGCTGACGGCGGTGGTAGCCGGAACGGTGACGATTCTGCTTTTTGGCGCTGCGGTGGATATGTTCGGCTTTGCGCCGTGTGTGATCGCCGCGCTGCTGTTTGCGTGCGCGCCTCTGCCTGTCTACTACGATCGGTATTTCATTCATGAGTCCTTGTTTGCCGCCGCCACGTTTGGCTTGATCCTGGCCGGTTGGCGCTCATGCAGGGACCGCTCCATCGTGCACGCGGCGCTGGCTGGCGCCAGTGCCGCGTTGATGCTGGCATGCAAGGAGACAGCAGTTCTCCACTTCTTTGCGCTGGCTGCCGCCGCGCTGGTCTACTGGCTCTGGAATCTGCGCGGGGAACGATGTGGTAGTGTGCTGCGGTTGGGTGCCGTGCTGACCGCGACTGCGGTTTTCCTGCTGTTGAACTTGGTGCTGTTCACCTGGTTTGGGAGTAACTGGAAGGCGATTGCCGAGTTAATGCACGCAGGACCGAGTATGCTGGCGCGGGCGGGGGGCGAGGGGCATGAGAAGCCCTTCTGGTATTTCGGCAAGCTTCTCATCGGTGGATGGTCGGGCGGGTTGATCTCAGCACTGGCCTGCGTCGGCTTTCTCCTGACGGTGAGAAAGCGAGACGGCTCGCCCTATGGGTTTCTGGGGTGGTATGCGATGTGTGTTGCCATCATGTATAGCCTGATTCCCTACAAGACACCATGGCTGGCACTGAATTTTTGGCTGCCGATGGCATTGTTCGCGGGGATGACAATGAAGTGGCTGTGGAGCATTCCGGCGAGGTATCCCGCAGTTCGCATACCGATGCGGGCCTTTTGCTTTGTATTGGGGGCGATGATCGCGATTTTGATTGAGCACGATACGCGAATACGCGTGTTTGCGCATCCCACCGATGAGGGCAATCCGTATGCCTATGCGCATACATCGGAAGACTTGCTCGGATTGGCGCCAGAGATGGCAGAAGTTGCGCGGCAGGATGCACTCGCATCGCCGCGCATTGCTGTGATTGCGTCCGATCCATGGCCGCTGCCGTGGTATTTGCGACACTATTCCCAGGTCGGATTCTGGCAGCCAGGACAGAAGGTGGGACTTGCGGATTTTTACATCACATCCACTGAGGCATCGGAACAATACAAGGATCAATTGAAGGATTTGCGGCCGGAGTTTTTTGGTGCACGGCCCGGAGTGTTAATTCTTCTCTGGGAGCCCGCGCCGAAATGAGATCGAGTGGCTGACATCAACCAATTCAATCATCGCGCCATGGCGACTTACTTCGAAGTGCGTATCGCCGACGAAGAGAGGACTTATGCCGCGCAAGCTGCGCAGGCCGCGCTCGATCTTGTGGATAAGCTAGAGTCGCGTTTGAGCCGCTTTCGCGCTAACAGCGACATAGCTCAGATTGCTCAGCTCGCGCCGGGTGAAAGGATGTACCTCAGCGAGCGGGCTTTCGCGTGTCTGGAAGTTGCAAAGAAGATGGAGTTGGCCACGAGTGGCGCGTTTTCCGCAACAGCCGCGGCGTTGCAAACACAGGCCTCTATACCGCAGTGGAAATTGCTGCGGGAGGAACAGTCGATCTTGTGCGAGAGCGGGCGGCTGCAATTCGATCTAGGCGCCATTGGCAAAGGGTTTGCGCTGGACAGCATGGCGGAGTTGCTGCAGAACTGGGATTGCAATTCATTCCTGGTGGTTGCGGGTGGCAGCAGCATTCTGGCGGGCGATGCGCCGAAAGATGCAGCAGGCTGGTCGTGCGGTCTGGGTGAGGATAACGCGACGCAGCGATTGCTTCTGACACATGCTTCTTTGAGCGGTTCGGGGCTGGCGGTGAAGGGGAGCCATATTCTTGATCCACGTACAGGCCAATCGGCCCTGCGGCAGAATCGCGCGTGGGCGCTGACGGATACTGCGGCTGAATCGGATGCGCTTTCGACGGCATGTATGGTGCTGAGCGAGCCAGAGTTGGAACATGTGCTGGCGCAGGATGAGTCGTGGCTGGTTTTCCTTGAGAGAGACGGAATTGCGGAGCCAATGGGAAGGCGCGCGATGCCGCCGCAATCCTGATGGCGCGTGTGCCAAGGGGACTATGAGGGCGGCTTGGTGGGCTGGTCCCTGTTCGGGCTCCAGTTGATGACGTGATAGGTGGCAGGGATGGTTCCGATGTTGCGAAAGCCGTGAAGGCTGTTGGATGCGTTGAAGACCACTGAGCCTGGGCCGATTTTGACCCAGTTGCCGTTGGAGAGGGTTTCGCATTCGCCCTCGCGGAGAATGATGAGCTCCTCGTTGACATGGCGGTGCGGCGGATGGGGGCTCTGGCCGGGGTTGAGGGTGGTGACATGCATCTCCAATTGGTCAAGAGTAGCGGTTGGACTCTTGCAGAGTGAGCGCACTTCACCGGTGGCATTCTTGACGGGCTTCATGTCATTCCAGTTGAAGACGGTTGGCCCCATGACAGACTGGGATGGCTCGGCGGTTGCAACTGAGGTAAGCGCGGCTGGCATGGCGAGCAGGCCGGCAAGTGCATCGCGTCTCGTAATCATGATTTTTCTCCACTAGTATGCTTTACGCCAGGATGTAAGGCGCGCGTTGCGGACGGGCCAGCATGCTGTTCGCCTCATCGTCGTTCTTGAATCGTTCCATTACCGGGTCCCAATAAAGCTTGCGCTTCAGTACCATCGCCATATCGTGGATGAGACACGTGGAACATGCGCGATGTCCCAGTTCCACTGGAGAAATCGGAGCTTTGCGACTGATGATGCAATCGAGCCAGTTGCCATGCTGCTCCTTGCTCTCGTAGAGGTGAATCTCGTCCGGCCCAATCACAGATTTGACAATTGCAGGGTCCCTGGACGCAAGCGCTGTTACGTCGTTCAGTTTCGCAACGGGGTCGCTTTTCGTCACCTGCTCATTCCCACGCGAGACGAAGATCCAACCTTTAGACCCATAAAACTTGATGCCGTTTGGATACTCGCCGCTTACACTCATATGGACGCCGTTGGCATATAACCCCTCGGTTTTGAAAGGTCCATGGACGTCCCACAAGCCATGATCGGGAAACTCGGCATGGCCCCACACTTCAATGGGGCCGGTGTATTCCGTGTTCATGGCCCAATGCGCACTGTCGATGTGGTGCGCTCCCCATCCCGTAATCATGCCCGCGCCGAATTGCCTGCAGCGCAACCAGCCGGGGCGATCGTAGCCTTTTTGCGGATGCACGCGGTCGACGGTGTAATACACATAGGGTGTTTCGCCGAGCCACATGGCGTAGTTGAATGTGTCCGGCACCGGCATGGGAGTTTTGTCGCCGCCGGCGGGGTCGCCTGGCAAGCCGACTTCTACCCGCTGCACGTCACCGATGCGGCCGTTGCGGACCAATTCTGCCGCGTAGCGAAACTGAATGGTGGACCGCTGCTGGCTGCCAATCTGGAGAATGCGCCCAGAGGCCTGCACCGCGTTGCTGAGCGCGCGGCCTTCAGCGATGGTGAGTGACGCCGGCTTTTGCAGGTATACGTCTTTGCCCGCGCGCACTGCGTCGACACCGATGAGCGCGTGCCAATGATCCGGTGTGCTGACGACCACGGCATCTATGTCCTTGTTGGCCAGGAGGTCATGATAGGTGGCGTAGCCAGTCACGCCGTCATAGGGCTTGCCCGTCTTGTTGGCGTAGTAGTCGTTGACGAATTTCTTTCCGTCCTCAACGCGATGCGCGTCCAGATCGCAGACCGCCATGATCTTTGCGCGGTCGTATTGAAGGATCATTGGCATATCGTGAACGCGCGAGATGCGTCCCACGCCGATGGCGCCGATGTTGATGCGCTTGCTGGGCGCAAACTGGCCGAGGACCGCCGAAGGAACGATGGTTGGGAATCCGGTCGCGGCGGCCGCGCCAAGGCCCGTTGCCAGGAACTTGCGCCGAGAAAACCCACGCTTGATCTGGTTCATTTTCGCGCCTCCTCGTGCTAATCCTTCAGGGTAACGACGGTTGCGTTCTTTTGCGCGTTAAGGACCAGTTCGGCGGCGAGCAGGCATTGGTCCTGGTCTTGCGCGACATGCGTGCGATTGACGATGTCGGAGACAAACTGCGGGCCGAAGGGTAGCGGCATGTTGTTGCAATCGATGTAGCGGGCCTGTTTGGCGTCGACGATGAAGAGATTGTTGCCTTGTTTCCCGACGGCGACATTGGTGTATTTGCGGACTTCGATATAGCCGTCGGTGCCGAGGATGAAGAGGCGGCCATCACCCCAGGTACCAAGGCCGTCGGGGGTGAACCAGTCGAGACGCACATAACCGAGACCGCGGTCGCCGCGAAGGACCATGTCGCCGAAGTCCTGAAAGCGCAGATGATCGGGATGGCGCACGTTGGCGATCTGCGACTCGACGACTTCAGCGTGTTTCGATCCCGTGTAGAAGAGGAACTGGTCGACCTGGTGCGAGCCAATGTCGCAGAGGATGCCTCCGTACTGGTCGGGGTTCCAGAACCACTCGGGGCGGCCGGTTCCACCGCCTGCGTCGCCATGCCCCTGAACGATTTGATGGGGTGCAATGTTGATGGTCTGAATTACTTTGCCGATGGCACCCTGCTGAATAAGCACGCCGGCATAAACAGCGGCTTTGACTTCAAGGCGTTCGCTGTACATGATGCCGTAGATGCGCGCGGTGGCGGCGATGGTTTTGCGCACTTCGGCAAGTTGCTCGAGGGTGGTGATGCCGGGCTTGTCGGAGAGAAAGTCCTTGCCATGCTTCATGGCGCGCACGCCAAGGGGTGCGCGTTTATTGGCGATTTGCGAACTGAGGACGAGTTGAATGGAAGGATCGTTGAGGATCTCGTCCTGGGTTTTGACGACCTTGACGGCGGGGAACCTGTGGGTAAACGTGGCGAGCTTATCCGGCTCGCCGGCCCATGCAGCGACCAGCTCTCCACCGCCCCGCTGGATAGCGCCGATCATGCCGTAGATGTGATCGTGGCTCATGCCGCAGATAGCAAATTTGATGTGGTATTTGGGCGTTTCTCCGGCGGCCTGGGGCAGGACCGCGTCTTCGATGATGTGGTCGGGATCTGCGCCGAGCGCCATTGCGGCCTGAGGCAGGCCGGCCATCATGGCGACCGAACCCACTAATCCAGTTTGCTTAATAAAATCCCGCCGCGCTGTCGAAGTTAGCTTCATGTCCGCTCCTTGCCGTAGCTTGCTGTTTGATTGATGGAGCGCGGTAAAACGAAGAGGAGACTCATCGATGCGCGCGTGGCTTCTGCCAGGACGTTCCGCCGGGTTGGGCTTCAATTCGATCTTGCAATTAATTGAAGCTTCGAGGCGAAGTTATTCTTGTCGGGCGGGAGCTGTCAAGGGAAGGAACTGCGCCAACTAGCCGGGAGATGCCTTGTTCCAGGTGGTAATAGAATCGTGGAGGGCCAGTAGGATGAAGGCTGCGCGGCGCGAAAGCGATGAGCGCAGGCGAAGCGGAAGCACTGGACGGAGGTTGGGAAAGGTGAGACTGGGACTGGGACTTTACCGGCATATGCTGACGCGCGAGTATTACGACTTTGCGCGGCAGGCGGGGTGCACGGATGTTGTGATTCACCTGGTGGATTACTTCCGGGAGAACGCGGCGAACCCGCGGAATAACCAGCCTACGGGAAGCAAGTATGAGCTTTGGGGGCTGGCCGGGGAACCCGGGAAGTTGTGGACTGTTGAGGAGATGGTTGCGATCCGGCAGGCGATAGAAGACGCGGGGTTGCGACTTGCCGCGATTGAGAATCTGGACCCGGCTATCTGGCACGATGTGTTGCTGGACGGACCGAAGCGCGCCGAGCAGATGGAGTATGTGAAAACAACGGTGCGGCGGATGGGCGAGGCGGGCATTCCCGTACTGGGGTACAACTTCAGCATTGCCGGGGTGTGCGGACGTGTCTCAGGTCCCTGGGGACGCGGGGGTGCAGTAACGGTGGGGATGGATGGGCCGGTTGAAGAGATTCCGATTCCTAACGGATCGGTGTGGAACATGGTTTACAACCCCGACGCCGGCAAGGGGTTTGTGCCCTCGATTACGCACGAGGAGTTATGGCGGAGGCTGGAGGCATTCCTGGCGGAGATGATTCCAGTTGCCGAGGCGGCTGGTGTGCGGCTGGCTCTGCATCCGGACGATCCGCCGATGCCCACGATGCGGAGGCAGCCGAGGCTTGTTTATCAACCGGGGATGTATCAGAGAGTAATCGACATTGCGCCGAGCGCGAACAACGCACTCGAAATGTGCGTGGGCACGTTGGCCGAGATGACCGAGGGCGATATCTACGAAGTGGTGGACCGCTACACCAAGCAAGGGAAGGTTGCCTACATCCACTTGCGCAACGTGCGGGGCAAGGTTCCTCACTACCGGGAGACTTTTATCGACGAGGGAGACGTGGACATGGCGCGTATCCTGACGATTCTCGACCGGAATGGATTTGATGGAGTGGTGATTCCGGATCATGCGCCGCAGATGAGTTGCGAATCTCCGTGGCAGGCTGGCATGGCGCATACGCTGGGGTTTGTGGCGGGGGTGCTGGCGATGTTGGAGAAACAGCGGGTAGGATGATTGGGTTCGCCCGTTGTGCGATCGGATGCACGGAAGCGCATACGATGAGATGTTTTAATCTCGGAGGATCAGTCGATGACAACATTCAGTAACCTGCGTCGTGATTTTCTACGCACAGGGGGTCTTGGTATGGCGGCAGCCGCGATTCCCGCAGCCTCGTATGCCTCGCAGGGCAAGGAAGGCGCGGCAACAGGGACGGCTGCGCTGGGCATTTTCGATGTGCGCAAATTTGGCGCCACAGGCGATGGCAAGACGCTGGATACTGATGCGGTGAACCATGCAATTGAAGCGGCGGCGGCCGCCGGCGGAGGAGTGGTTCTGTTCCCTGCGGGAACATATATTTGCTTTTCGATCCGGCTTAAGAGCCAGGTTCACCTGCACCTGGAACAGGGGTGCACCATTGTCGCTGCCGACTCTCCGCGTCCCGACCAGCAGACCGGCTACAACGGCGGCACGTATGACGCGGCCGAGCCGAAGACTACCTGGGACGCCTATCAGGATTATGGGCATAACCACTGGCATAATTCTCTGATCTGGGGCGAAGACATTCACGACTTCAGCATCACGGGAACCGGCCTGATTTGGGGTAAGGGGTTAAGTTTTGGTGCAGAGCGTGCTCCACGAGGCAATTACCCCATCTACAAAGCGGAGCAGGCGGGCGTGGGCAACAAGGCGATCGCATTGAAAAACTGCCGCAACGTGCTTCTGCGCGATTTTTCCGTGCTGAAGGGCGGGCATTTTTGCCTGCTATTGACAGGCGTGGATAACCTGACGATCGATAATTTGAAGATCGATACCGATCGCGACGGGATGGACATTGATTGCTGCCAGAATGTGCGGGTTTCGAACTGCACGGTGAATTCGCCGTGGGATGACGGGATCTGTCCCAAGTCGAGTTATGCGCTGGGTTATGCGCGGCCAACACGGAACCTGACAATCACTAACTGCTGGGTTACCGGCTATTACGAATTAGGCTCGGCACTGGATGGAACCTTCAAGAAGTTCGCGCCGGATGCGCGCGTCCCGCGCACGGGCCGTATCAAGTGCGGTACGGAATCGAACGGCGGCTTTATCAATGTGACCATCTCCAACTGCGTGTTTGAAGGCTGCCAGGGATATGCATTGGAGACAGTGGACGGCGCGCTGCTGGAGGACTTTACTATTACGAATACGACGATGCGCGACCTTGTGTCAGGTCCTATTTTCATGCGGCTGGGAGCACGCTTGCGCGGCCCGCGGGAGAGCACGAAGGTGGGCACGCTGAAGCGTATCCTGATCAGCAATCTTGACTGTTATGCCGCGCCGCAGAGGGTGAGCTGCGTTCTGAGCGGGATTCCGGGCTATGCGATCGAAGATGTGAAGCTGAGTAACATCTATATCGAAACGGTGGGCGGGGCGACGGCCGAGGATGCGAAGGTGCAGCCGCAGGAGTTTGAGAACAAGTACCCGGAGCCGGGAATGTTTGGAGCGATGCCGGCCTCAGGATTCTTCCTGCGGCACATGCGCAATGTGGAGATGAGCCATGTGGAGATAAAGAACACAACACCGGATGCACGGCCCGCATTTTATTTGACCGACGTTGAGCGCGCGGACTTCTTCGCCGTAACGGCTACGCGTAATGCGGACGGAGCTTTTGCGCTGCATGGGGTGAAAGACCTGAGGATAGGGTGGAGCCGCGCGGCTGCGGATATCACGCTGAGCAGCGTGGATGAAAAAATGCTGTAAGCGGCGGTGTCTGCAATGTAGTCCAAATGTAGAGGCCCGGAAGTTTTCAATTATCGGCAGGAGTAATTCGAGTGGCGAATTTGCGCAAATTCTGGAGTGCCGTTTTTCTGTGTTTTTCTTTTGCGGCGATGTCCGTGGGTGCGGGTCTGGCGCAAACAACTGGTCAGACCGCGGGTCAGGGACCTGAGCTTGCGGGGATTGCGCATGCCGCGATTCGCGTCTCGGACCTGGGCAAGTCCAGGGACTTCTACGAGAAGCTTGGCTTTGAAGAGGCGTTTGCGATGCACCAGGGCGGTGTGCCGACGCAATCGTTCATCAAGATCAACGACCGGCAGTTTATTGAGCTTTACCCGCAGAGGGAAGCTTCGCAAACAATCGGGTTCATGCATGTGTGCTTTGAAGCTTCCGATCTGGAGGGGCTGAACCGGTTCTATCTTTCCGCGGACATGAAGCCGAATGCGGTTAGGCGGGCCGGAGCGGGGAATCTGCTGTTTACCATGGTGGGGCCGGAGAACCAGAACATTGAATACACGCAATACATGGCGGGTTCAAAGCACACCAACGATCGCGGAAAGCATCTGGGCGCACATCGTATTTCGGAAGAGATAGTGGCCGTGGGGATTACAATGCAGGACCCGGCTGCCGCAGTGAGTTTCTACAAGCAGAAGCTAGAATTTACGGCGGCGCATGGGTGGAATGCGGGACCGGGCTGGCTCAGCCTGCCGGGAGGGTCGGGGCAACTGGTGGAGATGGAGCAGCAAGCGTCGGGAGCGGTGTTTCAGTTGTACTTTTCCGTAGCGGATTTGCGGCGCGCCGGGAAGCAGCTGAAGGCGCTGGGCATGACAGCGGAGAAGCACCAGGCTGGGCTGTCGGTTCTGGATCCCGACGGCAACCGCATTGTGTTTGTAAAGGCAAAGCCGGTATAACCGGAGGACGCTGCGGCAAGGGCCCGCAATTGGTTTGAGGTTGTGGGCCAGTGAAGCGGAGATCTTGAGGAATGAGGTTGAAAATGAGACTGGCAATTGCGATGGGGTTAGTGGCGTTAAGCGTGCCCGCACTTGGGCAATCCACGGGTAAGGCGCAGGTATTCTCTTCGAGCGACATTCACGTCCAAATGGCACAGTTGACGGAGCAGGCAAAGGCCAAAGGAAGCAGCGGCGCGACTCTGGGGAGTTACGGGAGCCACGCGATCCAGCTCTCCGCCCGGACAGCGAGCGGCGGTGCTGAAATACATGCGCACTTCGATGATGTGATGCTGGTGACCGAAGGCTCAGCGACGCTGGTGACCGGCGGGACTGTCGTGGACGGGCATACCAACAGCGACGGAGAGACGCGCGGGACGCGCATCCAGGACGGTGTTTCCCAGACCGTTTCGGCAGGAGACGTGATTCATGTTCCGGCAGGCACGCCGCACCAGTTGCTGATTTCTCCCGGGACGCCGTACAGCGCGCTGGTGATCAAGGTGAAGGAATAGCTCAGCGGCGAGCCCAGCCTTGGCGCACAACTACGAGGAGTTCTTTATGGGTTTCGCCGGACGAGCGGTTTTCCGGTCACGCGCGGCCTGCTCAGCTGCCAGTTCGGCCTCCGCGGAATGGAGATGACGCTCCATGGCGGCGCGGGCTTCGGCGGCGCTTCCAGCTCGGATGGCACGATAGATTTCCCGATGGGCATCAAGGGAGGTTTTGCGATCCCGGGCGCGTTCCGCCGTGGTGCGGCGTTCGTCGTAGAGGGCGGTTGTGACCGTTTCCATGAGCGCGGCGAGGATGGGATTTCCGGAAGCCTGGGCGATCGTACGGTGGAAGCGCAAATCGTGAATGAGATATTCAGCGGAATCGTCAACTGTCGCATACATTTCAGCCACTTCTTCGGCCAGCTGGGTCAGGTGTTCCTCTCCTCTGCGCTCGGCGGCTAACGCAGCCATGTTGGTCTCAAGCAGTTTGCGGGCCTCGAACATTTGCCATGACTTGAATCCATGAAGAGCGCCGAGCAAGCCGATGGAGGCTTTTCCGAATTCCGCCGGCCCATCGGCGATGAATGTGCCTACGCCATGGCGGACCTTCATAACGCCAATTGCGGCGAGGTAGCCGATACCGGTGCGCAGGCTTGCGCGGCTGATGTTGAGCGCCTTGGCAAATTCGCGCTCGGGCGGGATCTTGTCGCCCGGCTGCAGGGTGCCGTCTTCAATCTTTGCCCGAATGTGGTTAATCACTTGCTGGGCGAGTTGTGTATCGAGTGTCTCGGCTTTCATAAGGACGGAATCCGGCGCAGGAAGTGTGCGGAACTATTCCACACACTGAGGTTAGCACCGGAGACCCGCATTTGGGTGAAGTGCTGCGGCTTGTCTTGATTTGGGTCATATGGCTGTTAGTCTGGTATAGTGGTCTGACCTCTCAACTGGGGTTGGAGATGGGAAACGCATCATGAAGAGTCTCGGGGAATTCTCAATTGGAGTGGGCGACCGGTTTGCTCACCAGGCAAAAGCGCAGTTGGAAGCGTGCATTCTGGGGCGGAAGGCCGGGGTGGACGTGATCCCGGTCTGGAACAAGTCGAATCGTGAGCACATGATTATCGGATCCAATCCGTCGTCGGTTCGCGCAGCGGCTGATTTGGCTGTGAAGGAGTTGGGGTGGAAACTGCCATGGTATTGCGACGCAGACCACATCAATCTTTCTACCGTGGATCGCTTCCTCGCGTTCTGCGACTTCTACACTATCGACGTTGCCGACTATATTGGAAAACCGGCCGAGCAGAATGCGATTGATGGCTTTGTGAAGCGTCATCCTGAGCTTGCGGGAATGGTTCCGATGGAAGGCGCCGGCGAGAGTATCAAGATCACTCCCGATCTCCTGCGAAGAACCGCGGGCAAGTTTTTGTTCGCGGTCGAGGAGGCAGGCAAGATCTACCGCACGATCGAATCCGCGAAAGGGAAGGGTACATTCATTCCTGAAGTTTCAATGGATGAGACGGACGCGGCGCAAACTCCAGCGGAGTTGCTGATTATTCTGGCGGCGATTGCGGACGAAGGGATTCCTGTGCAGACGATCGCACCCAAATTCAGCGGGCGATTCAACAAGGGCGTGGATTACGTCGGAGACGCGGGGCAGTTCGCGCGCGAGATGGAACTGGATATGGCCGCCATTCGACTTGCTGTGAAGAGTTACGGATTGCCGGCAAACCTGAAGCTGAGCGTGCACTCGGGGAGCGATAAATTCTCAATCTATCCCGCAATCCATGCGGCGATGAAGAAGTTTTCTACCGGCGTGCATCTGAAGACCGCAGGCACCAACTGGCTGGAAGAGTTAATCGGGCTGGCCGAGGCAGGAGGCGACGGGCTGGCGCTGGCCAAGGAGATTTACGCCGAGGCTTACGCACATGCGGACGAATTGTGCGCGCCCTATGCGACGGTAATCGACATAGATCGCGCCAAGCTGCCTTCGCCGAAGGAAGTGAAGGGATGGTCTTCTGCACAGTATACTGGCGCGTTGCGTCACGATCCCCATTCGCCGCAGTATAACTCCAGCTTTCGACAGTTACTGCACGTCGGTTTCAAAGTGGCAGCCAACATGGGTGGACGGTATCTGGCGTTGTTGGAAGCAAACGAGGCAGTTATCGCGCGGAATGTTACAGAGAATCTCTATGCGCGGCATATTGTCCCGGTGTTTCTTGGTGGTCGGACGGACGTTTAGAAGCCTGCTTCCTATAGTTATAAGTCCAGATCCGCTCGTGGCTAACGGGAATTGTGTCGCCAAGCACAATGCCCGTTTCACTGTGATTCGGTCGGTGATGTCAGCGCCGGAAGCGCGAGATCAGGAAAAGAATCGCGGATAAGACAATGCTGGCGAGGATGGACGTGCCGAGGGGAAAGAAGATGGAGATCTTCTTCCCGCGCCAAGCTATATCGCCGGGCAGGCGGCCGAGCGGCAAGCCGGCGCGGCCGGCCAGAATGAAAACGGTACCGATGACGGCGAGCAGCAGACCGATCCCTACGAGAGCTTTTCCCAAATCATTCATGCGCGATGCCCATCCCGGCTAGAATACATTGAATTACGGAGCGCGGTTGAGGCTCCGAGGGCAGGAGGATCGATGCAGATTGCAGCTTTTGTTGTGGGGATTGCCTGCCTGTTTGCTGTGCTTCTGGATGCCTTTCAGACGATTATTCTTCCGCGCCGAGCCAGCGGTCGCTTCCGGCTCACGCGACTCTTCTATATCGCGACGTGGAGGCCGTGGGTCTTCTTAACCAAGCGAATGCGCGATTTGCGGAAGCGCGAGACAGCCTTCAGCTATTACGGGCCCATGTCGCTAATCTTTCTGCTGGCGTTGTGGGCAGGCGTGATGGTACTGGGCTTTGCATTGGTTTACTATGCGTTGGGCAGCCCCTTCGGCGACCCGATTCAGGCCGTGGATTTCCGAACGGACCTGTACGTGAGCGGGACAACGATTTTTACGCTGGGGCTGGGAGACGTGACGCCGCACAGCGCTTGGGCCAGAGTGTTCGTGATTCTTGAATCGGGCACTGGACTGGGTTTGCTGGCAGTGGTGATGGGGTATTTTCCAGTACTTTACAGCGCATTTTCGCGGCGCGAAGTGAGCATCTCACTGTTGGATGCGCGGGCGGGATCCCCTCCAACAGCGGCGGAACTGATGAAACGGCATTCCTATGAGGGCGCGGAGCAGGCGCTTTCTCTGCTGCTGGTGGAGTGGGAGCGGTGGTCGGCAGAACTGCTGGAGAGCCATATTTCATATCCCCTGCTCTGCTACTTTCGATCGCAGCATACAAATCAGAGCTGGATTAGCGCATTGACTTCAGTGCTGGACACATCGGCGTTGCTGATCGCCGGGGTGCAGGGCCACGAGGCACGGCAGGCGCAGTTGACGTTTGCAATGGCCCGTCATGCACTGGTTGATCTGGCGCAGATTTTCTCGCTTGCGCCGGTGCGAAATGCGCCCGACCGGCTTCCGCCGGCGCGCTATGAGCAGCTATACACGATGCTGTGCCAGAGCGGCGTGAGCGTATGCCGCGACGGTCACTCCTTTGAGAGGCTCAGCGATATGCGGGCTCTCTATGAAGGCTATGCGGAGGCGCTGAGCGATTATCTCTGCATGCCTCTGCCGCCGTGGATAGCCGATCAGCCGCACAAGGACAATTGGCTGGCGGTGGCGAAACTACGCGCGCAGACAGAGGCAGCCAACGCGCCTGCGGGCAGAGCGAAGCCAATGAACGATGCACCGCAGACGATCGCAGGCCTGGTGGACGATCATCACGATTTTTGATATGCGTGCCGTTGCGCAGCGGCATTGCACGGACGCATGTTTGCTTCTAGACTTGGGATGACCGAGTATTGATTGCGTCGGCCCTGCGGGATGGCTGGCAAGATCTGAAGATACCGTCTCGCGATGTGCGGAAGTGGTGAAATGGCAAACACACTAGCCTTAGGAGCTAGCGCCGCAAGGCTTGCGGGTTCAAGTCCCGCCTTCCGCACCAAATCAATAATCATGCGGGTTTGAGAGGGGTCAGCCGGTTCAAGTGGGCCGCTATAGTTTTGGTGACTGTAATCATATTTTTAACGACCAGCAAATGTAACGATCAGCGCAATCGTTAGTCCGGTACCTAGGGTGGGTTGTTTTCGCTTTTGATTCGCCTATACGGTTCTTTTGTTTGACCAGCCTGAATCCTGCCGATGCGGCCACACCTTCCCTTTGAAGAAAGGCGGGAATCGCGTGCCAGCGTCGGCGGGATTGGGTGCAGCTAAAGAAGTCAGTGAACGGGTTGACGGAGGATCGACTCGCATTCCGATGGAGTCTCGATGCCGTTGAACCCGAATCCGTTCCATCGATAAGCGGCAATCCGAGTTTCCTTTGTGGCGGGATCGGTCAACAGAAACGAATCGCCACGGTGCAGTGCGCAAAGGACGCCCTCTTTCGATTCCACTGCATCGATCAGCGGCCAGGCCAAGGCGGATCCACGCCATCTCGCAATTAGCCCATGGGGGCCGACTGCGTAAACATAAGGGCGCAGCCCCACCTCATCGTCAATGGATGAAGTATGACGCTCCAGGGAGACGAGCAGTGGTTCGGATGCCATCGAGGTGACCAGTTGCAGGGAAACCAAAGGCTGGCTTCTCGACTGCCACACCATTTTTCCCGCTTTGTAGCCATCGAGAATGATTTCACTTTCCGGCTGATTAGGGGACCACGGTTCGGGGCGGATAGTGACTCCATTTACTTCCGTGCCCGATCCAAGATTCGGAGAGCAGCCCGCGAGCGCCTTGTCGGCTGAATCGTTTCTACCCACCAACTCGGGGTAGGACGAAGTCCGATCAGTGCGTGTGCTGAGACCTCCGCAAACCAGGCGGCCGACGTGGATGCGGCAGTCCGCAATCAAGCCTTCCTTGGTTTCCGCATATTTCTGGTCGAAGAGATGGTTGCCAAGGGAAAAGAAGACAGGTCTACCTTCGATACATTCAGGGGCCTGCACCACATGGGGATGGTGCCCGACGATAAGGTCCGCTCCATGTTCGATGAGCCATCGCGCCTGCTGCTGCTGCGAATCGGCCGGCCAGTCTTGAAGTTCATTGCCCCAATGAATGGATACAACCACCAGATTTGCCAACTGACGAGCCAGGCGTAACTTCTGCGCCAACTCGACAGAAGGAATCTCTTGCACTTGGCCATCGGCAGCCCTGATCGTTGTCACGGCGAGAACTGCAATCGTCGTCTCGCCCCAGCGAACGAACTGTGGTGAGCTTTCGAAGTTCAGCGCCAGCAAACCGCTCTGCTGAAATGTGGAGGTTGTTTCACGCCGGCCCGCCTGGCCCAGGTCACCGGAGTGGTTGTTCTCCACGGTTACCAGACGAAAGCCTGCTTGTCGCATCAACTCGGCTGCGGCGTCCGGCGCGGCGAAGCACAGCTTGTTCCCCGAAGAACAACCGGTAGGGTCTCCAAGAGCGCCCTCAAAATTCCCCCCGAGAAGGCTTGCGCTTTGAAAGAGGTTCGTGAAGCCAGACCAAGGGCTTGTTTGGCGCTGATCGATCTCCGATTTGACGAGACGCGACATCATGATATCGCCGGTAAATATCAAGCGAAAATCATCGGAGGACTGCTGAGCCGATGCTGCCAGCGCCGTCCAAAATATTGCATTTACGAAGGCTAGAATGGCGGCTTTGCCGGACAAGATAGCGTCTCCTGGGAAATGAATGGATTGAGCCACTTCGGACGCTGCTGGAGATCTACCTTGCCCGCAATCGGTTTGCGTGCCTTGGATGGACTCGCAAGATCGGCGTCAGGGGGCAGGCTCTTTCCGGCCCAGGCAAGGTCTGTGAGCGGCGCGGACGAGGGGAATTCATAGTAGGAGTAAACACTTCCTTTGACAATCTCGCGGCGACCAAAGTAGCGTACCACCTGGTCCCACTCAAGCGGGCGCCCCACGGCGGCTTCGAGGTAGGGTGTTTCACCCCCGCCGGCGACATCGGCGATCTTCATTATGGGGTCAGGTGTAGAAAGCGCAAGGTCCTTGTTGGCCAGGCTCTTGTAGACCAGGAAGTCATGTTCGGCAACTGCCCCTACGTGAAGGATTTCATCATATTCAGCATCGCTGAGCGGTTCATTGCGCAGTTCTTTTTCCGCCGCCGATGCAAACAGCCGCGCCTTGCTTGCTGTGGCCTGCAAGCGCCGGATGACACCATCGCGCAAAGGTTGAGCCTTCTCGCCGTCCCAATCATCCTTGGGCAGCTTCCCGTTGTAGTTGGCCGAGCGCGCCACCACTTGCTGCATCTGGTCCAACAGCAATGCGATGGCATTGAACGTCTTTGGGTCGGGTTCGACGTAGCCTCTGGGCGGACGCAGGATTATTGCCTCAAATCCACCTTCGCCGCACTCGGCCGCGGTGCGCTCATTCACCAGCACAGTTGCGTGGCGCAAAGTGGCCCGGGAGGCGAGGCCGGTCTGCAGTCTTTTCGTCTGCCAGAGAGTCTCCTGCTCAACACCGGGAAAAGTCACATCGTCTGCCCATTGCACGGCGAGCGCGTTGATCCACGCGTCATAGAGGTGAGTCTCTCCCGCATTTTGCAGCTTACGCTGGCGGAGTGCATCGAGAACCGTGGAGAGCGCTGGATACGCCGTAAGGTCGGGCTTCAGCAAAGCGCGCGCGTAACCATTGCCGAAGGCCGCTGCAAGATCGATACCAGATGGAAGCAACCGAGGTCCACCCGGTCCGGTGATCTGCTCGGCGGGCGGCCAATCCGAGTGGTACACGGTGGAGAGCAGTATCTCGTTATCGAAACCCCAGGAAAGCGGAAAGATCTGCTGAATGCCGCTGGGATGACGAATGAAACCGGGCGTGGGGAACGCGTCGCTACTCCAGACCAACGCAGAGCGGCTCGGCGCTATATAGGCGGCATACGCTGCAATCCATCGGAGGGCCTTTGCTTTGACGCCGGGCGACAGCGAGTTTAATGGAGCAGCGCCGCTAGCCGCGGAGAGAGACGTAAGGCAATGGACAGCCTTGAAATATTCGGACATTTCGGGCGTAGCAGTGTAATGTCCGCGTGGCGTCAGTTGGGTAAAGTTGAACCGCTGACCAAAGAGCTTTGAATCCATCTTTCCCTGCGCGTTTTGTATATGCAGGGCTTCGGGGGCGGTAGCAGCGGCGCCGCCTCGCGATTGTGCAACGGCATCGAAAGCCAAGGCCCGTGTCGAGCCTGGTGCGGTTGCGTTCAGCGAAATGCGTGCTGCATCGACAAATGCCCAGAATGCGGGAACTGCCTGCTGACGCTCCTGAACGATGAAGGTGCCTTCATATGCTGATGCAAGCAGCTCCCAGAAGATATCGGTGGTAACAAGGTAGGGCCGGGTGGGCGTTGCGCTGTTGTAGCCGCCGCAAGCATACGATTCCGTGTCGTAGAGTTCGTACATCTGGTCTTCGCCTGTCTCGCGAAACAGGCCGGAAGCGGCTTTGAACCTTTCGCGGTCGGCGGCGTCTTCGATAAACATCCAGGCGTTGATCACGTCTGCCAACGGAACTTCGATCGGCACGTAAACAAGCGCCTGTCCACCTTGTCGGTCGATCAGGCCGACAATGCCCCTGCCGTCGGGCGTAGAGGATGGCGTGGATATGAACTGATAGTCCTCGGCCTGCGCAGAGATTGTTCGACCATGGTCGCCGATTACGCTGATACCTGGCACGCCATGTTTCCAGTGCAGCAGAGTGGCGCCATTCGGTGTCACCGTGAGCGATCCGCCGCATGGATTTACCGTCAAATGAGATGGCTTATCCCAGTTCTTTCCCGCGTAGGCAAGCTGCTGGAAGCAGCCGCTGCCGTCCTGCCAGATCATCAAATGCCCGTCCGGGTGAAATGCCGCTGGGAGGGCGGAAGAGACGAAGTTTGGCGTGGGAGGCTCATCTTCGGCGGGGAGCGTTATGTAGGAGGCTTCCGGACCAATGACTTGGTATTCGCGTTTCCCCTCTTCGGTAATGGAACGCGTTGAGAATGTGCCGTCAGGTTGCCGTTCTGCGAAGAAGAGCCGGTAGCTCTCAATTGGTCGCTTCTGTGCCTCGTCCCAGCCGATCTCAAAGGGTCGCGGGGCCACGAGAAGACGGCGAAGATCGTGCGGGGATTCGTAGATGGTCTGCCGCGTCCACTTTCCGTTCAGATTGTTGACAACCAGAATCCTGGATTGCTGGCCAGTCTTTCCCCCAATGAAGAAGCGGTGCTCTATGGGATGGACGGCGATTGACGTGGCGGAGAAGTTCGCAGGTAAATCGAGAAGTGGGACAGTGCGACGCTCCCCCGCGTGCCAGCTAACCACATGGTCGCCTCCGCTGTCGTGGAATAGGATGAGCGCGTCCGGACCTGTAGGCCAGAGGTCGAAGTCCACGACGGTGCTGCCGGCTGGCAGGGTCAACTCTGACGCAGAAGCAGGAGATGGCATCACGCTGAGTTCGCGTGAGGCAAAGGGAGAAGGCTCTCGCGAGAACGCAGATATGGCAAAAACGGGAAGGGTTAGGATCAGCGCCACAGCACGCTTCTGCGCTTGCGTCATAGGAGCCTCTGCCGTCTGGACTCAGGACATTCTAGAACATACGGCGCTTGATTCCGGCATATCGGATTCTGGAAACTGAGATGCGGTCTGTGAAAACCACACGCGTTCAGCCACCGCTCAGCAACAGAAATGATCGTAGATCCAGCCCGGAAAGTCGTCGCCACCGTGGCGATCATCCGGGGTTGCGGCAGAGTCCGAACCCAGGCATCTGGTTCGCGTCGGGTCGATCCGACCTTGCCTTTCTGGTGAACATGATCAGTTGCGACTCTGATAAAGGGGTGTCCGATGGTCGATTTTTCGTCCATTCATACAGCATGTGGTAGGACCACCCAACCTATCCTTGGGCAGCCGCCAACTACAACTTCCTATCCATGGCCTGCCACAATTGTTGCATTCTTCAGCATATATCTTGACAGTGGCACAGGCCGTGGCGATAATTTGGTCTTCTCGAAAGGTCTGACCACGCACGTCTGCAAAAACTCCGTTTGAGTGTGTAGCGATGCACGGCCTTTTCGAAGCTTTTTGTACACCCACTTTTCCCGGAGAAACACCATGCTGCGTCGTTTTCGCCTTGCCATCGCCATCCTGCCAGTCCTTTGCCTGCTAACCCTGGTTAACGCCGAAGCGCAGACTCCAGTTGCGCTGCCGTATACCATGACAACGATTGGTGGCCTCGCCCCCATGTCGGCGAGCTCTGGGACGCAGTGTCCAAATCTGCCGGCGGGTGTGAAGTCCACGGATGCATACGGCGACGGGTGTCTTGCCGTCAACGGCGTCTTTGGTGCGGGTGGCCGCGGCGGTGTGCAGGTGGACTCGTTCGGGAACATCTTTGTCGCCGACGATGTCAATAAAGTCGCTCATATGATTAATCCCACCACTGGGATCATGACGCTGCTGGCGGGCGGCGGCTCGGTTTGTGCCGGGAGGGTGGATGAGTTCGGCGACGGCTGCCTTGCGGCCACGCAGACTTCATTTTCTGCCGTGAGCGCGCTGCGCGGTATTGGCATCGATCCCTATGGAAATGTTTTGCTGGCGGGCTACAACACCAATCTGATTCACGTTGTTTGTCGCACGGCCTCACCTCTATGCGCTCCAGCAAATATCGGTTATATGGAGTTGGCGGCTGGATGTGTTGCATCCAGTACCAGCGCGGGCTCAGCCGGCGCTGGCCTTGACAACAAGCCTGGGATATCGACGGGGGTCGCCTGCTCAACATCACTGGGTGAAGTGGATACAGCGCGAGGCGCGACTGCGGATGTATATGGCAATGTCTACTATGCCGATACCGCCAGTGAGCGCTGGCGTGTGGTGTTAGGGCCACTCACATCAAGCTACTTCGCCGGTAACAACCCTCTGTGGTCGGCGCTGGAAAAGAACAGCTCATGGTATGACGGCTCGACCAAGTTTCTAACGGCGGGGTATGTGTATACCGTTGGGGGGTTGGTTACCTCCTCAACAAATCAGACCGCAGCGGGCAGCCAGACCAACTGCAATGGCGGCGGTACGGCAACGGATGCATGGGGCGACGGATGCCTGTTTACCAGTAGTTACATTGCGGGCAGCACAAGCTATTCGCAAGGCATAGGTGTTGACGCAGCTGGCAACATGATCTTCACCGACGCGGGCCGTGGATTGCGCGTTTTCTACGTGAGCGACGGAACAAATTTTGCCAACACAGGGAGCGCTGGATATATCGCCGGGCAGGCAATGAAGAATGCGATTACCGTGAACAATTCCGGCTACACCGGCTGGAGTGGCTCGCCTGTGACTGGATTCATGTATATGCTTGCGGGCGGCGGCAGTACTGGAATCTCCGCCACGCCTACGCTGGGCAATAACACGGCCGCCCTCGATACCGGGACTTTGAAGATGACCGTCAGTCCGCAGGGCAATATCTACATTGGCGACACCACCCCCAGGGTTTTGTTCTTTGACATCAATTCAGGTTACATCCGGACACTTCTCACGCCTGGAACAACGGTAACTCAGGGCAACTACTGCAATGGTGGCAGTTCGGGGCAGAAGTCTCTGAGCGCCTATAGCGATGGATGTCCCGTCTCTGCCTCGGCCACTTCCTACGCGCCGTTTGCAAATAGCAACGGACTGGGTGTTGCCGTAGATGGGCAGGGTAACCTGTATATGCACGACACAACCGGGACAATGCTGATTCGCAAGGTGCTGGCGCAGGGGCTTGCGGAGCAGACATTGGGTACGCCGCTGATCCAGACCTTCCAGACGCATTTTCTGTCTGCAAGCTCATCAACCTCAACGGTGACGGAGTCGACAAACGGGAATCTGAGTTATGGTACTCCGTCTTGCACGCTCCACGCCGACGACTCCGTTGATTGCAATGTTACGGTGACGGCCACGCCCTCGGCGGCTGGCCTGCGCTCGGCAGCGATGACGGTGGCGAATGCTTCAGCAGCCAGCGGAAGCGGAGAAGCGATCACGATCGGTCTAGGTGGAACTGTGACCGGATCGATATTGGTCGTTGACAACGCATCGGTGGGCGGATCAGGGATCCCTCCCACTGCGAATGCGATTCTGACCGGCATGACTCCATCAAGCGTGGCCGTGGATGGCGCAGGCAATGTCTACACGGCCAGCGGTCCAGACCTGTCGGAGTCCATCGGCGGAACAACCTACCCTCTTTCGCCCGCCTTGACGTTCACTCCCAGTCAGATCGCGGTGGATCAGACCGGCAATGCGTTTGCGGTGAACAGCGGAACTTCGACGATCACCGAACTCCAGGTGACCACTGCCGGCACGCCCTCGACCTACACCGCGACCGAGATCTCTTATAGCAATGGAAGCACGCCCGCTCCTGTGGCCATCGCGGTGGACCAGGCCGGCAATCTCTATGTGGCCGATGCGACAACCGAAACCATCTACAGGCTCTCGATGGTGGCGAACACGTTGCAAAAGCAGACGACGGTCGCCAGCGGCTTCAGCAACGTTGTTTCGTTATCCGTTGATCCCGCCGGCAATGTGTATGTCGCAGACAAGGGCGCGGGTAAAGTCTATGAGCTGACCCCGGCGATAGTCCTTGGGCAGTATGGTTATTCGCAGTCAACGAAGCTGTCGGGCGTCACACCGGTAGCGTTGGCTGTGGATCCCGCCGGCGATGTTTATGTGCAGGATGATTCCAGCCTTTCAGTGATCGAGGTTGCGGTCAGCGGGCCGAGCACCGGGGTCACCGTGCTGAGCGGTTTGATCAGCCCGACAGGTCTCGCTGTCGATGGCCTCGGTAATGTCTACAGCGCCGACGAAAACAACACCAGCATTACCCGGGTAGTGCGCGGCAACTTTGCGGAGAACTTCGGCACCAGCGAAACGACTGACTTCATAGCCACGCTGACCAACGTAGGCAATCAGGCATCCACCGGACAAAACACTAGTACCTCAAATACGACTAACTTTACTGTGACAGGAGGAGGCGCTCCCGCTTGCACCGTCTCCAGCAACGTTCTCGGGGCAATGTCGGCTGGACAAGCATGCACTCTCTCCGCGGAACTGACTGGGTCCGGCTCGACCACGGTCAACGACTTCATCACCTTCCTGCCTTCAACCTCTACGGCGGGTGAACTGACCTTGACCGGCACGTTGCTGGGCGAATCTTACCCCACGACACCAACAATAAGCGCCCCATCGGGAGCTCAGATCTTTGGCGCGAGCCCAGAGGTGAGCTTCACGATTACAGTGACAGCGAGCACTGCACCAAGCGCGCCAACCGGATCCGTAAATGTCTATGTGGATTCGACCACAGCCTTCACGCAGTATTCTCTGACGGCTGCGACGAGCACCTCCTCCGCGGCAACGGTGAACCTCTCCGGATTGTCTGCGGGGAGCCACACCATTGCAGTGGTTTATCCCACTACCGGCGCGTTTACCGGCTCCGGCTCCAGTTCCACGACAACCCCCTTCAGCATCGCGCAGGCGGGCACCTCGGTGAGCTGGGCGCCAAGCGCGACCACCCAGCAAGTCAGTTCGGCCATCGGTACGGGCCCCCTGAACGCCACAGTAACTCCGAGTATTGCTGGAGATTTTGTCTACACGGCAACGCCTTCAGGCGGTTCCGCGATCACGATCGACGCGTCCAGTTATCTGCCCATCGGCACTTACTCGCTTGGAGTGACTTTCTATCCAATCGATTCCGTCGACTATGCCTCAGCGACGGCCTCGGTTGCGAGCTATACGGTGACCCAGGCTACAGCGACTGCTGCCGTGGGCGCATCTACCAACGTTGTAGCGGCGGACGGAACGGGCAACTATACAAGTTTGTCGACAGCGCTGGCAGCCTTGCCGGTGACGGGCGGAACACTCTACCTCAAGCCGGGAATTTACACCGGCCAAAATGCCATCAGTTATCCGAATGTCTATCTGCGCGGTCTCGGCGGCGATCCAACAAAAGTCATTCTGACCGCAGAGGATGGAGCCTTCTCTGCTCCATTCGTCTATCCGGGCAGCGGCGCTGGCAATGCCAATGCCAGTGGCGATCAGGGTTCGTCCACCCTGGATGTCAGCAAGAGTTTATACATGGGCACCACATTGGGCAGTACGCAGTTCACGCCCAATAACTTCTTCGCGGAATATCTGACCATCCAAAACACCTACAACACTGACGCTACAACGGCTACAACCTACAACACCACCAGTGGAACTTGCGCGAACAGCGGGCCGTCACAGACGCTGCAAGCTGTTTACAACTCCGGAAAGCAGTGCAACTCGCAGGCGCTCGCCCTTTGGATCGAGTCCGATCAGGCAATTCTGAACAACGTGAACCTGATTAGCCAGCAGGACACGCTCTATGCTGGCAGCCAGGGCTGCGGCACCTTCTGCACGGTAGCTCGCCAGTACATGTGGCGGGGCATGATTACCGGCGACGTAGATTATGTCTTCGGCGACGCGGCAATGGTTTTCGATCACACCAACTTCTTTACCACATGGCACGGCGCCGCCACGGGCGAGAATACCATCGAAGCGCAGGACAAGAGATTCCAGACCAGCAGCAGCAGCGATTATCTGAGCGGTTACATCTGCAATGGCTGCACCTTGATGTCGCAGAGCACGGGCATGACCAACCTTTACTATGGCCGTCCGTATTCCGCCAACAATTCAACGACCTATTCAACCTGGATCATGTTGAACTCTTTTGTGGATCAGGTGAACCCGGCTGGTTGGATTGAATTTACACCGGGCACGACCAACTACTTGCCCTCCGCAACCTATGCGGAGTACAACACGCAGACCTTTACGGACCCGACCCCGGGAACCGCTGGATACCCCGCTACTCTGTTCGGCGGGACAGTGACGCCGACCGGAGGCAACATCGGCGCGGGTGTGACTGGCACGCGCGAAACGACCTCGACCGATCCAGGAACTCTCGAAGCCTCCAATACGATCCGGACTTCGCTGACGGCGGCAGAAGCGACACAGTACTACCCTGAGAACTTCCTTGGGAACACTGTATCGCCTGCAACGCTGTCCGCGGGTCAACCGGCAAACTGGAACCCGGTGACCGCGCTGGCAAATGCGCTGAACTCCTTCGCTCCCGCCGGCAACGTGACCTTGAATTCAAACACCGAAAGCGTGACTATTCTGGGTCGGCCGCAGACGCCGGGTGCGGGCGTCATCCCCACTGGAAACTATATGTTCATGGACAGTCTGAACGGTGGCACTGCCTCAACGCTGGCTTCGGGAACACTCGATGCAAGCGGTGAAGCGTATTACACCACCAGTTCTCTGGCTACCGGCACGCACAGTATCACCATGGTTTATGCGGGCGATTCGAATTTCACGGGCAGCACCTCCTCTGCTTTCACAATTACAGTTCCTCCGGCTCCGCTAACGGCAACCACCACTAATCTGACGGTGACCAATACCAGCAGTACGTATGGCGGCACAATCACTGGTACGGTAACGGTTGCGCCTTCCACAGGCAACGGCACACCCACCGGTGTCGTTACTCTGCAGTCGGGAGCTACGACGCTGGGAAGTTGCACGCTGAGCAACGGAACGTGCACCTATAACCTCTCGAATGTTGCCGCCGGTAGCCAGACGATGACCGCCAGCTACGGCGGAGATAGCAGCTACGCAGCCAGCAACTCCAGCGGCGTGGCCTTCAACGTGGTCAGGGGCATCCTCCAGGTCGCCGCCAACAACATCACGATGACCATGGGCCAAGCGGTGCCGACCCTCACCTACTCCATTACGGGCTTTGTGAATCAAGATACACAAGCCAGCGCCGTAACAGGCACCCCCTCGCTCACTACGACAGCCACAGGCGCTTCCATCGGCGAGTACCCAATCACAGTTACAACTGGTACGTTGGCGGCCAGTAACTACACCTTCACCTTCACCAGCGGCGTCCTCTACGTGACCTTGGCCGGGCAAGATGCACCGGTGGCCACAGGCGACACTCGTACTGTCACCGAACCCGTCTTCCCGGCTGTCTGCACGCAGTTAAGTGCAGCGCTGACGTCGGTCAACGATGACATCCCAACTTCGGTCGATGCCACGGTCACGAATCCGGATGGTGCGCGCATCCAGGCCGCTCTGAACAGTTGCTCCGGCACAGGGCAGGCCGTTGAGCTTTCGGTGGATGGATCGGGCCACAACGCATTTCTTACCGGTCCGCTTTCCATGCCTTCGAATGTCACACTGCTGGTCGATCCCGGCGTTTACGTCTACTTCTCTCGTAACGTGCAGGACTACGACAAGGTCGCTGGTACTCACACCTGCGGCACCGTCAACAACGCCAGCGCAACCAGTTCCTGCCTGCCGCTCATCGACATTCCTGGTACTTCGACCAATGTTGGGATCATGGGCTACGGCAAACTGGACGGCCGCGGCGGCGATGTGCTGATCAACGCCATCTCTCCCTACGCCGGATACAGTTGGTGGGGTCTGTCCAATGCGGCAAACGGCGTTGGGAATCAGCAGAATCCACGCTGGATTCAGATGGAGACCGGCTCAAGCAATATCACGCTATACAAGATCACGTTGCGTAATTCACCGCTCTTCCATATTTCGACGACTGGCGCGGTTTCGGGTTTCACCGCTTGGGATATCAAGATCATTACGCCCACCAGTTCGCGCAATACAGATGGTATCGATCCTGGCAACGCGCAGAACTTCACCATCACCCGTTCCTGGATCTCAGATGGTGATGACAACATCGCTGTCGGCGCGGCGAATACGGTGCCCGCCGAGAACATCTCCGTCACCAACAACCATTTCTTCGCTGGCCATGGCGAGTCCATCGGTAGCTACACCACTGCAGGTGTCAGCAACATTCTCTTTGACGGCAATATGTCGTCTGGCAATGATGTCGCTAACGCTGGAAGTTCCATCAACGGCATCATCGACGGCAACTCAACCGGTCTCCGCATCAAGTCCGGATACGATCGCGGCGGCGTCGTCACCAATATCCAGTACTCGAATTCGTGCTATCAGGACCACAAGGCCGAGATCGTCTTCAGTCCGAACTACGAGGCCACGACTGGATCTCTGTCGCCCAATTTGGAAAATATACTGTTGCAGAACCTGGCGTTCCTTACGGCAGGGACGGTGCAGTTGACCGGCACCAACAACAACGGCACGGTCTATCCGCTCGGGGTCACGCTAGACAATGTGAGCTTCCCGGGCACATTTCCGCCCTCCGAGCTCAACCCCGCGCCGACCAATGCCGCGCTGACTTATGGCCCTGGCTTGGTCTCCTCCGACTTTGTTTCAGACTACGCAACCTTCGTCGGCTCGAACGGCAACACCGTTACCAATAACATCACAGCATCGAGCCTGTTCCCACCCACCTGCAGCTTTACCAGCATAGCGCCTGAGCTGACCGGTCCTTCAGGCTTGCCGCAAACCATCACCGAAGGCGAGAACGCGTCGGTGATAGTGATCCTCACGCCGACCGTGGGAGGCGCTGCCTATCCTACCGGCACCGTCACGCTGACGGATGCGCTCACCAGCAACGCGACCACAGTAACACTGACCGGAACCACGGACACAATCTCTATTCCACTTGCTGGCCTTGCGGTCGGCACGCACACTTTCACCGCTACCTACTCGGGCGATAGCAACTACACTCTCACTTCCGGCCAGACTGTGTATTCAACGACAGGGCCGTACGTCATCACCGTCAGTGCCGGCAGCCTTAACAGCACGACCACGACGTTATCCGGTGTGCCCAGTTCAACTCCGTTCGGTACGCCGTTTACCGCGACGGCCACTGTTTCGGGCAGCAATCCGACTGGCACGGTGCAGTTCATCGTGAGCGGTGGTGGGGCAGTTGGCGGCTATGTCTATACGACAGCCACTTTGAATTCAGGCACAGCTTCGGCCAGCATCAGCCTGCCTTATAGCACCAACTCCTATTCAATCACCGCCATCTATAGCGGCGATGCCTTTAACGGTGGCTCTACGTCGTCTGCTGCCCCAATCACCATCACCCAGGGCACGACCATCACTGCATTGTCAGCGAATACGACCACCACCACGTTGGGCCATCCCGTCTTGCTGACAGCTACCGTCTCGTCCTTGGCTGGGACACCCACCGGAACGGTCAGCTTTACGTATTCCGTCACCAGCGGGGGTACGCAGCTATCGCTTGGCTCTGCCACATTGAACTCTGGAACAGCATCTGCTTCGGCTGACCTGCCGCTGGGAACAAACTATGTGACGGTTACCTATGTCGCCAGCGGAAGCTTTGCCGGGTCTGCTTCGGCCCCCATGACCATTACCGTCAACGCACCGACGATCATTGGGTTGCCCAGCAATCCGATCTCATTGCCTTACACCATGACGACCATCGCAGGCGGTTCGACCGTGAGCAACGCAAACACCACCTGCAGCGGTTCCACTGACAGCTTTGGAGACGGATGCCAGGCGACTGCAATCACCTTCGCTTCGGCGGATGATATGCGCGCCGTTGTTGCAGATCCATTCGGCAATGTCTATCTCAGCGACATTAGTGACAAGTTGGTCCGCCGCATCGCGCCCAATGGAGTCATCACCAACTTCGCAGGCAGAGTCTCGGGCACTGCTTGCGTTCCCACAGCAGTCACGGGTTGCACGCCGACCTTGGTCAACATCAGCAAACCGCGTGGCGTGGGGAGCGACGCTGCGGGCAACATCTATATTGCCGACTACAGCCTCAACGAAGTGTTCGAGGTCAAAGTCTCCACCGGCTTGATGTATCTGGTTGCCGGCACGGGAACCGCGGGCTCGGCCGGAGATGGCGGCGCGGCCACATCCGCTCAAGTTGATGCGCCTCGCGGCGCATGGGCGGACACCGTCGGCAACATCTATATCGCTGACACCTCCGACAACAAGATTCGCGTCGTCGACCCGGCGGGCAATATCCATACCTTTGCCGGTACGGGCACAGCCGGCTCCAACGGCGACAGCGGCCCGGCAACTTCAGCTGAAATCAACAATCCGCAAGGCGTTATCGCAGATGGGAATCTGAATGTCTACATCGCCGATTCCAGTGGCGGAAGAATCCGGGTTGTCTGCGTAACTTGTGGAACCAACTCGCCACTCGATGCACTTTTGGCCAAGCTGGGCATCAGTTCGCCGGTCAACGGTGACATCTACACCGTCGCCGGGAGCGGATCCACGGGGGCTTACAGCTACACATCACCGGTGCTCTCTACCAGCGTCTCGATGTCTCCCCAGAAGCTGGCGATCGACAACGCCGGCAACCTCTACATCTCCGATGGCAATGGGTTCATCTGGTTCCTCGATTTCCATACCGGTTACCTGCGCGCTGTTGCCCGGAATGTCTCAACGGTATGCTCCGGTGCCACGGACGCTGTGGGCGACGGCTGCCCTGCCACCCAGGCAAAATTCGGCGATGGCGGCAACGGTATCGGTGTTGGCGCAGATACCCTGGGCAACATCTACATCTCTGACACGACGAACGGGCTTATCCGCAAGGTGATCACAGGGCTTGCGACGCCTTCGACCGCAACTGGCTCCACCACGTCACAGCTGGTCGAACTTCACTTCATCGCTGGCGATACTCCAGCCTCGACTAACGCGTTCGTTAATAACTCAACCGAGTGGTCATTGGGAACACCCGCATGCACCACCAACGCTGACAACACGACCGACTGTCTGCTTACTTCCGGCTTTACACCGGCAGTTCCAGGCGCGCGCTCCACACCGCTCACCATCAACAGTTCCCTCGGCAACACAGCCAACCTGGCTCTCGCTGGAATCGGACTCGGCGCGGGCTCCACGCTCGATCCGGCAAGCCAACTCAGCTTTGGCGCAAATATCCAGGTCGCTGGCATTGCCACCGACACCGCCGGCAATGTGTATGTGTCGGATGGCACCAGCAAACATCTGCTTCGCTTTGCTCCCGCGGCTCAGGGGCAAGGTGCAAGTGCCACATCCACTTCACTGGCCACGCTCACCGCGCCAGGCGCAGTCGCGGTCGATCCTCGCGGCTTCGTCTATGTCGCTGACACTTCTACTGGTTTAATTACGCAAATCTCACCCGCAGGCACAACTTCGACACTTGCGCTCACGCTCAGATTGCCTGCTGGTCTTGCTGTTGATTCGCTGAACAACCTATACCTGTCGGATTCCTCCGCACAGGTCGTTTATCAACTCAACCCCATCACCGGAGCCGTGCGCACACTCGCTACTGGCGCACTTGTCGCGCCCGCAGGTTTGGCTATCGATCCCAACGGTAATCTGCTCATCACCGACCCGGGCGCACCGGCGATCTACCGTTTTAATCTCCAGAGCGGAGTGAGGTCCACCGTTTCCTCCGCAGCCGTCAAACCATCAGCTGTTGCAGCGGATGCCGCCGGGAACCTGCTGATTGCTGATACAGCGTCGATTCTCGCTGTGCCTGCCAGTGCTAACAGCGGGTCCTTCACCGTTGCCGGCCTTGCGCCTTTGGCTCTGGCAATCGACTCTGCGGGTAATCTCTACACTGGCTCCGGTGCGGCAGTTCTCAAGCTCACGCGCACTCAGGGTTACGTGCAATTTGCGTCCTCCACCGCGCCACAAACTTTCAATCTGCTCGAATCGGGCAATCAGGTATTGCAACTTAGCTCCGTCAACCAAACAGACACGGTTGACTACAGCCTGACTGCCTCAGCTTCCACCGACTGCACTGTCAGCGGCACATCGCCTTCGGCCCTGGCAATAGGCGGCGCCTGCGCGCTCACCGCAACCTATACGCCTACGACCTTTGGCACAACAACCGACACAGCAACCTTCAACGGCAACCTTGTCAATGCCGCGTTATCCACGCCGTCGTCGGTGCAGTTGACACTAACAGGTCCCGGCATGCCCTCCACCAAGGCCACGCTGATTTCGCCCGCTCCGGGACTCGGCACCATTCTCGGCAGCAGCAATGTGGCCTTCCAGTGGACAGCCGGGATCGGGGTTACCGACTACCAGCTCAACCTCAGCGCCATTGCATTTGGCGGCAGCGACTTGTATTCATACAAAGGCACTGCCCTGACAACAACCGTCCCCACGCTGCCTGCAAACGGCGTAGAAGTTTACGCAACGCTCTATTCAAAGATCAACGGAGTCTGGCAGTCCAATAACTACGTCT
>JBEKUP010000042.1:0-48198 GCA_049514915.1 Occallatibacter sp. | reverse complement strand
CTCCTGACTCTTCGGCTTTTGCCGTCACCGAGACCGAGGGCGGAGGAGGAATCGGCTATCGTGTTTACGTCTTCTACGTTGAGCCCGAGAGACTTCGCAAACTGACAGTTTCCGGTCCCGTTGAGAAGGCGTTCGGTACGCCCACAAAATGCGAGGTTGCAGTCCCACCCAACACGGCGTTCGTAACGTGGCTTGGTGGCACGGACCGTGTCTTGATTGCCGCCGAGGTTGTCCCAGTCAGTATCTGCCAATGCAGCGGGATGTTCCGTGTCTATGAGGTTCACCTACCCGATCTGCAGATCATCAACACATTCGATCAATCAGTCGCCAAGAAGAAGTTCTGGAATGTGCTCGGCTGTGAACTACGGGACGCGGAAAGCTGCTCGACTGCAAAATCGCGGTGACGATTGCGCAGCAACAAACAAACAAGCGCGAAAAGCAAGCCATGGAAATGCCGGGGTATGGAAAGCATGGAAAGCCAAGAAGCCGGCTTTCCACCCTTCCCACACCCCTTGGAAATCCCTGCGGGGATTCCCATATCACCACGGCTACGGCGACGACTATCATGTATCTGAAGACCGGCAAAGCCAGCCGAAAACCCGCAATCAGAGCCACTCTCACCGCAAGGGGCTTGTAAACCATGTCTCCGGTCTAAAACGTAAAGGATGTCCCGGTACACTCACTCCCCTTAGGAGCTTTTGCTGTTGCTTTTGCTTTTCAGATCAGGACTGGCGTTGCGGACCGAAGAGCACTTTACGAAAGTATGTTGAGAATTCTCGTTTGCCGCTCGTGGGGGTAACCGGGGAGCTGCTTTACACTTCAGACCGGAGACATGGTTTACACGATTGTCGGCCAGCAGACGATAGCGGGCAGTCGAGAGCGACGTTCATGTGGAAGTGCAGCAAAGTATGGTGAGGGAATGACTATTCGGGAAACTCCCGATTGCGCTGAATTGTGCATTGCCTGTGCAATCGGTGGTTAGAGCGTGTTTCAAAAATAGGTTCTGCCTCAGAACAGGTACTTACATTTGAAGCAGTTGGGGTGTTTAGCTTCTGTCATGAAGAGTCGACAGAAGCTGTTGTCGGAAGAGCAGTGGTCGTTGATAGGGCCGCTGTTGCCGGAACCGAAGCGACGCAAGGATGGTCGGGGACGTCCTCCCGCGCCGAACCGCAACTGTTTGGAAGGCATTCTGTGGATACTGCAAACGGGAGCGGCATGCGTTTTTTACCTGACGAGTATCCTTCCCCATCGACATGGTGGCGACGGTTGAAGCAGTGGGAGGAAACAGGAATTTGGCTCAAAGCACGGCGTACGCTGCTAGGTGAGTTGGATGAGAAAGGTCTACTGAAATGGGACGAGGCCTTTCTGGACGGCAGCTTCGCGCCAGCCAAAAACGGGGCGATGCGGTCGGTAAAGCCAAGCGCGGTAAAGGCACAAAGTGGATGGTACTGGGAGACGGTGAAGGTGTTCCGCTGGGAGTTCGGCTGGAAAGTGCCTCTCCGGCAGAAGTTACGCTTGCGGACGCCACGCTCGAACAAGTCCGTGTCCCGCGGCGTAAAGGCCGCCCGCGGCAGAAGCCAAAGCGATTGATCGCCGACCGTGGCTACGACTCCGATCCGCTGCGGAAGCGATGGAAGCGGCGGGGCATCGAATTGATCGCGCCATGCCGGAAGAACAACAAAGAGAGGAAATACGAGGATGGCCGGAAATTGCGACGCTACAAACGACGCTGGAAGATCGAGCGCACCAACGCTTGACTCGGTCAGTTTCGTAGTGTGCTGGTCCGTCACGAACATCTGCTCAGCGTTTACCGCGCGTTCTTCCATCTCGCTTGCCTCTGGATCACACTACGGAAATGTTTTTGAAACACGCTCTAGAACTTACACACTTTCAAGGGTCATGAATTCCCCGCAGTGCAGTGAGAGGTAAAAACGTATAAAACGGTCAATGTTCACGCCATCCCTACGGTGGTTATTGGCGGAGTAAAGATACGAATTCAGGGACAGCTTTTGCGTGGATCTGCATGAGGCATTCCCATCCTCCGTGCTTCGCAGCCTGTTCCCTGAGTGCGGCCACAACCATGACCGGGTCCAGGTGATATTGATGGATCAGGAATTCATCGGGGCTTTGCGCTTCGACGTTCCAAGGCGCCAGGGCATCAACAGGAGAATCCTTGAGGTTGAAGGTAACGATGGCCTGCGCTCCACAGACCACAGCGGCTGCAAGAACATGGCGATCCTTGGGATGGTTAGCCATTGCCGGGATGAACGCGTCGTACCCTTCCACCCAGGCATCCGAGAAGTGAATCTCCAGTTGACTGAACAAATGCGCCGTCTGCGGCGGAGTCAAACCGAGCTTCGCTTCGAGAGTCCGCTGGGTCTCTTCGATGATGTCCTTCGACCAACGTAGCAGGAATAGAGAACATGGAGGTTCGGCAAGGCGCAGAAGCGTGTCGCGGAGAGCTGCATTCGCAAGAACGCAAGCATCAAGAAGAACCTGGAAGTCGGAACTCATTCGCTGGGCAGAATACCTTATCGTAAAGCCCAAGCTCTTCGGCTCCGCGTGCCATTTGATCCAGAGCCTCGCGCCGCTCGTGGTCGCGGTGCTCCTTGTATGCCATGAGATCATTGAGATAGACACGACGGTGCGTGCCGGTAAGGTGGAAAGGCAGCGCGCCGGATTCGAGCAGTTTACGAAAAATGGCCTGGAGACTCCAAGTAGCGCTGCGGCCTGCTGTGTGGTCAAATCCTGCATTACCGGAACAATGGAGATGGCTTTACCCTGTTGCATACCGTCGAGGATGCGTAGCAGCAACTCATATACTGCATCCGGCAATTCGAAGGCTGGCTCCCCTACCCTGCCGATAAGGCGGGCACTGCCTTCGCGACGCAGAAGTTCGTGGAGGACATGAACCTGCTTCTCCTGCGAGGCGGGAAAGAAACGGGATCAAATGTAGAAGTCGCCATGAAGTTCCTCAGCTTAAAGCCAACAGAAGAATTATATGAACTAAACGAAATTAACGTAACATGACGTTGACACTAATCAGCCTTGAAGTTTCCCTCCTGACCTCACTAGGTCAGCGGGCAATAGCGGGCAATGCGGCGCGGCAATGGTGGGAAAGTCGGCAATGCTGGCATATTGTTTTCTGCAACTTGCAGACCCTAAACTACTGATTCGAGAACGAATCCCACTCTCTCCGCCACTTACAAACAAGATAACAATGGAGTTACATGGACATCCAGGTGTGCGCTGCGTGCGCTCTGTGAGGCTAGGCTGCCCTATCTAGGTATTTGCCTTACAAAACGGATGGAGCCTTACAAAGTTGAATTCGTGCCCGTTCAGTCCCTGAAAGCCACGACCCATGTCGATGACGTCCGCCAGGATCCAGATTTAGTTTCTGACGGAAGCCGAATCACTTGCGAAGCCCATCCGGGATGCGGCGCACCGATGTTGGATCAGTCCCGCTCTCAAGACGGACCTTCGTTCGCTCCTGGAACCCATGCCTAGATTTCTTGTTCAAGAAGCTGCCGGTTTTCCGTTTCCACATCTTCGCTCTCTCAGTCACAGGAATCGTAGCGCGAACAATGCAGGGACGATCACGTATTCAACCGCGAAGATAGTTGCCTTGAAAACGACACCAATTGAAACTTACTTTGTCGCTCGCGCAGCGTATTTTTCTGTTCCGGTCACCGCATTTCTTTCAGTCGCTACAGGGTTGACCATTCATAAACCGCTGCAACTGCATTGCTGGCTGCTATCTTAGGAGGCTTGGACGCAGCGCGTGTCTGGCATTTCTGGCTCATGCTGCCGCCCGGCACAACAAATATGAGGAGTAAACCCGAAAGCTTCCTAGCTGCCCTCTGTATGAGAAAGGCCGTAGCCTCGTGAAACCGCTTCGTGCCAGTAACGAAGTGATATCCGAAGCCACAGCCTTTTTCCACTATGTCGCCAACCCGCGAATCTACTCTGTTGAGTAATCCGGGCTAGCCAGCGTTCCCCTTAGTTGTTCGGGAGCAACAGGTAGTGCACCGCGTGGGCCGTGGCAACATCTATCTGCCGAATGCTCGCTCCAGGTGAAATGCTGCAAGGACGCTGCTGTTACCAGTAGCGCCCCTGGTTGAGAGTGGCTCTTTAGTTGCCGGGGAAGAGATTTGCGAAGACGGCATACGCCGACGCTATATCCACTTGCGCCCAGAAACGGTGATAGTTGAAGGTTGGACCCGTTCCCGCAGCGCAACCCGACTCGAGGGCCGCGAAGTTGGGATCGTTTTTGTACTTGGGGCGGAGGCTCAGGAACGTTGGCTGCGGACTAACCGTGATGTCTTCGCCAGCCGGCATGGTGCCCGGTGACCAAGTGGAAGGCACAAACACAGTGGCGCCGAAGCCGCCGTTGAGGGTAGTCCCCCCCTCGGTGCTGCTGCTGGTCGTGCTGGTGCAGTAGTCGCTGCGGGTTTCGGCCACCGAGATTCCGATGGAATCGCGGTAGTTGGTCCAGACACCAGTCAGCAAGCTCTTGGCCAACGCCTCGGAGGTTGCATCGGGCGTCCCACTAGAACCCCACTTGCCAACGGCGGCGCTGTAGTAGGACAGGGCCTTCGCCAGCGAGCCGGCCAGGCCTATGTCCGTTGCGGTGCCCGTGACCCTGACGTGAAGGTTCGGGTTAAGCGGAACGGTGGTCCAGTCTTGCGTGGTGGCGTTCCAGTTGGTTGCAGGCTTGTTTGCGGTACTCGAGTCGACGAGGCCGCAGGTCGAGTCGTTCCACGGATTCGTCGTGTCGCCTTGGCCGGGGGAGTTGTCCCAGCAGAGCGAACCGGGTAGTGTGAAGGTTCCGTCGGAGTTGACCGTGGTGGACTTCTCCACCCAGGGGATCCAGCTGTTCAGGACGATTGCGGCCTTGGAATCGCCGGTTATGTAGTAGTACTCAGCCAAACGCTCCATAGACCAGGTCTGCATACCGAACCACTGGTTGCTCGGCGGGTTGTGATAGACAGGCTCCCAATCGTAAGCCATGTTGTAGAAGGTGGAGTCGCCGGTGGGAGTCGGAGAGTAGGAACCTTCCCAACTGTTGGTTACTCCGCCAGCGATAGCACCTTCATCCGATTGCGCCCAGCGGTAGAGCTCAAGCTGACGCTCCAAACTGGTGCTCCAGTCGGTCACGCTCTGTGCGGGAAGTTTGCCGCTGATGCCCGGATCCTTCGACAGGGCGTACGCCGCCACTGGGTTCTGATAGCCAAAGTGCGCGGTACCGTCTCCAATGCGCCACGCCCAGCTTCCGTCGGCCGGTATTGCACCGCCCCAGGCAAAGTACCACCCGAGCAGGTAATGCGCGGAATTGTAGCCGCTGCCAGCCGGGCAGCTCGTTGCGCTCGCGCTGGCGCCAATGCAGCCCATTTCCTTGAAGTACTTGTCAAAGAACGCGTAGCGCAGGTAGTCGCCCAGCTCAGCGGCCTTGGGCAGCAAAGCTGTGACAATGCTGTTTCCGCCCTGCGCGTTTGCGTATTGTTCCGCCCAATACATGGCCTGTACCGTGCGGGCATCGGCGTCTGGTGCGTCCGTGTACTTCCACTGGTTCGTATACGGAGCGGGAGCAGTAAATAGATCAAGGTAGCCGTTGGTTTCGCTGCCGTACTTCAAGTTATCCCAGCAAGGCTGCGGAACCGTCAGGAACACGGATTCGTTTGCGCCGCGTTGGAATGTGTTCATGCACGAAGGCTTCGTGACACCGTCTTCCTGTTGGCCAAAGCCGTAAAAGTTATCGGTGTCAATAATCCAGTGCATGGAGTACATGTTGTCGTTGCCGTAGGTCGAGCTGAGTTGGCTCGCCAACGGATCAGTGCCCACAGAGACCGAGCTGGTCAACACCGATGGATAGGCGCTGGGCAATGGATGTTCAGGCGCATATGTGGCGGGTGCAGAGGCGTTATAGCCACTATTGGTCGGTTGCAGTGTCGCACTGGGGATCATATTGTCTTGCAGGCTCGTCCAGGCGGTTTGCAGTCCAGTCCAGTTTGAGGTTAGGCCGCCGTAGAGCGTCTCCAGCCAGACCCAGTAGCTGTAAGTCTCCGATGAAGTTTCGTGGCCATAATCCGGAGCTTCAGCCATGAGTGTTTCAACCGAGTGGTAGGGAATCTGGTCACCGCTCGTTGCAGTCCCAAAATACCCGTTCGAGGAGGTGTGAATGTCGGTGTAAAGATCGACAAAATGCTGCTGGAAGGGGGTGAAGCTTCCTGTGCTGACGGTGACACTCACAGCACTTGAAGTGCTAGTCGCGAAGGTCGTCGAGCCGTCGTAGGTAGCTGTCAGCGAATCGGTCCCTGCCGTTGCAAACGAGGTTGTCAGAGTCGCTACGCCCGAGCTCAGCGTTCCGGTTCCGAGCGAAGTCGTGCCCGAAAAGAAGGTGACAGTGCCTGTCGCCGTCGAAGGTGAAACCGTTGCCGTCAGCGTGACGCTGGCGCCAACCGCTGGCGTCGTCGTCGATGCAGCAAGCGAGGTCGTCGTCGCCGTCAGCGTCGAGGTGACCGTGATGGTCACTGCGCTCGAAGTGCTGGTCGCAAAGGTCGTTGAGCCGCCATAGACAGCGGTGATCGAATGTGTCCCGGCCGTCGAGAACGAGGTCGCTAGAGTCGCCTTGCCGGAACTCAGCGTCCCGGTTCCGAGTGAGGTTGTTCCATCGAGGAAGGTGACCGTGCCGGTTGCCGTCGAAGGCGAGACCGTCGCGGTAAGCGTAACACTGGTGCCCGTCGATACGGATGTGGCAGAGGACGTCAGAGCCGTCGTCGTCGCGGTAAGCGTAGAGGTGACGGTGATGCTCACAACAGGCGAAGTGCTGCCGGCGAAGGTCGTCGAGCCGCCATAAACAGCGGTGATCGAGTGCGTGCCAGCCGTCGAGAACGAGGTCGCAAGCGTCGCCTTGCCTGAGCTCAGCGTCCCGGTTCCAAGCGAGGTCGTTCCATCCATGAACGTGACAGTGCCAGTCGCCGTCGAAGGCGAGACTGTCGCGGTAAGCGTAACCGTGGCCCCTGTCGCGACGGATGTAGCAGAAGACGTGAGAGCAGTAGTCGTAGCCGTCAACGTCGAAGTGACGGTGATAGCTACAGCACTCGAAGTGCTGGTCGCAAATGTCGTAGACCCGCCATAAACAGCAGTGATCGAATGCGTCCCCGCCGTCGAGAAGGAGGTCGCAAGCGTCGCCTTGCCTGAGCTCAACGTTCCGGTTCCAAGCGAGGTTGTCCCATCGAGGAAGGTCACAGTTCCAGTGGCCGTCGAAGGCGAAACCGTCGCTGTCAGCGTAACTGTGGCACCCGTCGCTACAGATGTCGGAGATGCTGTCAATGCGGTCGTCGTCGCAGTCAGTGTCGAAGTGACCGTGATGCTCACAGCAGGCGAAGTGCTGCCGGCGAAGGTCGTCGATCCGCCGTAGACAGCAGTGATCGAGTGCGTCCCTGCCGTCGAGAACGAGGTCGCGAGAGTCGCCTTGCCTGAGCTCAGCGTTCCGGTTCCCAGCGAGGTCGTCCCATCCATGAACGTCACAGTGCCGGTCGCCGTCGAAGGCGTCACCGTCGCGGTCAGCGTAACGCTGGTGCCTGTCGCGACGGATGTGGCAGAGGAGGTCAGCGCGGTCGTCGTCGCTGTCAACGACGAGTTGCAAGCCGTTCCGTTCAACGCGAAGTTTGTGGGCACAGCATTGGTCGTTCCATTCCACGTGCCATTAAAGCCGAAGCCCGTGTAGCTGCCGCCGGCTGGAATGTTCTGCCATGTCTGGCCTGCCTGTTCGCTCACTGTTACATTGGCGCCGCTCTGCGTTACAGCTCCATTCCACGAATTGGCAATGGTCTGTCCGTTGGCAAAGGTCCAAGTCAGCGACCAGTTGCTCAGAGTTGTGGTTCCGAGGTTCTGAATGCTGACCGTCGCTCCGAATTGGCTGGTGTTCTGTGGCGACGTTGTATAAGTCACCTTGCATGGAGTTTGAGCTGGCACAGCGGATGCCAGAACAATCACTGATGCCAGGACTATTCCGAATGTGCGTATGATGCGGTGTTTCATGTTGCTCTCCTTAATTGGCTGACGCTAGAGGCCCCGTCCAAAACATCCGGTGGTATTCCTGGCTGGTCGACCTACACGCCATCGGTTGGTACCGGTGGCGCAGCGTGTTCGTGATAGCGTTGTCGAGGTATGAGTCGTTCTAACTCATACCGATTCTTTCGATTGAGCGATCGGCCTGATCGAGATAACATACCCGGTTATGCCGAGCAAAACACGTGCAGACAGCTAAGGCGCGAAGTTAGTCCGGAATCGGTAAATATGCACTCCGATTCCGGGCTAGGAAAACGTCACATTGTTACTGCGAAGTAGTGAAGGTGACCGGTGTTATTGCCGGTGTGCAGCTGGATCCGCAGCTTGACGGATACGTGAACGAATAGATGCGTCCACTGTTGATCAGTGTGTTGGTCACATCGAACACTTGTATTTCGTATTGCGTTCCGCCTGCCACGGTGGGAAGAACGATGTAGTCGTCGCCAAGATCGGCATCCATTACGGCCGTCGTCCACACTCCGTTGAGCAGGTACTGCACGCCATGAATGCCGTTCGGCAAATGGGTGATGGAGATGGCCGACCAATAGGCGTTCGCGCCGTTGAGGAACCCGATATTGATATCGCCTGTGTAATTCGGCGCCGGTTCGAAGTACCAACTGATTTGCCGATTGTTCCAGAAGTTCGGATAGATATCGCCGGCTGGTTCACCGTTCAGAGTGTAGTTACTTAGTTGCGCCTGCGCCTGGTCAAGGTGATAGGGATCGTCGCGGCACCATGAGTTTTCGTCCTGGCAACTGTCCGCAACGACGGAATCGATCTCAGCGCCATTGAATTGGTCCGGGACCCATCCCAGGCCGCCGCGACAGAACGACTCGTCTGCAGAGCCATCGTTCGTTCCTTCGCAGTTGCTTCCCATGGTTATATGCACCCATCGGCCGCAGTTCAGTCCGTTGTTCCACATACCAATATCGGCAGCGTCCGGCCCTGTGGTGGAGATGGGACGAGACAGTGTAAGGCTGTAGTTGCCGGGATCGTTCTGAACATTGAGCGCAACGAAGTTTTGCGAGTCGATATTCGCTTGCGGCACGCCGCAGCCGCCATACGGGCTGCCAAGCGCACTGAACCAAGTGGAGTTCCCCGTGTACACCTCGGGGGACGGCGTAGCACTGGTTATTGTGAACGGAACCGCATTACTGGTTACGCCATCCACGACCGCGGTCACGTTGTAGGTGCCGACAGCCAGGCTTGGAACCGTGACTGCGATGGAGTCGATTGCCCAGGTGGTAACAGTGGCCGCTGTCGTTCCGAAGTTAATAACGCTTGATCCCTGAGTCTCGGCAAAGGACGCTCCGACGCCTGGCATAACTGTGAATGTACTTCCGGCTATCCCGGCAGTCGGGCTGACCCATGCTATTTGAACCGATGGAGTCGCACTGACCGTAAGGGCGATGGTGGTAGTTGCGGACAGGGTGCCGGACGAGGTTCCGGTGGAGGTTCCCTGGATCGTAATTGTGGAAGTTCCAGTGGCTGCCGTGCTGCTGGCAATCAGTGTGAGAACACTGCTGCCGGTGGTTGGATTGGTGCCGAACGCAGCAGTGACTCCACTGGGCATTCCGGATGCAGTAAGAGTTACAGCGCCGGTGAATCCGCCCACATCCGTCACATTGATGGTGTCTGTACCACCAGCGTCCAGGCCGATCACCAGAGTCGACGCTGTTGGTGTAATCGTAAAGCTTCCTGTTCCTGAGGAGGTCGTGATCGTGACAGGGATGATGATGGATTTGCTCGTTGTGCCGGAGGTTACTGTGACGGTGATCGTGGACGTGCCCAACGTAGCGGTCGCGCTAGCCGTCAGAGTGATGACAAACGTCGTACTCGTTGGATTGGTGACAGAAGCAGAAACGCCCGAGGGCAGGCCTGTGAGGGAGATGGTTGGAGTACCTGTGGCTCCCGTCACCGTGATGGTGCATGTGGCGGAGCCGCCTTGTTGCAGAGTCAATCCGCCGCCGCAGGATGACGAAATGCTGAAGCCTGCAGTCACAGTGAGTGCAATGGTGGTGCTTGAAGTCAGCGAGCCGGAGGTACCGGTGATGGTGACCGTGAAGGATCCGATTGTCGCCGTGGCGCTGGCCGTCAATGTAAGCACGCTGGTGCTCGCTGTGGGATTGGTGGCGAAAGTGGCAGTTACGCCGGAGGGCAGGCCCGTGGCAGCAAGTGTTACTGAGCCGGTGAATGGACTTATATCCTTTACGCTGATGGTGACAGTACAACTGGAGCCCTGAGGGATGGTACAAGAAGTCACCGAGGGATTGAGCGTGAAGCCGCCCGCCGATGAAACGATGGTGACCGGAAACGTAGCAGTCACGGTGATTGAGCTGGAGGTTCCGGTAATGGTCGCCATGAAGCTTCCAACCGTGGCTGTGGCGCTGGCCGTGCATGTCATCACGTCGGTCGTCGACGTCGCCGGATTCGTGCCGAAGGTGCATGTGATTCCGGAAGGCAGATTCGAAACAGCGAGAGATACGTTGCCAGTGAAGCCGCCAACGTCGGTGATCGTGATGGTGTCAGTTGTTGTCTTGCCCTGAGTAATAGACAGAGTAGGCACCGTGAGCGTGAAGGTCAGCTTGGTAGTGACGGTCAGAGCGATGGTAGTGGTTGCAGTCAGGGAGCCGGAGGTTCCAGTGATGGCGACCGTGGACGTTCCAACCGCAGCCGTGCTGCTGGCCGTTAGCGTGAGCACGCTTGAACCCGTGGAGGAAGCCGGGCTGAACGATGCAGTCACACCGCTGGGCAGTCCAGTCGCGGCAAACGTTACGCTACCGGTAAACGGGCTCCCGTCCGTTACGGTAATGGTGTCTGTGGCACTTGCGCCTTGAGCAACTGAGAGTGTGGCCGCCGAGGGCTTAAGTGTGAAGCCGCCCGCCGGGGCGCCGCACGTTGTTCCATTCACTGCGAACGACGTGGGTACCGCGTTGGTGGTACCGTTCCATGCACCGTTGAATCCAACGCCGGTAACGCTTCCGCCGGCTGCGACGCTGCCGTTGTAGGGCTCGTTCTTCACCGTCACGTTCGCGCCGCTCTGGGTTTCGATGCCGTTCCAGAGTTGCGAAACCGACTGCCCGTTGGCGAACGTCCAAGTCAGCGTCCAACTGGTCCAGGCAGTCGTTCCCGTGTTCTCGATGGTGATGGCCGCTCCGAATGCGCTGGTGTTTTGAGGTGAAATCGTGTACACGACATTGCACGCGGTTTGAGCGTGACCGTAGGGCGCAACGATAATGGCGAGTAGTAGGGCCGCGAGTACTGCAAGGTACCCACTCAATCGGTAAGCGCATCCGCGCATGCGGGAGGAATTGAGTTGCTGAGACATGATTTCTCCTTTGCGTCGCATAAACCACCCATATCCAAAGAATGAGTGCCGTTCAACACCGCTCGGTGGAGCAGATCAAAAGACCTGCTCCGCCACGTTCCTGTTATGGCATTTGTGCATTGCCATAGCTTGCTAGTTGACGGTGCATGCCGTTCCGTTGAGCGCAAATGCTGTAGGTACTGCGTTGGTGGTTCCGTTCCAGGTGCCGTTAAACCCGATGCCGGAGAGAGTGCCGCCAGCGGCGATGCTGCCGTTGTAAGGCTCGTTCTTCACGGTCACGTTTGCGCCGCTCTGGGTTTCAATGCCGTTCCAGAGTTCCGCAACTGTCTGCCCGTTGGCGAAGGTCCAGGTCAGCGTCCAACTAGTTATTGCCGTCGGACCATTGACGATGGTGATGGATGCACCAAAGTCACTGGTGTTTTGCGGTGAGATTGTGTAGTCCACAGTGCAGGCGCCGCCGGAAGGAGCGACGGTGAGCGTGATTGTGGTTGTCATCGGGGTCAGCGTTCCGGAGGTTCCGGTGATGGTGACCGTGGAGGTTCCCGCCGTGGCCGTACTGCTGGCTGTCAACGTGAGCACACTGGAGGTTGTGGACGATGCCGGACTGAACGAGGCAGTTACGCCACTGGGCAGGCCGGTTGCTGCAAAGGATACGCTACCCGTAAAGGGGCTTACATCCGCCACCGTGATGGTGTCAGTGCCGCTACTGCCTTGAGCAATTGACAGAGCGGTCGCAGAAGGCTTCAGCGTAAAGGTTCCTGTCACGGGAGTTATTGTGAGCGTGATGGCGGTTGTCACCGGGGTTAGCGTCCCGGACGTTCCAGTGATGGTGACTGTGGAGGTTCCCGCCGTAGCCGTGCTGCCGGCCGTCAACGTGAGCACACTGGAGGTCGTAGAGGATGCCGGACTGAACGAGGCAGTTACGCCGCTGGGCAGGCCGGTTGCTGCAAACGATACGCTACCCGTGAAGGGACTCACATCCGTTACCGTGATCGTGTCGGTGCCACTGCTGCCCTGAGCGATCGATAGAACTGTCGCAGAAGGCTTCAGCGTGAAATTCCCCGGTGAAGATGTGTAGGGAGGCGTCCCCGTCCCCGTGATGATGCCGCGGCCGTTCGTTCCCAGGTAGACTGTGCCGAAGACCTGTGGATCTCCGGTAATCGTCGCGCCTGTTAAACCGTACTCATGTGCCGAGTCATTGATCTGCGTCCAGGTGGTACCTTCATTGGTGGAGGCGAAGATACCGCGCACACCGTCGATTTCAGCGTTGGTGAACAAAGTGGGATAAGTCGTTCCGGGCGCAGCCTTCCCGAATCCGATGATATCGGCCTGCGTCACGTTCGCCAGTTTAGTAAAGCTGGCACCAGCATTAGTCGAGTGCCATAGACCATAAACGTTGTTCGCGACGCTGCCGCCGGCAAGCCAGACATCGCCTGTAATCCCGGGCACAGCGCGCATGTTAACGGGGTCTCCTGACACGGGGAGTCCTGTTGCAGCCGTAGCTGCAAAGCTGACTCCACCATTCACGCTCACATAGAACTGGCCGGCCGCGTAATCATAGAACTCCAGAGGGTTCACACGGTCTGACGCGATGATGCCTCCTGCGGGAAGGCCTGTAGAGGCTGTCCAGCTACTGCCGTTAGCAGTGGAATAGAACGCTCCCATGCCGGTCGGGTTCCATACAACCCGGCTGGCGTCCGCTGCAGCAGCGACAGTGCCGCCCCCATTGGTGGAATAGCCCGGAGGATCGACAGTTCCAGCAAACCATGCGGTCTCACTTGTTCCGCCAGAGTAAGTGAAGGCAGAGCTTGTTATCACCGGGCTCGCTGTTGGGCTGCCATCGCCCACCAAAACCATGAATTGCGGCGATAACTCAGCATAGTCAATGCTTGTACGGGTACCGAAGAATGGAATCGCATAAGGAAACGCCGGCGCCGTGGTCATGCTGGTGTGAATGAAGCCGCCGATGTCTCCCAGGGCGCTGTACAGATGCGCACCACCACCTGCCGGAGGGCTGACTAAGTCAAGTACAGAAGTTTCTTCAATCCCTTGCGATGCAATCGACAGCGCAAACTGATTGCCCGAGTCCCACTCGGTGAGGTTCTCCGTCCCCCACATCGTCATGCCTGTTCCATACAGCATATGGTTGGAGTTGAACGGATCAATAGCCAGGCCGGAGACCATCCAACCAAGCTCAGGCGCTTCTATGGGCGCCACTGGATTCGTATTGCCCTCATTGGCCCAGGGTGCTGCCGTGTCGTTCAGCGTATACATAAAGCTGCGGCTGGGATAGCTTGTCCAGTTCCAGATTTGGGACCAGGTTGCGCCGGAATTAGTGCTGCGCCAGAGAATCGTATCCGGCCACCAGGAATTGAAGGCTGAGACCATGATCGTGGTTGGCACCTCTGGGTCGACAGCCAGCCCACTGTACCCAAAATAGTCGGCCCCACTCAGTGTGGTTGGCACCACCGGTGCAATCTCAGTCCACACGCCGGTCGCTGTGTTGTACTGCTGGACGTCTCCCATGGTGCCGTCGTAAGGCCCGGCTCCGTTGCTATAGGTGATGTAGAGCATGCCGGTAGTCGGAGCCAGCACGGCGCGATTGGGTAAGAATCCAGGGGCAGGCGCGTCGGAGGCCACTGCCCAGCTTGCGCCGTTGGTGCAAGCCACGGTCCCTGTTGTCTGGGTTCCGGTCAGAGTGCAAGTGGGTTGACCAGCGAGCGGGGCCCAGGTTGTTCCACCGTTCTTGGTAACGTAGATATTTGTGCCGTCGGGTTGCGCTACGCCAAGGTAAATGGTCTGTGTAGCTTTTCCTGCCGAACCGGTCCGCGGATCAAAGACAACCCACGCGGGTCCAATGATGTCCCCGCTATAGACATTCCCTGGCTCAACCGCATAGGTACCGGGCTGCGGAAAGCTGGTGACCTGGCTCCAGGTGGTTCCAGAATTTGTACTCTCCCAGAGGCCGTTCCCGCTTCTGGCCGCGAAGAATAGAGTGCTGTTGAGGTTGGGATCGATCGCCAGGCGCTCGCCCATGTTACGGGCGGGCATGTTGCCTCCCACTTTGAACGGCATAGGCACCTGAGTAAAGGTGCTTCCCTGATTATTCGAAATCAGGAGCGTGCCATTCTGAGTTGTAAAGGAGTTGGTGTAGAGACCTGCCATAATATAAAGATTGTTGGGGTTCACTGGATCGGTCGCGATACTCTCCACGCCCAGCTCGTTCCAATTAGCCCAGGTCACCCAATCCATGAGTGGAACCCAGAGGCTCGTAGTGGGATTCCACTTGTAGGCGCCGCCGATGTCAGTGCGGGCGTAGATTAAATTCTGTTGCGACGGGTTAAATATGATGTTCGGAATATAACCACCACCACCACCCGTGTACACGTTGCTCCATGTGTATCCAGCTGCGTTTGCTTGTCCAAATGCGACGCTGCAAAATAGGGTGGCCGCAAGCGCACACAGGACGATTGTGTGCATGAAGACTGCTCTTGAAACGACTCGTCTGACGGTGGGGGGCATTTCATTTCCTCGCTTTCACACGTTTACCTGTTACTGATAACGAAGGAGCGGTGGCGGTCATGTGTCTCGCTGCGTGAACTGCTTGTCCGTTGCAGCAAACAAGCAGTTCATAGAGGCCAATCTCGTCCACATCTCGATCTTGCTTCGATGGGTTGATATCGCTTGCTAGTTCACCGTACATGCCGTTCCGTTGAGCGAGAACGCCGTGGGTACTGTGTTGGTTGTTCTGTTCCAGGTTCCGTTGAACCCGATACCGGAGAGAGTTCCGCCAGCGGCGATGCTGCCGTTGTAGGGTTCGTTCTTCACCGTCACGTTCGCGCCGCTCTGGGTTTCAATGCCGTTCCAGAGAGACGAAACCGTCTGCCCATTGGCGAAGGTCCATGTCAGCGTCCAACTGGTTATGGCAGTAGGCCCATTGACGATGGTGATGGATGCACCAAAGGCGCTCGTGTTCTGCGGTGCGATTGTGTAGTCCACAGTGCAGGCGCCGCCGGAAGGAGCGACGGTGAGCGCGATGGTGGTTGTCACTGGGGTCAGCGTCCCAGAGGTTCCGGTGATCGTGACCGTGGATATTCCCGCCGCGGCCGTGCTACTGGCCGTCAGCGTGAGCACGCTGGTCGAGGTGGTTGGATTGGTGGCGAATGCAGCAGTAACGCCCGTGGGCAGGCCGGTTGCGGAAAGAGTTACGCTGCTGTTGAACGGGCTCACATCCGTGACTGTGATGGTATCGGTGCCGCTGGCGCCTTGGACGACCGACAGAGTGCCTGCTGAAGGCTTTAGCGTGAAGCTGCCTGGCGACGATGCAACTGCGGTCAGTGCGATGGTAGTGGTTGCGGTCAGCGAGCCGGAAGTTCCAGTGATGGTGACCGTAGACACGCCCGCTGTAGCCGTGCTGCTTGCCGTAAAGGTGAGCACGCTGGTCGAGGTTGCAGGGTTGGTGCCGTAGGCGACGGTTACACCAGCAGGCAGGCCGGTTGCGGAAAGAGTTACGCCGCTGTTGAACGGGCTCACATCCGTGACTGTGATGGTGTCAGTTGTGGTGCTGCCCTGGGTAACTGACAGCGTAGACGCCGAGGGTTTCAGTGTGAAGCTGCCTGGCGACACTCCGGCAACAGTAAGAGTAAAAGTGGTCGTCTCGGTCAGCGTGCCGGAGGTTCCGGTGATAGTGACCGTTGCAGTTCCGACAGTGGCTGTGCTGCTGGCCGCTAACGTCAGCACGCTAGAGCTTGTGGAAGATGCCGGGCTGAACGATGCAGTCACACCGCTGGGCAGGCCGGTTGCAGCAAAGGATACGCTGCCGGTGAATCCGCCCGTGCCCGTTACTGTGATGGTGTCGGTTGCGCTGCTGCCTTGGGTAACAGACAGCGGCGACGCCGAAGGCGCCAGCGTAAAGCTCGGCGTTGCCGCGGAAGGCGCGCCGTTGGTGCAGGTCACTCCGTTGAGTGTGAACGCCGCAGGTGGCGAGTTGGTTACGCCGTTCCAGGTTCCGTTGAATCCCAATTGATTGAGGCTGCCACCCGCTGCGATGGTCCCGTTAAAGCTAGCGTTCGTGACCGTCACGTTTGCGCCGGTCTGGGTTTCCGTGCCGTCGTTCCAGATGGACGAAATTGTTTGCCCGTTGGGGAACGCCCAGGCCAGCGACCAACTGGTCAAGGCCGTCGATGAGGTGTTGTAGATATCGATGGCGCCCCCGAAGGCGGTCGTGCTCTGAGGCGAGATCGTGTAGGCAACCGCGCACGAGGAGGAGCCGACAAACAGGGAGATAGTGGCCGTTTCAGATATGGAGCCAGAGGTTCCGGTGACTGTGATGGTTGCGCTGCCGGTAGTTGCCGTGCTGCTGGCCGTCAGCGTTAGCACGCTGGTTCCGGTTGTGGGGTTGGTGCCGAAAGCGGCAGTTACTCCGGCAGGCATGCCAGTGGCTGCAAGAGCTACGTTGCCCGTGAATCCATTCAGGTTCGCCACCGTGACGGTATCGGTCACGGATTTTCCCTGAGGAAGCGATACGCTGGCCGCTGATGTGGATAGCGTGAAGCCGGGCGTGGTAGACGCGCTCCCAACGAATGTGGTGATACTCTGCGCCGGAAGCGAATAGGTGAAGCCTCCGTTCGAAACACTGACTGCGGTCAGTTGCGTCATGGTATTGGTGGCCGACGTCTGGTAGGGGGTGAACGAGGTCGCGATCTGACCCGAGACGGCGACAGGGAAAGAAGTGGCAGTCGTGTTCGAATTGATGGCCACGATGACCAGGTTTCCGTCGCCCATATAAGCCGAGTCGTATACTCCCGCTATCGGGTTAGTCGCGCTGACCATTACATAGCCGGGCTGGATGTACTTGGAGAACTGTCCGATCGCATAGCCGTAGTACGTCGGAACGGGATCGGTAGTGCTGGCATTGATCAGGCCGTAATTGATGTCGTCGGCCGGGTTGTCCCAAATCCACCAATACACATAGGCGCTGTAGTTACCGGTGACCATGGAGCTGTTGACCTCTTCGGCCAAGGCCAGGGCATCGGTAATGGCTGGTTCCGATCCTGATGGCGTGAGAGCGTGCTCCGTCATCCAGAGCGGTTTGTCGTCCTGGACGGCGAGAGGGTAAGGGGCAGGCGACACTCCATAGATGTGACCGCCGATAATGCTGATGAGGGGCTCCGCGCTCGCATCTTCGAGAGCCGTGTTGGACTGCGCCTGGATGAACTGAAACGACTCCGGCATGATGAGCTTGGCCGTCAGCGGGTTCGTTGCGCCGCCCGCAGTGAGCGAGTCAATCCAGGCGTCCATCTGCGCGGCAGTCCAGCTACAGGATTCATAATCGACATTCGCATAGTCCGGTTCGTTTTGCATGGAGATGGCGTAGAGGTCGAAGCCGGCGTTGGTATTGAAGTAAGTGACAAAATCCTGGAGATACGCGGCGTATGCGGCGTAGTTCGACGGGTTTAAATAGCCTCCGCAGTACCCGGCTGCGGGACTGCAGGTACCGGAGTAATAAGGCTGGGCTGTAGAACTGGTCTTCAGCGAGGCGGGCGGAGTCCAGGGAGTGGCGAAAACAATCGCGTTCGGATTGGCGGCAACGGCTTCCTGGGCGTTTTCCACCTCCGTTAGCCAGCCCCCATTAGTGGGAACCCAGCCGGGAGCCGTACCAGTTGGATCGATACGGACGCGCAGCATGCTGAGACCAAGGCCGCTGGTCGGGTTGAAGAGAGCGTCGGCCTGGGGAACAGTCAGTTGCCCGAGCCAGGCCGTAGATCCACCGAAGCCGCGAATCGTCTGTTCCGATGAACCAAAATTCACGTCCACGGTTTGCGCGCTGGCCATAGCCGTGGCGAGCAGGAATGTCGATACGACCGCACAGATCGTTCGGGATCTCATGATCAAGCTTTTTCCTTGTACGCCGTTGATGGGTTACTAGTTGACTGTGCATGCCGTTCCATTGATCGCGAACGACGCAGGCACAGCGTTGGTGGTTCCGTTCCATGTTCCGTTGAATCCAATTCCAGTCAGACTGCCACCGGCGGCGATGCTGCCGTTGTAACTCTCGTTTTTCACTGTCACGTTCGCGCCGCTCTGAGTTTCAATACCGTTCCAGAGGGACGAAACCGTCTGCCCGTTCGCGAAGGTCCAGGTAAGCGTCCAACTGGTTATTGCAGTCGGTCCGTTGACGATGGTGATGGCCGCTCCAAAGGCGCTCGTGTTTTGCGGTGAGATTGTGTAGTCCACAGTGCAGCCGCCACCCCCGGAGGGAGCAACCGTGAGCGCGATGGTGGTGGTTGCGGTCGTGCTCCCTGAGGTTCCGGTAACAGTGACCGTCGACGTGCCGACAGTGGCTGTGGCACTGGCCGTGAATGTAAGTACGCTGGTCGAGGAGGTCGGGTTGGTGCCGTAGGCAACAGTGACGCCGCTGGGCAGGCCAGTGGCGACAAGAGTTACGCTCCCGGTGAATCCGTTCACGTCCGTTACCGTGATGGTGTCAGTTGCTGTCTTGCCCTGAGTTACTGACAGGGTGGTCGCAGAAGGCGCAAGCGTAAAGCTCGGCGTCGAGGTGGTGACGGTGAGGGTGATGGTGGTCTTTGCGGTCGTGGTCCCGGAGGTTCCGGTGATGGTCACCGTAGCCATGCCTACCGTGGCCGTGCTGCTGGCCGTCAGCGTGAGCACGCTTGCGCTCGTCGATGATGCAGGACTGAACGATGCGGTCACACCGCTGGGCAGGCCGGTTGCCGTAAACGATACGCTGCCGGTGAATCCGCTCACGTCCGCCACCGCGATGGTGTCAGTGCCGGTCTTACCCTGCGCAACCGACAGAGAGGCCGGCGAAGGTGTAAGCGTGAAGCTCGGCGTAGTTAGGGGATTAACCGTGAGCGCGATAGTGGTGGTTGCAGTCGTGCTGCCGGAGGTTCCGGTGATGGTCACCGTAGCCGGGCCGGTGGTAGCCGTGCTGCTGGCAGTCAGCGCGAGCACGCTTGCGCTCGTAGAGGATGCAGGGCTGAACGATGCAGTCACGCCGCTGGGCAGCCCAGTTGCAGCAAACGACACGCTGCCGGTGAATCCGCCCGTGTCCGTTACCGTGATGGTGTCCGTTGCGCTGCTGCCCTGAGTTACAGACAGCGGCGACGCCGAAGGCGCAAGCGTGAAGCCAGGCGTTGGTGCGGCGCCGTTGACTGTGCAGTTAGTGCCGTTGAGTGCGAACGAGGTGGGTACGGCGTTGGTGACGTTGTTCCACGTACCGTTGAATCCCATGCTGGAGTAGCTGCCTCCGGCGGGGATGGCAGTGGTTCCAATCGCTGTCACAATTGCACCGCTCTGGGTTTCCGTCCCGCCCCAGAACTCCGAGATCGCTTGCCCATTGGCGAAGGGCCAGGTCAGCGTCCAGCTTGTTGCCGGTGACGCCGGAAGAGCGGCCGTTCCCGTGTTTGTGATGACGAGGCTCGCTCCAAAACCACTTTGCCATTGGCTTCCAATCGTATAGGCAACAGTACACGCAGATACGGTGACCGTAAGGGAAACTTTGGTGGTTGCAGTCAGAGTGCCGGAGGTTCCGGTGATGGTAACCGTGGATGTTCCAGCGGCGGCCGTGGCGCTGGCCGTGAGAGTGAGCACGCTGCTGCCGGTGGTGGGGTTGGTACCTAGCGAAGCGGTGACTCCGCTGGGCAGGCCTGATACAGCCAGGGTAACGCTGCCGGTGAATCCACCCTCGTCCTCAACTGTAATGGTGTCGCTAGCACTGCCGTTTTGAGCCAGTGAAAGAACGGACGCCGAAGGAGAAATCTTGAAGATGGGCGTTGCCGATCCAAACCACTCCGGAAGTTCGACGGTTCCGGCCGGTTTACCATTGGGGTCATAACTGGTGTCTCCCGCGCTCAGAGCGGGAACTGACCAATTCCACCAGAAGACACCTTTCATCCATGAAGTCTGCTGGCTGAAAACCTCAAAGAATGCTTCATAGCAATCCGCTTGCTCGGTTGGATCGTATCCGTCGGAAAGACTGGAGTTCCATGGCTCTGTATTTGTGCCTGGAGTACTTTCATAGCCAAGTTCCGTGAAGATGACAGGCTTGTTATAGGTGGCGCTAAGGTTCTCGAAAGCCGCGACGGCATTGTATCCACCGTTCTCAGGGCTATCGGTCCAGGCGGATACCAACTGGGCAACCGTGGGATCGGTCTGGGTGGTAAGGCCAACGTATCCATCCACGCCGATAAGATCGACAAGAGGCCAGAACGAGACCGTGCTGAATTCGTCAGCGGGGCCAGACGCATTCGCGGCATAGGCAATCTGTCCGCTATAGACCGCCCGGACAGCGGCGATAATGTTGGCCCAGTACGTCTCATTGGCCGCAACGCTCAGGGTCTTGTATTCGGTACCGATGACCAGGCCTTCAACGTTGTTTGCCTGCGCGAGTGTTGCGTAGTGAACAATGAAGGTTTGGAAGCTGGCGAACCAGGCAGGGATGCTGGTTGGCTCGAATTGACCTCTCCAGGTTCCGTCCAAAGAGTCCACGTGCGGCTTGAGGAAGACCTTCATCCCCTGGTTATGAAAACCTTGAATCGCGAAGGCTACCTGGTCGTCCAAAGGCGTCTTCGTGCTATCGGGCGCAATGGTTGTTGACGTGCCGGTCTGGACATACTGGGTAACAAGCACCGATGCATAGTTGGCGCTTGTCTGCACGAGCTGGTCCGACGAGGTTGTAGCGGCACCAGTGGCAACCGGAGGATCTTCGTAATTCCCGTATTCGTCAAACCACCAGGAGGTGTACACAATGCCGTTGTAAGTGAACCCGCTTTTGGTCTGCCCAAAGGCCTTCGGCGCGACGCCAACAATCACAAGCCCAGCCACTACGGCAAAGACGATGAACAAGCGGGTGATGCAATTTGAAACTGTGTATGTAAGCTTCAAGGCTTCACCCCCGTCTGAGTCAGGCACCAGCTCGGAACTGCAATCAGGCTGCCGGCCTGAAGACCGTCAACACCGCCGACTAGCCTCGACTCGGAGCACTCCTCCTTAGCCGAGCAGCCGTTGGTGCATCCTAGAATCTTCGTGACCTGGAGCGAGACGGAACGAATGCTGAACGATTTGACCGTTCCGCAGAACCCATCGCCCGACCATGGCAGAACACACACTGTGTCTCCCACGGAGTGGCCAGAAGAGCGTGCGCCGGAAGCAAGCAGCAACGCCGCTATATCGGTTTTTCCGGTCCTCTCCGCAACTTCCAGAGCTGTCCCTGTGCCGCGCGAAGCCGCGTTCAGATTGGCGCCTGCCGCGATGAGGGCCTGAACAGCCTCGATCTGACCGCCTTGGGCCGCGGCAATGAGTGGGGTCCGTCCGTCGGCCGATCTCGCATCGATGCCTGCTCCCTGAGCCAGAAGTGAGCGGACCGTTTCGGTTTGACCCATCGATGCGGCAACAATAAGGGGCGTAAGCCCATGTGCGTCACGGGCGTCCATCCGCACATCGTGTTCCGGGCTGGACCGCGCCGCCCCCTGGGCCCAGGTATTCGGCCCAACAATGATGGGCGCTGATAAAGCTATTGCGAATGCGAGGTGTAAAGCGCGCGTCCTGCCTGGCAACCTGCTGATTGTGCGCATCGTGGATCCTCCGTTACCCGTCGATTTCGATTCCGTCCAAACAGTTTCGGAACGGCAATTTCCCGCGTGAAGCGAGCCTTTCATGCTTCACGGGTACGTTAATGGCAGCAACATAGCCGTTAATATCACGCGAGCCTATGCGCCTTTCGCAATATGATGACGGTAGAAACTCTTCTGACAGCAAGAGGGATGATCAAGGCATCGCCGTGGTCTATATGTGTGCGGGCTCTCGAGTTATGCGAATCGATGAAACGAGGAAGATGAATTAGGCTCCGCGCGGGAAGTAATGAACGCGGATTTCGTGATGCAACCTGTGCCTCCACACTTACATTTCCATCTCGTAAACAAGTAACTATCGAGACAGATGTGTTATACCAACGTACAACTAAAGCACAAAGATAAAACGTTTGAGTTGAAAGGAGTCAAGTTACTAATGGGCATTGCACTTAAGTAACTACGATACTCCGCGAGGTGCCGCTTATCGCAAGCATACTTAGGGTAAGTCAAACAACACCAATACCCTGCGGCGACTTGCAAGAGGCTTATATCAATATCAAAGCGCATTGACATGGACCGATTGTTATTACACACAACAGTGATCACTTTTATACACTCAGAAATGATCAAAACAGCGCATGACCTGAATCTGACAGGCAAGGAAAACAATGGATTCTACCGAGTAAGTATTCTCCTGCAGAGCCGACGTTTTCGATCGCTGGCCCAATCAACCCCATGTCTATCTGGCGCAGATCCTGCCCGGACATGCATGTCAGTCCATCCAGTCCCTCAATCAGATGCTCCCGCCCTATGGGCATCTATCGAACCACGCTGACTTCTGTGCTATCTACATGATTTGGTCCGACGGATTGCCTTCAGCGCCCGTAGATAGGATTGCCCCAGGTCACGATCACAAGACCCGGGGCAACCCCATCTACCGTTTTTTGGACGTGCGCTATTCTCCCGAGGTCATGGAACGTCGATTGTTGTGACGCTATACGCGGGTAACGTCAACGTCAGCGATGATCCGCTAACCGCCATTGTCCCAATGGACACGGGCGTTACCGGACTCCCTGCTGTGCTTTGTGCCGAAGCCGTGGTTGCCGTCATTTGATACAAGCTGGCCGTGCCTGACAGGCTTAGCCCGCTGAGCGCTGCCACCTGGGACGTGTTTGCCCGATTGATAACCACCATCACAACCCGGCCCGGCGTTGTGCTGTCTGTGCTTATGTAGGCCATCACACTCCCGGGGTTGCTGGAGATCGTTGCCACCGAAGTATCTCCGAAGTTCGAACCGGCGCCATCAAAGTTGCGATAGGCGCGGAAGCCCGCGAGTTCATAATCGTAGGTTCCGCTCGGCGGCCAGAGCATGGCTGCGAAGAGACCGTTGCTGGCATAAACGCCCAGCTGATCCGCCTGTGCAACTGTGCCGGCGATGTTGTTGAATCCACCTGTTTCGTACTCGCTGATGGAGAGCTTGATCGAGGGGAATTCCGCATTGATCTTTGCCTGCAGCCTGGGCAGGAACTCGATGGGCGCGCCTCCCAGCACGGAGTTGACCCACGGATTGCTGTTGCCAGGATCGGTAAAGGTTGGATCCCAGAGGTTGCGCGGAGCCTGCACAATCAACTGCATATCCGCATCCGACAAAGTTGCGGCGGTCAGGCTGGTCACACGGGTGCTTCCTGCGTCGTAGTCTTCTGGATACCAGTGGAAGTCATAGGCATCCACCAACGGCTTTCCGAAGGTCGACGAAGCGGTGGCCAGCGCCTGGAAATACTCGTCAGTGAACCAGTTTTCGCCAGTTGGAGTGGTGCCGGTGACTCCGGACTGGAAGTTGTAAACGCCAAGGAAACCGTAGTGCGACGGTCCAAAGATGATCATGTTCGGGAACTGAGTCTTCAGAGCCTCCGTCACTGACAGAGTCTTGGCAATATAGGCGGCCGGCGTAATTTCCGTCGGACCCTGTACTTCAAGATGCGTCGAATTCCACAGATCCGGTTCATTGTCCAGATCCACAAAAGCTGGTGTGGCCGTGGTGCCGTTGAAAAGTTCCTTCGTGGTAGAAAGCTGATTCATCGCCCACACGAATTCGTCGTCGTAAACATCGCCAGTGTCCTCGCCGCTGACCACAACAATCGGCGGTGTCGTGGTAAAGGGAGCGGAACTGACAGAGCTCTTCTGATAGACGACATCCTGGAACCTTGCCAGATCCGGCGCGTTGGTTGTGGGGACGTCGCCGGACTCATCTGCGGATACCAGCCCTTGTATCGGTATCGTGAAGAGGGTGGCTTGTCCCGCGGCAATGTTGGCATTGATCGACGGATACACTGCAAATCCCGGAATCGTACTGGCGCTCAGGAAATCATCGCTCTCATAGTTAAAGTCGCTGCCGGCGTTGGAGGCGTTCGTTGTCCAGTTATAGGCTGTCCATCGATTGCCGCCCATGCGGAAGATCGTGACATCCGGAACGTTGGGAATCGATGCATTGGTGTTTCCGTCGATTCCGTAGATATAGGGTGAGATCTTCTGGGTTTCCGATGGATTGACGCTGATCGTAACATTTGCAGGGACTGTGCCGGGTTCAGCGAAGACCTGCGTTGAATCAGCGCCGGTGCCATTCGCGTTCACCGCCGCGACCACATAGTAGTAAATGGTGCCGTTGGTCAAACCGGTGTTGGTGAAGCTGGTTGTCGTCGACGTGCCGACCGAAGTGTACGGTCCGCCATTAGTGGTCGAGCGCAGCACGTTGTAGCTGGTGGCAGTTAAGCTCGCCGACCATGCAAGCGCGATCTGCGCATTGCCAGATGTAGCCGTCAACCCGGTCGGAGCCAACGGAGGAGCGCCGCTCAGCGCGCCGCAGAGGGTTCCATTCACCGAGAATGCCGTCGGAGCCGCATTGCCGCCAACCAGGGTTCCATTGAAGCCTATGTTGGTCACGCTTCCACCCGCGGCGACTGAGCCGTTGTAGCTCTCATTCGTCACGGTCACCAACGCGCCGCTCTGTGTTTCAACGCCGTTCCAGAGAGACGAAATCGTCTGTCCGTTGGCGAAGGTCCACTGAAGCGTCCAACTGGTCCAGTTCGTGGTTCCAGTGTTCTCGAGGTCGATGGTCGCGCCGAAAGCTGTTGAGCTTTGCGGCGTAATCGTGTAGACAACATTGCACGCAAAGCCAGTGGTACCGGAAGAGACGGTGATGCTTACGGCACTTGAGGTGCTGGTGGCGTCGGTCGTCGATCCGCCGTAAACAGCCGTCAGTGAGTCAGTCCCGGCTGCCGCGAATGAGGTCGCGAGCGTTGCCACGCCCGAGCTCAACGTTCCGGTTCCGAGTGAGGTTGTGCCATTGAAGAAGGTAACCGTCCCGGTAGCCGCTGAAGGCGAAACGGTAGCAGTAAGGGTCACGCTGGCGCCAACCGTTGGTGTGGTGGTGGATGCGGTGAGGGCGGTAGTAGTGGCCGTCTTGGTGGCCGTACTGACCGTGATTGTGACTGCGCTCGATGTGCTGGTCGCAAAGGTCGTTGATCCGCCGTAAACCGCCGTCAACGAGTCCGTTCCCGCTGTTGCAAATGAGGTTGCTAGCGTTGCTACACCCGAGCTTAACGTTCCAGTGCCGAGCGAAGTTGTTCCCGACATGAAGGTGACTGTGCCGGTTGCCGTTGAAGGCGCGACCGTGGCTGTCAACGTAACGCTGGTGCCCACAGTTGGCGTTGTGGTGGATGCCGTGAGGGCGGTAGTAGTGGCTGTCTTAGTGGCCGTACTGACCGTCACTGTAACTGCGCTCGATGTGCTGGTCGCGAAAGTTGTCGACCCGCCGTAAACAGCCGTCAATGAGTCCGTTCCCGCTGTCGCGAACGAGGTCGTAAGTGTTGCCACACCCGAACTCAGCGTTCCGGTTCCGAGCGAGGTCGTTCCTGACATGAAGGTGACCGTGCCGGTAGCCGTTGAAGGCGCAACCGTGGCAGTCAGCGTGACGCTGGCGCCAACAGTTGGCGTGGTGGTGGAAGCAGTGAGGGCGGTAGTAGTAGCCGTCTTGGTGGCCGTACTGACCGTAACTGTAACTGCACTCGAAGTGCTGGTGGCGTCTGTCGTCGATCCGCCGTAAACAGCCGTCAATGAATCAGTCCCGGCCGTGGCGAACGAGGTTGTAAGCGTCGCCTTGCCTGCACTTAGCGTTCCGGTCCCGAGTGAGGTTGTTCCCGAAAAGAAGGTGACTGTGCCGGTAGCCGCGGAAGGCACAACCGTGGCAGTCAATGTGACGCTGGCGCCAACAGTTGGCGTGGTGGTGGACGCGGTCAGCGTTGTGGTGGTCGCGGTCAACGCAGCGCCGCAGGTAACGCCATTGACGGCGAAAGACGCAGGCACAGCATTTGTTGTTCCGTTCCAAGTGCCGTTGAATCCGACTCCGGTTACGCTGCCTCCGGCGGCAACACTGCCGTTATAAGGCTCGTTAGTTACAGTTACATTCGCGCCGCTCTGGGTTTCAATGCCGTTCCAGAGGGACGCAACAGTCTGCCCGTTGGCGAACGTCCATGTCAGCGTCCAGCTTGTCCAGGACGTTGTTCCCGTGTTTTGAATGGTGATGGCCGCGCCAAAGGCGCTTGAATTCTGTGGGGAAGTTGTGTAGACAACATTGCATGCCGCAGCAGCGTGAGCACCGGGAGCAACAAGGGTTAGAAGCAGGGCCGCGAGTACTGGAAAGTACCCGCTCAATCGGCGCGCGCATCCGCGCAAACGGGAGGTAGTGAACTGCTGAGACATGATTTCTCCTTGTGCATTCCGTAGCCCACCCAAATCTATGGGATGGGCGACATTTCGATGTGTCATGCCGGTCTAGGCAGTCGTATCCCTCAGGTCGAGGCGATAGGCTAATGGCACGTCGTTTGAGCTGTGCGAATTGTCAAATGACAAGAAACAAAAGGGGAATGAGATGAATGATGCACCGAGCACGCGTGAATGAGTGAGGAGCGCGCGCAGCTTTGAGAAGATGAATACCTTTACACTCGGCACGAACTTTCACTAGGGGGAACCCTGCCGAGGCAACGAATCAAATAGGACTGCAGTCTGAGCCAGCCCAAAAACCGCCGGGAAAGTACAGTTGCATCTATGACCTGTTTCCGGACATCTTTGTCGTACGTGCAAATGCGGAACGAACACTAAAACGTTTAAGTAAAGTAAGTCAAGACACCAATGGTCGCCACCCTAAAGTAACGTGCCACGTGTCAAGGGTTCTCTGCACAAGCCCTGCAACCCCAAATATTACGGGCAGAAAATGGTCGAAAACCTGTGAAAATCCGCTGTATGTCGTTGATACTTCTTGGGATAAGTTTTCCGCAATTTCGACCCGGATCTGGACGCTGGTCGCCATTGAAGAACTGTCGCCGATGGTGCATTCGATGAAGTCATCGTACGGGCTGCTCAAGCCTTGCGGCCCAAGATAGAAACTCATGCGACCGAAGCACCGGCGAGAATGGCAATGCACAGTTGATTTTGGCAGAGTCGACAAAATACGAGTCCCTCGTCTTCTTGACCGGGAGACTCGCCATTCGTCATTCACAGTGCATTACCAGCCAACAGCCACGAGCGAAGTGTCCGGGTTTAAACAACCTATGTCGCTCGAATATCCACCCGCATCGACGTACGGGAAGGCATACTGCTGCATGTTGATGGCTTGGGCTTCTATCCACTGCGCGTCGTGGTCGTAGGGGTTCCAGCTGATAGAAGCTGGCAGGATTTCCCCACATTCCTGGGCTAGTTAGCGCTCCGGCCGCGTTGAATTCAGGCGTACCGGAGGTCGATGCGGTATGCCGGTAGATTGCGGCGGAAAGAGAAGGAGTGGAACCTGGCCCGGAACCATTCGGCCCCGCCTCCGGAATTGTGATTCCGTTGAACGACCAGATGTCCGAGATGTAATCGGCGTAGTAGCTCTGGTCTGCTCCGCCAGCGTTGAAGCCCGCTCCGCTTGGTTCAATGATCCGATACGGGGCATCAATCAGGTCCGACTGGAAGTCGCCCCCTGGTGTCGAAGGAACCGCGTTGGCATAGCGTTGGAATGTAACCGACCGGTCTTCTGTGAAGGTCTGTTCATTTTCTCCGAGCGCCACATTGGTTCCGTAGCTGCAAGTCAGATTGATAGAACTCACGATCACAATGCAGTTTCTAGAAATCTGCAATTCCGGTACCAAAGCTCAGGCCGGCGGCGCATTCGCACCCGGCCTGAGCTTTTGCTGGTTTGCTTAGCGGATTTCAATTCCATCGATCAGTGGTTGATTCGCCGTGCCATCCGTGAAGGCGATCACTATATCTCCGCTGCTGTTGGCAGCGGCGGTGAACGTCTCTACCAATGCTGCGTACTGCGCGCCGACCGTCTTGTAGATATCGAAGTCAGACAGTACAGTAGTGCCGTTGATGGCAACGTTAAATACACGTTTGCCGGTTGCGCTGAAGTAGTTCTCGGAGAAGTGCAGCAGCACGGTATGCGAGCTGCCTGCAGTCATTCCTGGAATCGTGTAGGTTGTAACTCCGGCCCGCCCGTACTGATACACGCCCATCGGGGCTGCATTCGCGCCAGGCTGTGTCAGGTTGATGGTGTGCGTGGTGTGCGAGTTATCTCCGCCGCCGCTGAAGTACTCATCGGCCACAAAGTTGGCGGCGCCGCCGTTCGCATCACTCTCCGCCGGACCGCCGGATGCGATTGCAACGAATTCGGAAGAGGCTGGTAACGTCTCTGCGCTGCTATACGCCGAGGGAGACGTAGTTCCGACTATGTCGTACGATTCCACCTCGTAGTAGTACGTCGTGTCGGGAGCCAATCCCGTATCCACATACTGCAACATCGTCGCAGCCGGAATACCGGTAGCAATTTGAGTGTAGGGGCCAGTGGCGGTCGTTGCGCGAAGCACAGTAGCGTACACGGTGCAGCCCGTGGCCGTGGTGGTTCCCCAGGTAACGGTGATCTGGCTGGATGAGTTGGCCGTCGCGAGGACCGCTTCCGGTGTGTTGGGCAGACCAGTGCAGGATTGTGCGGCTGTCGTCTCAACAGTAACTGCCGGGGTCGAGTACGCCGATGCGCCTTTCTCATCGACCGCTGTCACTGCATAGGCGTAGCTGGTTGATGGATTCAGTCCGGTGACGGCGTACCCTGTGGTGGTCACCGCGCCTGAACCGGATACCGGCGATACCGCCGTGTATCCGGGAGGGGTAGCTGAACTTACGCTGTACACAACGTAGTTCTGCAAGGTGCAGCCAGTCGGCAGACTGACCGCATTCCAAGTCAAGCTGATGGAGTTAGACGATGGCGTTCCCGCCAGACCGGTTAGAGCTGGAGGAACTGCGCCGCACGCTGCAAGCGTCTTGCCTGAAGCTGCCGGGGACGATTGTGGTGAGGCGCCATTCGGGTCGATCGCCTCAACAGTGTATGTGTGCGTGGACGAAGCGGCCAGTCCAGTGTCGAGATAGGTTGTGCTCGTCAGGTCTGTGGCGAGAGCAGTGGTCGATCCGTCGCGGAAGATGCTGTACGAGGTGATGGAGCAGTTGGCCGAAGGTGTCGGCACTGTCCAGCTCACAGTCATCGTGCTATCGGTATCTCCCACAGCCGTCACGCCGGTCGGCGCAGACGGATCTGCAGTGCAGCTTGCGCCGGCCGTGCCGGGAGCAACGGAGGTGAGTGTAACGCTGCCAGACTGCAGCCCTGGCGCAGTGGCCGTCACGGTTACCGTTCCGGGAGTAAACGTGCTGCGCAATGCGATCTTTTGCAGTCCGCCTTCAAAGTTCAGTTCGGGATCGCCCGGGGCGTGGAAGAACGCGTTCGGTTCGCCGCCAATAACCGTAGTTTGTGCATTGGAGAACGCATCCTGGTAGTAGGTAGCGCCCCATGCCGGATCGTAGACAAGCTGCTGCGTGCCGCCTCTGTATGTGGCGACAGCGGTATTGTTGATGGAGAAGGTGACGTTGTCTGCGGCGGTGTACACCAAGTTACCCGCGGAGTCCTGCACCTCCGCCTGTACCAATGCCGCATCGGAGCCATTCGCGGTCCAGGCGAAACTGGTGCCATCGGGGCGGATTACCTCAGGAAGAGCGGTTAGAACGATCTTCGATTCGGCGCCAAAAGTTGTCCGCGTGTCGCTGACTCCCGCAATCGGATTGCCGTTGACTCCGTCTAAACATTCCGCTCCCACAGTGCCTGAGGCCCAGTTCACCATCCAGTGCACCTGACCAGGAAGGGTGATTGAACTCTGGGACATGTCCGTACTACCGGATGCGCCTGAGTAGCCTTCCCAATCATTCGGAACCTGATCGGCAAGCGCCGCTCCGGTCAAAGGATCCTTGGCAACTCCATTAATCAGCAGGCGAACCGCCGGGCAGTTGCTGAATGCGTTCTCTTGAATCGGTGTGCCGGAAGTGTATTCGTAGGCGCGATTCCAGTGATGCGCCAGGTGCACAACTGGCTTGATTGAGTAAGGCACCCAGTTGGCTTGGTAGACGTAATAAAGCAGCCTTGGGAACCGGTTCTGGTCCACCATCGACAGACCCAGCGAGCGAACGTAGTTTGACATATTGACAGGCGTGCCCGCCGGGTAATCGAAGTTATCGTACTCAAGCCACGTGCAGGTCTCGCCCGGCGTGTCGGCAAAGTACCAATGCGACATTCCGAAGGTGTTGGCCGCCCGGGCCTGGGCCCACGGGTTCATCACCGGACCCACGAACGCGAGTTCGTAATCATAGGTCAAACCACGCCCATCTCCCTTGTTGGTCCAATACTCAGCGCCAAACGCCGGGTTCTCGGGGTATGAGTGCTTCTGTCCCGTCTCGCAGCCGGCTCCGTCGCATAGGTCGAGGTAAGCATAAGCACTGGGCGGTGATGTGCTCCCGTCGTAGCCACGAGATCCTTCATAACGCACATTCGGAGCAGTGAGCGCGGGATATGTCACTCCATCGCCGCTGGTTCGATTGGACGCGACGGGATTGACCAGGGGCGAATTCGCCGAGACGAGGTTGTCCCAGTACCCGTCGATGGACTTCAGCACGCCCACCAGGGGCCAGTTCATTCCACCATTGTCCGTCTCCCAATCCAGAATCGAAGGGTGATTGCGGTCGTAAATCACCATGTCGCGATGAAGTTCTTCCTTCAGGAGTACATCGTTAGGATGTTTCGCAACGTTAGCGGCAGTCCAATTGCTCTCGCCGTCGCCGCTGGGCTGGTCCACCATCACGCCGTAAGCATCGGCCGCCTCCAGAAACTCCTCGCTCGTCGAGCAATGGCCGGGACGCCACACGTTGCCGCCAGCAGCAGTAAACTGGGCCAGATCGCGCCACCAAATCTCATCGGGAACTGACGATCCCAGAGCGGGATAGTCGTAGCGGCTCGCACCGCCCCACAGATGCATTTGAATGCCGTTGAAGTACGGGAAGTTCGTATCCCAGGTGATGGTGCGGATGCCGAGAGGGCTCGAAACCGCATCCACCACGGTTCCGGCCACGCTGAGGATGTGGTAGACCTGATACATATATGGCTTTCCGACGGTTGAATTGTTCGGAAACCACAAAGTCGGATTGTTCACCGTGATGCTCTGATTGAACGTGGGCGCCGGGAGAGTCGCAGTCGTCAGTTGTGACGGATCGGTCGCCAACGGCAACAGCGCCTGCCCTCCCGTCGGCATTGACCAGGGCGGTAACGATACCGCCGGGGCAGTTTGCTGAGCAACAATGTTCCCCTGCTCATCCACGATCTCTGTGGTCAATGTGACATTGTTCACAGTGGCCCCGGATTCGTTCACGACATTCGTTTGCACGGCCACGACGGCCGATTCAGCGGTTGGTCCGGTGGCCACCGTAGGGGTCTCAAACATCGTTTGCACGTAGGTGCCCCAGGTCGCTTGATTCGAATAGATGTTCTCCGGAATATGAACCGGGTTGGTGACATACATATAAACGTTGCGGAAGAGTCCCGTCATCGACTGCCCAAAACGGAAGACTTCGCAAAAACTTGGTGTCGGGGCGGTCGACGAATTGCCGTCGCCAACGTAAATCGCGATCACATTGTCGGTGCTACCGTCGGCAACGACGGGAAGCTCAACGATCACCGGAATGAATCCGACCGTGTGGGTCACACCCGTATAGGTGGTAGCCTCGCTGATGCCGGGAATATACACGCCGTTGAAATAGACCTGAGTTGTCGTGTGCGCGCCTTCCAGGGCCAGCATGAACTTCTGGCTCGCATACTTTGGATCCACCTTGAAGTGCAGGCGGTACCAATAGTCGCCCTGCTGCAAAGAACCCTGTCCGCCTCCGGAGGTCTGGTTGATGAACGTCCGGTTCTCGCTGCCTTCCCAGGGAAGGCCTACCTGCGTCCAGGTTCCCGTGGTGTCGGTGCTCTCCACAAACGTCTTGGAAGTATAGAGAGCGTTCGTGGAGGCCGAGTATCCGTGTCCTTGCTTGTTCTCGACCCACCAATTGCTTTGCGGCGCAGTCGAAGTCGTCCCCGAATTCCCAATGTACTGCGGAACACCAGCAGCGAGGTTAATCGAGAGGCGTGGTGACACCGGACCCTGTGCGCGCAAACTGATAGGGCACATCACCGCGACCAGCAACAGGAGGATCATCAGGACCGGCCAACTCCTGCCAATCCGCCGCGACTTGGTGCCTGTAGAACAATGTCCCTGGGGATCAGAATCGAGTTTCATGTTGACAGGCTTGAGGCTGCGGGTGTGGCCGACGTTAACTGCAGGAACGGTCTGGGGATTCATGGGGCTCCTTATTGGTTGATAAACGACTGGCTTTTCGATTGATCAACAGCTGGCTTATCGAACGAAGGTCGCGTACATGCAAACGGGCTTGGGGACAGTTGACGAGATGCTTCGCATTCCCTCGCTTTGTTGTTAACGGGTTCGGGGAATGTCTCAAACTGGAAGTCGGAGAGCCCCCGTGTCGGCGGCGCTTTCCGCCGCCGGTCCGAGGTCTGCTCGTTCACTTACCGGATTTCAATTCCATCGACCAGGGGTTGATCCGCCGTGCCCTTGGTAAAGGCGATCACGATATCGCCGCTGCTGTTCGCAATGGCCGTGAACGTCTCTACCAATGCTGCGTACTGCGCACCTACCGTCTTGTAGATATCGAAGTCGGAGAGCACGGTTGTACCATTGATGGCAACATTGAACACGCGCTTGCCCGCTGCGCTATAGTAATTCTCGGAGAAGTGCAGCAGGACCGAATGCGTGCTGCCGGCCACCATCCCGGGAACCGTGTAGGTTGTAACTCCGGCCCGCCCGTACTGGTACACCCCCATGGGAGCTGCATTCGCGCCAGGCTGAGTCAGGTTGATGGTGTGCGAGGTATGCGAGTTATCTCCGCCGCCGCTGAAGTCCACATCGGCAACGAAGTTGGCGTCTCCGCCGCTTGCGTCGCTTTCCGCCGGTCCTCCTGCTGCAATGGCGATGAAGTCGCCAGTGGACGCCGAAGTCTTGTCGCTCATGATCGTAGATGCTGCCGAGGTGCCAAAGGCGTCAACGGCTGCCACTGAGAAGTAGTAAGTCGTCGATGCCGCAAGGCCGGTGACAGTGTACGTGGTGCTCGTTACTCCGCTGGCGGCAACCGTCGTCGGAGGCGACGCCGTTCCGTCGTCAACTACATACGAGCTGACCGTGCAGTTCGCCGGAGGTGTCGGCGCCGTCCAGCTCAAGCTGACAGAGCTCGACGTGGTAGCCGTCACCGCCAACCCCGTCGGCGCGGGAGTGACCGCCGCGCATGCAGCGCTTGTCACGGTGAGTGTAACTGTGTTGCTGGTGATGGATCCAGCGTTGTTGGTAACGGCGACGTAGAAGGTCTCGCCGTTGTTCGCTGACGTGGTTGCTGGTGTGGTGTAGGAAGATGCTGTAGCGCCAGAGATTGCGGCGCCATTCCCGTACCACTGGTAAGTTGGTGCGGGCGTTCCGGTGGCTACCACGCTGAAGGTGGCCGTCTGGCCGACGGTCACGCTTTGTGCGACAGGCTGCGTCGTGATCGTGGGAGCGACGTTCGCAGCCGGAGTCTTGTCGCTGACAATCGTAGAAAGCGCCGAGGTGCCATCGGTGTCAACGGCTGCAACCGCGAGGTAGTAGGTCGTCGAAGGCGCAAGGCCGCTGACCGTGTACGTGGTGCCAGCCACTCCACTGGCAGCCACCGTCGTCGGAGGTGACGTCGTTCCGTAGTACACAACGTAACCACTGATGGTGCAGCCTGTCGGAGGTGTGGGCGCTGTCCAGCTCAACCCAATCGAGTTGTCAGTGGTCGAGGTTACTGTCACGCCTGTGGGGGCCGCGGGGACAGTGTTGCATGCGCTGGCGGTCTTGATCGCTTCGATGCCGTTGATGAACGGATTATCTTCACTACCGTCAAAGAGCTGCACAATGATCTGGCCGTACTTATCGGCATTAGTTGTGAACTGCTCGACAAGCGCCTTATCGCCGCCCGCCAAGGCATACACGTCGAAGTTGGCAAGAATTCGTGTTCCGTTGAGGTTAACGTTGAAGATGCGCTTTCCTGCCGCAGTCCAGTAGGTTTCAGCAAAATGCATATTCACGGTATAGGTCGCGTCCGCTTCCAGGTCGGTCAAAACATAAGTGAAAGGAACGTAGCGCTCCGACTGATAGACCGCTGCCGGCGCCGCATTGGCCACGCCAGAAGTCGAGACAGTCGCCGTCGATGTGGACGTATCGCCGCCGTTGAAGTCTTCGTCGGCGACGAAGTTACCCTCAGCAGGGCCGCCCGAGTTGATGGCGAGATCGGTGATGGTTCCTGGAGCAGCGCCAACAGGATTGCTGCCCGTGGCCGGGGTTATCTCGATCGCGTTGATTGTTGGATTAAGATCGGCAACGGTTGAGGTTCCGGCGGCGGTTTCGATCTCGATGATGCCGTATTCGTTCGCCTGGGTGTAGAACTCTTCCGTGACGGCCTTGTTCTGGGCGCCTGCGGCGGCATAGATGTCGAAGTTGTTGAGAACAAGATCGCTATTGATGGAAACGTTGAAGTTGCGCAAACCAGCGGCGGCATGGGCAAATTCCACAAAATGCAGCCGGACGTTATAACCGGCCAGAGGAGTCAGGCCAGTAATCGTCCACGCAGCGGCGCCCCAGCGCTCCGTGTTGTAGACCTCTTGCGGCGCTGGATTCGTCACACCTGACACATCAACCGGCGTAAGTTGTGCTGGCGGACCAGGCTGCCAATGGAAGTTGGTAGCGCCACCCAAAACAAAGTTGGAAGCCATATAAGTGCCAAACGCGTATCCGCCTGCGCTCAATTGAATTCCAGTACTGTTGCCCGGAGCCTGCGTGCTCGCAGTTGCATTGGCCTGGGACGATTCACCGCCCCAATTCGCGGAGACAACCGTGTAGTAATAGGTCGTGCCCGGCTGCAGCCCGGTCTGGACGTACGAGGTTCCGGTGACTCCTTCGGCCACCTCAGTCGTATCGTCCAGAGCGAATCCCGATGTGGTGCTGGCGTAGATGTCATAAGTAACATCCGCTGTTGTGCTGGCCGTCCATGAGAGGCTGACTGCGTTGCTGGAGGTCCCGATAGCTGTTAGGTTAGTCACCGGAGCCGGAACGCCGGCAGTCCACGTATTGTAGTGAACATACTGGATCGTTAAATTCGACGGGAATCCTGTGCCGTTGGGAGTGCCACCGTTGCCGCCAATGCCAGAGCTGAGAATCAGCTGATAGGGCTTGTTCGTCGACCACTGATCGGTGAAGCCCATATTGTATTGGTGAATCTCTCCATACATCACGCCATCCAGAAAATACTGGAGGTGATAGGGAGCCCAATTCGTAGTGAATTCATGGAAGCCGTTATCGAAGGTCGTGCTGCCAGTCAGGTTGACGGCTGAGCTGAGTCCCCCATATTCGTAGTAGGTTTGTCCGTCGGTTTGTCCACCGTGGATTGTGGATCCGTTATGATTGGCGGTTTTGGCCTGAATCTCCATCATGTCCAGTTCGCCGCACCATGGCCACGGCGTTCCGGTATTGTTGCTGGCGCCCATCGACCAAATCGCGGCGCCCATGCCGACGGCAGAGGGGTTCTGGGCAACGAAATCGAATTGCCCGTACGGCCCCATGCCGGTAGTAGGCAAACTCTTCAACCTTGCTGATGTGTAATTGGTCTGGCCAGAACCAGGGTTGGCATTGTAGGTCATCGCAATGATGAGATCGCCATTCCCATCGAGATATACATTCGAGAGGCTGTCGCTGGTGGATTGGATCGTTCCATCGCCCCAGACATTTCCGGTGTTGTCCTTGACTTCGTTTGTCCAAAGGTTGTGGTTGTACGTGGTGTTGGCTGTGCCATTGAAGTCATCGCCCCAAGACTCAGTCCATTGCGCGTGCAGCGTAGATGCGGACAGGAAAGATAGGACGGCGACTAGAATGCTCAGACTTGTCGTTAGAAATGATGGATTCCGCTTCACAAAAATCTCCTCGTCAGTAACTTGAAATCGGTTGGTCATGCAGGGCCATCCATATAGACCCGAGGCCATTCTGCGGGCCGGTTGCACATCGTGCCGCAGGCCCGCATGATTAGTTGGGTTTGTCTTAGCGGATTTCAATCCCCATGATGAGGGGTTGATTTGCCGTTCCGTCGGTGAAGGCAATCACGATGTCGCCGCTGCTGTTGGCGGTGGCGGTGAACGTCTCTTCCACTGCTGTGTACTCCGCTCCGGCTGTCTTGTAGATATCGAAGTCGGAGAGGACGGTTGTGTCGTTGATGGCAACGTTGAAGACGCGTTTACCCGTAGCAGTGAAGTAATTCTCGGCGAAGTGCAACAGCACCGTATGCGAACTACCGGCAGTCATTCCAGGAATCGTGTAGGTTGTAACTCCGGCGCGCCCGTATTGATACACGCCCATGGGAGCCGCGTTCGAGCCAGGCTGCGTGAGGTTGATAGTGTGGGTAGTGTGGCTGTTGTCTCCACCGCCGCTAAAATCTTCATCGGCAGCAAAGTTGGCGTCCCCGCCGCTGGCATCGCTCTCAGCCGGGCCGCCGCAGGCAATGGCGATAAAGTCAGTCCCCGTACCGCTGGCCGATGTCTTGTCGCTGACAATCGAAGACGCTTCGGAAGTGCCATCGGCATCAACGGCCGCCACTGAGAAGTAGTAAGTCGTCGAAGCCGCAAGGCCGCTGACAGTGTAAGTGGTGCCTGTTACTCCGCTGCTGGCGACCGTAGTCGGAGGCGACGAAGTTCCGTCGTCAACAACGTACGCGCTGATCGTGCAGCCTGTCGGAGGAGTGGGCGCCGTCCAGCTCAGGCTGACGGAACCGGAAGTGGTAGCCGTGACCGCCAACGCCGTCGGCGCGGGAGTGACCGCGCTGCAAGTGCCGCCCAGCGTGGTGCCGCTTCCCTGCGCCGAGGCTGCCGATGAGCCGGCGCCGTCGACAGCTTCAACCACGTAATAGTAAGTGGTCGAGCCAGCCAAACCTGAATCCGCATACGAGGCGCTCGTCAGGCCGGAGGCGATCTGATTGGTCGAGCCCGGCGTGAAGCCGGAGGTTGTGCTGCGATAGAGATTGTAGCTGACTGTGCAGGACGAACCGGCGGTGCTGGCGCCCCAGGTTACGCTGATTGCACTGGAAGAAGTTCCCGCGCCGGATGGCTTTCCAGGAACGCTCGGAGCTGCCGTGCAACTGCCGCTGTTGCCTCCCCAGGTAGTTACAAAGCTGGTAATATTGCCCGACTCGACTGTCGTGCCGCCATTATCAACCGTGCCGTTGTTGGAGGCCAGAGTGTAGGTGATTTGACCACTGCCCGCCAGGAAGACGGTAACCGCATCATGGAATACCACCCCGTCGGCGGCCGGAGCGGCGATCCCACTATTGGCGATAATGTCGACGCCCTGGTTGAAATAGGAATAGACGCCGAGACCGTACGCCGTGTGAGTGGCGACCGTTGGCGCGACGATATAGGATGCGTAACCATCGACGTTGCCGTTCATCCATGCCGACTCACTGGGCACGTCATAGGGCATTTCGCTCTGATAGAAGATGGTCTCTCCACCCTCGCCGTTCCACTCGACCTGCTCCGCCTCGTAGTGCTCGACGGCGAGGCCGAGTGCCGTGACGTTATCGCTGTTGACAACCAATCCATTCAAGGCGACGTTACCGGTCCAGGAGGCGTCTGCTCCATGGTCCGCACGCCATGACCACATATTGTCGATAATTACGTTGTCGCTATCGATTTCCGTGGCTACTGTGGCGGTTCCGGCAGTAGCCCCACCTATGCGGAAGTTCACGTCGCTGATCGATGTCGGGTTGCCGGCGTGGCTCACGCGGGGCGCGCCTTTAACTCCCACTTGCAATAGCACAGACGAGTTGACCGGGCCCGCGTCAATCAGGAATCCCGCGAGCTGTACTCCGTCCACATCTGCAACGGTCATTGCGGCCGTGCCGTTCTGCGGAACCAGGTCCGCGTAGCCGAGACCAAGCACCACCGTGTTGGCGTTCGTCACATTGATGGAACTGGAATATTGATAGATACCGGGAGTCAGAATCAGGTTCTGCCCGGCTGCCAGTGCAGCGTTGATGGTCGCCAGCGATGTTGACGGCGTGGCTATCAGGAACGTGCTGATCGCCAGAGAGGTGCCGGCACCGAGGCCCCCGTTGCTCCAGTCCGTGCCCGATGAGTTTGTTCTCAAGGACGGAGAAAAGACCCAATAGCTGCCGCCGCTATCGGTATAGAGGAATGGCTTTTCACGAACCACCGGAGTTGTGGCAAGCGTGGTCATGGCGCTGGATCCGCTGCCGAATGGATTGCTTTGTGCCGGCGCGCCGGAGACACCGGAAAAGACGAAGTTCCAAACGTACCCCTCGAACTTTCCAATGGAGCTATTCCGCGTGTACCACTGCTGCTGAGAACAGGCGTTTACAGTTCCGGTGATCTCGGAATCCGCGATGAATCCGCCGCTAGCCTCACCGCAATTTGTGTTCGTCAGCTCCAGGCCGCCCGAATTGTCCACCAGCATGCGCCGAAAGTCCGCGCCCTGTGAAACGCCCCATTGATAAGCGCCCGACGGGGCGGTAACTTGCATGTTCTCGATTGAACGCCAGAAGTTAGTGGTTAAGTTTCCGTTGGAATCAGTTTGGTTGGAGTTCAGATAGCCATTGCTAATGTGCACAGCACTTGGTGTTTCGCCGAGGCCCGCGACAGACTCGTAATAACCCACTTCGGCCTCCACGCCGGTATAGGTGCCCGGTGTGAATAGCACCGCGTAGCGATTTGTACTGAACTGCGTGTTGACATTCAGAGTGTTGAGCGTCGAATTGATCGACGATATGGAATCGCTTGGCGTGAAGACATACACATTGGGACCGAAGACCGTATTGTTTTGTGCGTCTGCGGCACCTCCCGTGGAGAGGACCGTCAAGAGTGCAGCGCCGAGGAGCAAAAGCCGGATCGCCAGGGTAGGTCTATTTCTTTTGAAATTCATTCGAATCTCACCTCAGAAGTTGTTTTGAAAAGGTCTCGGGCAGTCCGCCGATGCTATCGTCGTTGCCTCCGGCGCGTTGGAATGTCGAGGCGCACCGAAAAGGAACAGAAAGAGCAAGGGAAGAGCGGTGCCGTCGTTTGGGATGCGAACATTGCGAATCTGAGGCGTCGAGGAACCTGGCATCCCTGATCATCCGGCCGCTTCCCTCTATGTTCATGACTTGCGAAGTTTGCAATCTTCAACCTCGACAGCCTTGACCCCGGAATCGGCGGATGGCAAGTTAATTTGGGTTTATTAACCGATACACTGCTTGATTGAAACGCCACTACCCGCGTGTGTCACCGGGTCGGGGAACGTTATATTGAAGTTCACGTCCTGCCTAAAAGCAATCGCGGTCAGACTAGGGCAGAGCCCTCTTGGGTCCAGCCCCGGACACTGCGAAGGGGTTTCGCTCTTCAGACGGCTTTCGTAGATCATGGCGAATGCAGGCGAAATGGCTCTGAAAGGAATGTTCGATTTACGTGATGTCTCGAATCCGTGCCGATGATCTCGAGTCCCCGAAGGCCCCTCAAGTCATGTGAGATAGATTGATCGCGGTTGGTTCCGTGCCTGGGTCAGATTCGGTTCTTTTGGAAACCGCACAGGCGGGTAGGTCCTGGAGGTAATGTACTTTTCGCACCGTCTGTCTCGAAAAGAACTTGGACCGCACAAGCGCCACTTCATCATCGTTGCCGACCGTGGAAGTGCCAGAGTCGGCGTATCAAGGTCGAGTGCAGTCGTTACAAACGTTGGTTTATGTCTTTTATCATCATATTGATATGGCTCTAGGTCAATGCGAAGTCTTGCATGTTCCTCTTAGCGTTAAAAACGTTAAGCGAAAGCGTTAATTTGAGCTGGTAAAGAATCGAGCCCGAATTATGTTCGGATGGTTATAATGGTCGCCGCGTCGGAGACGTTACCAATGGCCCCCGAAAATCTCGTCATCAGCACGGAGCGGGAAGAAGAATGGCAGGAGCTGCAGACTGTGCTTCAGTCCGGCTTTCTCGACAAATCGCAGAACCTGAAGCGCTTTCTGGAGTACGTCGCACATCAATACTTTTCAGGCAACCATGAACCGGTGAAGGAATACAGCATCGCCGTTCAGGCGCTCAACCGTATGCAACAATTTGACCCGCAGTCTGATGCCATTGTGCGTGTAACGGCTCACACATTGAGGAAGAAACTGGAGCAGTACTATGCCACGGAGGGTGCCGGCCACTCAATTCAGATCAAGCTTCCACCCGGTAAGTATGTACTGAAATTCGAGCGCAAGGAGCGAGCGACCTTACCCACAGCGGCTGCGCCGCTACCCGAACCACCTGTCCAAGCTGTTCCGGGTGTAAGACCGTCGCAACAGATGACATCGCTGCACCTGGCTTTTCTGGGAGTCGTGATTTTGTTGTTGCTTGGAAGCTATTTCTTCCACTTCAGTGAATTGTATCCACGATCCGACAACCCCAAGCCCCCTGCAAAAACCATCGAGTCTCGCGCATTACCTGAGGCTGCCGGGATCGCAGCAGATAAAACCATCCGCATTCGTTTTGGCCCAGCCTCGCGCCCCTATACCGATGCAGCTGGCCAGACGTGGCTCGCTGATCGGTTTTGCACGGGGGGCTCCACCTTTTCACACCCAAATCATCTGATTCAGGGAACAGACGATCCGGCGCTTTTTCAAGAAGGACGTGAAGGGAAATCTCAATGCAGGATTCCCGTTCCGCCCGGGAACTATCAACTGCTGTTGTTATTTGCTGAAACCGCCGGGGATAAGGTGGCTGCTCGTCAAGTGAACTTCAAGATCAACAATGCGTTGACCGCTGAATTGGATGTTGTGGATGAAGCTGGCGGCGACGACATTGGTCTCGGCAAAGTCTACACCGGAATTCATCCGATGGATGACGGCACTATCCACTTGGACTTCGTCTCAGATGGGGCATTTCTCGATGCGGTCGAAATCACACCGGCACCATCTGATGGTGCCGCAACAGTGCGAATGATTGCCGGCCCGGTCGTCTTCCATGACAATGTGGGAAATACCTGGCTGCCGGAACGTTTCTTCCAGGGGGGCAGGCGGACGTTTCATCCGGATAACTTACCAAAGAACGACAATTCCAAGCTTTTCGAATGGGCGCGGTACGGGCATTTCCATTACCGCATACCGGTTGTAGCAGGCAAGGTCTACAAATTACGATTCTATTTCTCTGAGAGGTGGTTTGGTGTCACCAATGGAGGTCCAGGGGGACAAGGGAGCCGCGTTTTCGATGTTTACTGCAATGGCAAGACGCTGCTTAAAGACTTCGACATCCTCCAAAATCAAAATGGTGGCACTGCGGTGATGACCTTCGATCATGTAAAACCCACCGCACATGGCATGCTGGAACTCGACTTCATGCCCGTCAAGAATTATCCGCTCATCAACGCCATCGAGATAGAGTCCGAATAGATCCGGTTCCCCATTATTGATTTATTGGCTCCTCAGGTAGGACTCGAACCTACAACCCTTCGGTTAACAGCCGAATGCTCTGCCATTGAGCTACTTAAGATCGCCCGCCGGAGCACGTTTTGAGGCACACTCTTCGTTAAACCTCTCATAGAAAAGACAGTTGAATCGGTCCATTAAGCGCTGAAAAATGAAGGACTTTCGACGTCGCCCACGATCCGCGCGTTTGCTGTTCCCGCCCCTCCTCCCTTTCGCGGATTGCTATCGGTACATCCCCGATTATGACCGATTTTGAAATAGGCTGACGACAAAATTGACTACATTTTTTGGGGAGCCTTTAGGATCAAAGTGGCCGGGTTTTTCCCCCACACCCGCGAATCAGATTGCTTATGAAGAATCAAACACTCAGCCCGTAGATCCAAATCTGCGAAAGACATGATCAGGAATGAACTGAACGGAGGGCAGACTGATTGATATCGTTCCCCTGCCGCTGGCTGACTACACGGCGCAGTGTGTGGTCTCGGTCGATCGATCGTACCGAGGAGGGGACGTGGGCCAAATTGTGGATGGCCTTTGTTTCAACGACTTACAAACCCGTGGGGAACGCCTAAAACCACCCAAGTCGTATAAGAACTCGCTTTTTGTGGATCGGAAATGAAGCATCATTTTCTTCTTTGCCGAGATGCTCGTTTGACGCCTCAGAGGGTAAGGGTAGCTTAGTCGTATCGCAGTGCTTCGATCGGATCAAGGTACGCGGCCTTTCTTGCTGGATAATAACCAAAGCCGACACCTACCAACGCAGAAAAGAAGACGGCGAGCAGGACTGCTCCCGGGCCAACGGATGTTGCCCAACCTGCCATCTTTGAAATCAGGAACGATGCGCCAATGCCAATGAGTATTCCGATCAACCCGCCTGCGACGGATAGCGTGATCGCCTCTACCAGAAACTGTGTAAGAATGTCGCGCGTCTTTGCGCCCAGCGCCTGGCGCAGCCCAATCTCCCGCGTGCGCTCCTGAACTGAAATCAACATGATATTCATGATGCCGATGCCGCCGACCACCAATGACACCGATGCCACCGCTGCCAGCATCACAGCCATGATGTGCGAAGACGCTTCTTGCGCCGCGAACAGCTCTTCCAGGTTGCGGATTGAAAAGTCATTGTCATCGTTCGCTTGTAGATGATGGCGCTGCCTCAACAAGGCTGTAGCTTCTTCCTGCGCGGCCGGAATCTGAGCGCCGGATTTGGCCTGCATCATGATCGTATCCACAGCGTCAGCGTTGGCCTGCTTGACACCGATGACTTTCCGCTTTGCGGTAGAAATTGGAAGCAGAATCACATCGTCCTGGTCTTGTCCAGACGAAGACTGCCCCTTGCGCGTCAGAACCCCAACTACACTAAACGGAACGTTCTTGATGCGAATGGTTTGTCCAATTGGATCAGCTCCATCGAAGAGGTTGTCTACCGGCGTCTGGCCAAGCACGGCGACTTTGTTGGCACTATCTACATCCTGCTGCGCAAACTCCGATCCTTCTGCGACCGTGAGTTCGCGAATGGTCAAATAGTCCGGTGTGATGCCAAGGATGCTCGTAGCCCAATTGTTGTTCCCGTTCACCACTTGTGCTCCGCCGCGCACCATTGGCGACGCAAGAGCAACATCCGGACATTGTGCCATCAACTCCCTGGCGTCCGCTTCTGACAGCGTCACCGCGTTGCCTGTACCGAGCCGCACTCCTGAACTGCTCATGCTTCCTGGGATGACGATAATGATATTGCTGCCGATGCTGGCAATCTGCTGCTGGATCCGTTGCGTTGCTCCTGACCCGATGGCCACTGTTGCAATCACGGAAGCAACGCCAATCACAATTCCCAGCATGGTCAGCGCCGAACGAAGCTTGTTCATTCTCAACGCTCGGAATGCAATTCGGATGGAAGAGATAAGCTGCTTCATCCCCCCACCTCCGTTCGAACAGGCGTCATTGCCACCGCCAGAGGTTCCTTGACTGGTTTCGCAACCTCCGCGTCCGCCACAATCAGGCCATCGCGGAATCGGATGATGCGGGCCGCGTACGAGGCGATCTCGTCCGAGTGGGTAACCATCACAATTGTGATTCCCTGGGTCTGGTTCAGCGCCTGGAAGATGTTCATGATCTCGGCGCCATTGTGCGAGTCAAGCGCCCCGGTCGGCTCGTCAGCGAGAAGAATCTCGGGCTTGTTGATCAGGGCGCGTGCAATCGCCACGCGCTGCTGCTGCCCTCCCGAAAGTTGAGCAGGAAGGTTGTGCTCTCGCCCTGCAAGCCCGACGTCTGTCAAGGCACGCAAACCGAGTTCATCTTCGTTTGGAGTATCGCTGCCCTTGTAGAGCAAGGGCAGCTCCACATTCTCCAGCGCATCCATGCGGGGCAGGAGATTGAAGTTCTGAAATACAAAGCCGATTTTTCGATTGCGGATTTCGGCGAGTTCGTCGCGGTTCATCCCTTCTACCGATGTGCCATCCAATAGGTAGCGTCCGGATGTGGGCCGGTCAAGGCAGCCCAGGAGATTCAATAGAGTCGACTTGCCCGAACCTGACTCGCCCATGATGGCGACAAACGAGCCGCGTTCAATCGAGAGCGTCACACCCTGGAGCGCGTTCACGACAATCTCCCCCAGCAGGTATGTCTTGCGTAGATCGCGCACGTCGATGAGAGAGCTCACGATTTGGCCCCTTGCATTGTTTTACAGACGAGGTGTCCGTCCAGTGCTGCTGCCAGGCGATGACGATGGAGCGCTTGCGGCGGTTGCGGTAGAGGCTGAGCTAAATCTCTGAACGATCTGGTCGCCGGCATTCAGGCCGGTAGAAGAGACCGCGGTATACTGCCCATCGGAGATCCCGAACTCCGCCGGAACTGCTTTGAGCTTCCCGTTCTGCAATACGTAAACCTGCTGCTTACCCGCCGGCGCGGCGGATAACCCAAACTGCTTTAGCACGGCGGCGGATGGGTGGATTCTCAGCACAGCATTTGGCACCTTGAACGTGTCGCTGATTTTCGCCGTCAGTATGCGCGCATTCGCTGTCATTCCAGGGAATAACTTGAGATCTGGATTTGAGACCGCGATCACCACATCGTACGTTACGACATTCGTCGTGATAATCGGAGCCTTCCGAACCGCCGTAACCTCCCCTTGGAATGTGGTTGTGGGATAGGCATCCACTGTGAAGGTCGCTTTTTGGCCAACCTGGATGTTGCCCACGTCGGACTCGTCCACATTGGTATCCAGTTGCATCTTCGTCAGGTCCTGGGCAATCTCAAAAACCGTCGGCGACGCAAACGACGCCGCCACAGTCTGGCCAACATCCATGCGGCGAGCTATTACGGTGCCATCGACAGGAGCGGTGATGCGCGTGTGTTCGAGATTGAGAGCTGCCTGCGCCAGCGACGCGCCTGCCTGGCTCTCAAGACCCTTGGCAGAGCCAAGTTGCGCCTGGGTCACCGTGACTTGATCCTGTGCCGACTGAATTGTCTGTTTCGATTCATCTACCAGAGCCTGGTCTGCGGCTACCTGCGCGGTAGCGGCATCTGCGGTTGCCTTCGCGGCCTCGTGGTCCTGCTTGGAAGTGATTCCATCGTTGAAAAGGCTGTCGAGCCTCCCGAATTGGGCCTGCGCGTTCACGGCGACGGCGCGGTCCTTCGCCATCACAGAGGCCGCACTTCTTCCTCCGGCAATCGTCCCTGAAAGATCCGAGTTTGCTTTCTGTACTTGTGCGGCCGCAGTGGCCACTGCCGACTGCGCGGAACTTCGTGATGCCTGTGCCTGGTCCACCTGAGTCTGGAAGACTGCGGGATCGATCAGAGCAACCAGTTGACCCTTGGTCACCTTAGTATTGAAATCGGCGTAGAGCGCTTTGATGTTGCCCGACACCTGGCTTCCCACCTGCACATCGACCACAGCGTTCACCGAGCCGGTTGCAGTGACGCTCGATTGCACAGCCCCACGCTCTAGGGGCACCGTTTGATAGGTCACCATATTTTGCACATGAGTTCGCCATAACTGCCACGCAATTGCGATCCCAATTACTAAGCCGATAGCCAATGCCCACCGCATCCAGTGGTAGTTGCGCTTGATCGGGACTGGTTTGTCGGGAACGGCAATCGGCAGGACTATCGGTGCTTTCATGTGGATCGGATCCACTGCGGTAGTCATAGGTCACCATTCCATTCAGCCCAACGAGCTGTTGTATTACAGTTTGCTGGGAAAGGTTGGCTTTGCGAATGTGAAGAGTGCGGGCCAACGAAGTGCATTTCACTCCACGCCTGCCTCGTTCGCAACATCACGGCAGGCCGTCCGCAGGGCAAGAATCCGCCACCACGGGACATGTCAATGGTGGCCTATCTACACGGGTTGCGCTGTGCAATACGGACCACTGAGTTATGATGGGGGTTATACGGGCACTCGCCCGGCATGGCGGCGCAGTCAACGAGACGATGCAGTCGTGAGCATATCTGGACAGTCAAGGCTCAATAAGCAAGCATTGTCTCGATGGGTCAGAGTTCAGAGCGAGGGAGCCAGGCCTGTAAAGAAAACGGGCGGCATAAACGGTCGTCTGGTGCAAGACACAAGCCTCATTGCCCGGCCAACGCCTCCGCAGCAGTCCACTTCTTATTTCTCTACGTCGATCTCTGGATACTTCTGCTTGACCGCCGCAACGACCGTCGCGTGTTCCGGCTTTCCGCTGGACCGGGCCAAGGCATCTCGCGCGTGCGCAGCATCCTCAATTGGGTAGCGCCGCGTCTTCGGAAAGACAAACTCCCCTTTAGGAAGTTCCTTCCGCTCCTCATACGTAAGCTTTGTCATCGTACCTCGCCCTTCCTGTTTCAGCTTGCTCGCCGATAGGATGAAAAAGCCTATTACTGATTTGCTTCTGCAGCCCGGACTACTTCATCTTCCTCTTCCAACTCATCCTCTTCCTCTTCTTCGGCAGCTTCATCATCCTGCGCTTCGTCGAGAGCGTCCTCTGCGCTCCTGTCCCGGTAGATTTGCTTGATCTTGTCCCCTTCCAGGATGTGAGCGACTCCAGCTCTGTTTTCATGCTCTTCGGGTGTTTCCGGAACCGCGCCGAGTTGCCGTGTACTAGCCTTCATGAGGTTGCCTCGCAGATGTCAGTTGCTTCTTGCAGACGGAGCGTTTTCGAAAAGAGCGGTATGAATTTGACAACTTCATGCCGCGAAGAAACACAGAAGCCAGTTTGGGGATTTTCGACTTACAATGTTGTTCCCAATTGCACAGCCGATTGAGATCGCTTTGGCTGACATGCGGTGCGCCTCTCGCATGGTTGTCTTCTGTGACGGAATACGAGGTAGTGTCCGATTGCTCAGCAGTGGCAGAGGGTAGGTGGCAGACTTTAAGGGAGATGAAGCCTTAGGCCGCAGTTCGACAGCCACGCACGTCAATCACGCATTGCTCGAACCAATCAGCCGCAATGCCCCGGAGAACCCCATCTCCACGCACCAGCAGTTTAGCGGGACGGAATCAATCAACTCAAAGGAGTAGATAAGCGCTTATGAAAGCTGCCATCTTCGATCCAGGAAATAGGAGCGCCGCGCTCCATTTGAGGATTGAGGATGTGCCTCGCCCGCAGGTGTCGCCGGGCTACCTGCTGTTGCGGGTGCTCGCATGCGGCGTATGCCGCACAGACTTGCACATCGTGGAGGGGAATCTGCCGGTGCTCCACCAACCACTGATTCCCGGCCATCAGATTGTTGGAGAGGTGATTGAGAGCGCCAGCGCGAATTTACCTTTGGCGACTCGCGTAGGCGTTTCTTGGATGGGTGGCACGGATGGCGATTGCTTCTTCTGCCAGCATGAAATGGAGAATCTTTGCGACCACCCGACCTTCACCGGCTATTCAGTTGACGGAGGGTTTGCCGAATATGCGCTTGCGCGAGAAGACTTCGCCTATCCCCTGCCGCAGGAGCTCGATGCAACCCATGTGGCGCCGTTGCTCTGCGCTGGCATTATCGGGTTTCGCAGCTTGCGGGTTGCGGGTGTGCAGCCTGGAGACCGCGTAGGGCTCTTCGGCTTCGGCAGTTCCGCCACGCTATCAATTCCAGTGCTCCATTCCTGGGGATGCGAGGTGTATGTCGTTACGCGGGGCGAAGCGCACCGTGCGGCGGCTGTCAGACTCGGCGCGACTTGGGTTGGTAACGAAGATGCCAGACCGCCAGTGGCGCTGGACTGTGCAATCACCTTCGCACCAAGCGGCAAGGTAGTAGTTGATGCACTTTCGAGCATTCGTAAAGGTG
>JBEKUP010000041.1:0-48384 GCA_049514915.1 Occallatibacter sp. | reverse complement strand
CGAAACATCTTTCCAGTCGAAGGGCGACTTCTTCCACAATCGCTCGATTACGAACGATGGAGACTACAGCGGCAAACTCATCACCGCCCAGGCGGGCAAGCATGTCGTGGCCGCGAAGCTGGCATTTCATGCGCATGGCGACTTCCTGAAGGTAGAGGTCTCCAACGCGGTGACCATAGATATCGTTGACCTGCTTGAACTCATCCAGATCCACGTAGATTAAACCGAAGATGCCCGCTCTTTGACGTGCCTCTTCAATGAGGGCGTCGATATGTTTTTCCAGGGAGAAGCGATTGTGGATGTCGGTGAGCAGGTCGAATTCGGAGCGGTGGCGCAAATCGGTGTAGAGGCGGCGCGTCTCGATGGCCAGGGTCGCCAGGCGCGCTCCGACGCCGAGCGCAGCAACCTCCGCATCGCTCGGGACAGATCCCAGCGCGAACCCGGCAGAGAGTGCTCCGAGCGGTGCGCCGGTGCGCGCCGGAATCAGCTCACTCACGATGCGCAGGGATTCTGGCGCAGTGGGAGGATGGCCGAGCCGCGCCCCATCGGTAATCTCGCACCAGCACCGAGCGCCGTCCAAGCGGAACGAGACCAATTCCGTGATGGCTTCGAGAATCTCGGCAAGCGGTCTTGATCCATTGATGTCCTCGAGAATGCTGCTGCGCCGCTGCTCGAGCTGGGCCATTCGCCGCTCGAGGTTTGCTTCGGCCTCGATGCGCAGGGACAGAGCCGCAGTCTGGCGGCGTACCTTGCGATTCAGTATTGCACCCCAGGACACCGCCGCCAGAACTACGATCAACAGCAAGCTGACGATGCGGATGAGGTTTGATATGTTGAGCCAGGACGGTTCGGCGATCACCGTTGCATCGTCCGGTGAGCGCATAAGGATCGTGAATGGAACCTGCGCGTTGAACGGGTTCGAATCGTCTAGCATGCAAATGCCGATGACGCGGATCGTGGATCCGAGTGGGATCTGCTTCAAGGGCTGGGGCGCTGTGCGACCCGGAGCGGACGCCGGTGGATGCCTGTAAATTGCAGAAAACATTTGCCCGTCGGCCACCAGGACGTACTCGTCCTGCGCTGCCTCCGCAACTTCGCCCTGTACCTTGCCTTCGATAGAGACCAGATCGAAGACATTTTTGCTCCCTGCCAGTTGGTGCCAGGTCGCCGCTTCAGGCGTGACGGGGGCCCGCGTGTGGCTATCCTGTATCGAGCCATTGGTGAGGGTCAGAAATCCGTCATGGAGACCCGGGAAGCCGGTTACGTTCGCCAGGTCGCCAACCTGCACAGGAGCAATGCTGCGGGTCTGGATCCAAAGACTCTTTGGTCCGTCTTGCAACACGATTGCAGAACCCGGCTGGTAATAAGTGATGGTCCCGTGAACCCTGATTCTTTGCGAAAGCACCTGGACGTGGTAGCCCTCCAGAATGCGGTCCATCGACGTGACAGGAAGAGACAACGGCCCGGTGTCGGCACGGTGAAGTATCTTGATGTTGTCGAACGACGAGGCGTGGACCTCGATCCCCGTCTGCTGCATTTTGCCATCGAATCTTCCGGATACAGCTCCGGTAATCTCAATCTCGGCATCCAGAAGACCTTCCAGCCGGCTGGCGTCATCGCTGTCCACTACCGCGTCAATTGTGCCTCCACCGGTGATCATCTGCAGCACAGTACTGCGCACATCGGAGCTGTAGACCAGGTCGGCGGCGCGTACCTTGGCGCGGATAGAGATGAACATACAATCGCGCTCGGCGCGAATCAACTCGTCGAACGTGGCGGGGATAGCTTTCGGAACGGCTCCGTGGCGGAGCAGGGTGATGGTCGCCTCTTTGACAAAGGGGCGGAAGCTCGGCTCCGTGGTTCCGCGGATGAGGATTCGGTCGCCGGGCACGAGGGTATAAACGATGGACGGCTGAACATAAATACCCGCGTTCCCATCCTGGACAAAGAGAGTCCCCTCATAGCTGCGGTAATAGGTCACGGTGGCTTCAAACGTAACCGGCAAGTGGTGACCGGCCTCCGCGTTGGAAAGGGCGTGAATCTCCTGGAGGGTACCGAGCGGGTTCTGCGCCGCTGCGGCGGAAGCCCAGCCGAACACGGCCGCAAGGACGATGATTGCTGCCTGAATGCCCGCATATCCGGGAATGCGGTGTTTCATCTCGACTGATCGGGTTTTGCGGCCATGGGACATTTGGGTTCCTGACTTTGCACTATCGGCCAAGAGGTTTATTTGATTCAATCAGTTGGAGTCAAATAGTTTTCCCAGCCCCGGGAAGCTGTAAAGCGCATGAAACGCGCGTACTTATCTTACTCTCACATGAATCTGATCTAATAGCGGTTTCGCATCAGGCGGAGGTATCCTGCCTGGTTACCAAAGAGAGTTGGCCGGCCGCCCATCCATTTTGCGGATTCCCTTTGGAACGCATACGCGACTCGAGGAATGGAACGCAGGCCCGGAGGAGACCCAACCATGCACAGGAGAACTGAAGATTCTGGAGAGATTCCATTCACCCCGCACAGCGGAACGCAGTCGTTGCCCCCGCGCAGCATTCGCGTGATCGGGGTCCCACTGGATATGGGCGCGAGCCGGCGCGGCGTCGACATGGGCCCCTCCGCAATGCGCGTCGCTGGCTTGGAGGCGCGCCTTGAGGCCCTGGGTCACCAGGTAACCGATGGCGGCAACATCCGCGTGGAGATTGCCGAAACCCGCGCTTTCGGCAACAAGAGTGCCCGCTATCTGACAGAGATTGCAGAAACCTGCACACGCACCGCGGAGGCTGTGGTGAAGACGCTGGAGGAGGGAATGACGCCCCTGGTTCTGGGCGGAGACCACTCGCTGGCGGCGGGCTCCGTCTCCGGAGTGGCGCATTTCTATCGCAGGCGGGAGCAAAAAGTCGGCGTCATCTGGATTGATGCGCATCCAGACATCAACACGCCGGAAACTTCCCCTTCGGGGAACGTACATGGAATGCCGCTGGCAGCACTGCTGGGGCTGGGACCCGAGCCGTTGGGGAACATCTTTGGTTACTCGCCGAAGATTGCCGCGGAGAATACAGTCCTGATCGGGGTGCGGGACATCGATGCAGCCGAACGGGAGAACATTCGGCGCGCCGGGGTGGCGGAGGTCTATACCATGCGCGATATCGACGAACGTGGCATGCGAACAGTGATGGAAGAGGCGCTGCGGGCAGCCGGTCGCGGAACGGCCGGATACCACGTTTCTCTGGATATGGATTGGATTGACCCGGAGGACGCCCCCGGAGTGGGTACGCCGGTGCGTGGTGGCGCCACCTACCGCGAAGCCCACCTGGCTATGGAGATCATTGCGGATCATGGCCGCCTGCTCAGCTTTGAAATTGTCGAGGTGAACCCGGTGATCGACGAGCACAACCGGACCGCGGATCTGGCCGTGGAACTAGCCTGCTCGGCGTTTGGGAAGAAGATCCTGTGAATTGCCGTGCTGCAGCGCTCCCATGGTTCGCGACCGTTGGTTTCATGATTCTTTGTCCGTTTCTTGCTGCCTTGAACTCCGCGGCGCAAACTCCCCGCTTCCGCAAGGTGACCATTCAGAATGTGGTTCCACGGCGGGACGCGGACGGCAACATCATGGATGCACACGACGGTTGCCTCCACTTCTTTGCCGGCCGCTACTACCTTTACGGAACCGCCTACGGCAAGACGGCGGGCTATACCATCAACAACCGCTTTCGCGTTTACAGCTCAGCCGATCTTGAGCACTGGACTTTTGAAGGCGAACTCCTCAAGTCTCCGCTGGACGGCGTCTACTACCGCCCTTATGTTGCCTATAACGTGCGAACCCATAAGTATGTTCTCTGGTACAACTGGTATCCGAAACTGTGGGACGGCAAAGTTGGAGTCGCAACCAGCGATACACCCATAGGGCCATTTACCATCGCCAACACCGCGGTGCAGCTTTCCCAGGCCAAAGATCATCCCGGCGACGGAAGCCTCTTTGTGGACGAAGACGGCACGGCTTACTTCATCTACACTGTCATCGATCAAGGCCATTCCATCCGCGTCGAGCGCCTTACAGCCGACTACCTTTCTTCCAGCGGCGAGACCAGCCCCGTTCTTGCGCGCGAATGCGAAGCGCCGGCCCTCTTCCATCGCGGCGCAAGCTCTTACGCGGTCTTTGACCATACCTGCTGCTTCTGCGCCGCGGGCAGCGGCGCGCGGATTCTGGTTTCATCGAATCCGCTTGGACCGTACAAAGAAATCGGAAACATCAACCGCGATGCCGGCGGAAAACCCATTATTCCTGCGCAGCAAACCTTCATTGCCACCATCCCGACAGCGGACGGCCCAGCCCTGATTTGGATGGGAGACGAGTGGAATTCTCGGCCTGACGGAATCAAGGGTCACGACCTGCAATACTGGGCACCGCCCCTGCGCTTCGCCTCCGACGGTTCCATCGCGCCGCTTGAAAACATGCCGTCCTGGACCATTCGCGTGTTGCTCGGGCAGTCCCGCAAAGGAAAACCCTTACCGTACATCTGGCCCCAGAAAGCGGATCCCAACCCGATTCGGGTTGATCCCTGCTACGGCACTCCCCTCAATGAGCGCGGACAGCCGGTAACCACAAAGTGAACGTCCAGATCTGGCCTGAAGAACTAAAATAGGTGCCTGGATGGCAAAAAAACTTCGTGTTGGAATTCTCTTTGGCGGGCGTAGCGGCGAGCATGAGGTTTCGCTGCTGTCGGCTGCTTCGGTATTGAAGGCGATCGACCGGAAGAAATTCGAGGTGGTCCCGATCGGGATCAGCAAGGACGGTCACTGGCTGGCAGCCGGAGAGGCACAAAACCTGCTGGTGGGCGACCAGAGCACTGTGGCCCGCCGCCTGCGAGCGGGCGATCCCGACACAACCCCGGGGGCGAAACTGCTGCAGGAGGGGATTCCGACACTGCTTGCGCCCGAACCCGTGGAAAAAGGCGTTGCATTGTCGGCGGGAAGCACCCGGCCGGCGTCCGCGAATCTCGACGTTGTGTTTCCCGTGCTCCACGGCACGTTTGGCGAGGATGGAACCATCCAGGGGCTGTTTGAGCTAGCCGGTATTGCCTATGTGGGCTCCGGCGTTCTTGGTTCGGCGGCCGGCATGGACAAGGATGTAATGAAGCGGCTCTTCGCCAACGCACGGCTCCCCATCGTCAAGCACGTCACTCTGTTGCGGGCGGAGTGGGAGAAGACACCGCGCAAAGCGATTGCCCAGGTGGAGTCGACGCTGAAGTACCCGGTGTTTGTGAAGCCGGCTAACCTGGGATCGTCAGTTGGGATTAGCAAAGCGCATGACCGGAAGGAACTTGGTCCGGCGCTCAATGAGGCGGCGAAGTACGACCGCAAACTGATCGTCGAGCAGGGTGTGGGCGGCAAAACCGCCAAGGCGCGGGAACTTGAGGTAGCGGTGCTAGGCAACGATGACCCCAAAGCCAGTGTCGTCGGCGAGATTGTTCCCGGCAAGGAATTCTATGACTACGAGGCGAAATACCTCTCCGAGGGATCCGTGCCCGTGATTCCGGCGAAGTTGACCCGCGCCGAGACGAAGCAGATTCGCGAGATGGCGGTGGCGGCCTTCCGCGCCTGCGACCTGTCCGGCCTGGCGCGCGTGGACTTTCTGATGGAATCGGACGGCAAACGGCGCATCTACCTGAACGAGGTGAATACCATGCCGGGATTCACCCAGATCAGCATGTATCCAAAGTTGTGGGAAGCAACCGGCCTGCCGTATACCGAGTTGCTGACGCGATTGATTGAACTGGGCCTCGAGCGGCATGAAGAAAAGAAGCGGATCTTGTATAGCAGAGAAGATTAGCGGCGGAGGCAGCGAAGACCGGGGGGCAGACACCAGGCGGGCGGAGGAATCATTGCGATGAAATACACCTGCACGGCCATTCCCGAAGCGGAAGTCCCGCGAGCTGCAGACGAACATTTTCAGCATCTGCTGGATATCTATGCCAGCGAGTCGAACAAGGTGATCTCGACGTGGCGTGAGCTCTATGATGCTGATCTTGATTTCAAGCCGCATGCGCGCTCGAGCACTGTGTACGAGATTCTGAAACATCAGCTATTGTCCGAGCGCCGTTTCTTCGGGGAGTTTCTCGGGACTCCGGAGCCGCCGCCAGAGCTGGTTTTGCCCGTTCAACTCACGCTTGAAACTGCTTCTGCGCGCTTTGTGCAATTGGTCAAGGTGCGCCTGGAGTTCTTCGCACAGCAAGACGCGGCCTGGTGGATGGCAGGTGTGCCCTTCTTCGATGTTCAGCGAGAGCGTGTTTGGATATTCTGGCGGCGTGTTTTGCATACGGCGCACCATCGCACGCAACTCACGGTTTATTTACGGCTGCTGGGCAGGGACGTGCCTTCAACCTACGGGCCTACTGCGGACGTTGTTTGGGAAGGCGCTGACCCGACGCACACGGTGGATGCTGCAGGGAGAAAATAAGCCTGCGCGGCCAACTTATGAACGAATAGCAGGAAATCGAAATTTGCGCCGGGAACTGTTGTGCCCGCTGGGGTGTCTAACAGACTAGAGCGATCAGGCGATGGCTTCAGTCTCTGATCTCTGAAACGGGGTTATGCCACGTTGCCGTATTCTGAGTCCGAGGAACTTTCATCATGACTTTACTCGACGCGCCCAAGTTTGACGAAGAACGATACAAACGAAATCGGCTCATCCTGTTCAGCTCGGGTGGATTGCTGCTGGTGCTGTTTGTTGGCTGGTGGCTGGTAGCTGGCCGGCCCGTGGATTGGCCATGGAACTGGAACAACCACCTCATGGGGCGATCGACGGTGAACAGGTTTTTGACTGCGGTGGAAAAGAACGATCTGCCCAAGGCCTACGGAATCTGGGTGCACGACAAGGACTGGCAGCAGCATCAGAATCAGCACGGGGCTTATCCTTTTTCGCGATTCCAGGGCGACTGGAGTTCGTCGAGTCCGGACAACGAATATGGCAACATCCAAACGCACAAGATCGTTGCCGCGCGCATGTATGGCAATGTGCTTCTAGTCGCGGTGCTAATCAACGGACGTAAGAGCGGCGCGCTGAACCTGGACTACGATCCAAAAACACATCAGCTGAATTTTTCACCGCCGGGCGTGGAACTGTATCTAGGGCCGTAGCGCGTCCCGGGAGAGCGGACTCGTGTGGTGCTGATGAATGGGCTTATTGGGGGTTGTGGTATCCCACCCATTCGCCCGAGCAGCCGCGAATGGATAGGTCGCGGTGCTTTTGTGGCTGACACCGCCCAAGTTCCAGCGTCAGGCTGCAGGTCCTTGCGCGGCCAGCGCTGCTATCGTGGCTTCCAGACTGGCGGGGTCTTCCACGTTGAGCGATTTCTGACCAGCGTCGATCTGCCGCAACAAGCCGCAGAGAACCTTCCCCGGACCCACCTCAATGAAAACATCAGATCCCGCAGCAATGAGCGATTGCACACAGTCGACCCAGCGGACTGCCCCTGTGACCTGGCGAATGAGAGCGTCGCGGACGGCGTCCGCTGCGGTAACCAGATCTCCCGTAACATTGGCAGCAACCGGAATGCGCGGATCAGCAAGGCGGACGGTCGCGAGGACGCGGGCGACCTCTTCCTGTGCGGGCTGCATCAGCGCACAGTGGAACGGAGCGCTGACGGGCAGCAGGACTGCTCGCCGCGCGCCCTTTGCCTTGGCCAGCGCCGAAGCCTTTTCGACCGCCTCCAGCGCTCCGGAAATCACCGTCTGACTTGGCGAGTTCAGATTGGCTGCGGCCACTGGGAGACCCGTTTCGGCTTCCGCTTCCCGGCAGGCCTCGGCCACCTGGGCCGCATCCAGCGCAAGCACGGCAGCCATGGCGCCTTGTCCCACGGGAACAGCCAACTGCATGGCGCGACCGCGCGCTTTAACAGCGCGCACTGAGTCAACAAAGCTGATAGTTCCCGCAACCACATGGGCTGACCACTCCCCAAGCGAGTGCCCCGCGGCGAGCGTAGGATGAATGCCATGCTGCGCCAGGACGCGCGCTGCGGCGACGCTGGCAGTGAGGATCGCCGGCTGGGTATTTTCCGTCAACCTCAGGTCTTCTTCGGGACCTTCGAAGATCAGTTTCGACAGCGGAAACCCAAGCGCTTCATCCGCTTCGGCAAAGGTCTCTGCGGCTACGGGAAAAGCTTCAGCGAGGCTGCGGCCCATGCCGACAGATTGCGATCCCTGACCCGGGAAAAGGAATGCGATTTGAGTGATCATTTCAGAGAGGATTCTATCCTGTTCATCCGCTTCGTTCATCCTGCGGACGCCCCAGCGCCTTACACCACGGCGTCGGGACGAAAGCCAGCAAGCTGCATCGCCCGCGTGATTTCAGGGTTGCGCATGAACGTATCCCAAACCTGCCCGGTGCGCAGATTCTCCGCCATCAGAACCGAGATCCCCAGGTCGATTCCCAGCACATCGGGGTTGTACCAGTTGGCCGCGGGATGAAAAGCATCCACGAAGCCGTAACGACCCCATGCCTGCGCGCCGGATTTTGAACGCATAGCGCGGAGAACGGGGAGACATTCGGCCGGCAGAAACGCGAGAGAACCTGCCGGCGCGCATGGTACCACCGTCCCGTCGATGAGTCCGCGCGAGGGCGGACCGCCCCAGATCGTATAACCACGCACCGAGTCTGAGGCGGTAATGCCCCAATAGTCCTGGTTGTACCAGTTGGGCATGGAGAGACAGAACGCCTTGTGGGCCCGCGTTGCGATGATCGAGTTGTCAAAGTAATTGGCGAAAGCGTCGCGTTTGCCGCGAAAATCAAACCATGCGTGCGAGTATTGATGCACAAAGATGGGGTCGTCCCCGCTGATGTATTCCAGGCCGGCATAGTGCTGAACCGGTCGCGCAAAACCTCTCCAGACTTCGGGTGAAACCGGATGGCTCGGCGAGCCGATGGCGAGCAGATAAATCATCATCAGCTCGCAATAATGGGTCCATCGAGCAGACAGGAACCCGCTCTCCGGACGCCATCCCATCGAGAACGCAGCGCCGCCGTTCAGCATCCATGGCCAATCCACGCGCTCATAAATCTGCTGTGCCAGCGACTGGATCTGCGCGTCGTCAAACCATGCGCGCGCCGTCAGAATCCCGCAAAGCAAAATGGCCGTATCGATCGAAGAGAGTTCGCATCGCGCCCATCGCTTTCCGGTTTCAATGTCCGTGAAATGAAAGAAGAAACCATGCACCTCCGGCAGCGAGTTCAGGTGCCAATCCAGCGTGGTCCTCACGCGCTCAACAATCTCCGCGTGGGGAATGCAGCCGCGGCGATCGGCGATCGTAAGCGCGGTGAGCCCAAAGCCGGTAGCGGCAATGCTGGCCATGCGACGACGATCACGAGCGCCGGTCAGGTCGTTGCGGGCGCGGTCAAGAATCTGGCCAGTTGTCGCGCTGCCCTGCTCCCAGAAAAAGAGACAGGCTTGCCGTTCAAGATCGTCTAAGAACGTCTCGTCTTCGTTAGAGGTAGCCCACGTCTGTGCCGGATGGGCGAGACCAAATGGCGCGATAGCGCAGCCGGCGGACATCGCCACCATCTGTAACATACTGCGCCTGTTGATGATCGTCATTGCGCCTCGAGTCTTCCACAGAGGCGCAGCACCGGCACAGGTGCCGATAACTGAAACTGTGACCGCAAGTTGTCCTGATTCCCAAAACACCGGCGGGAAGACCTGTCGCCGATGACCCCTTATTGGTTGTTATTAGAGAATAGAACAGAATCTACGTTTAGTTCCAGCGCTTCTTGTCGTTCGGGTCTTCGTCGATCTGCTTGCCACTCCCATCAAAGCGGACGGTTCTGCCCTGGGAACGCATATAGACCTCGAACTTGCGTGCGGCGCGGCGCCGCTTCCAGCGGTAGTAGCGGTTGCGAATGCCGTACCATTGCTCACTGAACGCAAACGAAATGCCGCGGCGCGGAGCGAGGCGGATAAAGAGCATCCCGGCCAGCCCACCGCCAAGCTGCGCGAAGGCATACATGCGTTGTTCGCCAAACATCATAGCAACCGCAATCAACGCGTAGATCACAGCCAAATAGCGAGCCTTGATGCCGATCGGGAGAGGAAACAGCATGAACTCCATGTCCCCATAAAGCACGCCGAAGGCTACCAGCAGCCCGAAAATCCCCCCAAAGCAGCCATAGAGAGGGATCAGCGGAAGCGAAAAGCCAAGCGTGCCGCTGAGCACATAGATTACGGCGGCGCTAATCGCGGTGCCGAAAACGGATGAGGCGTAGAGGCCAGCCACCCAACTCGAGTTGTGCATCGGCTCAAGGAACCCGGCCAGGAACCAAAGGGAAAGCAGTTCCAGCGCCGTTCCCAGAATGCCCTGATGAATGAAACTGTAGGTGAACGGCTGCCAGAGCGCTCCGTGCAGAAAGACGCCTGGGAAAAAGACGAAGACGCCAGCAATCCACTCCGCGGCGGACCGCGACGCCACACGCGTCAGCAGCAACGCGAAGTAGGCGAACAGGTTGGCGAGAATCAGTCGTCGCGTAGTGCCGCGAAATGCAGGGAAGGAAATCGAACTGGCGCCAGACCGGGGCATCGTCTTCCTCAGGGTACTCGTTTGATGCGACGCGTGTCATGCGGTTAGCCGGTTGCACGTCTCGGCTCTTCCCGTTGTGGTCACGGCGCAGCCGCGGGTTGTATCGCGACGGGACTCGGGGCCGGCGTCGAGGACACGTCCGGAACCTGGATGACAAGCCCGGTCGAGTCGTTCTTCAGTGTGATCGGCATTTCAGCAGGGCCATACACCTTCAGAGTCTTGCCGTGCATCATAAACGCGAGACTGGCACCTGCGCTGTCATCGGCCGATTTCTCCATATCCGATGCGCCGGCGACTTTCAGAATGTACTGACCCTCGAGGACGTAATTCAGGCGAAAGCTGCCGTCTGACTCAATGCTGGTACCGCGAACCTGGGCTTTTGTGTCGGACTCTTCCAGCGAGACCCAACCGGAATTGACCGCGTGGCTATCCGTTTTGGCCACCACCGATCCCGCGATGGTATGCAGGTTGTCAATTGGAAACACGATGTCGATCCCGCTCACATCGTCTCCGGAGCCCACTTCGACGGGCTTGATGTCCTTTTCGTGCAGAGCGCCTCCCGAGTATGCCATCAGCATGTCTCCCATGCTGGAGTGAACCGAGGGCATTGCGCCCAGTCCGACGGAGACCTGCGTTGTTGGCAAAGTGGCCTTGGCTGCATATTTTCCGGGAAGCAGCCCGTAGAGCCGATAGTGACCCTCATCGTCAGTGTTTACGGGGATTGCGACAACGGCCCCCAGGTCCTTCCATTTGCCGTCCTTGTCGAGCGTCATAAGCATCGGCGTGACGCCTGGCGCAGGGCTGCCGTCGTCATAGCGGACTGTGCCGCTTATCGAGGCGCCGCGCTCCAGCCGGATATCCACCCGGATTGACTGGTTTGGCTGGACCACAACCTTTTCAGCGGAGGATTGGACGGCTTTAAGGGTATCGGCCGTTGCTTTGGCCCGCTCCGCCGGCGAAAGTTGGCTGAGCGGAGAAAGGTAACCGGCGAACTGCGCGACCACCCAATAGGTTCCGGCAGGAACCTTGTCCATTGAGAAACCGCCATCCAGTGCGGTAACGGCGGAAAGGTTCGAATTGCCGCCCTTCATCACCGCCGTCATGGCTTTCGCAAATGTCTTTTCGAAGTCGGGATCCTTAGCCATGGCATCCGAATCGAAGACTGTTGTTGCAGCCGGATGCTCGCCGATGAGCTGCACGGTTGCGAACCGGGCAGGCTGGTTGGTATCTCCGCAAACCACGTGACCCGTAATCTGGCCGGTTTGTGGCACTTGGCTCGCGGGAGCGGCCTGGTGTGCAAAAGCGGCTGTGGAAAAGGCAAGCAGGATCCAAACATACGTGCGCATAAAGACTCCTGAACGGGTTGGGGCCAAGGGATTTTGAGGGCGCGGTGTATCAATGTGCGGTTGCACACAGTCTATTCCTTTTGAGAGCAGCGGAGGGAGTTTCCCTCCAGCATCCAATGGATGACAGAACCGTTTCGGGGAATCGCACAGAGCGTTCTCCATTGTTCGGGGCGACGGTCTGGCCAGGATAGGGTTGTGCTTGACCTGAGGGGCGTTTCTCCCCAAGAATAGCGATGTTATCCTGCAACGTAAGTTCATACTGCAATACGAATTGCCATAAGAAGTGAGGAGGCTGCCATGCCCAACTGCCCGGAATGCGAGAATGGATTAGACATTGAATTGGACGAAGTGGAAGAAGGCGATGTAGTTACCTGCGAAGAGTGCGGAAATGAATACGAAGTGGTCGGCGTTGAGCCCCTGGAACTGGCGCGGGTGGACGGCGTCCTGATTGATGACGAAGACGAGCCGTTTGCTGAAGACGAGGAGGAAGAGTGAACCTTAAAGCCGTTCCACAATTGACCTGTCCTCTGTGGAGGAGTGCAGGGTGGCTTTCATCGAATCAAAAAGCCACTTGGCGTAGTGCTTCCGGGATGCAGGGATTGTGGAACCGCTGGTACCGCGCAAGTACGGTAGCCGGAGTACTTTTTGCTGCCCTGGCTATTGGCGCGCTCCCGGCGGGCCGGCGGGGAGGGATAGGAATCCAGGAGGCGCGAGCGCAGAACCTGGGCATGCGGGTGGTCAGCGGGATCGTGGTGGATGAGAATTCTTCCCCGTTGGCAGGCGCCACAGTATTTCTCAAGGATCTGAAGAGCAAGAACATCCGCAGCTACACCTCCGATGCGGAAGGGAAGTACCGCTTCACCCAGGTGAATATGGCGCAGGACCATGAGCTGTGGGCGGAGAAGGACGGCAAAAAGAGTCCCGTAAAGACAGTCAGCTCCTGGGATACTCGCAAAGAGTTTGTGCAGGAGCTGAAATTGAAGTGATTGCTCCGCTATTCCTGCTTCAGGATTACGTCGCCGTTAACGGTTTTGATGACCACGTGATTCAATCCCGTGCCCACCTTACCCATAGCGCGAATGTACTTGCGCGGCGAGCCGTTCGACATGTCCCAGTCCGAGGTCTCGCGTTGTTCCAGACCGATGTGGTCGATGATTTCATACGTCCTGGGCGCGTTCTTCGTGTAGGCAACGGTAATCCTGACGTCCATCGGAAAGTCCTTCGGCACGGTCAGCGTTACAGTACCTCCATGCGAAGTCAACTCCACATCGCGCTCTTCGGCGGATGTGCCAACCATGCGGGCTGTTATATCTCCACCCATGGTTGAAGCTTTGAGCGCGCCCTCGGCGTGGCCAACATTGATTTCGCCGCCCATGGTCGCGGCGTCCACAGAACCCTTGGCGTGGTCGACCGTGATAACGCCGCCCATGGATTTGACCTTGGCGAAGCTAGCCACATCGCCAACGTGAATATTGCCGCCCATGGTCGATAAGTCGGCCCCATGCGGCGCTTTCTTCACATCGATATCGCCGCCCATCTTGGCAATCCTGATCACGCCGGACTTGTCTTGATCGTCCGAGTCAGAACTGAAGAAGTCATGTGCATGCTCAGAATTCCTGCAGCCCGATAAGCCGGAAGAGAGGGCGCCGGCAATCAGGGCCAGAAGGATTGTGCCCGCTTTATGGTTCGTCATCGTGCCATCTCCTGACGGAAGACCCGGGGATAAGCCTGATGCACTCTACGAAATGACCACGCCGGAAGTTCCTGCTATATCCAACCGGTTGCAAGATCCGGAAAGGGGTGGTTGAACAGGGGGGCGCATTAGCCGTTCAGCTTCCTGGTCACCAGGTCATTCAGTAATGCAGGGTTTGCTTGCCCCTTTGTCGCCTTCATCACCTGGCCCACGAAAAACCCCGCCAGCGTCGTCTTTCCCGCGCGATACTGCTCAACCTGCTTCGGATTCGCCGCGATGACTTCATCGATCATCGCCTCGAGCGCGGAAGAATCGGTGATCTGCTCCGGCTTCTCGCGCTCGTATACGGCGGGAAAGTCCTCGCCCTTTTCAAAGCACACGTCGAATAGTTGCTTCAGTTGCTTCGAGCTGATCTTTCCCTCGTCCAGCAAATCGGCGGCAAATACAATTCCGGCCATCGTTACGGGCGATTGCTCCTGTTCCAGCCCCAGCGCATTCAGCCTTCCGCCCACCTCGCTCAGCAGCAGGTTGGCCACTCGCCGAGGGTTCCGCGCCGTCCGTGCCGCCGCCTCAAACCGGTCCGCAAATTCGCGCGATGCAGTCAGCGTGGCCGCATCCTTCGGATTCAGCTCATACTCCGCAACCATGCGCGCTCGGCGTGCTTCCGGCAGCTCCGGCAGCTTCGCCTTGGCTGCGGCCAGAAACTCCGCGGAAGCGATCAGCGGCGGCAAATCCGGTTCGGGAAAATAGCGATAGTCGTGGGCCTGTTCCTTCGAGCGCATGGAGTAGGTCCGTCCCTCCGCCGCGTTCCACAGCCGGCTCTCCTGAATCACGTGTCCGCCGGATTCAAGCACTTCCACCTGCCGCTCAATCTCGTATTCAATGGCCGCGCGGACAAACCGGAAGCTATTCACATTCTTGACTTCAGCCTTGGTCCCAAACTGCGGCGCGCCTTTCAACCGCACGCTCACGTTCGCATCGCAGCGCAGCGAACCTTCCTCCATGTTGCAATCAGAAACTCCTGTATACAGCAGAATCTCCTTAAGCCGGGTGAGGTATTCGAACGCCTCGTCGGCGGTTCGGATGTCCGGCTCGGAAACAATCTCCACCAGCGGTGTCCCGCAGCGGTTCAGGTCAAGATACGTGCGCGTTGCGGAGTCCGCAAAGCCATCATGGATGCTCTTGCCCGCGTCTTCTTCCATATGCAGCCGCGTAATGCCAATGCGTTTCATCCCGCCATCGGCCGTCGGCACTTCAATCACGCCATTCTCCGCCAGCGGCTTGTCGTATTGCGAAATCTGGTAACCCTTCGGCAGGTCGGGATAGAAGTAGTTCTTGCGCGCGAAGATGGATCGCTCCCGCACCTCGCAGCCGATAGCCAGCGCGGCCAGCGTGGCGAATTCCAGTGCCTTCGCATTCAGCACCGGCAGCGAGCCAGGCAACCCCAGGCACACAGGGCAGATGTTGGTATTGGGGGCCGAACCGAAGCGATTCGCGCAGCCGCAAAAGGCCTTGGTTTCGGCGAGGAGCTGAACGTGTACCTCGAGTCCGATGACGGGCTCGTACTTACTCAGGACGGAAGGGGCCAAAGCTGCGGGCATATTGTGATTTTATCGCGGCGGAAGGCATAAGGCGGCGAGCGGAGAGCCACGCATGGCGCCGGAGAATCATTGCTCCGGCGCAAAATCAGGGTTATGTTCTCGCAGAATCGCTACGCCAGCTTCAGCTGTGCGTTTCTGGGGAGCACGAGGGTCGTACTTAATCTCCAGCTCCCAGGCACAGTGAAGCCCGTATATTTGCGCGGCAGAGAGGTCGGGTGTTGACTCGCCAAACAGGGCGAATGTAACTGAGCCGACCATCCCGTGGCCGATTGTCGGCTCTGCTTTGCCGTCGCGCGGCGGATACTCAAAGCGAAACACCCAAAGTTTCCGGCGATCGTTAGTAGGAGGCCAGAAAAGCTCACGCGTGTCGACTTGATGAATTTCGTGCGGAGGGCTCCCGAATTCGCTGGGATGCGCAAGCCACTGGCACATCTCAGAAATGGCCTTGAAATCGTCCGATCTCGCAAGCAATGGGATCCGGTCCTCGGCGCCGAGCTCGGTCAAGTAGTGCATAGCGGCGGATGCCTCCTGCGGGACAGCGGAGGCCTCTTGAAGCGCCTGGTATCCCCGGGCTTTCCCGCACGCGGCGGCAGCCCATGCCGCCTCTAACTGGACACCGCGATCGGGATGCTGGTCGGCGAGCGCTTGCACCTCCTCTCGCGCTTCCGCGGAGAGAAACGGGATACTCGCCGCAGCGCTGAGCCCGTGGCTGGTGCTCCCTTTGTCAAGTAGCCACCCTTGCAGCAAAGCCAGGCCAGCCTCAGTATCGAACGGATGACGCGCGAGTTCCCCTGACCGCGCAATGGTGTTGCTCATATCAAGGTATGCAATGCAGCTGAAACCGTCTGGAAGCGGGTCGCGGAGCTCTTCGACGATATCTGTTCGCCATGGATGCCGGTTGCTCGAGACAATCTGGAAGATTACCGACCACAGATAGCCATCCTTGAGCAACGGAGATCGCACGGCCGTCACGACTCGCTCCAAACCTCCTTTCGGAGCGTATATACAGATAATCTTCAAGAGAAAGAGCGGCTCGTTTTTCGCGCGCGACTTGGTATCGGGAGGCGTTACTCGCATCGTCTCATCGAAAATGCGAAGAAGCTCAGGTCCGCCAAACTCGCGCAATACCGCAGTCACTTCCTCGCCTTTGGCCCTCTGTATCCATGCGAGGACGTCCTTTAGCGGAGACCCGAAAGCACGGTCAGTAGCGGAGTCGGGAGACAGGGGGAACAGTTTAAGCAGCCGGACGATAAGCTCGGCTTCGTCTGCAGTCTTGACCTCTTCCTTGGAGGCATCGCGAATCCTGTCCACCGCTGACTTCGGATCTCCGAGCGCGGCAATCAGAGCGCTCGTCAGCTTGCTTTCGGCCATTGGCGTGGCTCTTTTGGTCAACCAGAGTCGAAACAACCGCCAGTATTCGCAGCGATGAAATCACTCATCCCCACGCCCCACGAGTTCATTGAACTTCTCAGAGATAGTGGCAGGCCCCCAATCCCGAACCCTAATTGCTAATCCATGATCTTTTTACTCCGCCGGATCATCCGCCGTAAACGGCGAGCAGCAAGGCTTCTCGCTCGCATGGAAATTCATCAGCTCCAGCCGAATCCCATCCGGATCATACAGATTGAACTGCCCCTTCCCGTCCTTCCCGATCTGTGTGTGCCCGTCATTCTTCACACCGGTCAGCCGGTTGCTGTCCGCGAGAGTTTTATACGCAGCCACAACCGAGTCCTCGCCGACAGACAGATGATCAAGCACGCCCAGATCATGCTGCGACATGCCCGCCGGAATCCCTGTGCTCGCTCCCACCGGAGTGTTTCCGTATGTCAGCATGTATTCCAGCCAGTCGTGGCTGTCCGGAGCCTGCTGGCTCACCCAGTCCGTCCGGGTGTCCACCATGCCGCCAAACCAATACGGCTTGAATCCAAGCAGGTCGCGATAGAACGTGTCCTCAACCGCGCGGCTATGCACCATGAACCCAACATGAATGATGTGGTGCCCGATCGCCAGTGGAGCATCCAGGGGCTTCAGTTCGGCAGGAGGCTGCACGAATTCAACCTTATTGCCCTCCGGGTCCTTCACCGTAAACCAACGGCTTCCGTCGGCGCCCCGTTCCACCTGGCCCGGCACCTTCCAGGCCTTCGATCCAAGGTAGCGGCGCAGCATCTCAGCGTTGTCGGTGTTCCACCCCGTATGGTCAAGCCGGTTGATGCCCGCATCGGCAGGCAATGGCAACACCTCAATAAATTGCGTTGCACTCAATGCATATTTCACGCCCTTCGGCGTCTCCGGGTCGGGCTGCTTTACAGCGCCTATGATGTCGCGGTAATAGTGATCGGTCGCCGCCGGATCAGAGGTATAAACGGCAATGTGCGAAATGCCGGTGATCCGCGGGCGAGTCAGAGGCTTGTCCGGCACCTGGGCAACGGCGGCGACGGCGAAGGCGGCAAAAAGGGCGGTAGAGAACCTGAAAGACATTTTGAACCTCAAGTGTGCTCGTGGATCACGATAAATCGGTTCACCCCGGTTCGCAAACTCGATCGCGCCGCCCACAGAGAATAGCTGGTCAGTGCATTTGCCAGGAGGAGCGGATTCGTGTCCCCGGACGAAGCATGTCGAGCACTGGGCAAAATTGATCCTCCGCCATGCGGAGCGCTCGTTCCACGACTTCGGAATTGAGCGACTCGCCGCGCAGACGATAGATGATTTCAATGTCAGTCAGTCCTGAAGGGTGCTCTCCACGGCGTTCGGCATTCACCTCGACCTCCAGCGATTTCACTCTGGTTCCCATTTTCCGGGTCAACACGGAATGAAATGTGCAACCGGCGCACGACGCCAGGCTGGCCATCAGCACCTCAAGCGGTGTCGGGTCCGCGCTGGAAGTCATGGGGTAGTCCATCGTCAGAATCTTGGCGCGTATGTGGACTTCCATGCGCATATCCTGAACGTGTACAGCGCGGACAGAAAGATCGGTACGCATACTGCTCCTGATTTTTGGGGAAGGTGAATCATAGCAGACAAAACGGATTCATGCTCCTCTCAAATACCTGCAAGTGTTTCATTTTCATGAAGAAAAGTGAGACGGGTTGGTCGCCGGTACTGGAGGCTGGAATTACAGCCCGTACAATTCCTTAATGCGCAGAAACCTCTTTCATCTCCGCCTTTTCCCCTTCGCCGCTTGTCTGTGCGTTTGCTCATTCGCACAGAGTCCATTGCCCACCGTGTCCCCCGAAGATCGTGCGCAGGCTCTGGCAGTCTTCAAGGAACTGATTGAGATCAACACTACCGACACGCCCCTCGGCAATGTGACCACAGCGACCGCGGCTATGCAGAAGCGCTTCCTTGACGCTGGTTTCGCGGCAGAAGACGTGCATCTCCTCGGTCCGGACCCGCGAAAGCAAAATCTCGTTGTCCGCTTCAAAGCATCCGGCACGCCGATTGAAAAGCCGGTGCTGTTCCTTTGCCACATGGATGTCGTCGAAGCTCTCCGCTCCGATTGGTCAACCGATCCCTTTAAGTTTGTCGAGAAGGACGGCTACTACTACGGTCGAGGCACGCAGGACATGAAGAACTCCGACGCCGCGCTGGTGGCCACATTCCTGCGTCTGCACAAGGAGGGGTACAAGCCAAAGCGGGACCTGATTCTGGCGCTGACCGCCGACGAAGAAGGCGGCAAATTTAATGGAGCTGACTGGCTGGTGCAAAATCATCGTGATCTGGTAGATGCTGCATACGTCATCAATCCTGACGCGGGCGGTGTGGAGCTTGACCACGGGCGGGCCGTCGTTGCGGATGTCGAGGCTACTGAAAAGGTCTATTCCGATTTCCAGGTAACGGCAGTCAATCGCGGCGGCCATAGCTCGCTGCCCCGCCCGGATAACGCAATTTACGAGCTGACCGCTGCGCTCACCAAGCTTTCTGTCTACCGGTTTCCGTTTGAGATGAACGACGTGACGCGCACGTACTTCACCAACCTGGCCGGTCAGGAAACCGGAAAAATGGGCGATGACATCAAGGCGGTTCTCGCAACTCCGCCGGACCTGGGTGCGGTTGAGCGGTTGAGTATGGAGCCCAGCTTCAACTCAAACTTCCGCACCACCTGCGTGGCAACGCGCCTCAGTGCCGGTCACGCGAATAACGCTCTGCCGCAGACGGCGCAAGCCAACGTCAATTGCCGCATCTTCCCCGGCCACTCGCCCGAAGAGATTCGCCAACAATTGATTGCGCTGTTCGCAGACGATAAGCTGACTGTGAAATACGTTTCAGATGCTGGCGAGGTCTCCGATACGGCGCCCGAGAGGAAGGCCATGGTACCCCCGGCGCCGATCAAGGAAGTTTTTGAACCTCTGACTCGACTGACGCAAGCCATTTGGCCAGGCATTCCGGTAACGCCGGTTATGGAGAATGGGGCCAGCGACTCCATCTATTTCGCGCAGGCCGGCATTCCCTGTTACGGCTACTCGGCAATTGCCCTGGAACGGGATGACGAGCGGGCGCACGGCAGAGATGAACGTCTGCCGACTGACTCATATTGGAAGTCGCTGGATTTCTTCTACTCGTTCGCCAAAAATCTGGGCGATGATTGACAGGAGCCGGAAACCTGCCGCTTCCATAGCAAGGGCAAGACCGGCATGGGTTTAAGGCGTCTAATGAGACGAGGGCTCTTGGCCGCGTATTTCCGCGCAGCATTAAACCATCGGCGTACCCTCGAAGGGAAAAACTCGAATGAAGAAAACTGGTTTCGCATCATGGATGGTTGCCGGCGCACTGATGCTGACAATGCAGGGGCTCGCTCAGGACGAAAAGGCTGGCGGACAGGGTCAGGCAGTTATTACGATTCTTGCCAAACACAACGAAGAGATTCCGACCGTCCCCCAAACTGATGTGAGCGTCAAAGTCAACGGGAGAGACTCCGCCATCACGGGCTGGCAGCCATTCAAAGGCGCAAACGACTCCCTGGAGCTTGTCGTCCTCATCGACAGTGGTGCACGCAACATCGGCCGTCAACTCGATGAAATTGCGCACTTTATTCAGAACCAGGGCCCGGATACCAAGGTGGCCCTCGGATTCATGCAGAATGGACGGGCAGTCCTGGCGGGGCCTTTGTCCGCTGACCATAAGCAGGTGTCGAGCGAACTCCATTTACCTGTCGGTCCAACCACCAATCCATACTTCAGCATCTCTGATCTGGCCCAGAACTGGCCTTCGCACGACCGGAAGGCTCGGCGCGAGGTGGTGCTGTTAAGCGATGGTGTGGACCCTGAAAACCGCCGCTTCGATCCGGAAGATCCGTATATGGAAGCGGCGATCAAGGACTCTGTGAAAGCGGGACTGGTGATCTTTGCCGTTTACTGGCGTAGTGGACCCGGCGGGGAAAACTCGGTCGTGGAGGATGGCGGTCAAAGCTTGCTATCTGAACTGTGCCAGGCGACCGGCGGCAACAGCTATTGGACGGGGGTTGGAAATCCGGTCTCATTCCAGCCTTTTTTCGACGATGTGATGAAGCGGTTGGACAATCAGTATGGGGTTGAGTTTAAAGCGCGCCTCGATCACAAGCCCACGGTGGAAACCCTGAAGCTGAGGGTAGAGGGAATCGGGCTTGAAGTTATCGCTCCCCAGCAGGTTTACGTCGACCATTCCGGCGGAGAATAAGCGCGAATCGCCGGCAACGCGATGGTCAGCTCTTGGCTGATTGCGCGATAGAGAACTCCCTGCTGTAACCCGACGGCTCCGCGGAGATGGTGACGCGCAGATTCCCCGCGCTATCGCAGGTGTACAGTTCCCGAATGCTCAGACCGTTTGGGTTCGCAAACGCGGCCACCGGTACCGTCGCAAGGTCGGGATTCTGCCTCAATGCGGGATCGAAGGGAAACTGAATCTGGTCCCAATTGGCGATTTCGCCCGTCGGCTGTCCCTGCTCGTTTAGCTGCGACGATTCAAGATAACGGAAATGGCCAATGTTGTGGGCTGGCTGGTATGCGCGCTCCACAGTCAGAGGTGGCTCACCCGGTGCGGGCAGACGGATTCCGCGAGGAAATACCAAATCGAAGAAGATCGTCCCGCCATGATCCGCTTCGCGCCATAGCCCGAAGTTGCGATTGAATTGGTCGGAGACCTGATCCGATGGCTCGCCAGACGATGCCGCGGCACGAATCGCCAGGCCAATGGCGCTTGCGGAACGCATGTACGCTGACCGTCGCACCTTCCGGCCGAACGTCTCGCGCAAAATGCGGGCCACGGGCGGCAACTCCGCTCCACCGCCGGTTACATAGAGAGTGTCCAGCGAGCTTACCGAGCGCGCGGCAAGCAGATTCTCCACCACCAGGCGTGTATTCTCAATCAGCGGACGGCAGCGCTCATAGTAGTCGTCGACTGAAATCGTAGCCTGCTCCCACCCGTTGCGGACGCGCTCCAGATCGAAGGTGATCTTGCGGGTGTTGGGGTTAAGCGACTCCTTCTTCTCCCGGCACTCCTCAATCAGGCGATACCGCTCCGCCGCAGTCAGCATTTTATGTTCGCCGACGGATTCAAGTGCAAGCTCCGCCAGAATCTCGTCGAAGTCGTCCCCGCCCAGTCCGGCGATTCCATCCGAGGCTTCAACCGTGTGCTCCGTCTCTCCCATGGTCACCAGCGAAACATCGAAAGTACCCCCGCCCAGGTCATAGACCACAAGGCTGCTTCCGGCGCGGCTTTTGCGCTCGGCGCTGTTGCGATGGGCAAACTCGATAGCCGCCGCGGATGGCTCGTTGAGCAAGCCAAGCACCGTAAAGCCTGCTGCCTGCGCTGCTTCTTCCGTCAAAAATCGTTGGTTGCTGTTGGCGCTCGCCGGAACCCCAAGCATAATTTCGAGCTTCTCGTCCCCGCCCGCTCCAAGGTTAGAGTGTTCCACGAGTTGCGTTCGCAGTACGGCCATCATCTCTGCCATCAGCAGGCGCAGCTCCAGGCGTTGGCCGGCCACGGCCACCTCGGTATGAGGATTGGCGGAGCGCAAAGCTCGCTTGAGGGAGCGAATAAACGCCCAACGTTCATCCTCCTGGGCGGCAATGGCTTCCCACCCATACAGGCGTTCCGCGCCATTGATTGCCACCACTGGAGGAAACCAGTCATGGACCTGGCCATCGCACGCTTCAAAGTTGACCAGGGGAAAGTTGCCCCGGTCTGCAAGTGCCACTACCACCCGGGTGGTACCGAAGTCGATTCCAAGTCTCATCACCGTCAAGTTTACCGTGTGGTCGCTTGGGTGCGCAGCGCCAGCCGCGCCTCCACTGGTAAACTGGGACTTCATGATTCTCCCGTTTGTCCGCGAGATCTTTGCGGAGCTGGAGCACTCTTCTGGCTTTGATCGCGTACGAAGGCATTTGAGCCTTAGTGCGGGGCGGAGGCGTGTCTCCGGGCTCACCGCCACGGCACGGGCGCTCTACGTGCCGCTCATGGCGCGGGCTGCCAAACAGCTTGTCATTGTGGTGGTTGCCGACAATCGAGCCGCTGAAGCGTTGGAGCCCGTGCTCAAGGCCGGATGCGAGTTAACCGGTGCCATCGACCCGTCAGCAGTCATTCGCCTTCCGGCCCATGATGTTCTCCCTTTTGAGAACCTTTCTCCCCATCCGGATGTTCAGGAACAGCGCGCGGCCGCACTGTGGAAGCTGGCCACCGGTGCAGTGTCCATCCTGATTGCCCCGGTGGAAAGTGCAGCTCTCAAGCTTTTTGACCGCAACTACTACGCCGGTCTCGCAGTCACGTTGAAGCGCGGGGAAGAGGTGGACGTGGAGATCCTCACCGCACACTTGGCATCGGTCGGCTACACGCAGATGGACCTGGTGGAGATGCCGGGCCAATTCACGCGCCGAGGCGGCATTCTCGACGTGTATTCTCCCGAGTCCGATCGGCCGGTGCGCATCGAGTTCTTCGGCGATGAGATTGAGACGATTCGCAAGTTCGATCCCGAGACCCAGCGTTCGCAGTCGGGATTGGATGAGACTCAGTTGCTGCCGTTGACCGAGACTCCGGTGACTGAGCGGCTTCTTGCAGCTGTGCATGGGCGTCTGAACCGCCAGCGTGTCGAAGGTTCAGCGCCTGACGACGCCGAAGAAATGGCCATCGAAATGGCGGCTGCCGGCGGAGTCAGCGTCTTCCCCGGATGGGAGTTTTTCTCCGCCGTAGCAGGAGCGGAAAGATCCCTCCTGACGCTGATGCCCAAGTGCGTGCTGTTTATGGAAGAGCCGGCCATGGTCCGCAACCAGATCGAGCGCTGGTGGAACAAGGTCGAACAGCGCCATGAGCGTTCGGCGATGGGCTCGCTCATCACTCCGGAAGACATCTACCTTCGCCCGGAGACACTCCAAGCTCAGCTTGAAGCGCATATGGGCCTCGATCTCGACCAGCTTGGCGTCGTGGACATTCTCGACGAGGACACCACGTTGGGCGAGATTGAGCTTAACACGCGTCCCACGGCCAGGTTCCACGGCTCCATCCCGGCGCTGACAGAGCAGTTGAAAAAGCTGATGGAGGCCGAGACGCGCATCGTCCTCGCCGCCGCGCATCAGGGCGATGTGGAGCGGCTTGCAACCATGCTCCGCGAATATCAAATCCCCTATCGTCTCGGCAGCCGGAACCCGCATCCTGGCGAAACCGTTCTCGATGAAGGCAGCTATCTTGCTGGCGATCTGCGCGTCCCCGTCATTGTGCGAACCGCGCTCGCAGCCGGCGTTAGCTTCGCGGATGCAAACCTCGTTGTCTTTGGCGCCAACGATCTTTCTGACGATGCGGATGTGACAGCTCGCCCCGAGCCAAAGCGTTCCAAGACCGCTGCGTTTGTTTCCGATTTTCGCGACCTCACCATCGGCGATTACGTGGTTCACGTCGAGCACGGCATCGCGCAATATCAAGGACTCAAGGAGATTGTCCAGGAAGGACTCTCCGTCGAATTCATGATCCTTGAGTTTGCCGAGCAGGCCAAGCTTTATGTGCCGCTCACGCGGCTCGATCTGATCCAGAAATACCGCTCCACCGACGCTGGGCCCGCGCCCGTCCTCAACCGGCTCGGCTCGCAGCAATGGTCCAAAACCAAGGCGCGCGTACGAAAGGCCATGCAGGACATGGCAGGCGAGTTATTGAAGTTATATGCCGAGCGAACCACCGCGCAGGGAACAGCCTTCTCGAAGGACAACGAGTTTCAAAAAGAATTTGAAGACTCGTTCGATTACAGTGAGACGGACGACCAGTTATCGGCGATTCGCGCCATCAAGTACGACATGGAATCCACTACCCCCATGGACCGCCTGCTATGCGGCGACGTCGGCTACGGAAAGACCGAAGTCGCCATGCGGGCCGCGTTCAAGGCCGTGCAGGACGGCAAGCAGGTTGCGGTCCTCACGCCCACCACCATTCTCAGCTTCCAGCATTTTGAGACATTCAAGAAGCGGTTTTCGCAATTCCCAATCAACATCGAAATGATCTCGCGATTCCGCACCGCAAAGGAACAGAAGGAGATCGTCGCCCGCGTTGAAACCGGCAAGATCGACATCCTCATCGGTACGCACCGCCTGCTCTCCAAAGACATCAAGTTCCAGGATCTCGGTTTGCTGGTCGTCGATGAGGAACAGCGGTTCGGCGTGCGCCACAAAGAGCGTCTGAAGCAGATGCGCAAGGAGATTGACGTGCTCGCCATGAGTGCTACTCCCATTCCCCGCACGCTGCACATGTCCCTCGTGGGCCTGCGCGACATGAGCGTCATCGAAACCCCACCCAAAGACCGCATGGCGATTCAGACTGTGGTTGCCAAGTTCGACGAGAAGATTGTTCGCTCCGCCGTGGAAGTGGAGTTGGAGCGCGGCGGCCAGGTGTACTTCGTTCACAATCGCGTCGAATCCATTTACGAAATTGCTTCGCGCATTCAGGAACTCGTTCCCGCCGCGCGCGTCGTTGTGGGCCATGGACAGATGGGCGAGACGGAACTCGAGCGAGTCATGCTGGCGTTTATGCGCCATGAATATGACGTCCTTGTCGCCACCACCATCATCGAAAACGGCCTCGATATTCCGCTGGCAAACACCATGCTCATCAATCGCGCCGACCGTCATGGACTGAGCGAGCTATACCAGTTGCGCGGACGCGTTGGCCGGTCGAACCGCCGCGCCTATGCGTACTTACTCATTCCGCCCGAGCAGGAACTCACTGAGATAGCGCGGAGAAGGCTCGCGGCTCTCAAGGAATTCTCAGACCTCGGCGCGGGATTCAAAATTGCCGCCCTCGACCTGGAGTTGCGCGGCGCGGGCAACATGCTCGGCGGTGAACAAAGCGGCCACATTGAGGCCGTTGGCTTCGAGTTATACACGTCGATGCTTGAAGCCGCGGTGAAGGAGATGAAGGGCGAGAGCAGCGAAGAGCGGCCAGTAACACAGCTCAACCTGGGCATCGCACTTCGTATCGACGAGAGTTATGTGCCGGAGGAGAACCAACGGCTGCGTCTTTATAAAAAAATCGCCGGAGCCAACAGCGAAGCAGCCATCGCCGAGGTGCGAGCGGAGATGGAAGACCGCTACGGTACGCCGCCCGATGCAACCGTCTATCTGCTTGAGGCGTCCCTGGTACGTCTGGAATGCGAGCGGATGGGCATTGCGCAAATCGATCGCAAACGCGGCGAGCTACAAATCCGATTCATGGAGAATGCCGCAGTCGACCCGCAGCACCTGATGCGGTTAGTCGCAAAGAACGCAAAGCGCGGCGCGCAATTCACCCCACAGGGGTTGTTGAAGTATCCTTTGGCAGCTACGCGGTCCGACGAAATCCTGCTCGAAATCCACGAACTGATTGCCAAGTTGGCCCAGACGACGGTAAGTGCGTAGACGCTTGAGGAATAAGATCGGCAAGCAGGGAGACCGTTGTGAGATTGACGAAGAAAGCAGCCAGGAAAGCGTTCATGGTAGGCTACCGATTTTTTGTTGGAGTGTTCGGTTCTTTCGCCGATCGTCTCTTTTTGGACCCCAATGTTCCCATGGCGCGAACTGCTTCTCACGCAAATTTCTTGCGGTACTTGATCGAAATAGGCAACCACAGAGGCGTCAGAATCCTCGAGGTTGGCAGCCGCGAGGTGACGGGCAAATCGAAGGCCCGCCAGGGATTTTCTAACGCGGAGTATGTTGGCTTCGACTTTTATCCCGGACCAAACGTCGATGTTGTTGGCGACGCTCACCAGTTATCGAAGTACTTTGGAGATCAAAAATTCGACATCATTTATTCAAGCGCTGTTTTTGAGCATTTAGCCATGCCGTGGTTGGTTGCAGTGGAGATCGCGAAGCTGTTAAAGGTGGGAGGGACTGTCCTTATCGACACTCGCTTTTGTTACAGAACCCATGAAAGGCCATGGCACTTTTTCCAGTGCAGCGATATGGCGCTCAAGGTGTTGTTCTCGCCCGCATTGGGGATCGAGTGTTTAGAGGCAGGCGCTTCCAATCCGATGGTTGGAAGGTATTCAACATTTGCGGACCCCAATCTACGGTTCAAACCAATCACCGCGCTCTATGCCCACAGTAATTTTCTCGGCCGAAAGACCCGGGAAGTCGAACACTTTGATTGGGCCACCGTGAATCTTGACGAAGTGGTTAATGGGACCAGGTATCCGCTCCCATTAGCTTAAGGTGCGGATCTTCGATGAAAAGTGAGGAATCATGAACAGAGTTATTGTGCAGCTTGTGATCGGAGTCTGTATGTCTATGGGGGTAACTGCGCAGGCTGAGAACGAAACCTGGAAGCAGCAATTCGAGAAAGTCTCGAATGACTATTTCGATCAGGTGTATTTCCCCTACGGGCCGACCAACGGAACGCAGGTGGGCTATCACCAGTACGACGGCCAACTCGAGAGCTTCTCGCGTAAGAATATCGATGCGGAAATCGCGGACCTCAAGAGATTTCAAGCACGGCTCGAGGCCATTCACCCCGACCAATCGCCCGCCAATTTTGTTCCCCGAAGCGATCGCGAAATTGTCCTCGGAAATATTCGCTCGACCCTTCTGACCCTCGAAACAATCCGCCCCTGGGAAAAGAACGCCGACAACTATTCAAGCACCTGCGCCAACGGCGCCTTCACGCTGATGGAACGCAAATTCGCAACCACGGATGATCGCCTTCGGTCCCTGATCGCCCGTGAGAAGCAGATGCCCACGCTGCTAACCGAGGCACGCGTAAACCTGAAGAACCCGCCCAAGGTCTACACGCAAATCGCCATCGAGCAGTTGCCGGACATCATCACCTTCTTTGAGCATGACGTCCCGCTCGCCTTCGCCGACGCCCAGGATCCCGCGGCCAAATCCGAATTCGCGCGGACAAATGCCGCGGTAATCGCCGCTCTCAACAGCTATCTCGATTGGCTGAAGACCGACCTGCTTCCCAGGTCAAACGGTGACTTCCGCATTGGCGCCGACGCGTTCTCAAAGAAGCTTCAGTATGACGAAATGGTAGACATTCCCCTCGACAAGCTGCTCGAGATAGGCTGGGCCGATCTGCGCAAGAACCAAGCCCACTTCAAGCAGGTCGCCAGTGAACTCGAACCGAACAAATCGCCCGCCGATGTTCTGCTGGAGCTGGGCCAGAACCACCCCGCCCCCGATCACCTCCTCGACGCGTTCCGGGCTACATTCGACGGCCTGGTCAGCTTCGTCCGTTCCCACCACATTGTTACGATCCCGTCGGACGTTCGCCCCATCGTGGAAGAAACTCCACCATTCATGCGCGCTACGACGTTCGCCAGCATGGACACTCCGGGTCCGTACGAGACGCATGCCACGGAAGCATACTTCAATGTGACTTTGCCCGACCCCAAGATGACGCCCGCTGAGGTTGAAGGCTACATGCATTCCTTCAATGTGGGCACAGTCATTTCCACCGCCGTGCATGAGGCCTATCCTGGCCACTATATTCAGTTCCTCTGGCTGCCCCAGGCGCCAAGCCGTGTGCGCAAGCTCCTCGGTGCAAACACCGACGTCGAAGGATGGGCGCATTACACCGAGCAAATGATGCTGGATGAGGGCTACGGGCAACCAGGCGCCGGCGCAAAAGACGAGCGCGAATCAAAATTCCTGCGCCTCGGCCAACTCCAGGACGCATTGCTGCGCAACGCGCGCTTCATCGTCGGCATCGAAATGCACACGGGGAAGATGACGATGGATCAGGCAGAGGAGTTCTTCCAGAAGGAAGGCTACCAGTCCAAGGAAACCGCGGTTGTCGAAACCAAGCGCGGCACAAGCGATCCAACGTATCTCTATTACACACTTGGCAAGCTCCAGATTATGAAGCTGCGCGAAGACATGAAGAAGAAACAGGGCGCATCTTTCTCGCTCCAACAATTCCACGACGACTTCCTCAAGCAGGGTTTTCCTCCCATCAAGATTGTGCGGGAAGCGTTATTGGGAGATAGTTCGCCGACGCTGTAAACGAGATGCCAGGCCTCAACGCTATCCCACTTAAGGGACACAGCCGGAACTTAATCAGACGAGTATTCTTATGACCGAATCGAAACAGCCACTTAGTCTGTGGGCTTCAGATGCAGAAAGGCAAGCGGAATGAGCAAACCAGTTCGGAAGGCAGTATTCCCCGCGGGTGGCCTTGGGACCCGTTTCCTGCCGGCCACCAAAGTAATTCCCAAAGAGATGCTTGCGTTGGTCGACAAGCCGATCATCCAATACGGCGTTGAAGAGGCCATCGCCTCGGGCATTGAGCACATCATCATTGTCACCGGCCGCGGCAAGAGCGCGATGGAAGATCATTTCGACCACAGCTTCGAATTGGACGCGACTCTGAAAAGCCGCGGCAAGCACGAGCTGCTTGCGGTATCGCGAGGCGTGGCGGAGCTGGCGCGCATAAGCTACGTGCGCCAGAAAGAGCCGCTCGGACTGGGCCACGCTGTGCTTTGCTCCAAGGACCTGGTGGGCGATGAACCCTTTGCTGTCATCCTGCCCGACGATGTAATTGAGGCCGACGTGCCGTGTCTGAAGCAGATGATCGACGTATTCAATGAAAAGCAAGGCTCCATATTGGCGACCATGACCATCGAGGGCCCCGGAATCAGCGCCTATGGAGTGCTGGCCGGCGAGCAGGACCCAGGGAATGAGCGCATCTACAACTGCACCGGCATGGTGGAGAAGCCCAAATTCGAAGAGGCCCCGTCGAAGCAGGCCATCATTGGTCGTTATGTGCTCACGCCGCGCATTTTTACGCTGTTGGAGGAGACTAAGCCTGGAGCTGGTGGCGAGATCCAGTTGACTGACGGAATCAAGGCGCTCTTGAAAGAAGAGAGGGTTTACGGATATACGTTTGAAGGTAAACGCTTCGACGCGGGAGATAAGTTCGGCATGCTGCAGGCAACGGTTGAGTTTGCGCTGAACCGAAGTGACCTTGGGCCGCAATTCCGTGAGTATTTGAAAGGGCTTGAACCGTAGGTTCGGACATCGGCCAAGCCTTGTTCAAATCGGATTCGATTCGGAAAGAGAGAGAAATGGCAAGTTTGCAGGGAAGAATTGCGCTCGTCTCGGGCGCCAGCCAGGGAATTGGACGCGCTTGTGCACTGGAGCTTGCGCGGGCTGGGGCAACCGTGGTGCTTGCGGCGCGCAACGAGTCGAAATTGTCCGAGGCCGTCGCGGAGATTGAAGCGGCAGGTGGCCAGGCGGCAGCATTTGCCCTCGATGTTGCCAGCGAGGACTCGATCAAGTCCGGTGCCAAGGCAATTCTCGAGCGCTTCAGCAAGGTTGAGATCGTGGTGAACAATGCCGGCATCACGCGCGACGGCCTCATGATGGCCATGAAGCGCGCCGATTGGGACGCCGTGCTCGGCACCAACCTGACAGGCGCCTTTCTGCTGACGCAGGCTCTCCTGCGGCCGATGCTGAAGAACCGCTGGGGACGCATCATTAACATATCGAGCGTCGTCGGGCGGACAGGCCAGGCAGGCCAGGTGAACTACGCTGCGTCGAAGGCCGGCCTGCTCGGTCTCACGCGATCGCTTGCGCGAGAGGTGGCTTCGCGGGGTATCACAGTGAACGCCGTAGCGCCCGGATACATTGAGACGCCGATGACTGCCGTGTTGGACGAGAAGCAGCGATCCGCCATGATGGCAACAATCCCGCTGGGTCGTGTCGGAACAGACCTGGAGATTGCGCAGTCTGTGGCGTTCCTCGCATCGGAGGCAGCCGGATATATTACCGGCCATGTGCTGGATGTAAACGGCGGCATGTTCATGGGCGGCTGAAGCCCGCATTTCCGATTGATGCAGGACTGTCGCGTAGATCGACATAATCTGAAGAAATCTGTCATGCCATCCGATAAGTGAACCGGGAAGGTTCGCATGGCATTACAGGAGATGGCAGTCAACAACTCCGAGGCATCGCAACCCGACACGCCGGGTGGGCTCCGGTATTTGGCACGGCAGCCGATTCTCGATTTGCGCGGACGGGTCCACGGCTACGAACTACTGTTCCGCGCAGGGCCGGAGGCTGCCTTCCGCGGCGATGGCGAATTTGCTACACGGACCATGCTGGACAACTCGGTACTTTTCGGAATGGACAAGCTGACAGGCGGGTTGCCAGCGTTTGTCAATTGCACAGCCGAGGCGCTGACAGAGCGCCTGGTGGACGTTCTTCCGCCCAGCATGACCGTTCTTGAAATCCTTGAAACAGTTGATCCGACGCCGCAGGTGGTCGCAGCTTGCCGCAAGCTGAAGGAGACCGGTTTCCGTCTCGCACTGGACGATTTTTCCTGGAGCCCGAAGTGGGCGCCACTGGTGGAACTGGCAGACTATATCAAGGTCGACTTCATGCTGCTCAACGCGGCGGGGCGCGGGCAGTTGCGCCATAAGCTGAAAGACGTGGCCGTGGCCCTCATCGCGGAGAAGGTTGAGACGCAAGAAGAATACAAGCAGGCCTGCAAAGAGGGATTTACGTATTTTCAGGGGTATTACTTCTGCCGCCCCGTGCTCCTGAAGGGGAGAAGGATTCCCGCCAACCGGCTCTTTCATATACAGATCCTGGAGTTGCTGCAACACAACCCGATGGACCTGAAACAAATTGGCGACCTCGTGAAACGGGACGCTTCGCTGGCCTACCGCCTGCTGCGCCTGGTCAACTCTCCGGTTTGCGCAATTCGGCAGGAAGTTCGCTCCATTGAGGCGGCACTGGTGGCCGTGGGCGAGGATGCGTTCCGCCGCATCGCGACGGTGGCTATCGGCAGCGAATTGAACGCCAATCGACCTCCGGAAATCCTGCGCATGGCCTTCGTTCGCGGGCGCTTTTGTGAACTGGCGGCGGGCCTTTGCGCGCTGGACACAACCGAACAGTATCTGCTGGGTATGTTCAGTTTGCTTCCTGCAATGCTTGAGGTATCCATGGAGGAACTGGCGCCGGCTTTGCCGCTGCGGCAGAAGATTCGCGAAGCACTGGTGGGCGTTTTGAGCCGGGATGGCAGCTTGCTGATGTGGGCGGAACGCCATGAGCACGGAGACTGGTTGCGATGCGATGCTATCGCACAGTCCTATGGCCTGAACCAGAAGGAATTAGTGCAATGTTTTGAGGAGGCCGTGATCTGGGCAGAGGCGGCATTGCAACTGGCATTTTAACCGCTTGGCAAAACGGTACAACACGCCAACCACTCTACTTCAGATTCCCGGCTTCCTCCAGCAACTGCTCATAACTCACAAACGCCAGCTTCAAGCTGTCAGGCGACCACGAAGGCACGTTGATCGTTCCTTGGCCGCCGAAAAGCTTTGCCAGCAGTTTGATGCTCTTATCCTTCATCGACATGAGGCGTAGCTCAACATCCTTCCCTCCCGGATGCCCTGTCACACCCTTTTCGTAAACCAAGTAGACCATCCACTGCCCGTCAGGCGAGATGTGCGGAAACCAATCGTTGCTCTCTTCTGTGATGACCTGCTCCTGCTCAGAGCCATCAGCCTTCATCCGCCATATCTGCATGTGTCCCGTGCGCTCAGAGTTGAAGTATATCCACGCCCCGTCAGGAGAGTATTCCGGGCCGTCGTCGAGTCCTTCAGCCGTCGTGAGCCGTGTCTCCTCACCCCCAGCCGCAGGAATGGAGTAAATGTCGAAGTTGCCATTGCGCTCTCCCGTGAAGGCCAGCGTCTTGCCGTCGGGTGACCAGCCGTGCCAGTACGACGGCGCATTGGGAGTGATCTGGCGAGGCGTGCCGCCGGTGATCGGCACGATATACACGCGAGATTTTCTATCCTCGGTGGTCTGGTCGCTGATGGCCAGAAACTGACCGTCCGGCGAAATGCCGTGATCGTTATTGCAATGAATCTGCGGAGCGGTGGGAATGAGCGTCGGCGCGCTGCCGTCAAGCGTCAGGCGATGCAGCGTTCCATCCTGGTTGAAGATCAGGAATTTCCCGTCGCGCGACCAGTTGGGTGCTTCAAAATGCGCGGCGGCCACGTACTCCACGTGACGATCGGCGGACGCGATGGTCACAGTTTCAAGGGAGCTGATCAGGATCTGCTTGCCGGTCACCGGGGGAAGTTGCTCCAACTGGATATTGGAGAACACGGCTTTCTCAACCACGTCCTTGTCGTGCGCGCACACGCCAATGCCGATATAGAAATCGCCCGCGAGCGCGAGTTTCGTTGAGGCACCGGCGGGTTGCAGCTTGCCGTCTTTCCCCGTCACAAATCCGTAAATGAAGTCACCGTGTTTCTCAATGCGCACGGTTTTTGGAGCAGACACGTTGGACTCAACTTCGTGCGTATTGGCACCCGTAGCGTCGCGGAATTGTAGCGAGGTAAGTCCGCTGCCGTGAACTGCGACGTCAACGGACACCGACGGCCCGTCGAGGCTCTGCCGAATCATAAGGACGGCTTTGCGATGCGGGTTGCCCCCGGTGCCGACAAACGCGATATCCGCCGTCAGTGCAACGTCTCCTGAAACCTTCTTCCACGCGTAATGAAAATCGTCAATGCCGAACCACATGTTCTCGCCGCTGCCGGTGATTGTGTATGCGCCCTTGGCCGCGTCGAATTGAGCGGAACCGGGATGCAGCACAGTCCCCACATCCTGATGATTCTCAAAGATTCCGATCTGCTGAGCTGCGGCACTGGGTAAACCTGCCCCAATAGTGAACATGGCAAGAGCTCCGGATAAAATGAATCGGCGAAAACGAAGTACGGTCATGAACAACCTCAGGAATGCGCGATTCTAGGGCGCAATCTCGGCGCCAACTTCGCGTCGGTTACGAGGATACTGCATCGAAGGCTGGATGGGCGGAGGAATCCTGGCCGGGCAATGCCGGCATTAAATCCCGAGGCTTGATTTCAGTGAGCGAACTCGATCCCGCGCCACAGGAATCTGCGTGTGCTGGGCATCCTTGAGGGACAGGATGACCTTGCCCGCAAACCACGAGTTAATCTCCAGGATCCAATCCACGTTCACCAAGGCCGATCGGTGGATGCGCAGGAAGCGCGCCGGATCCAGCCGTCGCTCAAGCTCAGCGATGGTCTGATCCACGCTGTGACGGTGCCCGTTCACCACGGCATAAGTAAGCTTGTCGTGGGCTATGAAATGAGTTACCTCATCCAGGTCAAGGAACGAAATCCGCTCGCCCACACGCGATGCAATGCGGCGCGGATAATCCGGCTGCGGAACCTGTAGGGATGCGGCGAGCTGTTTAAGAACTGCGGCTGAGTCGAGTTGCCAATCGGGCTTGGGAACCGGCCTCAGTCGGCCAAGCTTTTTGAGTGCGCGGGCCAACTGATCCGTCTCGATCGGCTTCACCAGATAATCAATGGAATTCACTTCGAAGGCACGAAGCGCGAATTCATCGTACGCTGTGGTGAAGATGACGAACGGCTGCACGTTCAAGCGCGCCAGCAGGTCGAATCCGGTAATGCCGGGCATTTGAATGTCGAGAAAAAGCACATCGACAGGTTCGCTCGATTCATCATTGAGATATGCGATCGCCTGGGCAGGATCGGTGGCGCCCCCAACAATCCGAATCGAGTCGAAACGGGCGAGAAGACGTGTCAGACGTTCGATTGCGAGGGATTCGTCATCCACGAGATAAGCTGAAATCGGGGCGGCTTCCATGCGTACTTCCAATTATGCGGGGAAAGACAAACGAACGGCTGTCTTTTCATCTCTGCGGCTGACTTCAAGCCGCCCTGCAGGTCCAAAAAGCAGCTCAAGCCGCGCGATCAGGTTGCCCAGTCCATGGTCGGAAGAGATAGCGTCGAGCGTGAAGCCCGGGCCGTCATCGACAACTTCAAGGTGGAGGCGGTCGGATTCGATCGTGCCGGTAACTTGAATCCTCGCGCCCTCGGTGCGCTTGGAGACGACGTGCTTTACACAATTCTCAACCAGCGACTGGAGCGCCAGCGGCGGTACCTTAACGGACGCAAGTGAATCCGGTACCCCCATGTCATAGCGCAGACGCGCGCCGAATCGCGTCTTTTCAATCTCCAGATAGTCGCGGACGATTTTGAGTTCCTGGCTCAGCGGAACCAGCCCACTCTGGTTGGCGTTCAAAGAAAATCGCAGCAAGCTGGCGAGCTTGCCGACCGTATCTTCTGCACGAACCGGGTCAGAGGGAATGAGAGCAGCGATCGAGTTGAGCGTGTTGAACAGGAAGTGTGGATGAATCCGGGATTCAAGCGATGATAGCTGAGCTTCGGCCATAAGCTTGTAAGCGCGTTCCTGCTCCACCTGCCGGGTGCTCAACTCGAGTTTTGCCGCTTGCAGCTTGTAACGCAGCGTCTCGTAAGTCGACATGGTCAACCCGATCATGAGCGAGATCAGGATTGCGAAAGGAAATGAACTATTGAATTCCGTCCAATACGCACTCCGTGGAATGATCCTCGCAAGTTCAAGCATGAATCCAGCCACCAGGCAGCCCGCGGTTGCCGTCGCGGCCTGGGCCACCGCAAGAAATACAAACACCAGGCGAGGGTATTTGTCTGTGTAACGATGGGCTACCCAAGTCAGTACCAAGGCCGACGGTGGAGCAATCATGGCGGCGTAGATCGACGTTGCCAGGAATTCCTTGCCTGTTTGCGATAGCCGGATCTTATGCGTAGTTAGAAACAACACTGTAATCAGCAGCGCACAACCCACAACCAGAATCACCAGGCCCGCGGTTCCCCAGATTGCTTTGGTCACAAATTGAGAGTAGGGAGACGACGGTTCCTGCCTCGCGGAATCACGGGCTCCGGGCAGACATACCTTGTTGTTCATAGCTGAAACCGGACCCCCACCGATGTGGCCGCCGAATAAGGTGTTGAGCCATACTCCGATTTCGCGCTTCCCGCGGGTATCTCCATGTGCAGATAAGAAGAAAAATGGTTGCCGAAGCGCCGATTCGCGTCCAACACGGCCGTGTAACTGCGGTCATTCAGGTTGGAAACCGCAGCCGCGGACAAATCCCACTGCTTCCAGCCAGGTAACTCGCGCAGGCGGTTCTTATACGCGGTAAAGAACGCATAGTGTTGGCGCCCGGTCAGGGGATAAATGGTCACGTCCTGATAGTACGGGATGTTAGGCGGAGTAAAAAACTCACCGACGAACGTGACGCCGGAAGTCGTTGTGAACTTCCCTCCAAGAAGAATTGCCTCGTGCTCGCGCCATGCTGCTTCGCCATGTATCTCCCATGCTTCACCCAGGACGCGCGTGAAGGTGAGACCGCCGAACGCATCTCCGCCGCGATCGTCCCCGGCGATGAGCGAAGTGTCGAAGCCATGCACCAGAACGTTATACCGGAAAGCTGTTGTGTCATGCAGGTTGGCCGAAGCAGGCGCCAGCGCGGCGGTGGACCACGCGAGTGTGAAAGCATTCGGTCCGCTCACAAGGTCAGCCTTTACCATGTCGCGGCCCTCATACAGGTTCAGCCGATCCGTTGGATCGGTCGGATCACGAGGCGGATCGAGCACGCCAATCGCCGTGAAGGCGTATCCAGCGCCCCACCGCACAATACGCCGCCCGGCCATGAAATCAAAATCGCCGGCCGATAATCCCGCATAAGTCTCCTTCACGCGCAGTTGCGTATATGTGCCGGTGTAAGGCACAAGGGATGCATCGAGTGCGGACACTATTGGGCTGGACGCAGGCGCATCGAAGTCTGCTGCAGAGAGGCCGCCATGGCTATCGGCGAGGGCAACCACGCTCGACGCCAGTGTCCAGCGAGATTTGTATCGCAGAGTGAAGGATGGCTCCAGCAGTAGCTGATTCTGAAGCAGAGTAACCTTGGGATCTGTCAGCACTTGGCTTGCCCCCGCAGGCAGCGGCGGAATCAGATCGCTGTAAAACGTGGCATCGTCAATGACGCCCAGTGTGTAGCGAAAGTCGCGATTCGGCTCGGCGGGTGGCGCATCTTGGGCCGGCGGGTCCTGAGCGATGGCGAGTGTTGAAAGCGCCAGAACCAGGAGCGTCGTCGATGTGAGTAAAAGTCTCATGGGATGAGTTCGCAGTTCTTATTCGGTTAGCAAGATGCCGCTCGGATTTTCGATTTTCCAAAACTTCGTTACCAATAGATCATTTTGATTTCGATCAAGCATTGAGGTTCGTTCACGTCGAAGTTCGTCTCGTCGAATCCCGGCTTACCCCTCCTCTTCCGTGGATTATTGGACATGCCGTATCCGTCCATCGGCATCCTGAAGAAATTCGTGTCCATTTCCCCATTCATGTTTTCATCGTGGAATAAGTACACAGCGTAGACACCTCGCGGGACGCTCGTAAAGAGAGTCTTGGCGCTCAACGTCCTTGCATCGATCTCAAGGATCCTTGTCTCAACAAACTTTGAATCACGGTAGAGGGAAAGACTTACGTTTCCCTTGGCATTTCGAAGTCCCATAACTCTAACGGTGAGGGCGGAAGAACTTTGTGCTGGCGTGGCTGAAGATTGAGCTGCCAGACGTTCGGAGGCGATTGCGAGCATGAGGCACGAACAGAGAAAAACAAGAGCAAGATGAAGGAATCTGAGACTCGTTCGCAGCATTACAGCTTCCTTTCTTGTATCGATTTCCCCCATTAAGGTGCACTTATCCTGCCAAATCACTCTGATTGTTAGCCATTGATTCGATACAGCTTAACTCGAGGATTCCCCCATTGGGCTCATGCAGAAAGCCCAGAAACGAAACTGATCGTCCGTAGGCGGACAGTTGTCAATTTCAGGAGCATGTTCGTTGAGCCGACCGCGAACGCGCCATCCGGTGACGTGTGAGGGCTGTTCATTGCCAATACACAAGCTTGATGTCGACCCTCGTTTCCGGCTGGTTCACACTGACCATCGCCGATTCCGGAGTGGGAGGACCTTGCGTCGTATCGGGGTTATTGGAAATTCCGTAGCCTTTCTGCGGAATTCCCGCGGAATCGAAATCCATCTTCCCCGTCAGATTCTCATCGTGCAGCACTGACACGGCGTACGAGCCCTGGGGAATGTCCGCGAACACAACCGTAACACTTAATGTCTTCGCATCGATTTCCAGTCTCTGGGTGTCGACAGCACTGCCTGGATCCATCGGGAAGCCCTTCCCGTCGCGGTAGAGGGCGATGTTGACCTTCCCTTTTGCATTCCGAAATCCCGTAAGGTGGATGGTCAGCGTGGACTTGACGACCGAGGGTCCAGGTGCAGAAGCAGGCGCAGTTGCGGGCGCAGGTGCGGGTGAAACGGGTGCCTGCGCCCCCAGAGTTCCAATGGAGAGAGCCAGCCCGGCGCAGCAAACAACCGCATAGCCGGCAGTTTTCTTAGAGTTCAGAACGGTGCTTGTCATGTCAATGTTCCTCTTTCCTTCAACGCTGGTTTTTGAGTTGCTGTTCAGAATCTATCAGTGCGGCCCTGGTAGAAAAGCTTGTCCGCCAATTCGCGCGGGGCTATTCCGGAATACTCCAGCACACTGTGCGAGTTATGGCGAATCTCGTCGTAAAGCGTCATGCGGCTAAGCTGCATCTTCCCTCCGACAGAAGCATACTCGTCAAAGGTGGCAGACTTGATGTGCTTGCCTGAGGTGAGATAGAACTCGGCCTTCACGGGTCGAGCGTCCTCTACGCGCACCCAGAAGAGTATGCGCTGGTAGGTTGCACCCTTCCGCTTGGCAGTCAACTCCAGAACGTGACAGGTTTCAGCACCCACCATCTCCGTGCGCACAAACACTGGCGTATAGTCTGCCGCGTAATTAGTCCGGGCTATGTCGCCGTTCGATGCATCCCCGGAAAGGCGTTCGAGTGGCGTAATGCGGACTGGACGGCTCGTGTCAGGCAGATAGACCCACATGTCGTCGCCCAACATCAGCAAGTGCTGGCCCTTTTCACGCGGACTCATGAACTCGACATAGGTCTTTTCGGTCCCCTTCTGCGAAACCTCGTAGAGCTTCACTTCATCCGACTTATCACCCTCGAAGTTCGTAATCTTTACGTGCAGCACGTAGGATGGCCAGCCATTGCGAAACGCGTCCGCATGTTTCAGGATTGCATTGGCGTCGGGGGCCGCTGATGGCGTTGCCGCGTGGCATACCACCGCACAGGTAATGAGAAACGCCGCGAGCAGGATTAGAAGGAACGTCCGAAGAATGGTGTTGATGTTAGACATGAGCGAGTGCCTCTGCAATCTGTAGCCGCGATGCGCGGATCGCCGGAAGAATCGAAGCGAGCGCGAGTGAAACAATAACCAGGATCGAAGATCCGACCATCAAACTGGGCACATGCATCACACGGAATGTCATGGGCACTGTCGTTCCCGGCGGAGGTGGCAGATGAAGGCCCGCATAATTCAAAATGACCCCAAGAAGGTTCCCGCCTACTACGCCCGCCGTCGCGCCAAGAATGCCCAGAAGCGTAGCTTCAAGAACGAAGAGTGCCATGATCCACGACCGCGGGGTGCCCATTGCCAGCATGGTTCCTATCTCGCGTGTCCGCTCAAACATCGCCATCAGCAGCGTATTCACGCTCGACATGAGGACCATGAAGAACACAATGATTCCGAGAAAGACAAAGATGGTGCTGAACAAGGATCGAACCTGCTTGTAATAGGCTGCCAAGTCGATCCATTTCTTCAGCACTAACTGCTGCGGAAGCCCCTGCAGGCGCGGAGCTAGCTGCGCGGCCACCAGGTCCGTGTTATCCGTGTTATCCAGCCCGACAACGAGGTTGGTCACGCGGTCGCTCTGCAGCAAGCGCTGCGCGGAAGGCAGCGTAATGCGAAGATATCGGTCGTCCATTTCCTTGAAGCCGGTGTTGACCACGCCCACAACCTGCACATCGATTCCATTCAGCGCGCCGTCCGAGGTGACTGCAAGGATTGTGAGTCCGTCGCCCGGCTTCACGTTCATCGATCGGGCAACCCCCGCTCCAATCAGAGCTTCAATCTCGCCGCCGGGGTTCGAGTCGAGATCTCTTCCGGAGGCAAGACGGGCCGTAAAACCAAGGGTCTGCTCTGCAGCAGGGGCGACGGCGCTGCCCATGAAGACGCCAGATTTAACGCCGTTGGAAAGCATGCCGTTGAACTCGATGCGTGGTGCAACACCGCGCACGTGGCCGCCTGTCGAGATGCTGGCGGCAACCTGTCGCCAGTTGTCGATCCCGGTATCAAGCACATGCTTTTCTTCGCGATTGAAGTGTTCGGCGGTGAAGATCTGCAGATGGCCGAGGCCGTCATTGATGGTGCTTTCGCGCAATCCCCAGAACATGCGGGCAAAGAAACCACCCACAAGCAGCAGGCCGGCAACCCCTCCGCCGACCATCATGAGCGTCATAATCGTACGGCGGCGATTACGGAACACGTTCCTAAAGGCTAAGAGCAGAAACTTGCCCATGACTAACTCCTTGCACTACGGGTTGGATAAAAGGAACTTCGGTAGTTAGCGTTTCAGAAGTGAGCGTGTCGGACACCACCTGACCGTCAGTCAGGCGGACAATGCGGTCTGTGTGTTCCAGCAGCCGCTGGTCGTGGGTCGAGAAGATAAACGTCAGACCCAATCTGCGGTTGAGGTCGTGCATCAAGTCAATCAACTGCGTGGCATTGCGCGTATCCAGGTTGGCGGTGGGCTCATCGGCGAGCACCAGGGCGGGGCGATGGACAATCGCGCGCGCTACGGCCACCCGCTGGCGTTCGCCTCCTGAAAGCAGATCTGGCCGATGATTCGCGCGAGCCGAAAGATCAACACTGTCAAGCGCAGCGGCTACGCGCAAGTGGCGTTCCTTCGCAGCCACACCTTGAACCAGCAACGGAAACTCCACGTTCTCAGCAGCGGTAAACACCGGGATCAGATTGAAGGTCTGAAAGACGAAGCCGATCTTCTCGCGTCGGAGCGCGGTCAAGCGGCTTGAATTCAGCTTCGAAGTATCGACGCCATCGATGAGGATGCACCCGCTGGTGGGTTTGTCGATGCAACCAATCAAGTTCAGAAGCGTGGATTTGCCGCTGCCGCTCGGACCGGCAATTGCCAGGAACTCGCCCTGGGATACGCGAAGGCTCACATCATCCAGCGCGCTCACAAAGTTATGGTCGAGTGGAAACCTTCGCGTGACTGCTTCAACGCTGACAAGTTCAGGCATGGGCCGTTCCCTTTCCAGAGAGCTTTGCACTTCCTGGAAGATAGAACGGCCTCGACACACCGTCGCGGGTATTCTGACGAAAGGTCCTGATAGCGGATGAAGGGCGGAAACCAGCAGATGAACCGGAACAACTGATTCCAGAAACCCACGTTCGCGATCAGAGCTTTGGCCGGGATCTCAGACTCTGCGCCAACCAATACACGGCGTAGGCAGCGGCCACGCAAGTAAGCACGAGCCCAAGCAATCCGGAGTGACGGCTTCCCCTCGCGTCTTTCGGATTTGATTTAAGCGGATTCCGCTAATTCTTTCCACTTGATGTTGCAGCCCATGGAAGGACGCTGTTCTGTCGGAACCGGCTCGCCGGCAAGCACCAGGTCGATAGCCGTGCGCAGGTCCTCGCCGGTCACAGGAATCCCATTACCCGGACGGCTCGCATCAAACTGGCCACGATAAACCAGTCGGAACTCCTCGTCGAACAGGAAGAAATCCGGCGTGCAGGCAGCCTTGTATGCGCGCGCCACCTCTTGCGTTTCATCGTAGAGATAAGGGAAGTTGAAGCCGAACGTCTCCGCCTGCTCCTTCAGTCCCTCGGGGCTGTCGAGGTGATGGGAAGTGGCATCGTTGCTGCCGATCGCGACCATCGCCACCGGTTTGCCTGTATAGTCCCGGCCCAGCGCAGCTAGGCCTCTATTGATGTGCTTCACATAAGGGCAATGAGCGCAGATGAACATGACCAGCAGCGCCTTCTCTCCCTGCGAATGGTCGAGAGAGACTTCGTTGCCGGTAACTACGTCAGTCAGAACGAATTCGGGAGCCAGCGTGCCGAGTTCCAGCATGGTGGATTCAGTGAGTGACATGGGGTATCTCCTAGGATTTATGATGACGGCTTTTAGAACAGCGGTGCCTGACGTCCAGGCATTGAAAGGCCAAAGTGCTCGTAAGCAAGTCGCGTGGCCACGCGGCCTCGTGGTGTGCGATCGAGAAAGCCGATCTGGATGAGAAAAGGCTCGTAGACCTCCTCAAGAGCGTCTTCTTCTTCTGCAAGAGTGGCTGCCAGCGTGCCCAGGCCCACCGGGCCTCCGTCGTATTTCTGAATGATGGTGAGCAGAAGCTTGCGATCGATTTCATCGAAGCCGTGTGCATCCACTTCCAGCATGGTCAAGGCCGCATTGGCTGTGGGCCGGTCGATCACACCCGAACCGCGAACCTGTGCATAGTCGCGCACCCTGCGCAGCAGCCGGTTGGCAATGCGAGGCGTGCCGCGGGAGCGAAGGGCGATCTCAGCGGCGCCGTCCTGATCGATTGGAACCTGCATCACTTCAGCTGAGCGGGTGACGATGAAACGGAGATCCTCTTCCGAATAAAACTCCAGCCGCAGCAGAATCCCGAATCGCGACCGCAAAGGCGACGACAGCAGCCCCGGTCGCGTCGTAGCGCCAATGAATGTGAAGGGCCGAATCTCCATCACATGGGTACGCGCGGCCGGCCCCTGGCCAATAATGATGTCTAGCTTGTAATCCTCAAGCGCGGTATAAAGCTTCTCTTCAAGCACCGGCTGCATGCGGTGGATTTCGTCCAGGAACAGCACCTGCCGTTCACGCAGGTTTGTCAGAATCGCCGTCAGGTCCCCCTGGATCTGCAGTGCCGGGCCAGATGTCTGCTGGAAACCTACGTCGAGTTCATTGGCGATAATCGTGGCGAGCGTGGTTTTACCCAGGCCCGGAGGACCGAAAAGAAGCACATGGTCCAGTGCTTCGCCGCGCGATTTCGCCGCTTCAAGAGCGATTGCCAGTTGCTCTTTGGCTTTGGATTGGCCAATGAATTCGCCCAGCCACCGGGGCCGGAGCTTCAGTTCAAAGCCCTGTTCTTCGTCAGCGCGGGAAGCGCTCACCAATCTTTCAGGAGAGTTGTCGCGGACGATGGCCATGCTGAGGAAAGTCTAACGGGCTGGGGTTGCCGGTGCAACCGGAAGAAGCCTGGGATGAAGCGTTGCTAGGCCGGCAAGCAAACCACGCCGGCCACTAGTTTGTAGTGGAAGCCCTCAAATGGTTCGCTGAGACTCATAGTGAGCAGCGTCCGAGGCAGCTTTCCGTTGAAGAAGAAAGCATGAGGGTAGATTCCGGCAGGCAAAAGATTGAGCCGATCGAGCCAGCCAGGGTCGGTGACGGCAAGGTCGTAGCGAACGCGGCTGGCTTGGCCGGCGCGGAAGAGGGCGCGATTCTTGCGTTTGCCCGAGTCCTCGCGAATCCACCACCAGAGGTCCTCAGGATGAATAAGTTCAAGGGATTTCTCCACTGGGGTTCCTTCAATCTTGCGCCTGTAGACTCTGTCGCTGCAGCCCTGCAAGATCGACGGTCCCTTGCTTACGAATGCATCCAGAAAACGGGTATCGCGAGGCTCATCAAACCGGCGGATCGACTGCCATGGATTGCCCGTCACATATGCATCTTCCGGGTGGCAGTTGGAGCTGCATTTCTCGTCGAACTCCGCCTCGAATACATCCAGCAGTGCAACCTCCTTTCCGCCCGAAAGGATTGTCTCCCTGACTGTGAGACACCCGGGTACTTGCCTCCCAATCAGCCGAACCCATTTCTTTGTGACAAGGCTTATTCCAGCCACACAGCGATTCTCATGCTTGTAGGAGTTAGCGAGACAAAGGATCCTATCGACCCAGGCAGAGTTTGCGCCGCCTCGGGGATGTGAGTTAGAGATGATGGATTTCCATCCCTTCCCATCGTTCTACTAAATATTCGAGCACTAGTCGCCGGTGGCAGTGTTCCGCCGTTGGCTCACTGCATAGCAGCACAGTCTTCCGCGCAAAACTCTCCTTATCGATTCTGCTTTCGATCTTTCTTGAGCGCATAAGTGTAAGAAACTCTCTTTCATATAACTCCCAGCTTCCTTTTTGTTTCTTATAGGCGTCTAGAATCTCCTGTGTCGGTGTCAGCAGGGGTTCATGCTCATATGCGGCGCCACATATTTCGCGGAGAAAGTAGGCCAGATCGGCTTGCTTGGCAAATCCAGCAAGCTGAGAGGTGTTATTCAGCCGCACATCCAGAAGGCGCTCGATGCCGTGAGCCTTCAGTGTGCCGAAGAACTCGCTCGCACTTTTTTGGGTAAAACCGATGCTGTAGATCTCCATTTGTCCTCGTCGAGCTCAGCGAAGAGAGCGGGCTGGCCGTCGATCAGCGGTTTGCCTGATTCAGCGGCAACCTCGGCATCGGATTCAATGCGTCCGTCGCTTCGAATGTGGAGCATATTGTGGCCGTGTTCGGTGAGCACCCGCCCAATGAGCAGGCGGCGGTGGCAGTGTGCGGGGTCTTCCTCTCCACAAACCAGCGCCACACGAAAACGGGCCAGGCCGGACTCAAGTCGGTCAATAGCAGATTGGAATCTCGTATCCTCGCGGAGACGACTGTAAAGCACACGTCCAGACGCATCGTAATAGTCCGGATTGGAGGGACGGCCACCTAACTCCGCGCCGAGAAAGAGGTATCGAACTCCTGCTTCCTCCAGGGACCGCTGCATAAGTTCCTTGTCGAACTGTGGGACATATTTCGAGTAAGGGGAACTCCGAGTATCCACTACCGCCTCAACATGATGCTGGAGGACCAGCGCAATCCATGTTTCTGCGGCATGGTTGGAGTGGCCGAGAGTGTAGAAGCTGCTCATCTGCAAGGCCTTGGCAAAAGAATAGCACTTATGGGGGATAGCACTTAAGTAATCATGGAGACGATGATGACCTGAGGGCCAATGTAAAACAAACTGATGGCTGGCGATTCGCCCGCAATGGCACGCGTGCGAACCGGTCGGGTTAGTTGACACTGGATTGACATGCGCACTGCGCAGCGATATGCTTTTGAGGCATCCTACATACCAAAAAGCGAAGCAATTGCTGGAACGCTGGATCATGGGAACGGTCTGAGCCAGCTGGCTGGGAACGCGAGGAGACCAACGATGTTCGATCGTATTCGCCTGGGCACACTGTTGTTAATCTGCATGGTCGTGCCATTCATCGGTTGCGGCAGTTCTAGTGAGTTAGATTCGCTTAGCGTTTCGCCAACAACCGTGAATTTCGGAGGCGCTGGTCTCACTGCGCAACTGACGGCTACGGGAACAGTCGGCCACGGAAGTCATCCCTCGACCACCGAAGATGTGACAGACCTGGTGAATTGGAGCACGGCATCCGCAGACGTGGCGACAGTCAGTTCTACAGGACTTGTCACTTCAGTCGGGGCTGGCACCGTACAGATCACGGCATCGATCAATGGGTTTACTGGGGTTATCAGCAGTTCTTCAAACGTCACGGTGACCATAACCACAACCAGCCCCACCGCGCCTAACAGCACAGACATTACGTCCGTTGCCATCATTCCTGCTTCGCAAACAGTTGCGGGCCCGGGAGTAACCGATCAGTTTGTTGCAATTGGCACTACCGCGTCCGGGGCTACACAGAACGTGACCTCTTCCGTTCTCTGGGGTTCAACCGTCGCGCAGGTCGGAACAATCAATCAATCGGGATTGGTAACCGCGGTTGGCTCGGGCGTCACCACCATCACGGCCATTGCCACCAATCCTGATAAGACAGTAGCAACCGGCACGGCAACCTTCACGGTTTCCGGTACTAGCGGTTCGTCCACTGAGCCCTTCACTGCTGTGACAATCATCCCCGGCACTCAGTCGGTCCCGGCGCCCGGAGCAACCGCGCAGTTCATTGCGCTTGGAAAATCGGGAAGCACGGGCAATCTGGAAGACATCACCAGCCAGGTCGCCTGGAAATCCGCCAGCACCAGTATCGCAACGATTAACGCCGGCACAGGGCTTGCCACGGCTGTGGGCCAGGGTGCCACGGCGATCACGGCCGTCTATACCAATCCAGCAGATCAAAGCGTGGTTACCGGAAGCGCTACCCTCACGGTGACAGGGACGACTGGAGCGTCACCCGAGCCGGTCTCATCAATCACCATCGTCCCGGCTACATTATCTGTTCCGGGACCGGGTCAGACCGCTCAGTTTATAGCCCTTGGCACTGCTGGGGCGACGGGTCTTCAAACGAACATCACAAACAAAGTCACGTGGGCCTCAAGCACAGTCGGAGTCGCTACAATCGGCGCCGGCACTGGGCTCGCCACGGCTGCCGGTCAGGGCGCCACCGCAATCACGGCCCTCTATACGAATCCTGACAGCAGCGTCGTTACAGGCACTGCAACTTTCACTGTGACAGGATCTGGCGTGACCCAGGGAATCACTTCGCTGGCCATCCTTCCCGGCACGCAGACGGTCACTATTCCTCCGGTACCTCCCACCACTTCGACTGTTAAATTTGTCGCAATCGGCACAAATGGGGGCACCGGGCTTCAGCAGGATCTGACACAGGCATCCGCTTGGTCCTCCAGTAATACGGCGGTCGCTACCATTGTTCCTTCCGGCAACTCTTCCGGGCAAGTGACGCTCGTTGGTCCAGGCACAACCACCATCACGGCGGAGTACACCACCACCTCCTCGCCAACCTCGCAGGCTAACCTGGTAACGGCGACCGCTGTGTTAACGGTGAGCGGCGAAGCTGAAGAGCCTCTGCAATCCATTGCGGTCTTGCCCAACTCGGGCACGATTGCATATCCAGGTCAAACCAGCCAGCTAATTGCGATTGGAACGTTCTCTACAGGCCCCGTCACACAAAATCTGACGAGCCTCTCCACTACCACCTGGACTTCCAGCAATACATCGGTCGCCACGGTCTGTTCCGCAGCTACCCAGTCAGCCACGTGCACTCCGGCAACTTACGGGCTTGTCACAGCAGTGGGCCAGGGTGCGGCCGCCATCACCGTCACCGCGCCGAATCAGGACACCAGCGTGGTGACCGGTGTCGCGACCGTCACGGTAACCAATAGCGGATCGCAGCAAGTTTCATCGCTTACCATCATTCCGAACGCGATATCTCTTTCCGAGACGGGCCAGCCGGGCCAGTTTATCGCGCTGGCCACTTTAACCTCCGGTCTCCAACAGGATGTGACCAACTCGCCGCAGCTTGCGTGGACGACCAGTCTTCCAACAATTGCTACCGTTTGCACCCAGGCCTCGGGGAATATACCCGCTAACTGCCCCACGACGCCGGGTCAGGCGGTCGGTGTGAGTGCGGGCAGCACCAACCTTACGGCCGAGTTCACAAATCCGGCTGCCGGCTCGATCGCGTCCAATGCGGTCACGGCTACGGGGACCATTACCGTAACCGATTCGCCCGCGGCGGAGCCTCTGCTCTCAATTAATGTGTTGCCGGGCGCCGTTACAAACTTCAATCTGGAATCGACCGCGCAGTTCATTGCATTTGGATTTTTCTCGACCGCGCCGACCGAGATGGACATCACCAACGGCTTTTACCACTCCGGTTTCCCCAATGCAGCTTGCACCGCTGCCTTGGCTGCTCAGAACAGCGCGGCCATTCAGGCCGACCTTCCCGCACCCAACGCTCAGTGCTCGTTTGTCATTGTCTCCTGGTACTCCCTGCCCCTACCCTTCATCTTCCCTGTAAACTCGGCTGGCGCTCCGGGAGCCTCCGGGGGACTTGTTACCGCCTATGGAGCCGGCACGAACGAGGCTATTTATGCGGTCGCGGGGAATCCGGACGGTACTCTCACTTACTCGGGGACCACTGGGACCTTCAGTTGCCCGTATGCGGCGCCGACTTATGGCGTCGATCCGGTAACTGGCCAAATCCTCTACAACGATGTACTCACCCCCGGCACTTGCAACGCCCTTACGTTTGCGGGCGGGCTCTTGTCGACTCTGACTGTCTTCGATGCATCTCCAAGCACGTCTAGTACAGGACTGAACCAGACCAACTGGCTGCTTACCGCTCCATCCGCCACGGGAACACCCGATGTGATCCATTGCGGCGGAGCGACCGAGCAAGCCGCGCCAGGCGGGTCTGTTTGCGAGGCGACATACCCGAACGGCACTGTTGTGACAGTGACTGCTCCACCCGAAACGGGGGTCAATTTCGGCGGCTGGTCCTCGAGTTGCGTAAGTACGAACCCCGCAACGCCTTCTGCTGCCGGGCCAAACACCTGCACGGTTGTGGTCGGAGGAGGTTGCACCCTTAACACCCAGACCGAAACCTACATTTGCTCCAGCGCTTCAAACGTCTCGGTGGGAGCCATCTTCAACTAGAAGTCAACTGGGAAGTGAGCTTCGAAAGCCGCCCTCCGGGCGGCTTTCCTGCGTTGCACCCTCGGGGAATGAAACTGTGCCCCGTCCATCGGTTGTTTTTGTCCGATGGGCAGGAGTTCGTAGAACCAGGTGATGACTTTCCTGGGCAGTCCGAAACTCTAAAAACCAACCACTATCCTCTATGGGGACTTGCAGAAAATATCCCTCCGCCGGCGCACAATAGAAATACATAAAGACAATTTCCAAATCAATCGATCACTCAGCGCCGCGAGCAGCCGATCCGGTCATAAAAACCATCTCAAAAGCGCCTGAAACTCCATCCCCCCCTTTTTGGGGTTGCGAAACTGTGAAGAGATTTAAATAATTTAGTCGATCCTGAAAAGCCGGCAAGAGGCCTATAAAAGCAGATGATTGTTGCTATGGAGTGGTCTAGAATTTCCCTGAAGGCGTGGAAATCGACGCAGTTTTCTGGGGAAAACGATGCGACC
>JBEKUP010000040.1:0-50810 GCA_049514915.1 Occallatibacter sp. | reverse complement strand
TGGTGCGTGTGCACCAGCGGATGGGAGATTTGTTTCCGCGTTCGGAGGTGCGGGAGCGGAGTCTGGGGTATCTGGAAGGTCTGCTGGGCAGCTGCGAGCGGAAAAACAGTTGGCAGGTGGCGGAGTGGGCCGGAGAAGCCGCACCGTATGGGATGCAGTACTTGTTGGACCGTGCGCGTTGGGACGCCAACGCAGTGCAGGCGCGGCTGAGCGAGTACGTGAAGGAAGAACTTGGCAGTACGGACGCCGTGCTGGTTCTGGATGAGACCGGGTTTCTGAAGAAGGGTCTTCACTCGGCCGGAGTGCAGCGCCAGTACAGCGGCACGGCGGGGCGGATCGAGAACAGTCAGGTCGGGGTGTTTCTTTGTTATGCCGGCAAGCGGGGCTATGTGCTGCTGGATCGGGAGCTGTATCTTCCCCAGTCCTGGGTAGAGGATAGGCCGCGCTGCCGTGCGGCGGGCATTCCCGAAGAGGTTCCATTTCAGACCAAGCCGATGCTGGGCCGGCAGATGCTGGAGCGGGCCTTTGCGGCCGGTATGCCAGCAGGCTGGGTGGCCGGCGATGAAGCCTATGGCCATGATGGCAAGCTGCGTCGCTGGCTGGAAGGGCGGCATCAGCCCTATGTGCTGGCGGTCGGGTCGGATCAACGGCTGTGGCGAGAGGACATGCGCCAGCACCGTGTCGATGAGATCGCCGCCGAACTGCCCCGGCGAGCATGGCAGCGCCTTTCGGCCGGTCACGGCGCCAAGGGAGAGCGGCTCTACGACTGGGCGCTTTTGCCTTGGGCGGAACAGGAGGGTTGGAAGCACACGCTGCTGGTGCGGCGCAGCCTGGAAGCCAAGCCTGAGTACGCCTACTATTTCACCTACGCTGCGAAGCACAACAGCACCCTGAAAACGCTGGTTTCTGTCGCGGGACGGCGCTGGGCGGTGGAGAGCGCATTTCAAATGGCCAAGAGCGAATGTGGCCTCGATCATTACGAAGTTCGCCACTGGCAGGGCTGGTACCGTCACATCACTCTGTCGATGCTGGCTCTGGCTGTGTTGGCTCTGCTGCGCGCCGGGGAGAAAAAAACCTTCCCTGCGCAAAATTCCTCTCAGCGTACCGGAAATCCGGCATTTGCCCGCTTTCGCGCTGCGCGGGGGCTGGCACCGCCTCAAACATCTTCTCGATTGGTCTGAATGGCGAAGACGGCATCAATTCCTCGCTCCGCTCTTCCACTATCGAAGACAAAACTCCCTGCTATTTGCTACTCAGTTACAACTGTAGTACTAGGCAAACAATGACGATGCCGCTGCGTGCGGCTTGCTGGTGGCCGGCGATGCGCAAGTAACTCTCGTCTGGCGACAACTGCCCAATTCGCGGATCGAACCGGACGAACTGCAACCAACCCGTGCGAGCCTCCCGCGAGCGTCTGCCGCGCCGCAGGTGCCGAGCGTCGGCCCCACTGCAGGGCATGCAGAAGATTAGCCCTCCATGGCGCACACTCATTGCAGGAGAAACTGCAATGTCTACAACCGCACAGATTGAAAAAGCCATTAAATCCGTATTCGAAAGTGCCACGCCCTCCACAACGGCCACCCTTGGCCCCGCCCGTTACCCCGCTGGTGCCCAGGCCGCTCTCCGCCGCTGCTGCGCTGCCTGGAAGCGCGCCTTCAATGCTTATATGGAGAACACCAACCTGGGGTACCCGCCGAGCGAGATCGGGGCCTCCCAGTCGGCAGGCGAGGCCTATCGCAATGCCATGCCGCTGCTCGTCGGCTACGAGGGCGCGCGCGACTTCATCGCCTGCACCGCCTATGGCATCCTCGTCGGCGCCATCCCCAAAGAGGAAAGCGGCCAGCTACTTTACGCCGCTCAGGTCGCCCTCAGCATCGCCCAATCCCAGAGCCGGGTGCCCAAAATCCCCGCCGTCCGCGCGCCCAAATCCACATACAAATCAGCCAAAAAACCGGCCTCAGAATGCGCTACCCCACCCCTCCCCCCCGCAAAAGTCCCCAACCGGGTCGGGAGAAAACGCAGAAGCGAACTGAAATCAGCGGCTTAAGAATTCACCCCATGTACTCATCGGTAAACATTGCTCTTCGATTTTGCCTTGTTATGGGCAGAAAAGTGCCTGTTTTCATATCAAATGCCGGCCCTTTTGTCGTGTTTTAAGGCCCGCAAAGAGCCAGTCATTCTGAGCATCATGAGTCTGCAAATAAGAACCAGGAATCCAGCAAGAGGCTCGTCACTCGCCAGAGTAGGCGATGCGTCCTTCGCTGATGGTCCAGCGAACCTTCCCCTGCATCGTCCAGCCATCGAAAGGCGTATTGCGGGCCTTCGACTTAGTCTCCCCCGCGTGGAAGATCCATTCAGCCTTGGGGTCGAAGACCAGCACATCGCCATAGCTGCCGACGGTCAGCGATCCACGTCCCTTCAAGTTCAGCAGCGCCGCAGGCTGCGCGCTCAACAGGCTCAGAACGCGTCCGATCGGCATCTTCCACTCCTTGTGCAGCCAGCGCAAGCTCAGCCCTAGCGCAGTCTCCAGTCCGGTGATACCGTTCGGAGCATTCTCGAACTCCACTTCCTTCTCGTGGATTGCGTGCGGCGCGTGATCGGTGGCGATCGCATCCACGACGCCATCCAGAATGGCCTCGATCATGGCGTTCCGATCCGCGGCTGACCGCAGTGGCGGATTCATCTTGGCATTGGTGTTGTACATGCCCACGTGCTCTTCGGTCAGCAGGAAGTGGTGCGGCGCCACCTCGCAGGTGACGCGCAGCCCGCTGCGCCGAGCCTGCCGCACGGCAGCCAGCGCAGCCGCAGTGGAAGTATGCGCCACATGCAGGTGAACGCGAGCGTCGCGCAGTTCCGTAACCAGCCGGATATCCCGCTCTACCAATCCCGACTCGGCCTCCGTCGGCATCCCGCGCAATCCCAGCCGGAACGCCACCGGCCCGGCATTCACGCTGGCGCCCTGAGTCAGCCGCGTATCCTCAGCGTGCTGGATCACCGTGATCCCCACCCGGGCCGCAGCCGCCAGTGTTTCCCGCATCACATTGTCTTTGAGGATCGGGTGACCGTCGTCGGTCACGGCCACTGCTCCGGCGGATTTGAGCGCGGCGAAGTCGTTCAAAGCCTCGCCCTTCGATCCGCGCGTGGCTGCGCCGATGGGGAACACGCGGATGGCCGCGCCGCGTTCCGGCGCCTGCATCCAGCGTGTGATCTCCGCCGAGTCGTTCACTGGGATGGTGTTGGGCATGGCGGCGACGGCTGTGAAGCCTCCGGCCGCTGCTGCTGCGGTCCCCGTGGCAATGGTCTCCTTGTACCCCTGCCCCGGTTCCCGTAGGTGCACGTGGATGTCGACCAGCCCCGGTGCAACCACCAGTCCGACCGCATCCAGCACCTGCGCCCCGTTGGCCAGCTTCAGCTTCCCCGGTCCGGCGATCTCCGCCACTCGCCCATCCTTGACCAGGATGTCCTTGAGACTATCCACCCCCGCCCCCGGATCAATCAAGTGCCCGCCCCGAATCGCCAGTGTCGTCATGCGCGGCCTCCCTGCGTACTTGTCAATGCGCGCTCCACCACCGCCATGCGGATGGCGACACCGTTTTTCACCTGTTCCAGGATCACCGACTGCGGTCCGTCGGCCACTCCAGCGGTCAACTCCAGCCCGCGAATGATGGGGCCCGGATGCATCACGATAGCGGTCGGCGCGTGCTCCGCCAGCCGCTGCCCGGTAAGCTGGTAGCCCTTCTTGTACTCTTCGAGGTTCAGTTGCAGGCCGGCAAGCCGCTCAGCCTGGATACGCAGCATCATCACCGCCTGCGACTGGCGGAGCGCGATATCGAAGTCCCGCTCAATCGTGATTCCGGGCCCCATCTGTGCCGCCACTTCCGGGAGCAGTTCCTTAGGTCCGCAGACCAGCACCCGCGCCCCCAGTCGGGGTAAAAGCATCATGTTGGAGCGCGCAACGCGACTATGCAGGATGTCGCCCACAATGGTCACCGTCATGCCGGCCAGTGTCTCACCACTGACCTTCTCCACTCCCGGCCTCAAGTTCGCCAGAATCGTACGCAGATCGAGCAATGCCTGTGTCGGGTGCTCGTGCATGCCGTCACCCGCGTTCAGCACAGGCAGACGCGTCTCAGCCTCAAGAAGCCAGGGCGCACCGGACGAATTATGCCGAAGAATGATTGCTTCCGCGCCCAGCGCCCGGAGTGTCAAGCCGGTATCTTTCAGTGTCTCGCCCTTCTCAATGCTCGAGGAAAGGCTTGAGACCAGCGTGGTGTCCGCGCCAAGGCCCTTGGCGGCGAGTTCAAAGCTGGTTCGGGTCCGCGTGGAGGACTCGTAGAAGAGGAGCGCAACACGGCGCTTGGCCAAAGTGCGATCCCGGACCAGCGGATCCTGGTTTTCGAGAAATGTCGCGCGAGCGAGAATATGGCTGATAGCATCCAGGCTGAGGTCGTCCGCTGAGAGCAACGATCCAGGATTGTATGGGAACGGGGATGCGGACACTGGCGGTGGATGAAGCTGGCGGCGAACGGGTGTTGCAGTGGGGTTCATGAGCTTTCTGCTTCCGGCTGTTCGCTTCCCGCCTCCAATTGAAGCCTGCAGTTGGAGACTGGAAGCTACCTTTCTTCTCTAATCCATGCGTTCGACCAACAGCACTTGTTCATCGTTGTCGACCTCGCGGAACTTCACTTCAATGATCTCGCGGCTGCTGGTGGGAACATGCTTCCCGACGTAGGAAGCTTCAATGGGTAGTTCGCGATGGCCGCGGTCAATGAGTACAGCCAGTTGCACGCGCCGCGGGCGCCCGTAATCGAAGAGCGCGTCCAGCGCGGCGCGGATGGTTCGGCCAGTGTAGAGCACATCGTCGCAGAGCACAACGTCGCGGCCCTCGACATCGAAGCCGAGCGCTCCCTTGGTGACAACAGGACGTGTACCCGCTGTGGACAAATCGTCGCGGTAAAACTGAATGTCGAGCACACCAGTATTGACAGGGCGTTTCTCGATGCCGGAAATCAGCTTGCCAAGCCGTTCGGCCAACGGGACGCCGCGGCGCTTGATTCCCACCAGTGCCAGATGTTCGCTGCCGTTGCTCTTTTCAACAATCTCGTGGGCCAGGCGCACCAGCGTACGCTCAATCTCCGATGCAGACATCAGCCTGCCCTTCACGCGCAGGCTGGGTTTGCTCTTGTCTTCGCTCATGGTTGATCTCTCGCCACTTCTATGTTGAGGCTGTCTCTCGACGGATGATACGAGGCGGTACCGCTCTGGGGCAAGTTGTGGACAATTGGAAAGGGACCAACCGTCCGCCGCTGGACAGGAAACGAGAAAGCACGGCGTGAGGCGACAGTCAGGGAAGAACGGAAAAATGGGGCCCTAAACCTCGGGCCGCCGCGTGCGGGCCAGAATCCGGGCTCCGAGGGCACCACCGGCAACGGCAAAGAAAAGCAGAATCGCAGAATTGAAAACAAAACCCCAGGCCCACATGCCGGCATGGCCTTCGGGTGAAAGGAGCCAAGCCTGGAGTTGCGTCCACTGTGGTTGAGCTGTTGCAGCATCCGCAGGTTCCATGGATGCAATTGACTGCTGAAATTTTTGCTGAATTGGCTCGAAGAACGAGGTCCGATAGAGCTCGTCGATCTGGCTGGATTGATGAAGCACGAACCGTTCCACAAACAGAGCTCCGCCACTTGCACCAAATGCCAGCCACCCGCCAATCAATCCGGTCACTAGTCCGATGCGAGCCCCAGCCCCGATGGTGATCCATGCCGGCCGCTGGCTCCGCACGTAGAGCACGACCGTCCAACCCGCGGCCGCGGCCATCCAAAACAGTCCCATGAAGGCCATGGGCGACGCCACGCTGGAGAGCAGCCCGGCTGGAACGGCTAACATCAAGGCAGCGCGCAGAGCAGGCTTCCAATCGATGCTGGCCGCGTCGCGCACCGCCTCATTCCAACGTTCCGGCTGCGCCTGGCCTGAGGCTGGGTCGGCCGAGTAGACCAGTTGCGGGAGACCGCATGTGGGACAGTAGCAGCTATCGGCGTCGACAGTCTGGTGGCAGCGCGTGCAGGTGATTTCCATACATCTAAGAGCCTATAGCATTTTGCAGGAGGCTGGGATCCCAGAATGCAGCCTCGCCGATGGAACTGGCCTGAACTTCCGATTCACTGAGTTCTTGCTCAAGGTCGAGAATCGATCTCGTCCAGTTTCGCAGCCACAATTGCTTCGGCCTCCTGCACAGCCTGTTCGAGCGTCATGTGGGTTGAATCCAGCAAGACAGCGTCGGGTGCGGGTCTCAGTGGCGAATCGGCGCGGTTGCGATCGCGTTCATCTCGGGCACGCAGGTCCCGGATTACTTCTTCGGGTTGCTGGGCCGGCGCCGGCCCGAGTTGATCGAAACGGCGCAGACCACGCACTTCAGGGGCCGCGTCCAGAAAGATCTTGACTTGGGCGCCAGGAAAAACCACGGTGCCGATATCTCGGCCCTCCATGACCACTCCGCCGGCAGCGCCAACCTGCTGCTGAAGGCGTACCATCCAAGCCCGAATAGCTGGGAAAATACTCACTTTGGAGGCGGCGTCCGTCACGGTTTGATTGCGGATCAGGCCGGTTACGTCCTCACCATCGAGCAGGACGTGATTTTCTTGCTCGCCGGGTATCAGTTGCACTTCGGTCTGTGTGGCAAGTCTCTCCAATCCTGTGCTCTCGTTTAAGGGCAGACCAACGCGCAGCGCCTTCAGAGCGAAGGCGCGGTACATTGCACCAGTTTCCAGATTGAGTAAACCAAAATGGCGAGCCAGATGACGTGCGATGGTACTCTTCCCGGCGCCCGCAGGTCCGTCAATGGCGACGATAAGCTTGGTGGCACAACTGGAGGAGCGCAAGCAGTTTTGATCTGCACTCATCCTCGTTTCTTTGTCTCCCGTTTGGGCCGCGCGGAAAAGCCAAACCGCGTGCTGTTCCCCACTTTTGTGCCTGCGGTCAATGCCGGCTTGAGGCTAGTGCGAGAAGGCCGAGCCTCGGGGCGAGCATCTTTTCTTGAAGCAGCGCTGCTCCGGCTCGTGCTGGATCCCCGCAAAAGGCTGCTGCTGCGCGCTGAAGAACCGGGCTTGCCTGCAGTCTTGGAGCCGGTGGCATGACCATTGCGCTGGCCCCATGTGGAAGAAGAAGCCTTGACGCTGCGGGCACCAGAAGTGGCTTTTGTTCGATGGGCAGCACCGTTTGAGCCATTAGAGCGCGCACTGTTGTTTGAGGCAGTGTGGCTGCCGTTACGGCTGCCATTTGCTTTCGCAGGAGCCTTGGCGTTCCAGGCTGAACCTGCCGGCCGCGCCTTTGAAGGGCGTGACTCAGCCGAAGTTGGCCTGCGAACCGGACGCGAGCCCGAGCGAGCACTCGCCCGGCTACCTGTTGCCGGTTGTGCCGGTTTGCGGTCCCGTACGTGGGCTGCCGGGCGGCTGAAGTGAGGACGTGGCGATGCGGGAAGGCCATTGGAGGAGGTTTTGTGCGGCTCGTTTGCTTTCGCTGGAGCAGGTGCAGCCTGACTCGGCACCTCAAACTCAACGGCCTCCTCCTCCTGCTCCCGCGAACGCAGAAAGTAGGCGGAGGACATGGAAGAACTGGCATAAAGAGTTGGGGGAGCAGTGAACTCCGGCAGTGTACCGGCAACATAAAAGTGCGGTGCGTGCCCCATGGAGATGGTATGCACCTGGCGGGTAGCGACCAAGCCGCGAAGTACTTCGCGCACCTTGCTGCGTGCCGTAAGAGGAGCCAGGAACAACTCAACATCTTCCATGCTGGCTGCGATGACAGCCTGCAGATAGATTGAAGCGAGTACCGAAATCGCGGTGACCTGCGAGGTAGATGCGCCTTCGGCAATTGCCTTTTGATAACGGTTCCGCAGAAGTTGCCAGTGCGCAGGTTGCCCCGGAGCTGAGAACACAGGGATGATGCGAAGTTGTTGCCAGAGTTCGGTGATGGCTCGCAGCACGGCGACTTCGGTTACTTCACGGCCAAGCGTATGTTTGAGTGTGGCGATGGTGGCATCGCCTTCTTCCAGTAGCTTGTAGGCTTGAATGGCGAGTTGCGAAACTTGCCGCGATCCCGTCAGCTGCGGGCTCCGCCGCCAATCCCGGTCGCCGCGGAGGGCGTACACGTATGGCAGTACCCAACTGGCTACAACAAAGTCGGGTTGCTCGCCGGGCTGTCCCAGCAGGTTCAGCCGCACTGCGACGCCGTCGGTTTCCAGCCTGACCAACAATTCCTCGGCCAAGGCAATGTGACTCTGATCCGGGGTCGCGTCTCGCTTTCCAGCGATGGCTTCTACAAATGAAGGAGCGACGGATGAGGAAAACGGCCGTTTCGGCAAGAAGAGACACAATCCAGTTTCTTCAATCCAGGTCCGGGCGTCCTCAAGCGTGAGTGCCCCGTGTCCGTTCTGGCGCATCCTTTCGGAGCGCGATGCTTCCAATTGCTCTGCTGTCAAAGAAAAACCCTCACTTCCAGGCTGACGATAATGCAAACCAAAGATTTCGCGTCCTTTTAAGGCCTGTCCAAAGGTCTTCGCCCGTGCTCGGCGTCGACTCAAATATTGCGGCTGCGGGACGTGGTATCCATGGTCTTGCTCATGACGCCGGACAACCCCGACTCCTGAGAGTCTTGGATTGCCACCTTCTCTATGTTACCTGTCTTCTAGATGCGATGGAAGGCCCGCTGAATTTCCTTCCAAGAATACAGCAAAGCGATTGGCCGTCCATGGGGGCAACTTGTTGGGTGGCTGGTTTTTGCCAGCTCCAACAGTAACCACTCCATTCGGACCGGGTCAAGAGCGGTATTGACCTTAATTGCAGAATGGCAGGCGATAGATGCCGCAATCCTGGAACGAAGCGTTGTAAGGTCCTGATTCTGCGGGGATTCCCCGGACTCGGCCCCGGATTGCTCAATCACTTCGGCGAGCATGCGCTCAAGCTCTGCCCCCTCCAAGCCCACTGGCGCCGCTTTCACCGCAAGTGTATGCGGGCCAAAGGGTTCGACTTCAAAGCCGTTTCTTTCCAGTTCCTCTGCGATGCGCGCAAAGACCACCATCTGCCAAGGCCTCAGTTCCACCAACAATGGCATCAATAGTCGCTGGCGCTGCACCTTTTCCACCTGTCGGTCGCGAAGAATCTTTTCAAAAAGAACTCTCTCGTGTGCCACATGCTGGTCGATTATCCACAGGCCATCGTCTCCGGAAGCCAGAATGAACGACTCGCGTAATTGCGCCAGGGGCTTCAGCGACCCTAAGTGGTTCAGGTTGGCGGCAGCCTGCTCGGCCTCAATCTCGGCGGTGGTGCTGGCAACTTCTGCCGAATATTCGGCGAGACCGGTTCCAGTTGCGCGGCTTTCCGAGCCGATAACGGCAGGAGGGACGGAACCGGGAGCAAACAGGGCTGCTGCGGCATCTCCCCACGCTTGGAGGGACTCAGACGGGCCTGGAAAGCCGCAGGAATGCTGGGAACGGGCGTCAAACGGTAGCTTTCCGGGAACCGGAGTCGGCTGCTGCGGGGTCAATTGGAACGCCGCTGCGTCGGCCGGTGCACCGTTAGGGGATTCCGGATCGGAGTCAACAACCACGGAAGCGCCAGGCGAACCGGGCAAAGTCGAGGCAGCCGGAGGCATGAGCGAGGTGCTGGCGGCGGGCGAATTGTCGAGTGCGGCCAGGAACGCAGCAGCAGGGCGTGCCTGGATCAATGCCGTCCGCAGGCTATCGCGGACAAAGTCGTGGATTAGGCTTTGCTGGCGAAAGCGGACTTCAGTCTTGGCGGGATGTACGTTCACGTCTACTTCCTCGGGCGGCATCTCCAAGAAGAGAAGCACCACCGGAAAACTGGTAGGAGGAATTACGTTGCGGTAAGCCTCAGTGATTGCGTGCATCAGCAGCCGATCACGAATAATTCGCTTGTTTATAAAGATATAGATGGAATTCCGATTGAGCTTTTGCAGCTCCGGTTTGGAGTAAAACCCGGACAGGCGCATGGAGCCGGGATCGCGGATTGGTTCGTTGGGATCGCGCTTCCAAGGCGGAGGTTCGGGCAAGCCGGTGCGCTGCAGTGGGGTCTCCGCGGCCACTGGCATGAGCTGAGAGAGAGTGTCCTTGCCGAAGATCTGGTAGATGCGCTCGGCGGTTCGCGCGACGGGCGGGGCGGAGATGATGGTGTGCGAGGCCGACGCCAGTTCAAAGTGCTTCTCAGGGTGGGCCAAGGCATAGTGAGTGACCAGTGCGGTGACGTGTGCCAACTCGGTTGACTCCGCACGGAGGAATTTTCGCCGGGCCGGGGTGTTGAAGAACAGGTCGGCGACGGCCAGAGTGGTTCCGCGAGGCAGGGCTGCGTCGTCGACGTGCAGAATCCTGCCGCCGGCAATCTCCAGGCGAGTACCCACAACCGGCTCATTTGCTAAGGTTTCCGCCGGCAATGCTGGACAGGTTTCCAGAGTTACCCTGGCCACGGAGGCGATGGACGGCAGCGCCTCGCCGCGGAAGCCGAGGGTGGCAATGGAGAGCAGGTCATCGGCGGTGCGGAGCTTGGATGTGGCATGGCGCTCGAATGCGAGCAGGGCGTCGTCGCGGTTCATGCCGTGCCCGTCATCGATGATGCGGATGAGCTTGCGACCGCCTGCCTCGACCACGATGGAGATGCGATTGGCCCCGGCATCGAGGGAGTTCTCCAGCAGTTCCTTGACGACGGAGGCTGGCCGGTCCACCACTTCGCCCGCGGCGATTTGATTGGCGACCAAGTCGGGAAGGATGCGGATGCGGCCCATAAGCCCCTAGATTAACGCAGGCCGGGTAGTGGATAGCTGCCCTGTCTTATTCTGTTAATATAAGTACTTTAGTTTCAGTTATTTATATGATATAATCAATTCCAGACACGTGATTTTGCCGGGCGTTGGGAGATCAGAGTATAGGCGGCGTTCGCACTCATTTTTCTTTTTCGTTCTATTTCACAAGTTGTGTGGCCTTTCGGGCGACGTCGCACGACTCAATATCCATTATGCGCCGGGTGCAGATAATTCTCTGCAAAGCGCTGACAACTCAGGCTGCGTTCGATTTCGGTCCAAAAGCAAAGTGCCGCCCACGGGCGGCACTTCTGGGAACCTGAATGATTGTGCAGCTTAGATGCCCATGCCAAATTCGCTCGCGGTATGCTCACCAGCGTTGGCGTAAAAGTCATAAGGAGTGCGCTTCCCGAACTTGTACCGGCTCCGAACTTCATAGCCGAGGTAGATGCTGAGAGCGGCGACAACCATGCCAATAGAGAACCATCCGATCACCCGCAGGGTGTTGGATTCGTGCGCCTCATCTTCTGTTTCAATCGAGGGCGCGAGTTCTTCGTGCTCGCTGGACATGAGCTGGTTCCTCCTGCTGGCATGATATCGCAATTCTGGTTGGACTGGCGGGTGTGGGGTTGGTGAGTCTACAACTATTGTTCACTCGAGAGATTCAATTTGGGCCATGAGGGTTGCCTTCTCCGCTTCGGGAAGGAAGCTCGCGCGGATGGAGTTGGCGGCGAGTTGGCGAAGCTCTTCTCGGGTGAAAGCTTGTTCCGTGTGGGCCAGGAGATACTCGTTGGCGACGTCGGATCCGAAGAATGCAGGATCGTCGGAGTTGAGCGTAACCAGTAGACCAGCATCGAAATAGCGGCGGAGGGGGTGATCAGCAAACGAAGCGCAGACGCCGGTCCGGACGTTGGAGGTGGGGTTGAGTTCGAGGGCCGTACCGCGGACTTTTAGCTCCGCAACAAGGACAGGGTCGTGAATCGCGGAGAGTGCATGGCCAATGCGCTCAGAGCCGACGGCGAGGGCCTCGTGGATTGCCTCGGGTCCGGTGGTTTCGCCAGCATGGTTGGTGAGGCGCAGACCGGAATTGTGGGCTTTGTCGTAGAGCTCACGGAAGGGCTCGGAGCCTCTCTTGCGCTCGTCGCCACCAAGGCCAATGCCGATGATGGATGGGAATTCTGCGCGCATTTCAGCGGCCTTGCGGAAGACGACGGCGGCCTCGTCGACGGTGAAATGGCGGACGGCGTCGAAGATCCAGTAGAGGGAGAGGCCGAGTTCGCGCTGGGCCCGTTCGCGGGCGCGTTCGAGGCCGGCGAAGATGGGCTCGAAGGCTCGCGGATCGTGGTTGCGCCACATGTAGATAACGCCGACGGAGATGTAGACCTCGGCATGGACGACGCCCTGCGCGGCGAGACGCTGCATCATGCGCCAGGCGGCAAGCTCGTAGTCATCGGGGCCGACGAGGCGCCTGGTGACGGCTTTGAAGGCCTCGATAAAACCCGTGAAATCAGTGAATTGATAGAGGGCTTCGGCTTCCTGCAAGGTGATGGGGTTGGCGTCGTGGCGGGCGCTAAGATCGGCTAACGTCTGGGGGGTGATGGTTCCTTCGAGGTGGAGATGAAGCTCGGCTTTGGGGAGCCGGCGGATGAAATCTTCGATGCCCGACATGGTTCCAGTTTAGCGGGTCGAGGATAGGGATCAAGAGTCGGGGGATCCAGTTTTCAGTGTTCAAATGGCTGCTTATAGGGTTGTTCTACATAGCTGAAAAGGCTGCTCAGGTGGTTACAAAACATGCGAAAAGGCTGCTCAAGTGGTCGTCTTTCGCGTCGACATGCACCTTGCGGGCAGCCTTTTCGACGTGTTTCGGTTGCAGAGAATTGAACTAAATGAAGCAAAGGGTCGCTCAGAATTGAACGCGTTTTTTGAAAAATGCGCTGATTTTGCACGAGAAACGGCCTTAAAAGTTTGAAACTAATAAGCTTATTTGCATTTTCGTTTGCTGTGAATATGCGCTTGTTGTTTGAGGGGCCAACAACAAGGCCCAAGGCTCAAAAAGCGGATCAGGAGAAATCTCCCAAGTGCCGACGAGCTTTCGCTCAGGTCTGAAATACCCTATCATTGTTCAAATTCCATGGTCCGAATCGGCGCTGCGTCCTATTTGAGGCTAGGCGCCCCTGTCTAAAGGTCGAGAAAAAAATGCGGCATTTTATAGAAACGCTCTTTGCCATTCTCGTGATCGGTAGTGCGTCTGTTTCGGTTCAGGGACAGTTCCAGGAGCCAACTGCCGAAGAACTCCACATGACTTCAGATCCAAAGGCGCCCGGGGCATCGGCTGTATACCTTTACCTGGAAGAAAAGACCGACGATGCGGTTCATTTCCATTCGTACTATGCGCGCATCAAGGTGCTGACCGAAAAAGGGAAAGAAATGGCCGACGTGCATATTCCATATGAGCATGGACAATTCCAGGTCGCCGGCATCCAAGGCCGCACCATTCACGCAGACGGATCCGTTGTGCTTTTAACCGCAAAGCCATCGGACCTGATGTCGTACCGCGGTGGTGGGCACCAATATAACGAGATGACCTTCTCCCTACCCAGCGTGGAGGTCGGCAGCATCCTTGAATACCGGTTGCAGATCCGGTACAGCGAAGACACGGTATCGTCGCCTGTATGGAGGATTCAGCAGACTTGTTTTGTGCATCGGGCGCACTACTTCTTCAACCCCGCCTTTAACGCCGGCAGGGACGTGGTAGACAAGCATGGCCAGATCGCCGATGGCCTGATGTACTCCACGCGGTTGCGCTCAAGTGGGCAGGTCTTGAAAGACACACTCCACCGATACACGCTCGATATTACGGACATTCCACCTTTGCCGAGCGGAGACTGGCTTCCGCCCTTGAACACCATCCGCGAGAGCGTGATTTTCTACTATACGAATGCCAATTCCGGGCCTGAATTCTGGGATCGTGAAGGGAAGTTCTGGGCCAGGGATGCGGACCATTTTACTGCTGTTTCCGGAGTGATGAAGAAGGCGGCTGAGGACCTTGTTGCCCGAAGTGATGGGGACGAAACCAAGGCGAGAAAAATATACGCAGCCGTATTGAAAGTCGACAATCACGACTTTGCTACATCGTCGCGTGAATCGTCAAAGGCGAGACTCAATAAGGACGCCGGCGGCGTTTGGAAACAGCAGAGTGGTACAGGTGACGAGATTGCGCTGCTGTTTGTGGCGCTGGCTCGGGCGGCGGGACTAAAGGCCTGGCCGATGCAGGTTGTAAATCGCGATCGCGCGGAGTTTGAGCCTACCTATCTTTCAACGGACCAGTTCGACGACTACATTGCAATTGTGCAGATTGACGGCAAAGACGTCTACCTGGACCCCGGGCAAAAGGTGTGCACCTTCGGTGCTCTGAATTGGAAGCACGAGATTGCGAAAGGGTTCCGCATGAGCGAGAAGGGCGTCACCATCGAAGAGACTCCGGCCGGGCCACCCAAAGCCGCTGGGATCCAGCGGATTGCCGACGTGTCCATTGACGATCATGGCGTCGTTTCCGGTACAGGACGTTTCGTACTCAGCGGACAGGAGGCCCTGTATTGGCGCCAGCTTGCCATGGTCGAGGATGCAGGTGAACTGTCGAAAGACTTCAATGAGTATGTGGGAGCCAGCCTCCCGGACGGCGTGAACGGGGCTCTGGAAAGGTTCGAGGGGCTCACCTTGTATGACTCTGACCTTGTCGCCAGTATCAAACTTTCCGGCGTTCTGGGTTCGTTTACCGGCAAGCGCCTGATTGTGCCCGGGCTCCTGTTCGAAGCGCGTGGCAGACATCCATTCGTTGAGGAGTCACGGGAGGTACCTGTGGACCTTCACTATGCCACGATGGAGGACGACGAGGTCACCTATCACCTTCCATCCGGAATGAATCTGGATAGCTTGCCGAATGATCCCCAAATCGAATGGACGAGCCGAATCAAGCTGTCGATGAAATTTACGCCAACGAACAGGGCAGTTACGGTGAAGCGCACATTCGTGCGGACCTCTGCATTGCTTGATCCATCGCTCTACTCGACCCTTCGCTACATTTATCAGAGGATGGCTGTGGCGGATCAACAGCAGATCGTGATGAGCCGCACAACTGAAACGAGTGCGAACTGATGTACGCCGCCAGCGTGAAAGAGTCAGGATGAACTTCGGAGCGCACATCCACTTACGCTGAAGATGGAGGCAGAGCATGGACTCGAAAGCAAGACAGGCTCTAGTGATGGCGAGAATCCTGAAGATAGCCTTCATCGTGTCGGGATTGATGTTTCTCTACATTGTTTTCAAGATTCCGCCGAATGAAACTGAGCCGCTACAACCTGCAGTCGAGCTGATCATCTCGGCTGTTGCACTCACAAATATTGTGCTGGGTTTCGCGCTTCCGCGCTACGTCGCAAGGGCTGCCCGAAGCAGGCAATCCAGTGTGGGTCCGTCAACAACACCCATCCAGCGATGGATGACAGGCTATGTTCTGAGTTTGGCGTTTTTCGAGTCTTGCAGCCTCTTCGGCCTGGTTCTGCACTTCATGGGTGCGCGCATTCTGGTCGTGGAATTGCTCTTTGCCGCGAGTTTGCTCGCCATCCTGCTCCGGAGTCCCGGGGTACCACTCACCGATGAGGGGGAGAAGCCTGCTCAAGTGTACCCAGGGGAGTAGGGCGCGAGTGACAGGACATCCTCGGTTGGTGGTGGTTCGGAGAAAACAGATGCTATGCCGGTTGCTTGAGCGCGAAGAATGCAGGGGTGCCTTCGGACGCTTCTGGCTGAATGGCTTTGTCGAACCGCTGCCAATGCTCTACTTCAGCCGCCGAAAGTGGCCGGCTGAAGTAGTATCCCTGGACCTCATCACATTTTCTTGCTCGCAGGAATTCCATTTGCGCTTCGGTTTCGACGCATTCCGCGATCACCCTCAAGTTCAATGCCTTGCTCATATCGATCATAGCGGTGGTAATGGCGGCGTCGTCGGGATTGGTAGCAGCGTCTTTAATGAACGAGCCGTCGATCTTGAGTTTGCTGACAGAAAACTGCCTTAAATAACTGAGGCTGGAGTAGCCGGTGCCGAAGTCATCGATGGCAAGACTCACTCCCATGCTCTTTAGTTCTTCAAGAAGGGAAAAGATGGAATCGCCGGTGGACAACAACAGACTTTCGGTGATCTCGAGCTCAAGGCAACGAGGGGGGAGCGCGGTCTGGTGAAGAACAGCTTTGACCACGTCGCAGAAGCCTTCTTGCCGAAACTGAATAGCCGAGACATTGACCGCGATGGAAGGCACTTGGATGCCCGCATCGATCCATTTTCTGGCTTGGACACAAGCTGTCCGAAGCACCCATTCGCCAATGGGAACGATCAGGCCGGTACTTTCGGCTACGGGGATGAATTTTACGGGTGGAATGAGGCCCCTCTCTGGATGTCCCCAGCGCAGCAATGCCTCAAATCCTGTGATCTCTCCTGTGAGCAAGCTCATCTGGGGTTGATACGCGAGGAAGAGCGCACCTTTATCCAGAGCTTCGCGAAGGTCATGTTCGAGTGTGAGCCTCTCCACGACCTGGGCATTCATTTCCTCAGTAAAGAATCTGAATGTGTAGCGCCCGCTTTCCTTAGCGGAATACATGGCCGCATCGGCGTTCTTAATCAAGGTTTCCTCATCCGCGCCATGTTCGGGGAAGATGCTGATTCCGACGCTGCAAGTGATTTTGAAGGAGCGTCCCTCGATGATGAATTCCTGATCCATTCCGCGAGCGATGCGTTCCGCGGTAACTGCGGCATCGGCTGATTCGTGGATGGAAGGGAGCACGACGAGAAACTCGTCGCCACCGATTCGAGCGACCGTATCTTCGTCGCGCGAAAGCCGCTTTAGCCTTGTCGCCACTTCTCTGAGGAGCAGGTCGCCGGTGGAATGTCCGAGCGAATCGTTGATGATTTTGAATCGGTCGAGGTCCAGGAATAGAATTGCCACCTTTTCCTTGTGACGCCGGGCCGCGGCGAGCGCACTGTGCAGCCGGTCATTGAGGAGACTGCGATTGGGCAAGCCGGTAAGGGAATCGTAGTATGCCAGGTATTGCACCTGGCTTTCTGCAACTTTGCGGTCGGTGATGTCCACAAGTCCGGCTTCGATGATGGCAGGGACATTCTCGGCCTGGCGGATGCTTCTGACATTGGCGAGAGCCCATTTCCAACTGCCATCCGGGCACTGAAACTGGTATTCGGCATTGAGAATCTGGCTATCAGTTCCGGCAGACTTGTTGTGCAGGTGCTGGTGGAACTGCGCGGTGATTGATTCCACCTTGGTGCGGTCTTCGAGCATAGCGACGCGGTCGGGATACCCGAGAATCTGGGCACAGGCATCATTGCAATCGATAATGCGGCCATCGGACGCAGCAATGTATAGGCCGGTCAAATTGCGCTGAAACATGCGTCGATAGCGCTCTTCCAGAGCAGCCTCGTTCTCGAGGCGAGTCTTGATGAGTTCCGTCTGGCTCCGCACCCGTCGGCGCAGGAAGAGCACCCAACCGAAGATGGCCGCGGTGATGAGGCCGACAGCGGAGAGAATGAGAGCTGCACGCCCGCCGGTCAACCAGGGCGGGGATGAGAGCAGGGTTATGTCGCCGGGCGATCTGAGGACGATTTCGAATGCGGAAGGGTTGCCGTTATCGTCGGTCTTGATGGAGCAGATGCCAGTGAGAGCCAGTTTGCTGTCTTTGGTGGGTGGCGGGGCCGAGTGAATGTCTGGGCGGACGGCAAAGCGGGCTGTGAAGTTGACGTGATCGTCGGATTGAAGGGCGAGCGTATAGGAACTGCGGGTTGGGTTCACAGCCTCGACAGTTCCCGCGATGGTGACCAGGCGAGCGTCATAGCCACCATTGAGGGCAGTCTTGCCGTCAATGCTGGCGGGGACAATAGACACATGCTTTCCCGTCGGATCGAAACTGGCGGATTTTAGAATGGTGCTGTAGTTTCCGCTGGCGGGAAAGCCGACAACTTGGACTTCGTCTCCGGCCTTGCCGGGAGAGCTATCCTTACTCTCGGCATAGAGGCCACCTGTCGCGTCCATCAGGAACAGGCCGCGACCGGGAAATACCGCTGTGATGATGCCCCGAACCTTGACCCTGTGAACCTCCGCCGCCTGGGCAGAGAATCGGCCGACCTGGTCGATACTCTGGGTGGGAATAGCGTATGGGTCCTTCGGGGCGGCTTCAATGACTTTTGCATTGGCGATGTTCGGCACCATCATGTGGATGGCTACGAGCTGATTCCGTTGATTGAACGCGGAAGCACAAACCCCTCTGAACTGTACTTTTGCATCCACGAGCTGAGTTGGAAACGGGGCATGGTAGTCCGGGACTCGCACTTTGAATGCACCGGTCGGAGTGGCGACGTCAATGACCAGCACATTGCCCTCCGCCTGCTTGGCGAAGGAACGGACGATGCCTTCCATTTGAACCCACTGGCTGTCAAAGCTGCCGGTGGCTGCCTGCTCGTAACTCAGGACCACCGGTTTCGGCATAGGTGCGGTGCCGAGGATTTTCCATTTTGGACTGGCAAGGTCGGGGGAGAAGCCGGGGCCAACCACGCCGGTGATGTCGAGCAATTGGCCGGGGCTGGGGGGAGGGTCTTTGAGTCCCCGAAGGTCGACCCAAACGCCGCCCGTGGCGTCCTGAACGAAGAGGTTGGGCGCTACGGAATCGTAGTACGTGACAACGGCGCGGATGTGAACAGGGGGTGGCGTGTGGGATGGATCGGCCTTGAAGCGGCGAATCCGGTCGACGGAGGTGATGACACGGGGCGCGGCGGAAGGCGTCGGTTGGCCGATTGAGTTGCTGATGCTGCAGGATAGGACGACCAGGATCAGTATTCTCCTCATGATTGTGCGCTCGTGACTCATCCGGCACGGACTTCTCATGAATCGATTCTGGTCCACTGGAGGTCTATCGGCATTTCTTCCGAATTCCTATAGTAGGTGACTGCAACGACGGGGCCTTTGAAGTTTTGGGGTGGGATTTGCGGGATAGGTGCCCTGCGGTGTTGCGATCCCACTCATCGCGCGATGGATGGGGCACAATGGTTTATTTTGCACGGAGCTATGTTTCTTCGCTAGCGGGGTTTGGCGAATTCGGAGCGGTGGCGGCTGTAGAGGAAGTAGATGATCAGGCCAATGGCGAGCCAGATGAGGAAGCGGAACCAGGTGATGATGGGGAGTCCTGCCATGAGGAGGAAGCAGAAGACGACGCTTAAGACGGGGATGACGGGGCCGAAGGGGACGACGAAGCCGCGGCGGCGTTCCGGCTCGCGATAGCGGAGGACGATGACGCCAATGGAGACCAGGACAAAGGCGAAGAGGGTGCCAATGTTGGAGAGATCGGCGAGGGTGCCGATGTCGAACAAGCCGGAAGGGATGGCGACTACGATTCCGGCGACCCAGGTTGAGAATGCGGGAGTGCGGAAGACGGGGTGGACGTCTGAAAAGATCTTTGGGAGCAGGCCGTCGCGGGACATGGAGAACCAGACGCGGGATTGGCCGAGCTGGTAGACGAGGATGGACGAGAGCATGCCCATGATGGCGCCGAAGAGGACGATGAGACGGATCCAGTGGAGCGAATGGCCACCGGGCAGAATGGACAGTTTCTTGAGAGCGTTGACCACGGGGGCGGCGTCACCCACCATCGACTGCCAAGGCACGAGGCCGGTGAGGCAGACGGCCACGGCGACGTAGAGGACCGTGCAGACGAGGAGCGTGGCGATGATGCCGATGGGGAGGTCGCGCTGGGGATTGCGGCATTCTTCGGCTGCTGTCGAGACGGAATCGAAGCCGATGTATGTGAAGAAGATGATGGATCCGCCGGTGAGCACGCCGCCCCAACCGTTGGGCATGAAGGGGTGCCAGTTGCCGGGATGGATGAAGGCGATGACGCCGATGACGAAGATGACAATGGCGATGAGCTTGATGGACACCATCATGTTGTTGGTGCTGGCTGACTCGCGGATGCCGCGGACGAGGATGACGGTGAGGATGAGGACGATGAGGAAAGCTGGGATGTTGAAGCCGAAATGCCAGCCGGGGTGGTAGATCCAGTTGCCGGCTAGATCCTGGAGGCCCTCGGGAAGATAGGCAGGCGATATCCAGGTGGCAGCGGGATGCAGGCCGAACCAGTCGAGAAGGTCGACGACGTGGGCGGCAAAGCCGACACTGACGGTCATGTTGGAGCCGGCGTATTCGAGGATCAGGTCCCAGCCGATGATCCAGGCGATGAGTTCGCCCATGGTGGCGTAAGTATAGGTGTAGGCTGAGCCGGCGATGGGAATCATGGAGGCGAGTTCGGCGTAACAGAGGCCGGTGAGGCAGCAGACAATGGCGACGAGGATGAGCGACAGCGCGATGGCGGGACCGGCGCCGGGACGGCCGGCGAGGGCGGTGTGGGTGATGATGTAGTCGGCCAGGGGGGTGTTGACGAAGCTGGAGGTATCGAACTGCTCGCCGGAGATGGCGGTGCCGATGACGGTAAAGATGCCGGAGCCGATGACTGCCCCGATGCCAAGAGCGGTCAGCGACCACGGGCCGAGGGTCTTCCTGAGCCTGTGCTCGGGTTCTTCCGATTCGCGGATCAGCTTATCGATCGACTTGCGGGCAAGCAGTTGGCTGGGCAGCGCAGTTCTCCTCAATCGGTGAGGTGGGGCCTGTCAATGCGGGCATACTGCGGGGTTCCGGAGTAGCTCGCGCCGGGCCGGAACCCTTTTCAAAAGCTGCGAGGCGACGGCTTACCGCTTGGAGACGCCGCGTGCTGCCTTCTTGAGCTTCTTCTTGTTTTCGCCACGGGGCCCGGTCCGCTTCGCCTTGGGGGCGGCCTTTTTGCGGGCGGTGCGCTTCAGCTTCTTCCGTTCCAGCTTGTCTTCAATCTTGGTGGTGTCGGCCACGTATAACCTCTTTCGTTGCAATCTCTTCAGAGTTTCCCGCACGTTGGTCCGATCATCGGCCCGCAGTTCTACAGGGAGTGAAGTCTATGTTAGCAGGGAATTGACTCGGGACCAATTCGGAGGCGCTGGGCGAGAGCGATTCGGGACGGCTCTATTCGGGGCCGCAATCATCGTTTTCCAAGGTACAATGGAAAGTAGACCAGAAATTGACCCCCCCTGCTCGGCTCCGGCCTCCGTATCGCTTCTGACGAGCTCCGCACTACACGCACCAATCACCGCGTTGACCGGAGTTCGTTATGCGTTCTGACCAGATTCACCGCGCACTTGCGCAGGGAATGAACCGTTTTGAAGTGTGCCAGCTTGTGGCGAAGGGCGTGAAAGCCACGCACAAGACAGGCTCACGCTTTGAAGATTCAATTAACGATGTGTTGCAATATCTAGGGACCCACGAGACGCAGAAAGAAAACCTGCACCCGGCGGCACCGCAGGTGAGCGTGAAGAGCCTGAAGCCGGCGGCGTAGAAGCAGTTGTCAGGGATCAGGTTTCAGGGATCAGAAAAAGCCTGGGACTGCGGATCTGGGATGTATGCGCGGCCCTGAAGTGGATGGATTTTGAGGGAAATGCAAAAGAGGGACGGCGGTTTGCCGTCCCTCTTTTGTTGGTTCGAATCCTGGTGCCAAGCGGTTTGCTTAGACGACCTGAACGTTCTCTGCCTGCCAGCCCTTGGGGCCCTTGGTGACATTGAACTGAACGCGCTGTCCCTCTTGCAAGGAACGGAAGCCGTTGGACTGAATTGCGGTGTGATGAACGAAGACGTCCTCGCCATTTTCACGGCTCAAAAATCCAAAACCCTTGGCGTCGTTAAACCACTTGACTGTGCCTGTTTCCATTGTGATGCTCCTTCGATACTGATTTTACCGCGAACGCAATGTGGAAGTTTGCGAGTAGGCGGTAACCGGAACAGGCAAAAACTTCAGATCGAATTCTACGATTGGATAGAGTGTAGCACGGATTGGCAAGTGGCTCGACCAAATAGATGCCGGCAGATGCCAGATTTGGGAATTGGCCAGCTTAGGGGTTATCGGTCTTTTTCTGCTCTCCGAAATAGTATCCGAGGATGAAGGCGAGCAAGCTTCCGAAGACGGTGGTGAGAAAGGTGCCAAACTCTTTCAGTGCCGGAGCCGCGGCCTTGGTCAGCAGCTCTACGGCCCGATAAACAATCTCGCCCTTGTCTCCGGTTGTGTGTCCATCAATCCAGGGATAGTTCATCACGACCCAGTAGATGAGCAGGATGAGGGCGGCAACCGATCCTGTAAAAGTCCAGACGATGACCTTGGCGAGATAGCCTGCGTCTATCTCCTTTTTGGGGGCTGACTGAACGTTACCGACGGGTTTCTCGCTGATGGGATTAATGAGGTCGCCCTGCTGGGTGACGCTGCCGACGGGTGCGGACTGCAGTGGATTGATGGGGGGCATAAGGTACATTCCTCCTTAAGTGGTCCACCGTATCGATTTCGGAATTGTATATCCATATCAATCGCTTGGGGAGAATGAGGGATGAGACTGGCTTCGACGGCTAAATTGGTTCTTGCTTTCGGCACTCTGGGTATATCGTGCGTGGCCAGCCAGACGCCGGTCCACAAAGCGATCTTTAAGGACGGCGCTTCGTCAACGGGTTGGATCGACTTCGAATTCCAGGACGGGAAACGGATCTTTGTTCCGGTGAAGATCAACGGGCACGATGCGATGGTCCAGCTGGCGACGGGGCTTCGCGTTTCGGACATCGACAAGTCCTTTGCCGCTTCGGTCGGTCTGCACCCGGACAGCGGCTCCAACTCGATTAACGGTCTGCGAATTCAGATTGGCGCCATGACCTTGGCGAACACCGCTGCCTCGGTTGTCGATTTCGCTCCGCTTGCCAAGCATGTGGGGCACCCGTTGCCGTTCCTGCTGGGCGACGACGCGTTCAATGAACTCGCAGTGGATATCGACTTCGCTCATCACCGAATTGCTTTTCGCGATCCAGCCAGCCAAGCCAGGCCGGATGGCGCAGTGGAAGTTCCACTGATTCCGGTCGAAGACCTGCACTTGGTGCCGGTCTCGATTGAAGGCGCCCCGCCAGCGCAATTTGAATTGGGCCTGGGCAACTCAGGAGACATCCTGGTGTATCAGCCCTACTACGAGTCGCATAAGTTATTGGATGGTCGACGACTTTCGAAGAGATTGGCTGCAGGTACCGGTGGATTTGTCGTTGAGCCTGTTACCGTCTTGAATCGTGCAGAGTTCGCTGGGATCACGTTCGTGAATATGCCTGCTGCATTAATCCCCTCTAGCGCGGCGGGAACCACGTCCAGTCTCATCGCGGGCGACATCGGCCTTCCAATCCTCACGCAGTTTCGTCTGATCCTGGACTATTCTCACCAACGGCTTTATGCGGTGCCCTACACGGATGCTGGCCGCACGCCATTCGCCAAGGATCGATTGGGACTTACGCTGACCAAAGATGATGCGGGTTTTGCGGTTGAGTTCGTTGCACCGGGCAGCCCCGCTGAGGCTGCCGGATTCAAGGCAGGCGACAAAGCCACGCTGATTAATGGAAAGCCGGCGCAGGCATGGCCCGAAACAGTGTTCGCCGATTTGAAGTATGGCGCGAGCGGAACGAATCTGGACTTCACCATGCAAGGCGGCGGTGTCCGGCAGGTGAAGCTCGCCGACTATTTCTGACGGCGTGGTTTGAACTCAGTTGTCCGATGTCACGATGCATCCTTTGATTTCATAAGTTAAAGGGGCGATTGGGGAGTCCTGAGGATTCCTGTGATTTCCAAGAGGAGTTATTGCGGAAATCGAATGATCCGCCATTGCGATCATTGCGATACCGGAGTGCCTACGCACATCCTATTGACCTTTTAGCCGAATATAAGACATATCGTTTGGGATTTATTGGGAGGATTTACGGACTATGCTCGTTCAACGGGGACTGGATCTCGCAGGCGGAACGAGGTGGAAATTTGACTTTGGCACCTGCCCGTCTACGATGAGCCAGTCCCCATTGGGCTGAAACTGTTATGGAATCATTACTTGCTTTTCGGTTCCATCGTCATTCTTGATTGAAACAACCTGGGTTCCGGCCGCATCTTTAGGGGTTGCGGATTTCAGATAGTTGTAGACGGCTACCGCATTACGGATGACCTCGGCCTTGGTGCTGGCCGACGTATCGCTCACCAGATTCGTCAAAGTCTTATCGAATGTGTCGTCAATATCGATTGTGAAGCGGGACATGGGGCACCTCTTACTGCAATATTACTGCATTTTGCAGTATGGGGCAAGCTTGCAATCGACCCGACCTCGTCTTGGCAGGGGAGAACTTTCGAATCCGCGAACTCCACACCTCTTAGATTCAAGTTCGTAGCATCCGGAAAAACCTGATCGACGGCCATTCCGGGGCTAGAGTTTTTTGAGGTTCGCGAACTTTTCCATCAGCTTCTTCATGCCGTGGCGGTTGAACATGACGGTGAGTTTGGCATCTTCGCCGTCGCCTTCGCGCATGAGGATGGTGCCTTCTCCGTACTTGGAGTGGACGACACGCTGGCCTTTTTTCAGGTTGGCTGCGCCGGTGGGCGGAGGGATGTCCATGGTGGGGCGGGCAAAGTTTCCGGGTTTCCCGTGCGAGGCATTGGGTGGGCCAGCCTTGCCGCCGAAGAAACGGGCGATGTTGTCAATGGACTGGGGCGCTTCCTGCCCCGGCGCCTCTCCGCTTTCCGCGGATGGGCCGGGTTTTTGGGTTGATGCGGTGGTCTTGGGCTTGACTGTCATCCACGAAGCGACAAATGGCTTGCCGGGTGCAACGCCGGCCCGCGCGGGCTTGCTTCCTGTCGCGCTGGTGTGAGCTTCCTGGTTTTCATCCTCGTAGTTGTAGTGCTGGTCGGCGAATTCGCCGGAATGGGCTGGACGGCGGTCGGAGCCGAACCTGGACCCCGGATAAGTATTGGGGTAGCCGGGGGTGGACCAGGATGCGGACTGAATCATACCGCGGGTGCCGAGGTTTTCTACAAGCTGGGTGGGGACTTCTTCGAGGAATCGGGAGGGCACGCTCATCTCCGGAGCATCGTTGCCGTAGCGGCGGCGGTAATGGGCGCGGGTGAGGATGAGGGTGTTCATGGCGCGGGTCATGCCGACGTAGCAAAGGCGGCGCTCTTCTTCCAACTCGTCGGGATTGTTGAGGGTGCGAGAGTGGGGGAAGAGGCCCTCTTCAAGGCCAGCCAGGAATACGAGCGGGAACTCGAGGCCCTTGGCGGCGTGAAGGGTCATGAGGGTGACGCGGGCTTCGGGATCGAATTGATCGGTGTCTGAGGCGAGGGCAGCGTGGTCGAGGAAGTCGGCGAGGGTTTCGCCGCGGACTTCGGCGTCGTGGGCGGCGTTGGCGAGTTCCTTGAGGTTTTCAATGCGGCTGAAGGCTTCGGGGGAGCCTTCGGTTTCAAGGACTTTGATGTAGCCGGTGCGGTCGATGATAAAGCGGATTAGCTCGGGGAGGGTCGCGGCGTCGCCGGGGGCGCGAAAGGCACTCGCGTGCCCTTCAATCTCGGCCGGCCCAATTTCTGCATTTGAATCAGGGACGAGTTCCGGCCGGTCCTTTGCAGCGGCCTGCTGCTTTGGCATCTTGAGGAAGGGGCGTTTGGGGGCCTCGGCGAAGGGATTGAAGTCTGCGGCGTTGAGGAGCGGAAGTTGGTCTTCATTGCCGCCGAAATCGAAAGAAGTTGCGGAGTCGGCACTGGCTGAGTTGGCGCTTCCCGAATCGGCTGCGCCGAATTCGAAGCCGGTGTCGGCGTCTTCGGATTCCGTGGCGGCTACGTCGGCGGAGAGCTTGCCGGCGAAGTCGGGGTCCATCATTGCCTGGGCGTCGAGGATGAGCTGGCGGAAGGACGCGAGAGCCATTTGGGCGCGGGTGGGAATGAGCTTGTTTTTGATGGCAGCGGCGAGTGCGTCCCAGGTGGACTGGCCGGTTTCAAGGGCGAGGCGCTCGAGGGTTTCAAGCGTGGTTTTGCCGATGCCGCGAACGGGGGTGTTGATGACGCGGTTGAGGGCCATGGAGTCGTGCGGATTGCGGACCAGGCGGAGGTAGGCGAGGAGGTCCTTGATCTCGGCGCGCTCATAAAAGCTGAAGCCGCCGACCATGGTGTAGCGGATGTTGTAGCGGCGGAGGGATTCCTCGACCAGGCGGGACTGGGAGTTGGTGCGGTAGAGCACGGCACAATGGGCTTCGTCGCCCTCGGCGCCGGCTTCGCGGAGGAATTTCTGGATGCGGTCGGCGATGAAGAGGGCTTCGCTTTCGCCGTCGGGTGCTTCGTAGTAACCGATCTGCGAGCCGCCCAGGCGGTCGGTCCAGAGCTTCTTGCCTTTGCGGCGGAGGTTGTTGGCGACGACCGCTCCGGCGGCTTCAAGGATGATTTGCGTGGAGCGGTAGTTCTGCTCCAGGCGAATGATTTTGGCGCTGGGAAATTCCTTCTCAAAGTCGAGGATGTTCTTGATGTCGGCGCCGCGCCAGGAGTAGATGCTTTGGTCTTCGTCGCCGACGGCGCAGACGTTCTGGGCGGGACCGGCGAGGAGCTTCATGAGCTCGTACTGGGGGCGGTTGGTGTCCTGGTACTCGTCGATGAGGAGGTAGCGATAGCGGCGTTGATAGCGCTCACGGACTTCGGAGGAAACCTTGAGGAGACGGACGGCTTCGAGGAGGAGATCGTCGAAGTCGAGGGCGTTGTTCTTGCGCAGCTCGGCTTTGTAGCTCTGGTAGATGTGGGCGATGCGCTCGCTGTTGGGATCTTTGCTGGCGAGGTAGTACTCCTGGGGATCGACCATGTGGTTTTTGGCCCATGAGATGCGGCCCAGCACGGTGCGCGGGGTGAGCTGCTTGGTGTCGAGACCCATGCGGCGCATGACCTGCTTGACGATGGCGGATTGGTCGTTCTCGTCGTAAATCGCAAAGGAGCGGGTGAGGCCTTCGTTGCCGACCTTGAGGGCCTCGATGTCGCGGCGGAGCATGCGGACGCACATGGAGTGGAAGGTGGCGATGAGGGGCTTGGCGAGGGACGAATGACCGAGCAGCTTGTCGACGCGGGCGGCCATTTCAGTAGCGGCCTTGTTGGTGAAGGTGACGGCGAGGATGGAGTCGGGGGCGACGCCTTTTTCCTGGATGAGCCAGGCGATGCGGCTGGTGATGACGCGGGTTTTGCCGGAGCCTGCGCCGGCCAGGATGAGCAGGGGTCCTTCAGTGGCCTCGACGGCGGCTCGCTGTTCGGGATTCAGATTGTCAGTGAGCGGGTGCAAGGCGGCGTCCGGCGGGAAGGTTCCTGTATCCAGTGTACCGGTTGTCGCCCACGAGATATCCTGAGGTCACTATGACATTGAACAACAAGGCTGCGCGCAGGGTGGCGGTTTACTGCGGATCGGCGAATGGGAGCGATCCTGCGTTTCTGGCCGAGGCACGGGCGCTAGGGGCTGCAATAGCGGCGGCCGGGCTGGGTCTGGTGTACGGTGGGGCCAGCGCGGGATTGATGGGCGCGGTGGCCGATGCGGCGCTGGCGGGAGGCGCCGAGGTTATTGGCGTGCTGCCAGATGTGCTGGCGGGGAAAGAGATTGCGCACGCGGGACTTACGCGGTTGGAGCTGGTTCAGACGATGCATGAGCGGAAGGCTCGGATGGCGGAGCTGGCTGATGGGTTCCTGGCGCTGCCGGGCGGGTATGGGACGCTGGAAGAGCTGCTGGAGGTGGTGACCTGGGCGCAGTTGAGGCTGCATGCCAAGCCTGTCGTTCTGGTGAATACGGTTAGGTATTGGGATGGACTGCTTGCGCTTTTGGATACGGCGGTGGCGGCAGGGTTTTTGAAGCCGAAGAATCGGGCGCTGATGATGGTGGCTGGGAATGCGGTTGAGGCGGTCGGGATGGTGGTCGGCGAGGCCGGGCAATGATTGTTGAACTTCTGAATCGATTTGTGCCCAAGTCAGAGGGGCTACTGCGCGAGATTTCGAAGCATATCAATGACGAGATGCTTAAGGAGATTGCAGCTGCGGACTTCGGATTGGACCAGGAAAAGCAGCTCTTCGCTCTGCGACATGTTAGAGAAATCGGCACATTTCCGGAGCAAATGTATCGGTTCCCGATGGAAGTGCTAGAGCTGATTCGCTGGTCGGAGCCTGAGGACCCTGCATGGAAGCCCGGAAGGACCGGCGAATTCGGTCATTGGATGCGGGCATTCTCTTGTGCTGCGATTCTGCGCGCCGAGCATGAGCCTTATGACTACCATTTTAACGCCGGGAGTGTAGATTCAACCGTTATACAGATGGTCTTGAGTCTGCACGCGCTGCCAATTGACTTAGATGTTCAGGCAGCGAAGTTCATTGCGTGGCTGCTGCTTAACTCGGAGCCTAAGAGGCGAGACGTCCGGGTCTGTGCCTACGGAGTTGGGTTGTTCTGGTTTGCACTTCAGCTTGATCCATCTCCGCCAGATGCGGATTTGATTTCGCTCGCGACTTGGACCCTGCGGTGTGCGGACGAGTTTTACGGGAGATACTCCCTCGACCGTCTCCCCGGCCTGCGGGAGATGGCAGTTGAGTCCCAAAAGCGGTCATCCTGGGAGCGCCTGGGGCGTGAACTATCTTTGCTCGATGTCAGTGGGCACTGCGATGAGCTTCAGGCGTTAGTAACAACGATAGGGGAGCAGTTGGCGGGGTAATATTTCTGTCAGCGACACGCCTGAAATGCCTTCGGTCAGTTCGGCGTGCCGGTGGCTTCTTCGGCCGCGAAGGTGCATTCGCGGCACTGGCAGACACGGCGGAGATATTCCCAGGAGTAGATGCCGGCGGTGTGGCCGTCTTGCCAATTGAACTGGAGGGCGTAGCGGCCAACGGCGTGGGCGCTGGCGGGCTTGGGCGGCGGCGTATACATGGGCAGCAGGGCAGTCGATTTGGCTTTGGGTTGGCCGGGTTTGCGACCCTGGGTGGTGCGTTCCTCATTGCAGGTGGCGCAGGGGCAGGCGTCGCGGAGCCAGGCGAAGGTCCAGGCGCTGCGATGGCCGTCCTGCCAGTCGATCTCAAGGCCCTTGCCTTCGGTTAAGAGCACGCGCACCTTCTCCGGAGTGACGGCGATGCGGGGCAGGGTGCGAGTCTCCTCCGACTCGCGCGCTGCGTGTTCCTTATCGACAAAGCGGATGCCTTCGTGGCTCATAACAACAGATTACAGGTTATAGATTGCAGATGACAGTTCTGGGTTCGGAGTTCTGAGTCCGCAAGGGGTCAACGAAGCTGGGAGTGCAGAAGCTGCGCGCAGTTGCTTTGACTGTAATCTGTAACCTGCAATCTGCTCTACCGTCTTCCGTCGTAACGGAGTTTGAGGGTCAGGATGGCCAGGGCCAGGGCCAGCGTGACTGCGTTGGCGGCGATGATGGGAGCGGACTGGATTCCCACGCCATAGACGAGCCAGCAGGCCACACCAAAGCTGAAGAGCAGGAACATGGAAAGTGAAATGTCTCGGGCACTTTTTCGCTGCCAGACGCGGATCAGCTGCGGCAGGAAGGAGATGGTGGTGCAGACGGCGGCGACAGAACCAACGCCGTTCATGGCCCAGCGGGTAAAGAGATTGAAGTTAGGCATATTATTTCGTGCTCCAGAAGAACCAGGCGGCCATGGAAAAGCCGATGAAGATGACGATGCCGCGCAAGACAGTCTGGGGAACCATGCGGGCGAAGCGTGCGGAGGTATATCCGCCAATAGCGCAGGTGACCATGGCCAGCAGGCAATAGCGCCAGACGACCTGGCCGTTGCAAACAAAGATGATGAAGGCAATGCCGTTGGCGAGGGTGGTTGAGACGACTTTGAGGGCGTTGATTTCGTTGAGGTCCTGAAAGCCGAAGAGTGAGAGCAGCGTGATGATGAGGAACCCCGCGCCCGCGCCGAAGTAACCGATATAAAAGCAGACCACGATGGTGCAGAGAAACACGGGAAGGCGGTGGGCGGCAACGGAAGTGGCGACGGCTGCGCTTGTGCGAGCGCGGCGAGCCTCACTGAAGCGGGTGAGCCAGCGGGAGACTGGTCCGATGGCGGCAAAGATGGTGGCGGCAATAAGAAGCAGCCAGGGAACGAGATGGAGGAAGGTGGTCTGCGGGGTATTGAGCAGGACGACAGCTCCCGCGGTGCCGCCGAGAAGGCCGGCAAGCCCCATGGGGAGGGCGAGGCGAAGGTTCTTGCGGATGTCGTAACGATAGGCGGCGATGGAGGTGAGTTGGCCGGGCCAGAGCGCCACAGTGTTGGTAGCGTTGGCCTGGACCGGGAGCATCTTCATGCCGAGCATGGCGGGAAAGAGCAGGAACGAGCCGCCGCCGGCGACGGCGTTGAGTACGCCGGCTATAAACGCAGCGATAGAAAGCCAAAGCCAATGCCAGTCGACCAGGCGAAACAGGTTTCCGAAAACGGCCATCTGTTTTCCATTGTAGGGGGATACGGCAATGGCCTTGGGCGTCGACCGAGGGACGGCATTTCCCGACCCGCGTGCGAGTTTTCCCAAGTTGCGGAGTTTCAAAAAACCTTTCCATCTAACTGCATTGTGAAGGGCGCTTTTGGTTGTGAGCAATCTGCGCTTGACGACTCCAGAGGGAAATGGGCATACTCGCCACTTGTACAAAAGCTGGAACGTTTTATCTCCATGCCAGCGGGAGTTGGTCATTATGGATTTGATTTTGTTGCGTCTTCTTTTTGTGGCGTTGCTCGCCGGCGTCTGTTATTTTCTTCACCCATTTGGCTTGACAGGGTGGATGGGTGCTGCGATCGGCGTTGGGGCGGCTGCGGCGGTGATCGTTTTTGAACTGCGGGTTCGGGCGCTCAGTTTGCGGCGTCTGATTGGCGCTGTAGCAGGCAGCATATTGGGGATCTTTGGCGCCGCATTGTTCTGCCTTGTGCTGCGCTCCGCACCGATTGTGGGGGGCACGTCGGCAGTGCTGCAGATTTTTGTGCTGCTGCTGATGACGTACGTGGGGCTACTGGTGGGGGCGAGCAAGGGCGACCTGCTGAATCCTGCAGCGCTGGGCACGATTTTCAGCGGCGAGCGGCCTGCGCGCCGGAGCGCAAAGGTGTTGGACACCAGCGTGATTATCGACGGGCGGATTGCGGACATTGCCGAGGCCGGCTTCATCGACGGCATGATGGTGGTACCCGAGTTTGTGCTGCGGGAACTGCAGATTGTGGCCGATTCGACGGACGGGTCGAAGCGGCAGCGCGGGCGGCGCGGGCTGGACATGCTGCAACGCATGCAGTCAAACACGAATATCCAGGTGCAGATTGTCCCGGACGACTTTCCTTCCATTCGCGAGGTGGACCTGAAGCTGCTGGAACTGGCCAAGAAGTGGGAAGCGAAGGTCGTCACCAACGACTTTAACCTGAACAAGGTGGCGCACCTGCACCACGTGGAAGTGCTGAACATCAATGACCTGGCGAACGCGCTTAAACCTGTGGTGCTGCCGGGCGAAAAGATGACTGTACTCATCTTGAAAGAGGGCAAGGAGTACAACCAGGGGGTGGGGTACCTGGACGACGGGACCATGGTGGTGGTGGATCACGCGCGGCGGATGATCGGCAAGCCGGTGGAGATTTCCGTGACCAGCGTGCTGCAAACGGCAAGCGGGAAGATGATTTTCGGCAAGCTGGAGGAAGCTCCCAAGCCCGGGGAGGTTGCGCGGACGGTGGAGATGACGCACTAGCACCTGCGGTGCGGCCAGTGGCTCGCGGGAGGCTCGCACAAGCTTTTATCCGTTCCCACTCATCGCAAATACGCGATGAATGGGAACGGCTTCCTGAGCATACTTAACGCTCTAACATTTCACTCGTACATCGACTCATCATCGAATGTTGCGATTGTTTTTACTGGGGCACGGAGAATCCGCCGATGAAGCCGGCGTCGCTCGGGGGCATTACCTGGAACATGTCGCCTCCTGCGCCGTCGTCCAGCGACTCGGTTGAACTCGCGTTGCCGCCGGCGTCGGTGTTGAAATCGCTCAACTCATAAGCCCCAGAGCTGTTGAGTTGCACAGTCTGCGACTCGACTGCGCTGTAGTTCGTGTTGGGAGCAGCACCCGACACAACGAAGATCATCGATCCATTCGAATAAGTGACGGTGCCGCTGGTGAGTGGGTCCTGGGGTGAGGATCTGGTTGCCACTCCTGCGCCGTTGGTCGTGCTTGCGGGCAGGAGCGGGGCCATGTAGACCGTTCCGCTGGGGAAGCCACCAGGGTCGGAATTTGACGCGGGAAAACTGCCGGTGGAGTATGCGGCGCTTTGGAGCGGGACTGAGTTGCTGGAGGCAATCAGATTGAAATCGCCAGCCCAATTGCCCGGTTTCGGAAACAGCATGATCGAGGCGCCGTTCCCATTGGCACCCGTTGTTACCGAGGCTGTGTCGAGGCAAGGTGGCGCGTCGCTGGTTCCGTTGTATTGCACGAATGCGGGGCAGAAATCAGAGGTATAAGTCGTGTTCGCCGCTGCGCCGGTGAGCTGGATGGTCACGTTCCCGCTGGTATCTACTGAGATTCTGCCGCCGATGGTTCCGTAGTCGTTAAAAAGCGAGGCCTGAAATTGCGGGACGGGAGGGGCGGCCATGGTGGTGAACGTGGAGGTAAACGAGTTTGCCATGGTGGTTCCGGTGGAGCTGGTTACTCCGGCTACAGTCACGGTGTAGGTGCTGCCGAAAGCCAGTGCGGCAGAGGGCGTAAAGGTTGCCGTGTTCGTGGTTGCGTTGTAGGTGATTGCGCCTGCCACCGGCTTGGGATTAGTCACCGCGATGTTTGTGGCGGTGACGGACGTGGCTTCAGCCGGGGACGAGAATGTGATTTGGATGGTGGCGTTTGTCTGCACCTGCGTGGCCCCGGCCGCCGGCGCGATGGCGGTTACGGAGAAACTTGGGGGCGGAGTAGAGCTTTTGGGATCTGCCGGGGCGGAGTTGCTGGAACAACCGGTTAGAAACGCGAGAGACACGAAAAGCAATGAAGCGAGACAGACACAGCAAGACCTTGGGTGAAGCATCGGGAAGCCCCCTGCTTCAGTTCGATGCCCCGCGGCCTGCCGCGGTGATCCAGTGATGCGATCAGCGCGGTAGTTCAGTGCTTCCGCACCCTGAGACGGGTCTTGTCTACTGCTCGATTCGGAGTTCGCTGATCTGAACGATTGGCTCGATATCGGTGTAGTTGGGGATATCCGCCTGGAGCTCGCGATAGTGGGGCATCACGGCTTCATTGAAGGCTTGCACCGATTCGAAGTCGAATGCGCAGATTGCCGCGTTAGGCGGCGGTTGATCGGGCATGGCGGAGCTGATTCCGATTTCCGCGGAGACATGCTTGAGAGTGGGCCCGAGCAGCTTGATGGCGAGCGGCATGTGGACGTTGATGTAGTAGTCAGCGTCGAATCGACCGCCCGGCTTGTTGGGATAGAAGAACCTCACCCTGATCATGATGGCTCCCTCGCTGGACGCAAATCGGATCGCATCAGTGCGGCCCTTAGTACTTCTGTACTGAGGGGTCGATCTCGTCGCTCCAGGCCAGGATTCCGCCGGCAAGATTGGCGACGCTGTTGTAGCCGGCTTGCTTGAGGACTTCGGCTATACGCTGCGAGCGTGCACCGGAACGGCACTGGACAATGATTTCACGATCGCGGGGGATCTCGGCGAGGCGGTTGGGAACTTCGCCCTGCGGGATCAGCGTTCCGCCGATTTGTGCGATCTGATACTCGTAGGGTTCGCGGACGTCGAGGAGGAAGATGTCTTCACCTGCGTCGCGGCGAGCTTTGAGCTCCTTGACGGTAATTTGGGGGATTCCATTCTTCACGTTCTTCTCCTGTGGAGTCTCGGGTACGATGCCGCAGAAATGTTGATAGTCGATGAGCTGAGTCACTGTGGGATTCTCGCCGCATACGGGGCACTCGGGATTCTTGCGCAGCTTGAGTTCGCGGAAGCGCATGCTGAGCGCGTCGACGAGAAGCAGGCGGCCGATGAGGGGCTCGCCTTTGCCGAGGATGAGCTTGATAACTTCAGTGGCCTGGATGACTCCGACGAGGCCGGGAAGGATGCCCAGTACGCCGCCTTCAGCGCAACTCGGAACGAGGCCGGGCGGGGGCGGCTCGGGATAGAGGCAGCGGTAGCATGGGCCCGTTTCTGTGGCGAATACGCTGGCCTGGCCTTCGAAGCGGAAGATGGAGCCGTAGGCGTTGGGCTTCTTGAGGATTACGCAGGCGTCGTTGACCAGGTAGCGGGTGGGGAAATTGTCAGTGCCGTCGGCTACGATGTCGTAGTCCTTGATGATATCGAGGGCGTTGGCGCTAGAGAGCATGCAGTCGTGCTTGACGATGTTGATGGAGGGATTCAGCGCCTTGAGCTTCTCTTCGGCGGAATCTAGCTTCTTGCGGCCAATGTCCTTGGTAGAGTGGATGATCTGGCGCTGGAGATTGCTGGAATCGACGACGTCGAAATCGACGAGCCCAAGTGTCCCGATGCCGGCCGCGGTGAGATAGAGGGCGAGCGGCGAGCCGAGACCGCCGGTACCGACGCAGAGGACGCGCGCGGCTTTCAGTTTCTGCTGACCCTCCATGCCTACCTCGGGGAGGATCAAGTGGCGGGAGTAGCGGGAGAGATCGTCGGTGGTCAGCTCGGGCAGTGCGGTTGGTTCAGTAACAGTCGGCATGTGGGTCTTCCCAGTTCTTAGTTCGCAGTTCTTAGTTCATAGTCTTCGGCGCCGGAGGCGCGTACGCCCGTGCGGCAAGCACCCCGCCGGCGATGGAGGGGATGATGGAGAGCGTGTCGGCGGCGGTGATGGCTGTGGCCTCTTTGGCGGGGAGGTAGCGGACGTCCTCGTCGTTTAAATACAGGTTAACAAAAGCGCGCAGTTTGCCCTCGCCGGTAAACAGGTGCTTGCGGAGATCGGGATGCGCCGCGGTGAGCGATTCGAGCGCAGCCGAGATAGTGGCGGCCTCGACTTCGATGGTATCTTTGCCGGCTGCAAAAGGCCGCAATGGCGTGGGGATGAAGATGGTCATGCGTCTTTAATTCCTCGCGTGCACACTTAACAGATTCAACTGCGGCAGCATTCGAATCAAATTCGATTCAAGGTTGCTCAAAATTGCTCCTTGTTTTCGTCGTCAATCACAATCGTATCCTGTTCGAAGGCTTTGTCTTCCTCGCTGATGCCGGCCAGACGGAACGAGTTGGTCTGCGCGGCTTTGCCCTTTGCGACGGCGGTGATGACGTAGGAGCAGCCGAGCCAATGCGCTTCCGCGAGGTCGGTAGTCGACCATTGGGCGGGGTGGTCGGGGTGGGAATGGTAGAAGCCGGCGATGCCGAGACCCTGGCGACGCGCATCGCGCTCAATCTTCACCAGCTCCAGAGGGGAGATGTTGTAGCGGTTGTGGGCGGAGTCGGTGCGGGTATTGCCGGCGCGGACAGAGGCGACGACGGTCCAGCCGTTCTCGATGGTGGTTCCGAGAAGGGCGCCACAGCACTCGTAGGGATAGGTTTGTTCGCCGTGGGCGCGGATTTCGTCGTAAATAGCGCGGGTTAAATGGAGTATGCCCATCCGTCCTCCTCCCAAAAGCGCTCGGACAGGTACTTGTCGGCAGAATCGGGCAGCACAGTCACGATAACGGCTTCGCGACCGGCGGTGTTTTCTTCCTCAGCAATCTTCAGGCAGGCGACCACGGCCGCGGCGGCGGAGATGCCGACGAGAAGACCTTCATTGCGGGCAAGGCGTTTGGCCATGTCATAGGCTGCCTCGGTCTCCACTTCGAGTTCGCGGTCGGCGAGGTGCGGGTTGTAAATGGCAGGAACAATGGAGGCGCCCATGAACTTGAGCCCTTCGAGGCCGTGGAAGGGGGAATCGGGCTGAAAACTGATGGCTTGAATGGAGGGGCTGAACTCCTTGAGCCGGCGGGTGGTGCCCATGAAGGTGCCGCTGGTTCCGAGACCGGCAACAAAATGGGTGATTTTACCGGCGGTCTGCTGCCAGATCTCAGGACCGGTGGTGCGGTAGTGGGCGAGCCAGTTGGCGTCGTTCGAGTATTGGTCGGCGTAGAAAAAGCGGTCGGGATCATTGCCGGCGAGTTCGCGGGCGCGGCGAATGGCTCCATCGGAGCCCTGATCCGGATCGGTCCAGTCCATGTGGGCGCCGAATGCGCGGAGAATTCTCTTTCTCTCCGGTGAGACGTTGATCGGCATGGCGAGATGGACGGGGAATCCGAGGGCAGCGCCGAGCATGGCAAAGGCGATTCCGGTATTTCCGCTGGATGCGTCGAGGAGGATTTTGCCGGGCGTGAGCAAGCCGCGGTCGTGGGCGTCGGCGACGATGGAGGCGGCTGCGCGGTCTTTGACGCTGCCGCCGGGGTTGGCCCACTCGGCTTTCGCGAGCAGGGTGATTCCCGCAAGATGGCGAACCGGGCCGTCAAGGCGAATCAGCGGCGTGGAGCCGATGCGCTCAGGAAGGGCGGAGCCGAGCGATGCGCCTGATGTGGGAATTGACTTGCCTGTTTCCATGAGAAATTGCAGCCTGTGTTCCAGATATGCGAGATTGAGTATGCGACGTTGTTGTTCAACTGAGTTGCCGCCAACCTCTATTTCAACATCCTCGCAGACTGGAAAGCGAACATGGCTCGAAAATCCCGCAATCCGAATTTCGATCAGGCACTGGAACTCCTTCGCACGCACGGCTTTGACGTTCAACCCTTCCCGGCAATAGCGGGAGGGATGCTGGTGAGCAAACATGGCGCTGGGGCGGTATTGGTTCCGGCCCCGGTATCGAAGAAAGAGGTGGAGGGCAACGGGGCGGTGGCGTTTGCGGAGCGGCCAGGTGCGCTGATTGCAGGGGAGGTGGCCCGGTTGCTGGACCGTGGCTACCAGAAATTCATTAAAACTTCTAAATTTGAGCTACCCGCGTCGGCCCTGCAATTGCAAGCTATCCACCTGTTCAGCGAGGAACTGAGTCAGTTGACGGGAGCGATCAGCCTTTACAACGAGTCGCTGGGGACCACCAGCGATCTGTATCAATACGATCGATTGAAGGGCCGTGAACAAGCGCGGCCTGCGCTACAGCGGCCCTGGGATCCGGCAACGGGGCACTAAGCTGCGCTGGCTGCAGGCGGAGCCAGCTATGGAAGCGCAACAGAGTGCAGAGAGTCAGGCGGCCGGGGTACCGGAGCGTCGCGCACGACCTCGATACGTGGTGGATGAGAGCGCCACGCTTCTGCTGCTGAGCCATGGATCGTGCATCGCCGGCCGAATGATTGAACTGAGTGTAGATGGGTGCCGGTTACGCACTCCAGGCACGTTTTCGGCGGGAGTCAAGACCCGGGTTGAGGTCGCTTTTCGCATCCACGGAATTGCCTTCCGGTTCGGCGGGGTGGTGGAGTGGACACTGGGCGGGCATCTGGCCGGGGTGCGATTTGTAGAAGTACCTTCGCGCAACCGGGTGGAGTTGTGCGATGTGCTTATGGAGATGGAAGCTGACGCTGCAGCCACAGCGGCGAAAGAGGCGGCAAAATCATCGCGAGCGCAACCTCTCAAGGAATCGCGTTCCCACGAAGACCAGAAGCATGGCCAGACACAAGCTCCTTTGCAAAAGAAAGCCGAACCTTCCGCTGATCTGGCGCGGCCGGGAAGCACACTGCCCGGCATTGTTGGCCTTCAAACGAGCTCAATGGGGCCAACCCTGCCTGAAGCGCAGGCTGCACCGGTGTCTGCTCCTCCACAGGCCGCTCAGGCCGCTCAGGCGGCGAAGCAGGCCGGGCATGATCGCCGGGCGCAGTCCCGTCTGCCGGTCGACACCTCAGCCGACATCCTTCTGATCAATATTGGCTGTCATGTGCGAGGGCGAATTCAGGATCTGAGCGTAGGCGGCTGCCGGATTCATACCGATGAGAGGTTTCCGGTGGGAATCTACACGCGGGTGGAGACTGAGTTTCGACTGCAGGGATTGCCGTTCCGGCTCAGCGGTGTGATTCAGGCGGTGCATGATCAGCAGCGGCAACTTGTGGGGGTTCGGTTCCTCGATATGAGCGTCCGCAAGCGGGAGCAAGTGGAGCAGCTGATCAAGGAGATTGAAGAGGTGTAGGAGTACTAGAACGGCTTGAATGCCGGCAATGCGAAGACAACGGCGGGGTGGCTGTGGGGGCAAAAGCCTTCCCGCGAGAAACTGTAAATCTAGAGGCCGCGTCGGCCGGTGATCAGGTTGAAGATCAGGACGACGACCGCTACGACGATGAGAATGTGGATCAGGCCGCCGCCGATGTGCAGGGAAAATCCGAGGAGCCACATCACGACGAGAATTACGAAGATTGTCCAAAGCATAACGATCTCTCCGGAGGCGAAGGTGCGCGGAAACCAGGAAGGTAACCGCGCATTCTCGCGAGTGTTAATTATGGATGGTTAATTTGAGGCGATGGCCTGGCCCTTGGCGTCTCTGACGGCTTCGATGAACCTGTGGGCCGACTCAGGAATGGCGACTTCGCCCTTCAGAATGCGGCGGGTTGAGGCATCATGACCGTAGATGGCTTCGGTGGCGTCCGCATCGCCGCGAATGGACGACCCTGCCAGCGAGATGCCGGCGAAGAGGCCCTTGGCGCGCGAGTAGGTGAGAACTTCAGTGCTCATGTCCCAAGACGTGTCCGCAGAGGCGTGACGGCCAACCGGACCGGCTGCGACTGAAGCATCAGCACCGAGCTGGAAGTGGCTGGAGAGCAAACGCTCCATACCCTTGTCGTTCTGGATGATCATGACCAGGTCGACGCCTTCGACGCCGATCTGCAAGCCCCAGCTGGCGCCCGTGATGTCAAAGAACGCGGGTGCGCTCCAACCTTCGGCGGTGCGGCAGGTGGCGACGCCCTTGCCGTTGTCAGCGCCAAATACAAACCCGGCCTTGAGCATGTGGGGAACCACGGCGATGCACCGTGCGTGCTCCAATACTTCTTCCGGAATGCCCCTGTCGGGCGCGGACATGACTTCATGGAGAACCGCGCCAGCCTTGTCCAGACGATCCTGGACGTTTTCGCGTGTATTTGCCCAGGCTGAACCGGTCAACCCAACGATTGCCACTAACGTCATAAGCTTCTTCATGCAATTCACCATTTTTCTACCCGGCGCGGTGTCGCTGTTTCTTTAAGCGCATTTGAAGCGCACGGGATATTTCCAACTTAGCGGCATTGCGGAATGCAGTCTGGTCAATTAAGACCGGAGTCCCAGGGAAGCCTCTTCCCCATTCATTGGCGTGCATTGAACAGGGCGACGAGCGGCGGGAGCATGCTCGAACTCGCTGGACGATGTTGGCGTGGCCCGGGGATGAAAACTGGTTACGAAATAAATGCTTGTATCTTCAATAGAATCAGGTATGGTACAGTCAATCGCTGACATAAGCGGACGCAAAGCCGTAAAATCAAGGAGCTTGAAGTTTTCCGTAGGGATGATCAAAATTGACCAGTTTGCGCGATTCCCCAATGCGATGCTGCGACAGAATATGGGTTTGTGTGTCCTTGGGTCTTAAGACGGTTGGGGGTCGCCGAAACGAGGTGTGAGTTTGGCAGGCAGCCCGAATCCTGCTATCCGGTTGGACAGTTTTCGCGCGGAAATGTCACGCCAGGATCGCACGTTCGGGGAAAGGCCATACCGATGATCGACTTGGGCAAGCCGGACTTCGATGCAGCAACGTTCCTGACCAGCGCAGGGCTAGGCCGAAGAATTGTTCAGTTGGCACCCAAGATGGTTTTTTTTACCCAGGGAGATCCGGCTGATTCGGTTTTCTATCTGCAGAAGGGCCGGGCCAAGGTGACTGTTGTTTCCGCTGCCGGCAAGGAAGCCACGATCACAATTGTTGCGGCGGGGGAGTTTGTGGGAGAGGGAGCGCTTGCGTCCGCCGCCGGACGCCGCCTGTCCACCGCTACAGCCATAACAGCGTGCACTGCGCTGAAAATTGGCCGGGACGAGATGATCCGGGTGATGCATGAGGAGCACAGCTTCTCTGACCTGTTTTTGAAATTTCTTCTGGAGCGCAGCATGCGCATCCAAGCCGACCTGGTGGATCAACTCTTCAACTCCAGCGAGAAGCGGCTGGCGCGGATTCTACTGCTGATGTCCGAATTCGGGAGGCCCGGCGAGCCAGAACAATACATTCCAAAAATTTCGCAGGAGACGCTGGCGGAGATGATCGGGACAACACGCTCCCGGGTGAGCTATTTCATGAACCGGTTCCGCAAACTGGGCTTTATCGAGTACAACGGCCGCATCAAGGTTCACAAGTCGCTGCTGAATGTGGTGCTGCACGATAACCTTCCGGATGACAACGCTGAAGGGCCGCCTATCGGTGACCTTCCAACCAAATAGGACATCTCAGGAAAGCAAATCCTGCGAAAGGCCGCTGGAAATCCCTGTTCAAGTTTGACCAGAAAAAGCGGCTCGGTTCTTGGGAAACTCATTCTAATCCGTTCATGGGCGGACTGGGTGGGCTCAGGTATGTCCGACGCGAAAAAAACAATACTGGTGGTGGACGACGAACTCACCATTCGAACGTCGCTGTCGCTGTTGCTTGGTGAAAGCGGATATTCAGTAACTACAGCCGAGGATGGATTCTCGGCGTTGGCCAGTCTTCGGGAGGATATTCCCGAATTTCTTATCTCCGATCTGTACATGCCGGGCATGACGGGTTTTGAGTTGACATCCGTGGTTCGGCGCCGCTTCCCCGAGGTACGGACCATCGCCATGAGCGGGGCGTACCGGGGCGACGAAGTACCTTCCGGCATAGCCGCTGATGCATTTTTTCAGAAGGGCAGCCGCGTCACTGACCTGCTGGGAATTCTGGAAGCCATGACGCTTGAGACCGGGAGAATTCCGGCAAGGGAGCGAAGGGTTGCCGTTTCCATCTGGATTCAACCAGACAAGTATGGCAAGAACGGCGTTGTTCACATCACAGTCTGCTGCCCGGAATGTCTTCGAGCTTTTGATGAGGAGGCGAGCGATTTCCGAGGAGGAGTGCATGAAACGGTGTGCACTCATTGCCGGATTCGCCTTCACTATGCGCTCGTACCTTCCCTTGACGGGGCGGCCTCCAGGGCTTCGCAAAGAGCCCGAACCACTGGAATGCAGATGCTGGCCGACAGGCCGCAGTTCGATCACTAGGAAGATCATCAGGAAAAGGAAGAGGTTGAATCCATGCACACCATTGCAGAATTGAACATGCTTTTACATTCACGGGCCGATTTGCCCAAAGGTCTGAAACTGGCTACGGAGGAGTTTGAAGATGGGTGGAGCTTTGTGCGCCGGGTGGATGCGCGGCGCCTGGGCAAGAGGATTCAGACGCGGGGATGGAATTTCATCCGGATTGCGGACGAATCGCTCAGAAGCGGAGTTGGGGATACATCGCAGGAGGCGATCGCCAGTGCACTTAAGCTAGCTCTTCGGCGGGTGAGCGACCACTCGAATGCGGTAGAGGTGGAACATATTGAACTGACGCAATATCCGTGGTTTTTTCTGGCCAGAGTTCGGGTCAACCCTTACAGGATTCAGGAGAGTTCAACCCTCTTGGAGATGCCTGCAGGTGTATCCGACTCGATCCCCACGCATCGCCAGAGTTTGCCGGATAGGAGAGCAAAGGATCTCCCGCTTCTGGGCAGCGCGATGCCGACGCTGAAACAAATCCTTGTTTCATCGAAGAATTCAGCCGCTAAGGCAGCATGAATTCACCTTCATAAAATAATTCCGGTATTTGGCAACCCTCCCTTGGGTCATTCGCATCTGATCATTCCTACCGGGAACCCTCGCTTCAGTTTCTATCGCGGCTCATCTTGTGAGGTGAAGGATGACTCAAGCAAAGACAAAGCTCCTCATTGTGGACGACGAACATTCCATTCGGACGTCGATGTCCCAAGTGCTGACTGCGGTTGGCTACCAGGTGCGCTACGCGGAGGACGGACTTTCCGCACTGGTTGAGATGCGGAACGAGGTCCCGGACATTCTGCTTGCTGACCTGATTATGCCGGGGATGTCGGGGCACGAGTTATTGTCGGTGGTTCGCCGGCGTTTTCCTTCGATCCAGGTGATTGCAATGAGCGGGGCATTTTCAGGCGACGAAGTGCCTTCAGGCGTTGCCGCCCATGCTTTCTATCAAAAGGGAAGCAGCGTGGGGTGCCTGCTGAAAATATTGAGTTCGCTTCCCAGGCCAAAGAGGAAAGTTCCCGCGCAGCGCTCCAGCGCTACGTCGCCCATTTGGATCCAAAGTGGGCAAGGTCCTGGAGCGGATGCCGCGCTTACGATCTGCTGTCCGGAGTGCCTGAGGACCTTCCAGCATCCGGTGAGCAACTCCATCAGCCTGGTGCTTGAAGTGGATTGCCTCTTTTGCCGGAGTCATATCTACTATGCATTGGTAAAACCTGCGCCGCGGCAACCCATCCAAATTCTTCAGCAGACGCGAGGAGAGGAACTGCCATCACCCTCGGCTCAACCGCAGTTTTATTACTGACCGTCCAAGAAATCTTAGCGGCTGGAGCGCTTTGCTCTTTCTCGCTGCAATTCGCGATAAAGTTCACTTTTAGATGTCCCGAGTTCCCGGGCCAAGCGTTTGAGCGCTTCCTTCTCGTCGATTCCTGCCTCGGCCTGGAGACGGGCAACGCGGACGGCAATTTTCTCCGGGACTGCGTCCGACGAGTGGATCGCAGTTCGTCCTGGCGCCTCGATCAGCAAGGTTATCTCTCCTCGCATTCGATCGCGAGCGGCTAGTTCCTTCCGCACATCGGCTACGTTGCCGCGCAGAAACTCTTCGTGGATCTTTGTCAGCTCGCGGGCTACGACTACGCGGAGCGCTGCGCCCCAGACGGCTTCCAAGTCGGCCAGGGTTTCGAGAATGCGATGCGGAGCCTCGTAGAAAATAAGTGTGCGCGCGGTCTCTTGAGTGGCAGCTTCCGCTGCCAGGGCTTCAAGGTGGCTGCGGCGCGCGCCGGACTTTTCAGGCAGGAAGCCGATGAATTGGAATTCGCTGGTGGAAAGACCGGAGGCGATGAGCGCGCTCAAGGCCGCGTTGGCTCCGGGAATGGGGATGACCGGGATTCCGGCGGCGATGGCTTCGGCGGCGAGCCAGGTTCCGGGATCGCTGATGCCGGGCATGCCCGCATCGGAAACCAGCGCAATGCGGCCTCCTGTTTTGAGGGCGTCGATCAGCTCCGTTGCGCGATGGCGCTCGTTGTGTTGGTGGCAGCTTACGGTTGGGGTGGCGATGGCGAAGTGATTAAGCAGCTTTTGCGTCTGGCGCGTGTCTTCGCAGGCAATGCGGTCAACGCGTTTGAGAGTGTCGAGGGCGCGCAGGGTGATATCACCGAGGTTGCCGATGGGAGTGGCTACGAGGTAGAGACCGGGCGCAAGTGGGTTAAGGTCATCGGAGCCGTCTTCGATGCGCACGGCCTAGCCAGCTTCCTCACGCTCAATGCGCCGCTGCTCGGCCAAAAGAGACATGGAGCTCATCAGGTTCTGCACGCTCACGATGCCGACGACACGTCCGCTCTCAGTGACAGGAATCAAGGCGAGGCCGCGGCCAGCGGTGAGACGGCGGATGGTAGTGCCGAGTGTGTCCTCTGGGCGCGCGACCTGGAATGCCCGCGACATGACGGACTGCACATAGCCGTTGCCATCGTTGCGAAGGGCGTCCACAATGCGCTGCCGGGAAACAATACCCACCAGTTGAGGGCCGCGAACGACGGGGAAATCTTCCTGGAGGGAGTGGACGCAGCGGACCAGGGCATCGGCCAGGGTGTCAGAGGGCGAGAGTGTGGCGAAATCGGTGAGCATGACTTCGCGCATCTGCACGGTGTCGACAACGGACTGGAAGAAGACACCCTGGTCTTCAATCTGTGCGCCGATCATGATGAAAAAGCCGGCAATGATGAGCCAGTAATTGTGGCAGAGCATGCCCGCGATCATGGAGGTGAGGGCGAGCACCTGGCTCAAGCCAGTGGCGGCACGGCCAGTGAGGGAAAAGCCGCGTTCGCGAGCAAAGGTGCCGCGGATCAGGCGGCCAAAGTCCAGCGGATAGGCGGGGACCAGATGCAGGAGGGCGAGGCCGGCCTGCATCCACACCATGCTGCGCAGCAGATAGGCGGAAGTGATGAGCGGCTGGCCGAGAAGCTTGACGTCTCCACCTGCGCCGAGGAAGGTGGCAGCGAGCACCAGGGCCGTGGCTCCATTGGCAACCGGGCCGGCAAACGCGATGGCAAACTCGCCCGATCCCTGGTTCGCTTTCTCCTGGCTCTCAGGATCCGCGTAGGCAAAAAGTCCTCCGATGGGGAGAAGGAGAACGGCGCGCAGGCGGAGGCCAAGCCACGCCGCTACAAGCAGCCGTGCAGTTTCTCTGACGATGACAGCAGCCGTGAGTACGAGAAACAGGCCAATGCCACGCAGTACGCCGTCGTTGGCGCTAAGCACCAGGCACACGACCGCGAGCAACGGAAAGAAGGCGTGGACGCGGAGTTCGACTCCCATCCATCGGCCCAGGGGGATTGACCAGCCTCGCATATCTGGATTGTAGTGGGTCGCGGGCAAGTGGCGCTTCCGCTATGCTCAATTGCGATGCGCATTATCGCTGGAACCCATCGCTCTCGCACGCTGCAGGCCCCGGCCGGCCTGAGCACACGCCCCACCAGCGACCGGCTGCGCGAGACTCTTTTCAACGTGCTTGCGCCCCGGATTGAGGGCGTGGCTTTCCTTGATTTATACGCGGGTTCGGGAGCGGTGGGGATTGAAGCGCTTAGCCGAGGGGCGGCGCGCGTGGAGTTTGTGGAGCGGGCTCCGATGGCGCTCGCGGTGCTGTGCGGCAACCTGGCGAAGCTGGGGATGAGGACGGGATACCGCATTCATGAGGGCAGCGTGGGAACGGTGCTACGGCGGATGAAGCCCGGAGCGGGTGCGGCGTTCGATGTGGTGTTTCTGGATCCGCCTTACGACGCTGCCAGGGATTACGAGATCATACTGGAGATGCTGGGGGGCAGTCTGGGCGGGCTGCTGGCGCCGGGCGCGGTGGTGATTGCGGAGCATCGCAAAAAAGAGCGGCTGGAGGACAAATACGGCGTACTGGAACGCGCGCGGCTCCTCGAACAGGGGGACGCGGCTTTGAGTTTTTATGCAGCAGGGATGGATCAATGAGTCCACGCCCTTAGTTGCTTTGGTCCCTGGGCCGAAAACAGTCCGCCGCCCCTCCGTTTACAGTGTTGTGCATGAAGAATTTCCGAATTGTTCTTTCGGTAGCTGCACTGGCCCTTGGTGCGGCAATAGTCTCCGGTGCATGCGGACATGCTGCTCCGAATGGTGCGACGGTCGCGGCGGCCGCCGGAACCAATGCTTGGGTTGTGCCTCAGCTCGTCGTGTTGGACACGGATATTGGCGACGACATTGACGACGCCTTTGCACTTGCGCTGGTGCTAAGGAGCCCGGAGATTCAGCTGATCGGAATCACGACAGCGTATGGAGACACCGAACTTCGGGCGAAGCTCGTGGACCGCTTCATGGCAGCAGATTGCGTGGATGATCCAGTTCCTGTGGTGCCTGGCGCGCCGACACCGCATCAGAATGTGTTCACCCAAGCTGCATATGCAAAGGGAGAAAAGCACGGCGGCTGCGTAGCCCCCGGAAATTTGATGGAAAGATCGAAGGAGGTAAAGAATTCGGAAAATGAGCGAAAACATGACGACGCTGCCGGCTTTCTGCTCCGCCAGATCAAGGCCCACCCCGGCCAAATCACGCTCATCGCCATTGGTCCCTTATTCAATGTTCAGGCCGCAATCGAACGCGATCCGGCCACATTCAAGCAGCTCAAGCGCGTGGTGCTGATGGGCGGGAGCATCCACCGGGGTTATGACAACATCCTGAACTCGAACCTGCCTGCGGCGATGCGGACACCTAGTTCGGAGTGGAACATCAACCGCGATCCGGCGGGGGCGCGGGCGCTGCTGGCATCGGGAGTTCCGGTTTTCATGATGCCGCTCGACTCGACACAGATCCATCTACAGGCGCCGGAGCGGGAGAAGATTTTCTCGCATGGTTCCGAGCTGACGGACCAGTTGACGCTCCTCTACCATCAATGGTCGGCCGGCAGCGAGGGCCACCCCGACACTCCGACGCTGTTCGACCCGGTTGCGGTGGCGTATGCGATTCGTCCCGACCTGTGTCCCGCCACGCCGATGCGCCTGGAGGTGGATGATAAGGGATTTACCCGGCCAGTCGACGGAAGCCCCAACGCTCAGGTCTGCCTCAAATCCGATGAGAAGGGGTTTCTGGAACTTCTGCTGGGCAGGATTACCTCTGATGACATCCATTGAGCCCGCGACCAACACCCTGTGCTCATGGTCACTTGCAATTCCATTGACAGTGGGAAAGAGTAGGTGAAAAATGGCGAGTCGACAAAACTCGGCCCGCTGCGTGCGGTGTAGGGAGGGGAAATGCGAATTGCACGAACTTTGCAGACTCTGGGCACTTTGACATTGCTGGCGGCGGGAACGTTGGCGATCGGCTGCAAATCGGCGCCGGAACTGACCGAGTCCCAGGCGCAGGCGCTGATTCAGGCCAGCTACGACCAGACTGACCCGGTGGGAGCCAGCGTTGTGGTGAATGATCTGGGTATGAGGGAGGGAGTGACCGCGAAGTACTGGACGCGCACAAAGGCATATCCCATTCTTTACTGGGCGGACTTCACGCTGACCCCGGACGGCAAGAAGGCTTTAAAGCTTCCAGACGGGGGAGATGTGATCCAATGGAGGCCCAACAGCCCGACGGATTCGAAGTTTTCGATCACTGTGATCACATTGGCTGCCAATCATCTTAAAGCTCACGATGTCAGCAACATCCAGGATGAAATCTTACCCGGGGTGCAAACTGCCAAAGGGGCGGACTTCATCGAGGGTGTGAACCTGGATGGGGTTCCGTCACCGCTGCAGAATATTGCCCACAACCCGGGAAACAAGCTGAGCAAGCGGCGCCATGCGGACTTTTCATTCGAGGGCGGGAGCTGGAAATTGCACGGCATTGTCTAGAGTGCCGAAGATTTTCCCGGATGCGAGTGAGAAGTAATTGACCTCACTTGCGATTCTTGCTATTGTTAGAGGGTTCCGCAAGAACGCATTCCTTCGTGTGTCTTAACGTGGAATGCGTACGGGAAGCCCGAACCGGAAACAAGGTGCGGGTCATATTCCTACGGTCAGGTGAAGTTTGCCGGCCAGACAGGTCCCCGGAGTGGCTCTTTTCTTGCGAAGGGCAGACGGGGTCCCCGACGACAGGTGTTCGTCGTTGGGGAGTAGAGGCGATTCGCTACGGTGTCCGCGCGTTCTCCACCTTGGAGGGCTATGCGGGCCGGAACCGCGAAACGGAGTTGGCTTTTCCTGCGAATAGGGAAAACGCCCGGCCACCGTCCCGGTTTTCGTCTGAGTTTTGAACGAAGACAGACGCGAAGCAGCAACTTAAGGGCTTTCTTGCGCCTCCACGGTTGGAATACCGTCGAGAACGAGAACGGTCCGAAGGACTCTGCGCGCGGCTGGTGAAGGTTTCAATGGTTTTTGGGTAAGGAGTTTCGGTTTGCCTACTTTTAATCAGCTGGTCCGCAAGGGGCGCACAGCCCCCCGTTACAAGACGGCCTCGCCGGCGTTGCAGGCCTCGCCGCAGCGGCGTGGTGTCTGCACCCGCGTGTACACACAAACGCCCAAGAAGCCGAACTCGGCGCTGCGTAAGGTAGCCCGCGTGCGGTTGACAAACGGGATTGAAGTTACGACCTACATCCCCGGCATCGGCCACAACCTGCAGGAGCACTCGATTGTGCTGATCCGCGGCGGCCGTGTGAAGGATCTTCCCGGCGTTCGCTATCACGTGGTTCGCGGCACGCTGGATTCAGTAGGCGTGGCGAACCGCAAGCAGAGCCGGTCGAAGTATGGTGCCAAGCGCGGCAAGGGTGGCGCGGCGCCGGCTAAGGGCAAGAAGTAATCGAGTTCAAAGTTCATAGTTGCCGGACGGTTTCGGGGCTGTGACTAAGAACTCCGAACTGAGAACTGAAAATCGGTTCCGGGACGGAATATTGAACCCGGACTTGGGTAGCAGAAGCAGCGCGAGAGCGCGGAAGGTTTTGAGAGCATGCCGAGAAAAGGGCACATAGCGAAGCGGGAAGTTGCGCCGGACCCGGTTTACGGGTCGACGCTGGTGACGAAGTTCGTCAACTCCATGATGTGGGGCGGCAAGAAGTCGACTGCCCAGGGCATTTTCTACCAGGCGATGAAGAACCTGGAAGAAAAGGGCGGCGGCGACGACGCGCTGAAGCTTTTCAAGAAGGCGGTAGAGAACTGCAAGCCGCTGCTGGAAGTGAAGACGCGCCGTGTGGGTGGCGCCAACTATCAAGTGCCGATCGAAGTGAATCCGGACCGGCGTACGTCGCTGGCGATTCGCTGGCTGATCACCTACGGCCGCAACCGCGGCGAAAAGGGCATGATCGACAAGCTGGGAAATGAATTGCTGGACGCGGCGAATGGTCGCGGCGCAGCGATGAAGAAGAAGGAAGACGTGCACCGCATGGCTGAGGCCAACAAGGCCTTTGCTCATTACCGCTGGTAGTACGGAAAAGCAGGGAATAGGGAATAGGGAATAGAAAACCTGCTCCCTGATTGAACCGAAAGAATTAACCGCGGGTCTGAGTGCCCGCAAGGAAGAAATGCCGTGGCTCGCACCATACCTCTGAATCGTTGCCGGAACATCGGAATCATGGCGCACATCGACGCCGGAAAGACGACAGCGACAGAGCGCATCCTGTTTTATACCGGCATCACCCACCGTATCGGCGAGGTGCATGAGGGCACTGCGACCATGGATTACATGGAGCAGGAGCAGGAGCGCGGCATCACGATCACTTCGGCCGCTACCACCTGTATGTGGAAAGACGTCCGCATCAATATTATTGATACCCCTGGCCACGTGGACTTTACCGCCGAGGTTGAACGGAGCTTGCGCGTGCTCGACGGCGCTGTTGCGCTGTTCGACTCTGTTTCTGGCGTGCAGCCGCAGACTGAGACTGTGTGGCGTCAGGGCGACAAGTACAAGGTGCCGCGTATCTGCTTCGTGAATAAGATGGACAAGAATGGCGCGGACTTTGAGCACGTTCTTGAAACCATTCGCAAGCGCCTGGGCGCGCGGCCGGTTGCGTTGCAGATTCCCATTGGCGCTGAAGCTGGCTTCAAAGGCGTCGTCGACCTGATTGAGATGAAGGCGATTCTTTGGCACGACGAGGCTATGGGTTCGGAGTACGACATTCAGGCGATTCCCGCCGAGTTGCAAAAGAAGGCTGAGGCTTTCCGTCTGCAGTTAATTGAGATCATTGCTGAAACCGACGATGTGCTGCTGGAGAAGTTTCTCGAAGGCGAGACGCCAACCATCGCGGAACTGAAGGCCGGTATTCGCCAGGCCACCATCGACCTGAAGGTTTTCCCGGTCATCTGCGGAAGCGCATTCAAGAACAAGGGCGTACAGACACTGCTCGATGCAGTTGTCGACTACCTGCCTAGCCCGCTGGACAAGCCTCCCGTCGAGGGCCCGAACCCTTCTCATCTGGACGTAATGGAGACCCGTAAGCCGTCCGACAATGAGCCGCTTTCGGCTCTGGCATTTAAGATCATCAACGACCCCTTCGGGAAGCTCTGCTTCATCCGCGTCTACTCGGGCTCGCTCAAGACCGGCGACACAATCCTCAACCCTCGCACCGGCAAGACGGATCGCGTGGGCCGCCTGGTGAAGATGCATGCCAACAAGCGCGAAGACATTACCGAGGTTCTGGCTGGCGACATTTGTGCCTGCGTGGGCCTGAAGGAACTGAAGACTGGCGATACGCTCACCTCGCCGCAGCATCCTATCGCGCTCGGCGCGATTACCTTCCCGGAGACGGTGATCTCAGTGGCGATTGAGCCCAAGACCAAAGCCGACCAGGAAAAGATGGGCGTTGCTCTGTCCCGCCTGGCCGACGAGGATCCGACATTCAAGGTGCGCACCGACGATGAATCGGGCCAGACGATTATCAGCGGCATGGGCGAGTTGCACCTCGAGATTCTTGTGGACCGCATGAAGCGCGAACACAAGGTGGAAGCAAATGTTGGCGAGCCCAAGGTTGCCTTCCGCGAAACCATCCGCAAGACGGCAGAAGCTGAAGGCAAGTACATTCGCCAGACCGGCGGTTCGGGAAACTACGGACATTGCAAGCTGCGCATCGAGCCCAACGAGCCGGGCAAGGGCTACGAATTCATCAACGCAATCAAGAGCGGTTCGGTACCCAAGGAATACATCAAGCCCATCGACCAGGGCGTGCAGGGCGCAATTGAGCTTGGCATCCTGGCGGGTTATCCGCTGGTGGACATCAAGGTGACCCTGTTCGACGGCAGCTACCACGAAGTGGATTCGAACGAAATGGCCTTCAAGTTTGCCGGCTCGATCGCATTCAAGGAAGCCGCTCGCAAGGCCAGTCCGGTGCTTCTGGAGCCGGTGATGGCTGTCGAAGTGACCGTTCCCGAAGAGCACATGGGAACCATTATTGGCGACATCAACTCACGCCGCGGACGCATTGAGCACGTGGATCGCGTGGGTGGATCGCAGGTGATCAAGGCGATTGTTCCGCTGAAGGAAATGTTTGGCTACGTGAACGACATTCGTTCGTCCACGCAGGGCCGGGCTTCGTATTCAATGCAGTTCGCGCGCTATGAAGAAGCGCCACGGATGATCGCCGATGAAATCATCGGGCGGTCGCAGGGCAAGTAGGACTCGGCCGTCCAGGCGGGATTTTTTGGTGGTTGTTAAGGAAAAGGTTTTGGGGCTGGAGCCGGATGGCCGGCGCCCCTGGATGAAACGGGCAGTACAGCTACGAAAGGGATGCAGGAACTTTTATGGCGAAGGAAAAATTTGATCGTTCAAAGCCGCACGTGAACGTTGGGACGATTGGTCACATCGATCACGGCAAGACGACGCTGACGGCGGCAATCACGAAGGTGTTGCAGAAGCACAATCC
>JBEKUP010000039.1:0-61709 GCA_049514915.1 Occallatibacter sp. | reverse complement strand
TCCACCCAGTCGACGTCGATTGTCCCCGCCAATTCCAATGACTTCGGGCACGGCCCAGACGGAGGCCTGTCATGAGCAGCGTACCCCCTGGCTATCCTCCCGGCGGTGGCCAACCGCCCTATCCACCTTATGATCCGAAGACCCAGTGGCGCGTCTATCGTGAGCAGCAAAAGGCCGCATGGCGTGCGCAGCGCGACGCATGGAAGGCGCAGCGTCAAGCCGCAAAACAAGGCTACGTCGGCGCTTACGGTCCCAGCGTTCCTTCCGTTGTCGGGCCCGTCATCCTGGTTGCCATCGGCGTCATCGCCCTGCTCATCGTCACCGGCCATATCGCCGCAGTCGATTTCTGGGACTGGTACGGCACCTGGTGGCCAGTTTTGCTCATCGTTGCAGGCCTTGCCCTGCTCGGCGAGTGGGCGATCGATCTGCGCCGCGAGGTTCCCGTCCGCCGCACAGGAAGCTTCGTCGGACTCCTCATCTTTCTCGCGATCTTGGGATTCTGCGCCACCGGCTGGTCCCATTCCCGCCCCTGGTTCCAACACTTCGGCGACCACAACGATTTCGACTCGGATGACAACTTCTTCAACATGTTCGGCATGCCTGAGCACGATCAGGACTTCCAGCCACTGAATGCACAGATCCCCTCCGACTCAGCCGTCGAAATCCAGAATCCCCAGGGTGACACCACCATCACCGCGGGCGACGGCCCTAACATCGAGGTTCAGGCGCACGAAGTGGCGTTCGCCAACTCTGACTCGGCAGCCAAGGGCATCTTTGCAGCAGAGGCGCCCCACCTCACCGTCAGCGGCGGCGCTGTGCTGGTCAAGCCGGACAGCAACAACTCCAAGGGTCGTGTCAACCTAACGGTCACCGTCCCCAAGTCCGCGCGCGTCACCGTCAAGGTGGGCAAGGGAGACGTAACCGCGGCCGGCCTCGGTTCCGGCATCAACGTCTACTCACCCCACGGCGATGTGCACCTGAACGCCATCACCGGCTCCGTCCAGTTGCACTTCTCCAACGGAAAGCACGACTTTTCCGCCCACCAGGTAGATGGCGATCTGACCACCGACGGCAACATGAACGACCTCACGCTCTCTGATATCAAGGGCAAATTCACCCAGAGCGGCGAAATCCTCGGCGATGTGCACATGGAAAACGTCTCCGGTGCGGTCCATCTGCACACCTCGGTCACCGATCTGCAAGTGGCCCAGCTGCCCGGAGACCTTACCCTCGACTCCGACGACCTGCGCGTCTCTGAAGCTAAGGGGAATGTCCGCGTGGTTACCCACGCCAAAGATGTGGACCTGAGCCAGATCTACGGCGATACCTACGTGGAAGATCGGGACGGCCGCATCTCGGTTGAGCCGGCCGGAAGATACGCCGTTGAAGCAAAGAACGACAAAGGCGACGTAGAGCTGACTTTGCCACCAAACGCTGCTGTTTCAGTAAGCGCCCAGACGCGGAACGGCGACATTGTTTCCGACTACCCGATGCCCAGCCTCGGTGACGGCGAGAACAAGGTCGCCTCGTTCCAGATCGGCTCCGGCGGTCCCCGGGTCTACCTGAGCACCGACAACGGCGATCTGCACATCAAGAAGGGCTCAGGCTTCGCGTCGCCATCGCCTGAATCCTCAACGCCGGAAGCCGGCACAGCCGCTCCCAAAGCACCTCACCTGAAAGCGCCCAAAGCCGCCCCGCCGGAACCCGTCACGCAGTAATCCGCATTGCGAGTTGCACGAACCGCGAACAGGCGCAGGAGCTCACCTCCTGCGCCTGTTTCGTTCATCCCCGCTCCAATCGGAATCGCCCTCACCAGACCAGCGGGATAAGGTGGAATCGTGTTTTCGCGCAGTACTCGGAATAACCCGGCAACTCCGTCCGCAGCACTTTCTCTTCGTTCAACAACCGGATCGCATAAAACGGAATCAACGCTGCAAAGGCGGGCAAGGCGACCCACGAACCGAGCGCCAACGGGGCAAACATCCAAAGCACGATGGCGCCCAAGTACATCGGGTGTCGAACCCATGCATACGGCCCTGTCGCAATCACTGTCTGCCCCGCGTCCACTTCGATCGTACGTCCCGCATAGCTGTTCACCTTCAGTACCCAGAACACGAACAGGAATCCGCCCGCCACCATTCCCAGAGAAAGCACAGTCAGCCACACGGGCACCTCGCCAACCAGGCTTCGTGACCACCCCAGCCGGTAGTCGAGTCCAGGAATTGGAAACGCCACAAAGAATAGAACCGTAAAAATACGAATCAGCAGCTTCTGTTCGGTTACTGGCTCTCGGTTTCGCATCCGTCGTTCCATAAGCGCTTGGTCATAGAAGAAGATGTAGCCGAACCCAACCAGGCACGGAATAAAAAATGCCGCCATAAACGCCCATCCCTGCCAGAACCTCCACGTCCCCGCCGGCAGAAACACAATCGCTGCCCCGGCCAGGGTCATCAGAACGCTACGAACCGTCAACCTCCATCCCAGGCTCATCTTCCGCACTCTCCTTCCCACGTTCACCAACCGCCAGCCATCTTACCCCTCCTTTTCCCGTAGCGCTGTGATCAACAAGGCAACAGCCGGACACCTCAACCGCATCACTGACAACGGACGGCTGTAATCTCTGAACTCAGAACGGTCATCTGAAATCTGTCACCTTTAACCCGTTTCGTTGTATTCTCCAATCGCGGGGGACTTTCCCATGGCCCATACACCCATCCGCGTCATCACAGTGGAACGCGAGTACGGCTCGCGCGGCGGCGAGTTCGCCCACGACCTGGCAACCCAGCTTGGTTGGCGGCTGCTCGACTCGGAACTTCCCTGTGCTGCCGCACGCATTGCCGGCATTTCCCCGGAGCTAGCCGCCAAATACGACGAGCGCCTCGACCCCTGGTATTACCGCTACGGCAAAATCTTCTGGCAAGACCAGGTCTACTCCATGCCCGGCCTATCCGACGACCAGGTCTTTGACTCCGACCGCATGTTGAAGCTCATTCGCCAGGAAATCCTCAACGCCGCAGAAAAGGGAAACTGCGTCATCGTCGGCCGTGGGGCTGCCTGCGCTCTTGCCGGCCAGCCCGGCTGTTTTCATGTTTTTGTGTACGCCACGCCCTCGGCCAAACGCGACTGGTTTGTGCACGCCTTCCCCAAGCAGGCCCAGCATGCCGACCAGCTCCTCGCCGCCTTTGACAAGCGCCGCGCCGCCGTCATCCGCAAGTCTTATCAGCAGGAGTGGTGCTCCCGCAGCCTCTACCACATGCTTTTGAACTCCTGCATGGGCACCGATGCCATGATCGCCGCAGTCCAGAACGCAACCGACCTCGCGTCGTTCTGCCCCGAAGAAACCGCCGCCGGCTCACCGACCTTCAACCAGCCATGAAGCTCCGTGCCCCGTTCTTGCGACTTTTTGCTGTCGCGAGGGCGGGAAGCAGTAGGCCGGCAGGGCGTCTCGAACTGTCACCTGTAACCTGTCATCAGTAATCTAAACTGCCACCCGCCGCACCCGCGCCCCAATTCGCGTAAACACCTCCCAAGGAATCGTTCCCTCAACCTCGGCGTGGTCGAATGCTGAAATCATCTCGCTCCCCTGCGATCCCAAGATCACAACCTCATCCCCAGCCTCAACCCCGGGAATATCCGTCACGTCCAACACCGCCTGGTCCATGCTGATCCGCCCCGCCAGCGGCGCCCGTTCTCCCCTCACCAACAGGCTGAACCTGTTCCCCAGCCGCCGGTCCAATCCATCCGCGTAGCCCACCGCAATCAACGCCAGCCGCATCGGCTCCGTCGCCACGAAAGTCCCGTTGTACCCCACAACCGCACCAGCCGGAACCGTCCGCACGCCCACCACGGCCGTCTTCCAGCTCAGCACCGGCATCAGCCTTACCCGTGCCGCCGCCACGCCAGCCGGCTCTTCATCAAAGCTGGCATCAAACTCCGGTATCAGCCCATAAAGCGCCAGCCCCGGCCGCATCATCGCTTTCATCCCGAAGCGACTGGCCAGGTTCACAATCTCGCCGGTCCTTCCACCAAGCAACGCCGCCGAATTCCCCACATTCAGCCACTCCGGCTTGAGCCCTGCAGCCTTTACCCGCTCCAGCACCGCATCCAGCCGCGCAAACTGCTCTTCGGTCACCGTGCCGTCCGCCTCGTCCGCCGCAAACAAGTGCGTCATCACGCCCTCAAGCCGCAGCGGAGAATTAGCGCCAAACCGCGCCAGCACGCCGTCCAGCCCGTCGAGTCGATCAAGCCCCACCCCCTGCCGGCTCATCCCCGTATCGACCTCCAGATGAACCGGCACGGTCCCAGCCTCAACTCCCGCCGCGCGCCCGGCGCTTTCCAACTCATGCAGGTGCCAGGTCTCCCAGACCACTGCGGTCAGTTCGTTCCGCACAGCCTCCGCGCCCTGCCCCGGAAACACGCCGCCAATCACCAGCACCCGCGCTCCCGAACACAGCGCCCGTGCCGCCACACCCTCTTCCACGCTCGTTACGCCCAGCCATCGCGCGCCCGCCCGTACCGCTGCCGGAGCGCACAACTCCAGCGAGTGCCCGTAGGCGTCGGATTTCACAATGGCCAGCAATTCCGCATGCGGAGCCGCCAGGCTCGCCAAAAATCGATAATTGTCTTCGAGGGATCGGGTCCGAACTTCAACCCGGCAGGGGCGCATGGTCATCAGATTTTCCAAATACCAGTCTAACGCGCGCCCTGGACGCTTCCTTTATGCCCTGTCTACTCGCGGCTTCATGATCGCGATAAGTGGGATCATTCATTGCCAGCGCTATTCTTCCCGCATCAGCCGTGACGGATCAACCCGCAGTGCCCGCCGCGCCGGAATCCACGATGCAGCCACTCCAATCAGCGCCATCGTCACAAGCACCCCGCCCAGCACCAGCGGATCACGCGGCTCTGCCTGGTAGACAATTCTTCCCATCAGTGGCTTCGCCAGCACCGCCAACGTCAGCCCCACCGCCAGTCCCCCAAGCAGCAGCGCAATCGGCCTACCCACTGCCGATTGCATTACCCGCGTCCGGCCCGCGCCCAGCGCCACGCGAATCCCCAATTCCTTTATCCGCCGGCTCACGCTATACGCCGCCATGCCAAAAATCCCCGTCACCGCCAGCATCGCCGCCATCAGCCCCATCGCAGACAGCGCCACCGCCGCCGCTCGCGCAGGCAGAAGCTCACCGTCGATTACTTCGCTCCAGCTCTGCACTCCGAATGGCACATTCGGCGCCGTCGCGCTGAATGCACGCTGCAGCGCCGCTCGAATCTCGCTCGCCGATCGAGGGCTCCGAACAATGAAAATTGATTCGCTGTCCTCGCTCTGCGCCACCGGAAGATACGCCACAGGATAAGGCGACTCTTCCAGGTCATGGTATTTGCCGTCTTCCACCACTCCCACCACTTCCGTCAGCTTGCCCGACACGACAAAGTGCTGCCCAATCGCCGGCGTTTCCCCCCACATCTTTCGCGCGAAGGTTTCGTTTACGATCGCTACGTACGGCGTGGTTGGGGTGTCGTCCCACGACACGTCACGCCCGCTCAGCAACCGCGTTTGCGCAGCCTCCAGATATCCCGGCGAAATTGCAAACAGGTACGGAGCCAGCGCGGCATTGTTCACCTTGAAGTCGGTCGTCCCCGGCTGAAATATCGGAGTCCCATGCAACCCGCCCCTCATTGGCGTTTTGTTCACCGTGCCCACGGCAGTCACTCCAGGAATACTTTGCGCCGCCTCGATCATCGCTTTCTGTTTAGCCAGAAGCACGTTGTCTGTTTGCGCCACATCGCCCAAACCGATGTCGACCAGCATGACATTCTTCGGCTGAAATCCCAGCGGCGCGTCTAGCATTCGCTCCATTCCGCGCACCGCTACCAGCGAAGCGGTCACCAGCAGCGTGCAAATAGCAATCTGCACCCCCAGAAGCACATCGCGCAGCGCAAACCGGCGCAGATGCAGCTTTTCCGCCCCGCTCTTCATCACCTGCAGCGGACTGCTCCGCCAGGCTTGCCGCGCCGGAAGCATCCCAAAGAGCAGCGCGCTCACCAGCGTCAACGTCAGCCCAATCCCAAATACCCGCGCATCCACACTCGCCGCCAAATGGCTCTCCGCCGCGGTCCTCCACCGGTTCAGCACCCGTAGCAGGAACTCCGCAAAACCCAGCCCCGTCACGCCGCCAAGCAACGACACCAGCAATGCCTCCGTAAGCAATTGCCTTGCGAGTCTGCCGCGGCTAGAACCCAGTGCAATGCGTACCGCCAGCTCCCGGCCCCGGTCCGCCGCGCGCGCTGCAAACAACGTTGCCAGGTTGGCGCACGCCGCCAGCAACACTAGCAATGCCAGCGCATTCACACTCCACAAAAACTCGCGAATCACGTCGCCCGTGTCGCCAATCAGGCCTGGATGAATCAGCCGCAGCGGCTGTCCGTCGTCGCTCTGCGGATACTCCTTCTCCAGCTCGGCCGAAATCGCGTTCAGGTCTTCTGTCGCCTGCAGTGGCGTAGCGCCGGGCCTTAGCCGGCCAATCACCGTCACGTTAACCGATGGCCGGCTGTGCAGCGAATCCCATCCCTCCAACTGCTTCTGGTTCACCATCGGCACCCAGTAGTCGGCCCACGCAAATCGCTCCGTGCCGTGGAACTGCGGCGCTGCCACGCCGATCACAGTAAACGGATGCTTGTTCAGCTCAACTGTCGCGCCCACGATTTCCGGATCGGCGCTAAACGCGCCACGCCATATGGCATCGCTCAGAACCACATAGGGCGCTGAGTTCTGCCCACGCTCGTCTGCTTCGTGAAAGAACCGCCCTGCTTCGGGCGCCACACCCAGCAAATCGAAGTAATTGCCCGTCACTTCGTCGCCGGAAAGATTGTAATTCGCATCGCGCCAGACCAACACCGCATGGGAGTACGCATAAATCCCCACGAGGCCGCTGAATGTCGAGTTCCTCCGCCGATAATCCTCAAGCGCGGGATACGACGACGTCAGCAGCCGTCCCGTCGCCCATGCTTTGTGACGAAGCTGGTACAGGTCACTACAGCCGTCGCCGCAAACCCCGGCGACCGCCGCAGTTGCCGCAATGCATATTGCACGTCGCGGCCCACGTCTGCCAAGCCCAATGCCGCATCCGCGCCAATCGATCGCTCTTTCATAGCCACTTGGTTACCAAAGCGCACCATCGCATCCCGCCGCGCTTCCACAGCCGACATTCCCGTGGCCACGTTCTCCTCAATCCGCATCTCGATATGCGCATTGAGTTCCGCTTCAACCTCGCGATCCGTCCGCGACCGGGGAAACAGATTCGATACCCGGAGAATCAGCCCCATTTCACCACTCCACATTCCCATCTATTCGTTACGCAGCGCCTGCATCGGGTCGATTGCAGCGGACCTGCGCGCCGGCAGCCAGCATGCAAAAACTGCTACGCCAAGCAGCAAAGCTGCCACACCGACAAGACTGTCGATATCGAGCTCTCCCACCCCATACAAGGTGCTGTGCAGCAAACGGCCCAGGACCGCGGCGGCCAGCAGTCCCAAGGCAATACCCGCGATGGCCATGTTCATTCCCTTGCGCACGACCAGAAATACCACCGAACGCCGTTCTGCTCCCAGCGCCATGCGGAGCCCGATCTCATGCGTCCGTTGCACCACCCAGAAAGCCATTACACCGTAAATGCCGACTGCCGCCAGCAACAGCGCTACCCCGGCAAAGCTGCCGAAAAGAATCATGCCGAAACGATCGCCGGCTCGCTGGTTGTCCACTACTGTCTGCATCAGCTCCACGTTGTTCAGGGTCAGGCCCTGGGCATCGGTTTGAATCGTCCTGCGCAGCGCGCTGGTGACCGCCGCGGGATCAATCGCCGTCCGGGCCACGAACGAAAGATAGGGAACCGGGATTTGCCAGAGCGATACGTATGCTTCGGGCTGCACGGTACCAGTCACGTGCTCGTCGTCCATTACATCGTGGAAGATTCCAACAATTTGCAGGGAGAGGCTTGAAGGATGCCCAGCCGAGTCCTGGCCACCCAAAAGGATCTGTTTTGAAAGTGGATCAGTCCGTGGCAGATAGCGACGAACGAATGTCTCGTTCACCACCACGACGGGCACGCTTCCCAGTCCGTCTCCCTCTTCGAGGATGCGTCCGCCCGCAATGTGGATTCCCAGGGTGTGAAAATAGGAAGGCGTGACGAGCTTGAGATCCGCGATAGGCGGGTGTGCCTGGTCATAGGGTTCTCCCACGATAGCAAGACTGACGGTGCCGAATCCGTGCAAGGGAGGATTGGTGCAGAGCGCTGCGTCTTTCACACCGGGAACGGCGCGAATTTGCGCAAGTAGCTCCCGGTTGCGCACTGCCATTTCCTCCGTCGACGGCACATGCGCGACGCCTCCTCGAATCGCGGTATTGCGCGGTTGCAGGTATCCGGTTACCACGTGGTCGGCAGCGAACCCCAGATCGATGTGACTGAGATTCCAGAAACTGTGCATGGCCATTCCCGCACCCGCTAGAAGGACGAGCGCGAGAGCAATCTCCGCCGTTACCAGCACCGCCTGAACAGGGGTGCGGCTGTGTCCGCCGACTGAACGCGATCCCTGCTTCAGCGTGTCGCTCAGGCTAACCCGCGCGGTCTGCCACCCCGGCGCGCAACCGAACAAGACTCCTGCGATCAGGGTCATGACGAAGGCAAAAACCAGAACGGGAAGGTTGATCTCGATCACGGTCTCTGCCGTCTGGATGGCAAGTTCGGGAAAGATTGCGAGGCTGAACTTCATCAGGCCCCAACCCAACGGGATACCGATGGCTCCGCCTATCAGCGCCAGCGTCAGGCTCTCGGCAAGCAGTTGCGCGAAGATTTGCCTGCGGGTTGCTCCGAGAGCCGCGCGGACGGCGATCTCTTGCCTGCGCATCGAGCCCCGAGCGAGCAGCAAATTGGCTACATTGGTGCATGCGATCAGCAGTACCAGACCCACGGATGCCAACAGCAGCCAAAGATTGCGCTCCAGCTTATGGTCGAGCCAGTCATTGTGCAATTGCTCAACGCTCACCGCCCACGATTGCGGGTCCTTGCGCTCTGTACTCTGTGCCAGCAGGCGCTGATCAATCAGCGACAACTCCGCCTGTGCTTGGGCAATCGTTACGCCTGGCTTGAGGCGTCCGATCACGTTTCCAAAATCGCTGGAGTGGACGCCGGGAGGGATGATGACGGGAACCATAAAAGGCACACCGGCGCGATCGGGCGGCCCGGCCTGAACGACTCCAACCACCAAGTAAGGCTGATCCTGAATGAGGATGTATTTCCCGATAATGTTTGGGTCGCTGTGGTAGCGATCGATCCAAACCTTGTGCTTCAGGATCACCACATGATCCTTGCCGGGCAATCCCTCGTCCGGCAGAAAGTCGCGGCCCATCGCCAAGCGCAATCCCATTGTTTTGGTGACATTGCCTGGCGTGACAGGTAACCCGACAGTCTCATCTTCCGTGTGGTCCGGGTTTGTAAGGTGGAGGGTGCGCCACGATTCGAAGTCAAGCCGCTCGAATGAACGCGATTGCGCGGCGTATTGCGCGTACACATCCGCCAGGGTGGAGCTTCGCTCACCCTTGTAGTGCGTCCACGCCAGAACCAATTGTTCGGGATGCGGATACGAGAGTGGGGCAAAGAACGTCGCCCAGATAATGCTGAAGATGGCTACGGTGGGGCCGATGCCCAGCGCGAGCGTCAGGATCGCCGTAAGCGCGAAGCCTGGCGACCTCCGCAATTGCCGCAGTGCGAAACGCACATTCCGCCAGAAACTTCCGAACCCGAGACTTGCATCCGCGGCCGCCACGCGCTCTTTCATAACCACGTGGTTACCAAACCGGACCATCGCGTCCCGTCGCGCCTCTTCCGCCGTCATCCCGGCAGCCACATTCTCCTCAATCCGCATCTCAATATGCGACTTGAGTTCAGCCTCAATCTCGCCGTCCACCCGCCCGCGACGAAATAGATTCACCATCCTGCGAATCAGCGCCATCACCTCACCTCACGCATACCGCAGCATCGCGCGGACGCCCTTCACAAGTTGTTCAAAGCCCTCCTCTGCCGCCCGCAGTTGCTTTCCCCCGACAGTCGTCAGCTTGTAGTACTTTGCATTGCGCCCCGTCTCCGTCAGCGCCCACTCTGATTTGATCCACCCACTCTGCTCCATTCGATGCAACGCCGGGTAAATCGAGCCCTCCTCCACCTGAAGCAGCTCATCGGATGCCCTCTGGATATGCGCGACAATGCCGTAGCCGTGCAGACTTCCCCTCTGCGAAAGCGTCTTCAAAACCAGCAGGTCCAAACTCCCCTGCAGATCATTCCGCGCCATCCGTACACCCCTGTACATCTTGGTATGGGAAAACATACCCCTAGAAGTATAGGTCTGTCAATACGCACGACACCTTTTCCGATTCCAGGAACCTTCTAGTACTACAGTTGTAACTGAGTAGCAAAGAGCAGGGAGTTTTGTCTTCGATAGTGGAAGAGCGGAGCGAGGAATTGATGCCGTCTTCGCCATTCAGACCAATCGAGAAGATGTTTGAGGCGGTGCCAGCGCCCGCGCAGCGCGAAAGCGGGCAAATGCCGGATTTCCGGTACGCTGAGAGGAATTTTGCGCAGGGAAGGTTTTTTCTCCCCGGCGCGCAGCAGAGCCAACACAGCCAGAGCCAGCATCGACAGAGTGATGTGACGGTAACGTAATCATTGGGGAAAACGCTGCTACCACCGCAGGCGAAATAGACAACCTTATCCTGTTTGGCAACCGAGCCATCGTCGTTCAGGTGAAATCCAAGCGCCTTACCCTGGAAGCAAGGAAGGGCAATGATGGCGCTATTCAGAAGGATTTTTCCGCGAGCATAGCTGATTCCTATCACCAGGCGCTCGAATGTGCTGCACACTTATTGCGCAGAGATATGCGTTTTGTGGACAAGAACGGCAAGCAGATTAAGCTGCCCCGTCTCAAAAAGGTCTATTTACTTTGCCTAGTCTCTGACCATTACCCATCGTTGAGCTTCCAAGTCGGAAGGTTTCTCGCCCCGGTGATTTCAAAAGAAATCCCAGCGCCGTTCGTTGCCGACGTTTTCACGCTGGATGTGATGACGGAGATGCTCGATTCCCCTCTGCATCTTCTGAGCTACGTTGATCGCAGAACCGCCTATGGAGACAGGGTTATCGCAGGCCATGAGCTCACAAACCTCGCATGTCACTTGATTTCGAATCTCTGGCTCTCAGATTCAACAGATGTAATGTGGGTAACGGATGAGATATGCGGCAGTCTAGACGCTGCTATGGCTGTCCGCAGAGACGGCGTCCCTGGTGAGCGAACCCCTCCAGGCATCCTGACCCTTATGAAGGGCTCGGCGTATGATCGCTTGGTTTCCCAACTCGATAATGATCCGCGCGGCGACCTTGTGGATCTCGGCATGATGCTTCTCAAAATGAGCAGCGAGAGCGCGTCGCAGCTGAGCCAGGGACTCGAGTATGTAAGAGAGCGGGCACGGACAACCCGCGGACATTCTAACGTGAGCATCGGCAGCGGCAAAGACAGCGGCATCACAGTCCATTGCAGATATCGACCAAATCCCGAGAGCCCGCGCCTACTTCAGGAACATGTGCTTGCAAAGAAGTACCAGCAGAAAGCGCCTTCTTGGTTTGGCATCGGGATACACCCAGAAGATGGATCGCTTCTGTATGGATACAACGCCGAGTTCGAGTGGGAGGAGAACGCCGAGCTGGAGGAGGCCTCTCGTTCACTTTCCTCAGATTTGGGGATTCAATTTGTCGATGGGAAGCCTTATAAGCGAAAGGTCGGGCGAAATGATCCGTGCCCATGCGGCAGTGGTAAGAAGTATAAGAAGTGTCATCTGAATAATTGAGGTGTCCGGAGAAGGTCAGTTGGCGCCAACAGCCCAAAGCACGTTTCGAGCGCACATCCCCAGAGATCAGTCCCGAAAAACGCCCTTGCGTTGACCCTTGAATCTGCATGCCCCGGCCCCTCGATTCCCACCACCCTTCGCGCCGCGCCCCTATACTTCCCCATGCAGTTCACCGGAGAAGAACTAGCGCCCTCGAGCTCCTCGCCGACAAAGTCGGAATCACTCCACTGTGAATGATCCTCTCCCTACCACAAATACTTTTTGTCCTCGAGTTTGACGTAAATCTATATATTGGACTAGAGTCTAATCAATGAACGCAGGTGCAATCTCTCTCCGCGCCCGCCAGAGACAGCAAACCCGCTCCGAGATCGTACGTGTCGCTTTCGATCTATTCGGCAAGCACGGTTTCGAGAAAGTCTCTGTCGAGATGATCGCTGCCGCGGCAGGCATCTCCCGAGCCACGTTTTTCAACTACTTTCCGCAAAAGGAGCTCATCTTGCGCGAGGTGGCCTCCGCGCGGGCAGAAAAGCTCAAGAGCATCCTCGCCGGTCTTGAGTCCGCGGGTCACACGCCGTCCGCCGAAGCCATTCTGCAACTGGTTCTCAAGCTCTCTCAAGAGAACGCACGGATCACTCAGCACTCCAAGAAGGTCATGCTTGAGGCTCTGTTCCATCAGGTCTCGCATAGGACTCTGATTGCCGCCCGCGATGAGGCCGTCAAAGCTGTCGAGCAGTTCCTTGCCGCTATTCCCGGAATGAACAAATCCAAGGCCAAAGCGCTGGCCGAGACCCTCCTTGCCATCTACATCGCCACCATGCTGGAGTGGCTCATGCGCGATGCCGTGCCGCAGAAGTGGCTGGTCGAAACCATGCGTGAACGTTTGCAGGTTGTTCTGGAAGGTGTGCGATGAAGCGAAGGGTTGTCATCGGAGCCGCGGCAGTGGTGCTCATCCTGGTTGCCGCGCTTGTTAGTTACTACGCCTGGTCGGCTCGCCGTGCCCGCTATGAATACTCTGGGACCGTGGAAACACGCGAGATCCAGATTGGCTCGAAAGTTGGCGGACGGGTGACGCTTGTCCCGGTCGAAGAAGGCAACATTGTCAAGGCCGGGGCCCTCCTTGTCCGCTTTGAGTGCGATGATCTCAAGACCCAGCGCGCCCAGGCTGCAGCAACCGTCGATCAGGCTCAAGCCAACCTTGACCGCATGCTCCGTGGCAATCGTCCCGAAGAAATCGAGCAGGCCGAGGATCTAGCCAGGGCGCAGCACGCCGCCGCCCAGGAGGCCGAGAATGGCCCGCGCATGCAGGAAGTCGCGCAGGCCCAGGCCGACTTTGCCGCCGCCCAGGCCGATGCCGTCAACGCCGAAATTACGTTTCATCGCATGGAGAAGCTGGTCGCCACAGACACCATCTCGCGCCAGGAGTTCGACGACTCCCGCGACAAACGCGACGCCGCCCAGCAGCGTGCCGAATCCGCGCGCCAGCACCTCGCGCTACTCCAGGCGGGGACCCGCCGTGAAGATGTGCAATCGGCCGAAGCGCGCGACCGCCAGGCGCAGGCCGCCGCCATCCTCGCCCGCAAAGGCTTCCGCAAAGAGGACATCGACTCCGCGCGCGCACAACTCGCCCAGGCCAGCGCGCATCTTGCCCAGATCGACGTATCCCTCAAGGAGGCCGAGCTCACTGCCCCCGCCGACAGTATCGTCGAAACCGTCAGCGTACGTCCCGGTGACCTTGTTCCTCCCGGCCGCATCGTAGTAACCGCGCTCGAACCCTCTCAACTCTGGGTCAAAGTCTACGTTCCGGAGACCGATCTTGCGCGCGTCCATCTCGATCAGACCGCCTCCGTCTCCGTCGATGGAATCTCCGGCCGCGTCTTCCAGGGCCGCTTGGGCCAGGTCGCCTCGCAGGCCGAGTTCCTGCCCCGCAATGTTCAAACCCCGGACGACCGGCAGCATCAGGTCTTCGGCGTCAAGGTATATGTCGATAATCCCACCGGCACGCTGAAGTCCGGCATGTCGGCTACGGTGCACTTCAAGTGACCGCGGCCATTCGAGCTTCCGGCCTCACCATTCGCTTCGGTCAATTCACTGCAGTCAATGACGTGAGCTTCGAAGTCAACAAGGGGGAGATCTTCGGCTTCCTCGGCCCCAATGGTTCCGGAAAAACCACCATCATCAAGGCGCTCTGCGGCCTGCTGTTGCCCAGCGAAGGCACCGGCTCCATCCTCGGCATGGACATCCGAAAAGACGCTGCTGAGATCAAGCGCCATGTCGGCTACATGTCGCAGAAGTTCGGCCTCTACGAAGACCTCACCGTCGCCGAGAACATCGACTTCTATTCCGGCGTCTACGGCCTGCGCGGTGCTCAGGCTGCGCAGCGCAAGTCTGACGTCCTGGAGCTCACCGGCATCGGTCCCTATCTCAATCGCCGCGCCGGCCAACTCTCCGGGGGATGGAAGCAGCGCCTCGCACTGGCCTGCGCCATCATCCACTCGCCTGAAGTTGTCTTCCTCGACGAACCCACTGCCGGCATCGATCCCGTTGCCCGCCGCACACTCTGGGATCTGCTCTTCCGCCTGTCCGGCCAGGGCGTCACCTTCTTTGTCACCACCCATTACATGGACGAGGCCGAACGTTGCGGACGCGTAGGCTACATCTATCTATCCAATCTGGTCGCCATCGGCACCGTTGCTGAGCTGCAGGCTCTGCCCGCCGCTAACCCTGCCGGAACCTCGCGTATCCAGATCGCCGTGCCCAACGCCTCACAGCTCCTCGACTCCGTGCGTCACATCGCGGGCGTGCAGGAGGCAACAATCTTTGGTCGCTCCATCCACGCACTCGTCGATACCCAACAGCTCGCCGCCCTCCGCCTTCAACTTCCCCAGGCCCACATCGAAGCCATCGAGCCCTCCCTCGAAGACGTCTTTGTCACCCTCACCTACAAAATCATGGAGGACTCCAAATGAAAGCTCTCTTCCGCGGCCTCGTTCCCATTTGCCGCAAGGAGTTTCTCCACATCGTGCGCGATCCCGGCACGCTCTTCTTCGCGCTCGTCATTCCCATGCTGCAGTTGTTCCTGTTCGGTTTCGCCATTGACACCAACGTCCGCCAGGTCACCACCGTGGTGCTCGACGAGTCAAACACGCAAGACAGTCGCGCTCTCCTCCAGCGCTTTGCCGCCTCTGACGTCTTCAAACTTCAAACCAACGCCCGTTCCGTCGACGAGATGTACGCCGCCGTTCGCTCCGGCCGCGCGCGCGTCGCCATTCGCATTCCCTACGACTACGCTCGCCACCTGCAAGACGGCACCACCGCCACCGTGCAGGTCCTCGTCGATGGCTCCGACTCCACTGTCGCCGGCATGGCCGTCAGCACCTCTACCGGCGTCGCGCTCGAGCAGTCCCTCGCCCGCGTGCTGCCAGATGGCAATATGCCCATCGAGGTTCGCCCTTCGCTGCTCTACAACCCCGCCATGCGCTCTGCCAACTTCTTCGTTCCCGGCCTCATCGCCATCCTGCTTCAGGTCATGTGCATCTTGCTCATCGCTCTCTCTCTGGTGCGGGAACGTGAACGTGGCACCCTCGAGCAGCTCACCATGACTCCCGTCGCGCCCCTCGGTCTCATGGTCGGAAAAATGATTCCTTACGGCGTCCTTTCCTTTTTTGAGCTCTGCGCCATCCTCGCCGTAATGCGCATCGTCTTTCAGGTTCCCGTGCACGGCAGTGCCATCCTGCTCCTGCTTTTGTCGCTGCCCTATATCCTCACGCTGCTTGGTCTCGGCCTCGTCATCTCCGTAAAGGCCAAAACGCAGGCCGAAGCGTTTCAGCTTGCCCTCGGCACCATCCTCCCATCGGTTTTTCTCTCCGGCTACATCTTCATGATTGAGAACATGCCGCTCTTCTTCCAGGGCATCAGCCGCCTCATTCCCGCGACATACTTCATCCGTATCCTGCGCGGCATCATCCTGCGTGGTTCATCCTTCGCAGATCTCTGGCCCAACGCCGCCATCCTCACCATCATGGGCTGCTTGGCCATCCTCCTTGCCGCCCGCCTCTTCGTCACCCAAAGAGGGTGAGCCACGATCGTGCGGCCAACCCGCCTTTACAAATACCTGTCATCCTGAGTGAGCGCAGCGAGCCGAAGGACCTGCTGTTGCACTTGCCTTTGCTTGACGCGGTCTCGATAATGCCCAACCTCAGAGCGCGCCGAGGCGCGCCGCTATGGATGCGCTTTGTATCAGGGCACGGATTCATCCGTGCCGCAACCCACCCCAAAAAAGTAAGAGGTCAGGTACGCGACGAAGTCGCGCTCAAATCTGATCGATTGACGACGACGCCAACTCCCTCACCAGCCGCACAACGTAATCTGGATCTCCGGCCCCCTTCGGCCAGTTCACAACCCCCAGCCGGCACTCAGACACTCCTGCCTGAAACCCAAGAGCTTACATTCGCGCTCGTCGCAATTCGGGACGGTGGGCCGGGGATTCATCCCGGCGCGGGACCAAGGCTACACACGAAAGGACGGTGTTTGCCACCCTTATCGTCGGCGACACTCCCGCTCGGCGCCAATACCCCATCCCCTTCGGCCGAGTTAAAGACAGCGGCTTAGGCCGCGAAGCGCCGCCATAGAAGAAATGACCGAACCAAGAATGCTGGTCATGAGCGGGCTCTCCTAGCGCATGTTGAAAGAGAATCGAAAGAGCATTCGAGGTTCGGACCGCCAAAAATGGGCACTCGAAGAGTCAAAAGACCCCGCAAATCCCGCGTTCAGCCCATCGTTTTGATCGGGAATCACGTATCTCGAAAGATGCTCCCGCGCGGGCTTTGCGCTGTTGACTTGCTGAAAGCAAGAGAGCATCAATGTCTTGATATCCCTCCACAATTGAACTTATTACTTTGTCAATTGACGCTTTCTTGGGGTCGCGACCTACGATCATCTCGACCAATTGGAGAGATCTGGCTTTGAGCTGAAAGTCCTTGAATAGCTCCCACTCAACGCGTCGGCTAATTTCTCTAACAGCGTCCCCGGGGGCAGGCAAGATGAAGGGGTCCAGGCTCGTCAGGCCATTCAGTTCACAGTAAAATGCGCGAGCCATCTCAGCCAAAACTAGGGGTCCGGGAATGTTTGCGAATTCCCTGGTGAATTCGGCGATGCGCCCCTCGTGGAAGGCCTGGAGAACCCTTTCAAGGAAGGTGAGCTGTTTCTCGCGACGCACAGCTTCTTCCTTAGCTGGGTAGATGACCCCACAAATGAAATCTGCATCGAGAGCAAGCACGTCCGTAAGAAGAATCGCGTCGTCAGCTACTTAAGGCGCGCTGTCGAAATTTGATGCATTTAGTTCCAAACTTAGGACATCAGGAATATGATCCGAAAAGGCAGAATCCTCAAGGAGCGCCCGGCCCCTCGATCGGGTCATTGGGGTCGAGAACAATCATCGGCTGTTATTTCAGAAGTGCCGGAGGAAATCTGCGGGATGGAGAAAAGCAAGTGAGAAAGACAGGTATCCTCGCCCGGCGGCCATCTCGGGGCGCGCTCGCCGCCGCCTCTCAAGTGAAGAACTGGATCGCCTCTCACCGGCCAGAGCTAGTCAAGGGGAACGTTATGTACTTCGGGATCGCTTTCCACGGGATGGACGGAGAGGAGGACTCCATCGACGCTATCCAGACGATCGGATTCGACTTCCTCACCCCGACCGATCGTTCCTGCGTTAGTGAGGTAAAACCATTGCTAATACACCTCCTGAGGTGTCTCATCCCGGAGGACTTCTCCTGCGGTAATGGCGGAGGGGGAACGCTCAAGGCCTTTACCCAAGACGGGAAAGTCGAGCTTCAAAGTTTCTACTATTCGCTAAAGACCGTCGCAAACGAGGACGTCGTAATCTAAACGAAAGAAGATCGGGCCCGCTCGATGGCAAAGAATTGGACACGCGAAGAGACGATTCAGGCGTTCAACCTCTATTGCAAGACACCCTTCGGGCGCATTCATAACCGGAATCCAGAAATTATCGCTCTAGCGGAAAGGCTCAATAGAAGTGCCTCCTCTGTCTCCTACAAACTGGCGAATCTCGCGCGCCTTGACCCGTCCCTGAAGCGCCGAAACATTTCGGGCGCGACGCACGGCAGCAAGATGGACGAAGAGGTCTGGAACGAGTTCAGTCAGGATTGGGACGGCCTCGCATTCGAGAGCGAGATGCTAATTTCACCGAAAATAGTTGAGATTCCGGAAGTGCCCGTTGAACTGCCCCAAGGCATGACGCGAGAGGCCCTCGTGATGGTGCGCGTGAACCAGAGATTCTTTCGTGCAGCGGTCCTAACAGCCTATGAAAGCCGATGCTGCATTACGGGCTTGGCCCAGCCGGAACTTCTCGTCGCAAGCCATATTGTCCCGTGGAGCGTAGACCTGAAGAATCGAACCAACCCAAGCAATGGCCTTTGTCTGAATGCGCTGCACGACAGAGCATTTGATGCCGGACTCTTGACTGTCACACCGAAGATGACCGTGCGCCTGTCGCCCGTACTCTTGGCGAAGACCTCTCAACCCGAGCTTGAGGGAATGTTCTTGCGCTACAAAGACGCTCCGCTCAGAATTCCTGCTCGATTTGTGCCAGACAAAACTTTCCTTGAATATCACAACGACATCGTCTTCCGCACAGCCTAGACACAACTACCCCAGAAAAAACCGAGAAGTCAAGTACGCGACGAAGTCGCGTTCAAGACCCATACGCCATCCACACTCAAATCCCGACCGATCGATGAAGTCGGCACGAAAGGCGCAATATGGCCTTCGGCGCACTTCGGGTTGTTAGGTCAGGGCCTTGTCGCTGACCCGCTCCTTTCGGCACATATCGCTGCAACTTGGTAAGTAGAATGTTCGGATGGAAACTTTCGACATGGCGAAGTTGGAAGCGCGCCTGTTGCCCTTGGACGAGTTACAGAGGGAGATCAGCGAACTTGAGGCCGGATCGTTCTTATCAATGGATGATGACGAATTAACGGCAAAGATCAAGAGAATCCACGAAGGCCTTATAGTAAGGGCACCTAGCGTGGACGCCGGAAAGATAGTCTTTAGAGCGGTCAAAGTGGCGGAAAGACCCGCGACTAAGTCGAAAATCAGCTACCCCCCTGCTGGACTTGTCCGCACAAATGGAAGGGTCAATCGGCCCGGGGAATCCATATTCTACGGAGCATTCAATCACTTCGCCGCCTGTCTATACGAGTGCAATGCTCAGGTCGGCGATATTTTTGCTGTTTCGGCGTGGCTGACCACCGAGAGGATGGTATTCAACCATCTAGGGTATTCGCCCTCCGCTCTTCAGGCATTGAAGACGAATCGCGAAACACCCTTCTTCGCCATCATCGAAGATGACTCTGACCGAAACCGGGCAATCCGCGAATGGCAGGCGCGGGTTTTCACCCAAGTCGTCCAAAAAGGGAGTGAGTCTACATATCGTTTGCCCATCGCATTAAAGGAATACGCCCTCGGCAGGATTGTCCAAGGAACCCAACCGACCTCGATGCAGTTTTCGGGCCTGATATATCCTTCAATCGCAATGTGGCAGCTGACCGATAATGTAGCAATTCTGCCATCAGAAGTTGACTCCAAAATGGCTTTAATCGAAGTGATTTTGCTTGTATTGGACCACCCGAGTAGAGAATCACTTGATTCATCCGGCGGAATGCAAACCCATGTGCACATAAGAACTTACGAGTTCGCAAGGCCAGATAAACATGGGAACCTTGCTTGGGGACAGAAGAGCCAGTTTTTTCGTGGAAATGCGAACTTTGCGATTGAAGAGCCGCTAGAGCAGTTGCCGCCAGAATGACGGCTTCGCGGTTCTGAGACAGGTAGCATGGTCACCGCCCACCAACCACCGTGACAAGCAGAGTACCTTGTGCCCCATCGCTGCTCCATTGCGATGAGTGGACACTAATTGCACTCGCGCGCCGCCCTCGGCCGCCCCATATACTGTCCCCATGCAGTTCACGGGAGAAGAACTAGCGGCTCTGCTGGTAGCCATCAGCTTCGCCGCCGGGCTCAACGTCTACGCCACCGTGGCCACCCTCGGCCTGCTGGCCCACACCAGCCTGCTCATGCTCCCGCCCGGTCTCCATCTCCTCTCCAGTTGGTGGGTCATCGGCGCCGCCGGCGTCCTCTTCGCCCTCGAGTTCGTCGCCGACAAAGTTCCCGCCTTTGACCTCATCTGGAACGCCCTCCACACCTTCATCCGCGTCCCCATCGCCGCGTTGCTCGCCTTTCAGGCCACCGCCGGCCTTTCCCCCCTTGAGCAGCTAGCCGCCACGCTCGCCGGCGGAGCCATCGCCATGGCCGCCCACGGAGGCAAAACGGCAGCCCGCGCCGCCGTCACCCCCTCGCCAGAACCGTTATCCAACATCACTCTCAGTTTGTCGGAAGATGTGCTGGCCGTCTTCCTTACTTGGCTCGCCACCTGGAACCCCTACGTGGCCGCCTCCATCGTCGGGTTGCTCCTCGTAGCCGCCCTCCTTCTTGTCCGCTGGATATTCAAAGCCCTGCGCCGCCTCTTTCGAGGAGCCGTCCACGCCCTTGAGCATTGATCGTTTCTGTTCCCTGATCCCTGTTCCCTATCTTTTTATTCCCGCCCTCAAGTACCTCTTCCGCCACAACTCCTTCTCCACCATCGCCATCGCCCGGTCCACCAGCGACTGCTGCCACGGCACAAGCCCGTACACCAGGTCGCATTCCAGCGCCCGCGCCATCTCTCCCAGCCGATTCAGCGAGATCGTCTCAATCTGCTCTGACCGCTCCAGTTGGTACACCATCTTGTCCGTGAACTTCATGTACTCCGCAATCTCCCGAACCGGAGTCCCCGTCGCCTGCCGCATCGCCCGCAGCCACCCCTCCGTAGGCCGGCGTGCCTTCCTTGCAGCCCTGAACGGCCGCAACTCGCTCTCCAAATCCATCCGCAGCTTCTCCCGCACAATTCCATCCATCGCTTTTGGTCTCTTTCCTTTTGCAAAGCACTCGCCGTAAGCCACTGAAAGTAAGATAGTAACGTCTACGGCCACGCAGCAAAATGTCGAATTAATCCTATTTTCCGCCCATCACCTGTAATCTTGTGCAAACGCACGCGCCAAATCGCAACTTTCCCCACAAACTAAATCGCAATTACGTTCAACTGTTTGCTGAGTACCAGGGGTGTTTCCCAACCGCAGGCGGTTTTGTTCACGCCTTTGGCTCACTCTTCAAGCCGAAGATTCGCCGCAAATTCACCCTTGAGGGGAAATCGCGCTCACCTTAAAAGCAAAAAAAGCGCCCCCCGGTTACTCCTGCCTGGATGGTGTCCAGGTCTGGTTAACCGAAGGGGCGAGGAGCCGCAATCACAAGAAAACACACCGTCTGACTAGATCTGTGAACCAGATCTCTCCGCTTCGCAGGGACCGCCCGTCGGTGCATCTTCTGGACCGAAAGCAAATATACGGATGCCCCCTGCGGTCCGACAGGTTCCATCGGGTACCAACGGCGCCGCTCGCCGTTAAGTCACTATCCCCATGTGGGTTAGTCCTCATTCAATACGGTCTGGACAACTCCAAGTCGGGAACGTATGATACGCAATGCGGAAGGAATTCGCATGCCGGTCGGTTCAAAACCCATCCAGGATTTCGGGCAGCAGAATCCTGCACTCGACCCCGCTGCTGTCCGCCGCCAGCTCGAGCGCCTGCTCGCGCATCCGCTCTTTTCCAACAGCAAACGCTACCCCGCCCTCCTCGCCCACACCGTCGAACAAACCCTCCAGGGTAACGCTTCCGAGCTAAAAGAACGCAGCATCGGCATCGAAGTCTTCAACCGCTCCCCCACCTACGACGCCAATGCCGATCCAGTGGTCCGCATCACTGCAGGGGAAGTCCGCAAGCGGCTGGTCCAGTATTATTATGACTCTTCCCACGACGGAGAGTTGGTCATCGAACTTCCCATCGGCTCGTATGTCCCGATCTTTCATTCTCCGGCACCGGTTGCCGAACCCGAACTACCCGCGCTGGTGGCGGCCCCCGAAGCGCCACCTGTGGTACTCCCAATCACACCTCTTTCCTCCTCATTGTCCGTTTTTTCAAGAAGGCGAATGATTCTTCTGGGGGCGTTGACCGTAGCCGCGTGCGTCATTGGCCTGATTGGCGGACTGGCCGTCGGTTTGATCGGTGGAGGAAGCGCAACCGGGTCGACGGGCTTGGGATTGCTGCATGACCTTCAACCCCCTACCGACCTTGACCGCTTTTGGGCACCCATGACAGCGGGCTCTGACACGGCTACCTACTGCCTAGGCGAGCCGGCAAAAAGCCTGGATGCTGGATCAATCAATTCGCTCGAGATGCCAACTGCAAGCTCCAAGCCGGAGCCTCTGTACTTCCGGTTGCATCAGTCCGGGCTTTTCGCGTTGGCCGACGTCATTACGCTGACGCAGACCGCAGCTGCTTTGGAAACCCGCCATAAGGCGTTCCGAGTAGTTCCAGCTTCGGATGCAACATTTGCCCAGCTTCGTGAAGGTCCGGTGGTACTGATTGGCGCGTTCGACAACATTTGGACATTGCGCGTAACGCAGAAGCTCCGGTTCGGATTTGAATCGAAGGACGGCGTTGCCTTGATTGTCGACCGCAAGAGCCCGAAGCAGACGACCTGGGCAACGGCGTGGGATTTGCCATATGAAAGATTGTCGCGCGATTACGCGATCGTGGCACGCATTCACGACAACATTACAGGCCAACCTGTGATTATTGCGGCGGGCATATCAGAAGAAGGCACAGAAGCCGCCGGCGAGATTCTTTACAACCCCGTCTATCTTCAATCACTGCTGGCAAAGGCGCCTCCACACTGGGAGCAGATGAACATGGAGGCGGTGATTGAGACGCAGGTGATCGAGGGCCATCCAGGCCCCCCGAACGTGCTTGCAGTTGAGACATGGTGATCTCTTGCGTCACAGGGCACACATCGCGACGGCTCAAAGTCAAGCCGTTAATCGGCCGCAGTGGCGCGATGTTCAAGGCAAAATGAAAAGATGATGGTGCCGAGCTTTTAGGACTTGGCCTTGTGCGCAGCCCAGCGCTTCCGCTGCGCGTCAGCAATCCGCTTGCGAGCTTCAGGGCTTAATACGCGCGTCTTCTTGACCTTGCCTTTGGCCTTGGAGGGAGCTTTTTTCACCTTACGCTCTGCCTTGGCAGGAGCTTTTCCCGTATTGGCCAGCAGCAAGCGCACCTGCGTGAGCCTTGCAATTTCCGCATCTATTTGGGCAAGTATTGATTCGATAGCCATAAGTTAAGCATAACTCAGAAATGTGCAGGTTAGCGATCAAGCGCCGTATTTGCTTATATCTCTCCGCACCCAAATGCAGAAGCGGGTAGGTATCTGTGAATAAGAGCAGGGCGATAACTGCAGCCAGATCGATGATAAACAGTGTTGGCGCGGATCCTTCGATGGAAGGGCCAACAGGGATGCGTATGTTGCGTTAAAACGAGATGTGCAAAGCGAGAGAGGACAGACCCTGTTGGGCTGTCCCCTCCTGTAGCGTCTCGTGATGATTGCAACGCGTGGACTACGTTCCTAAATACTCAACGTGGACATAGGTGCCGAGCCGGACGTTGTAGGCAAGATACCAACCGATGTGATCGGGATCCTCATAAATGACAATGTCGTCCGAATCCCACAGCCATCCATCGCAGAAGGCAATGTCGAACGGGGCAACATCCCAGTACCAGCCATTGAACCGGAAGCGGCTGGGACCCCCGCCAGCGAGATGCCAGACGTGTCCCCGTCCGAAGCCCCCTGTAAAGTGGCCGTGCGCGAACGGATGGTCCAGATGATAATTCGCATCATCGCGGCCGGTGTCGTGGCCAACCCAGGTCTTGCCGTCCACATGTGGCACACTGGGATGGCCGGCCTTATCGCTGTAGTTAGGTTTGGGATCGGCCGGCTTTGGCGGCCCCTCATGGGGTCTCGGTCCGCTCCTTGGAATCGGCGGATGTGGGGCAGCGGGATGCTGCGCGAATGCTGGAACTGAAAGAAAGAGCAATGCTGCAAGTGCAAAGTTAACGGTCTTCATGGCGTCCTCCAGATGCCCAGGGGACTGTAGCTATTCTCTGTGTCTCCTCCCCTGTGGGTCATCACCAACAACAATAATTGCAACCCTGGGTCCGCGGGCAAGTTGCGGCAACGTAAATTCTGGCGTTCCGGTCGAGCACTGTGAAGTTGAGCGAGAATCCGATGAGCCTGAACTTAAACTGCGACCGCGGCAGACGCGCGACGCCAGGCATAGAGCGGGAATTGATTGGCCAGTTCGGCCACCTCGCCGCGAATCCGTTCGAGCGCCGCGTCGTCGTTATGCTGATCCAGAGCCCTGGTCATCCACATCGCAATCTGGCGCATCTCCGGCTCTTTCATGCCACGTGTCGTCAACGCAGGTGTGCCCACTCGAATACCAGACGGCCTGAGGGGAGGATTGGTGTCATAGGGGATGGAGTTTTTATTCACCGTGATGCCAGCCTTGCCCAGCGCCAGTTCAGCCTCGGAGCCAAGGATACCTTTCTGAAAGGTATCGACGAGCATGAGGTGATTGTCGGTGCCGCCCGAGATGATGCGGAAGCCGACCTCCTGTAGGCTGCTAGCCAGTACCTGGGCGTTGGCGACGATCTGCGCCGCATAGGTTTTGAACTCCGGGCGCAGCGCCTCAGCAAACGCAACGGCCTTGGCCGCGACGATGTGCATGAGCGGTCCGCCCTGCTGGCCAGGGAAGACGGCCTTGTCGATCTCTTTGCCAATAGTCTGTTCCGGCTTTTCGCCTACCTGGTAATCCTTGCCGGCAAGGATGAGGCCGGCACGCGGGCCGCGCAGCGTCTTGTGGGTCGTGGTGGTGGTGATGTGCGCGTGCGGAACCGGCGAGGGATGGACGCCGCCGGCGACCAGGCCCGCAATGTGGGCCATGTCAAAGACATAGGTCGCGCCCACCTTGTCGGCAATCTGCCGCATGCGCGCAAAATCCCAAAGGCGCGGGTAGGCACTGCCGCCGCCGATGAGAACCTTTGGCTTTTCTCGCTCGGCAACTGCTTCCATCTCGTCGTAGTCGATGAGATCTGTGTCCTGACGGACGTGGTAGAAGGTGGTGCGGTAGAGCTTGCCGCTGAAGCTCATTCTGTGCCCGTGGGTTAGGTGTCCGCCATGGGCCAAATCGAGGCCGAGGATTGTGTCGCCGGCTTTGAGCACGGCCGCATAGGCCGACGCGTTGGCCTGGGAGCCGGAGTGGGGCTGCACGTTAGCGTACTCAGCGGCGAAGATCTGTTTGGCGCGATCGCGGGCCAGGTTCTCAACCACGTCGGCGTACTCGCAGCCGCCATAGTAGCGACGGCCGGGGTAACCCTCAGCGTATTTGTTGGTGAAGATGGAGCCGGCAGCTTCAAGCACCGCTTCGGAGACGAAGTTCTCGCTGGCGATCATCTCCAGCCCCTCGTGCTGGCGGAGGGTTTCCTGGTCGAGGGCAGCGGCCACTTCGGGATCGGCCTGGGCAAGGGTGAGAGACATGTGATCGGTCATAGGATAATTCTAGCCTTTCCGGGCTTCCATTCCCAGGCGAAAGCCTGAGGCTGAGAGCGGTTTTTGGGATCAGGAAACAGCCTTGCCCCGTCTTGAGGTGAATCGCGCTTCATCGATTTCTCCGATCCGACTAAACTGGAATTACCAATGATCTCCCAGCCGGTCGAGGAGCCTATGAGGAAGTACTCAAAACCACTTGCGCTCGCCATCCTGTTTCTATCGCAGCTTACGTCAGCTCTCGCGCAGACCGCAGGCACGGGAACAACAGAGATCGATTTGGCTCTGCTGGCGAAAGCCAACGGCGGAGACGCGCCGGCACAGGTGCAGATGGGTGACAACAGTTGCGCGGCCGGCAACAAGGCTACGCACGATCCCCAACAGCTGGCGGAATACTACAAAGTGGCTGCCACCTGGTACCGGAAGGCCGCCGAGCAAGGCTCATTGACGGGGCAGTTGCACCTGGCCGCTCTTTACCGTGACGGCAGAGGCGTGCCCCGCGACATGGCACAGGCGGCGGAATGGTATCACAAAGCCGCCGAGCAAGGAGATACCGGGGCACAGGCGACCCTTGGCGTACTTTACTCGATTGGCCAGGGTATTCCCCAGAGTTACGGAGAAGCTTACTACTGGTTCGACCTTGCCTCGCGGGTGAAAGGACCAAGCCAGGAGAAATATGCCGCATACCGCCAGATGAGCGGCACGCACATTACGGCTGACGAACTGGCCGATGTGCAGCAACGCGCTGCGAAGTGGCTTGCTTCGCATCCGCGGTAAAGCGCAAACGCGTATTCTGTCTGGAGCAATGCGATTGCCCCATCACTTTTCGCATCTAAGTCGGTTTGCGGCGATGCTTTGCGCGGGGGCCTTCGCGCTGGCGTTTCCCGTGGCCCGCGCTCAGGACTTTGCGCTCACTCCCGCACATGTCGTTGCGGGTTCGCCGGTTCTGATTCACTTGGAGGCGCCAGGTACCGCAAAGATAGATGGCGAGTGGCTGGGACGGCCGTTACAGTTCTTTCGGGGACGCGATGGGCAGGCATGGTTTGCCTTGGCCGGGGTGGACGTGGAAGCGCCCCCAGGTCCGTCAATGCTCAAGATCAGCATCGCGCTGAACGACCGCGCGGTTCTCGACTTGACCCGCACGGTCGACATCCATCCTGCTGCCTATCGCAGCGAATCGATTGCCGTATCGCTGAAGTTTGTTGAGCCGGAGCCCGACGCGCTGAAGCAGATTGAAGCGGAAGGGAAACTCAAGGAGAAGGTTTTTGCCACGAGTGCAGCCGAGCCGCTTTGGACGGGGAGCTTTCGCGCACCGGTGACTGCGGCTGCGACGGACAGCTTTGGGGTGCGGCGGATGTTCAATGGGAAGCTGGCCAGCGTTCATAAGGGAATGGATTTTCGGGCACGGATGGGAACGCCGGTGCGTGCGGGTAATAGCGGGGTGGTGGTGCTAGCGCGTCCGCTCTACTTTGAGGGCAACTGCGTGGTCATCGATCACGGACTGGGGCTGTTTACGCTATCCATGCACCTCAGCCATATCCAAGTGCACGAGGGGCAGCGCGTTGCACAGGGCGAACAGCTTGGATTGAGCGGGGCCACGGGGCGGGTGACGGGGCCGCATCTGCACTGGGCGGTGCGCTGGGAGGGAACGTATCTGGACCCGGCAAAGCTGCTGGCACTGAACCTTGCCGCAGTGCGCTAACTTGAGACGACTTCCTCTTCGACAGGATTCGGCTGCGTAGCAGTCGCATTCAATCCAGCCGCTTTCTCTTTCCGCAGGGCTTTGAAGGCTCGGTAGACAAACCAGCCCATGTACCAACCGTCGATGAATTTGTAGGGGGGTTCGCCGGTCGTGTAATGGCCGCAAGGCAGCACGCGCGGCTCAAAGTCGATACCGTAATGGCGGAAGGCCTCCACCACCTGCAGCGAGTACTCCCTGGGGAACGTAAGGTCGTAGTTGGCGTACACCATGAGTACTTTCTTACCGGCTCCGGCAGCATCCTTGCCTGCAAACTTCGAGTAGTAGTAGCAAGGGCTGGCCGCTGCCCACAATTCGCGCACACGATTCTGGGTGAGGCCAGCCTCTTCGAGGGCCTGCTTCACATGGCGGGTGCTCTGTCCGGCCCATGTCACGTCGCCAAAAGCGGTGGAAGCGTGGTTGAAGGCATTGACCCGGATGCGCGGGTCGTGGGTGCTTGCCAGATAGGCGTAGCATGATCCCAGACTGGTTCCGAGCACGCCGAAGTGTCCGTAACCCTGCTCCTCAAGCCAGTCGAGGCAGCAGCGGATGTCGACAACCGCCTGCCGGCACGCCGAGAGCGTTCTTCCGATGTTGGCGCTCACTGAGTAATCCGATCGCTCCAATTCCGCGGGTCGCCGAATGTCGTGATAGGGCATGGAAAGCCGCAGGGCCGAGATGCCCATGCGATTGAAGATGGTGCACAACGAGTTATGACTGAATCCGTCGGAGTTCCATTGCGGGAGTACGATGATCGCCTGCTTTGGCCGCTTCGGATCTTTGTGGGCCGGGGCGGGATACCAACGGGCGTTCACCTGGTCGTTCTCGGGATAGGGTGTGCGTTCCGGCGAAGTGAAGCGCAGAAATTGCGCGGGCGACAGCTTGCCCTCTGCGGCTTGCTGGCGGATTGCCGCTTCCTGGGCCAGCGTCTCAGGTCGAACGTTGGTTGGATAGAGTTGCGGATGCCGCTCCTCAAGACGGAAATCGGCAGGCCGCTCGTAGCTGAAGAAGGTATCGCTATGGCGAATAAGGAGCTGGTTGATGCGCACCATGGCAGCTTCGGCGGCCGCTGGGTCGCGCGTCACCTTAGGGCCGGGGATGGCGGAGCTGAATCCATGCGTCTCAAGAAACGGCTCGATCCACTCAAATCCCCACTCCAGCGGGCGCACGATACGGTTTTCATCGCGCGTGGTCAGCCGCGTCTCCCACTCGTACATCCAGCGCGCATAGCGTTCTTTGAACATGGTTTCAATTCAAGTTTATCAGCGCGGCGTGAGTCGATTGCCGCGGTGGCGGCGAATTGCCTTATCCTCGGCTTTGTTCGCGCCGGTTTGTCCATGACGCCGCGGCTAGCCATCCGAGACAGAGCAATGTGATGGAGGCGATGATGCCCTGCGAGATGACGCAGTAGAGGCACCAAACTTCGAGGACTGTGCGTTCGATGTTGGTCAAATAGAGGGCGAACCCCAGCCCAATCAGCGCGAATGCAGTCAGCAATGCACGCTTCCGGAGGAAAGCAAGCACCCCAAGGGTGAGGTAGCCGCCGATCCCGATGGCTGCAACCGGGACATGGGCAACCTCAGCAAACGGACTGTGGTTTACTATTCCGCAGTCCCACTTCTCGTTGATGGAGCAGGGTTCGGTCCCGGTATCGTAATGAACGCGTAGGGCCAGCGCGGAAACTACGACGCCGGCCAGGGCAAGAAGCACAATCACGTAACGCATATCCGTGAGTTTGATGCTAGCAGAGCGCCGGGGAAGCCGTGCGCGATACGATAAGCAGATGGAGCCAGCTTCAAGTCCGAAGGGCCGCCGTGTCGCCTTTTTCGGGGGAAGCTTTGACCCGCCTCACCTGGGACATCTTGCCGTAGCGCGGACTGCACGTGCGGCCCTGGCGCTGGATGCGGTTCTGTTTGCCCCGGTGGCCTCTCAGCCCCTGAAACCGCAAGGATCAACAGCCAGCTTTGAGGACCGCCTGGTGATGACGAGGCTGGCCATTGGTGGGGAATTGGGATTTGAGCTTTCGCTCGCAGATGCACCCAAGCCCTCCGGCGACCCCAACTTTACTGTGGACACTCTTGCAGACCTGCGTGCCGGGCTCGGGCCGGATGGCGTCCTTTTTTGCTTGATGGGTGCTGATTCGTTCTTCGGTTTGCGCCGTTGGCACAGGTCGTCCGAGATCCCGTTCATCGCTCCGCTGATCGTTGCATCAAGGCCTGGACAGAAGCCTGAAGATTGGATTTCGGGCTTGAGGGAAGCATTGCCTGCCGGCTTGGCGATTGAGCCGGCAGTCTCCGCAGGCGTACCCTCCGCCGATCTCGAGATACGTTCCTACCGTATTCACAGCCCGGATGGAAGGAGCGCTCCGTTTTACCTTCTGCCGGGAGTGTATGTCGACATAAGTGCTTCTCAGATTCGAGACCAGGTACAGGCGGGATCTTCCGCATCGACAGAGGGACGTGTCCTGCTACCCCAGGCAGTCTTTGACTACATCCGCTCCCGTGGCCTTTATCGATAGGACGTGAGTTGCCGCGGTCCCAAACTTGCCGGTGCCCTGTCAAGGGTCTACGATGAGGATTGGAGACCTTCTCTACCGAATGACATCGACCAAAACGCAGACCCGCATTCTCGTTCAGGCGGCAGTTAAAGCCTGTGAAGACAAGAAAGGCGAAGACACACGCATCCTCGAGCTCGATCCCATCGACGCAGGCTTGTCTGACTTCTTCCTCGTCACCTCAGCCACCAACGATCGCCAAGCTGTGGCCATTGCCGATGAAATCGAACACCGCCTCAAGAAAGAGTTTGGCGTGATGCCCAACTCGGTGGAGGGCAGACGTCCGGGCAATTGGATCCTGCTGGATTATGTTGATTTTGTAGTGCACGTTTTCCTAGCCGAGCGCCGCGCCTTCTATGACATTGAAAGGCTCCGCAAATCCGCCCGGCCGGTTACGCCGGCCGAGTTCGATGCTGAGCTGAAAGCCGAACTCAGCGCGAAGACGCGGGCAGTACGGACCAAGGTTTCGGCCAAGCCCGCTCCGGCGGCAACAGACAACGGCGCAGCGACCAAGCCTAAGAAGGCCGTAAGGAATGCAGTGGTGCGGAAAGCTGTGCCGCGAAAGGCTGCTGCAAAGAAGCAGATCAGCAAGGTCAAGGTTTCAAGCGGGGCCTAACTTACCGCGGTTTTTGCCCTGATCCCAAAATGCTCCAAAACGGAGTTAAAAGCGGCACTTCGGTGGCGGTTTTGGCCCTATTTGGGGCATTTTTCAGGCGAAAAGGCGTGATTTTCTGCACACTTTGTTTACTGATCGGTACACAGGGCGAATCCCCAGATGAAAGATTCTATGTGAGTTGCGCGATATTCCCCCGTCCCGAAGGGTGGTTTTTGGGGGGGAGGGGGTGGGTATTTATGGTGGTACGGACCGGGGACATATCTGACATATTGAACCGCTGACTCTCCGGCATCATGCATGCGAATTGATTTGAACGTCGTGGTCATAATTTCGATTGTGCGTCTTTGCATGGAATAAATCGGCAAAAACGTCTCCGTCGGGCTTACTCAATCTGCGCCTTGGCTGGGCTGCGACAACCTGCAAATGCACAAAGGGCGTCCGAATCGGACGCCCCTTGTAATTGCGCTTCGTGCTTTGAGCCGGAAGCTTAGAACGTGATCTTTCCGTGAACCTGGAGAACACGCTGGGTGACGGCTGCGCCCTGGAACGAGCCGTAGGGGCTGGTGGGGGGTGCGTTGGTGTTGGTGATCAGTCCGAAGTTACCCGTACCTGTGGTCGTACCAGGAGTGCCGAAGTTCACATTGTTGAAAGCGTTGTAGGCGTTGGCGCCGATGGAGAAGGTGAAGCCTTCCGCCGTGACCACCTTCTTGACAACGCTGAGGTCCGTGTCAGCATAGTGCGGGCCGTAGAGAGAGTTTCTGCGCAGGGTGCCGAAGTTGGTGGCGGAGGGATCCGCATACTGGGTCGGATCCAATGCTGAAGCCAAGGTAGCGGCGTGCGGGTTGCTAGCAGAGGTGTTTGTCAGTTGTGAGCGAGGAACCAGGTTTTGAACCATGAATTGCGGGCCGAGGTTGGTATATCCCGCATTGGCTGCATTGGAGTCGAAAATCGTGAAGGGCTCGCCGCCGCGCCAGTAGGTCTTGGCACCAACGGTCCATCCGCCAACAAATTCATTCAGAATCCGGCTGCCTGACTTGAATGGCTCCTGGTACACCAGGTCACCCACCATGTTGTTGCGGATGTCGTAATCGGAGTTCGAATAGTTTAGGTTGCCCGATCCGAGGGTCGGTGTGAGCTGGGTGAGCACATCACCACTAGAGTTGAAGTTTAGACCCTCGCCGCCGTTGGAAACCATGTCGAGCGAGTGGCTGTAGGTGTAGCTGACCTGGCCTGTAAGGCCATGCCCGCTGTGTTTGTAACTGAACATGAGGCCGTTATAGTTCGAGTGGCCGCTGTTGGTGAAGGCGGTGACCCTGGAGAAGCTTGGGTCTGGCGGAGTGGCACTCAAGCCGCCGATAGGGCCGACCGTTCCCCAGGGATTCGCAAGCGTGGGCCCATCGCCATATTCGCCGCTAGAGGGATTCTGGTCTGGGTTTTCCAGTACGCCGTCAAAGCCGAAGTTGCCTGCGTAGGTGAGAATGACGGCGCTGTTTCTGCCCAGCTGGCGCTGAACCTGCAGGCTGTATTCGGTGTAGATGGGTGTCTTGAATGTGCCGGGGAAGTAGGCGCCGATGCTGGGAGGCGTGAACGGAATGCCCTGGTTATTGAGATTGTTGAAGACTTGCGAAACGTTCTGGCCGCTGCTGTATCCGTGCGTAAACGCTGCGTTTCCGCCCTTCGCGTTCGCGGTCAAACCTGCGGGGTCCGTTGCTGAGATGGTTCCCGACAGAAGCTCAATTGAATTGACGTTTGGGAAGTTCTGGATGACACCGTCGAGGAAGACAGACGGGTAGAGGTCGGCAAAGAGGCCTACACCACCGCGCACCTCGGTTTTGTCGTCGACGCTGTAGTTGAAGCCGAAGCGCGGTTGAATATTGCCGAACTGAACCGTGGGGAACGGGTGATCGTTCACGGAGTTGACTTCCTTATTGTACGGCTCGGTCACGGAAGCGTTGGGGTTCGGGAAGGAACCGGTATACAGCGAGAAGCAACCGCCGTGGCAGAGAGGATTGCCGGTGCGATCAAGGCGAACGCCCAAGGTCAGCTTGAGCTTAGACGTTGCCTGGAGCTCATCCTGGAAGTAAATGCCGATGTTGTAGAGCGCCAGATGCGCGTCGGACGCGGAGGAGAAGTTCTGGAGGTAGATGCCGTCGACTCCGCCAACGCCTTCAGCGCCTGACGAGAAGGTGCCGAGGTCAAATACCTCCAGGAGCGGGAATTGTGTGAGGACCTGCGCGTCGTAATCCTCCACGAGGTCGCGGCGGAAGTTGAAGCCGTACTTCATGGTGTTCTTGCCCTTGATCCAGCTGAAGTCATCCTCAATCTGGTACTGGGTTACGTTGCGTCCTTGCGGGAAGTAGTAGGGCACGCCGAGGGCGGCCAGGCCGGGTGAAGCAGGCGTTCCGCTGCCATCAAAGCCGGCGTCGGTGATTCCGTACCAAGGGTACAGAGCCTGCGATGCCGCGACATTCGACGGACCAAAGTAGGCGGTGTACCAGTTAGCCGCCATTACAAAAACGTTGGTCTTGGTGGGGCTGATGACGTAGCTGTCGTTGAACTGACCTTCGTACTCGGGCTGGATTGAAACTGTGCTGAACAGCGGGTTGATGAAGCTGGTGCCGGTGGGCTGCGAACCGTGATCCATCTTGTAGCGACCGTAGATCTTGTGCTTGTCGCTGATGTTCCAGTCGATGCGCTGGGTATAGAGCCATTCGATGTTGATGTTGTTAACGGACTCGGCTGCCTGCGTCATGCAAGGCACCAGGGTGCCAGTGGCCTTTGCGTTGGGGTAAGCGCCAAAGTAGCCGCCACCTGGAGCCGGGGTTCCCGCAAAGTCGCCGCATCCGCCGTTGATGGTGCCGTCACCCGTGATGAGCGGCGTGGCGGAAGTGTAAGTAGGTGCGGTCTTGTAGGCATTGAAGGTCTGGGCATACGACTGTTGCACGTCGCTGCCATAGGCCGCGTTTACATTGGCCAAGGTCCACGACTGGAATGCAGTGGAGGGATAGTTCACCAGGCCGGCTGCACCGGGGAGCACATAGTGCAGACCCTCGTAGTCGGAGAAGAAGAACAGCTTGTCTTTGACGATCGGTCCGCCGGTATTGAGCGCCCACTCATTGGAAACCGCGTGGGGCCGGGCCAGACCGTAGAAGCCGTTAAACCAGCCGTTGGAGTTCAACACGGTTCCGTTGTAATCGTAATCGGCCATGCCGTGGAACTTGTTGCCGCCGGACTTGGTGGTGTAGTTGATGACAGCACCGGCTGCGCGTCCATACTGCGAGTTGTAGCCGTTCTGCACAACCGTTGCTTCGGCCAATTCCCCCTGGCCCAAGGTCAGGTTGGAGCTGCCCGAGTTGTTCAGGTTGAGGAATGGATCCTGGTTGTCAAAGCCGTTCAGCACGAAGAGATTCGAAATGCCGGGCAGACCGTCGGAGCTGAAGTTGCCGTAAGAACCGCCGGCATTCACGACCACGCCGGGAGCCGTAAAGGCCACCGTGGTCACGTCGCCACCGGGAGTCGGCAGGTCCTGAATCTGCTCTTCGTTGAAGGTCGTCGCCAACGCAACGTTCTGGGTATCCACGAGCGGCAGGCTGGTCGAGGTGACCTCGACAATCGTGTTGCTGCCGGTCGGCGTCACCTTGATATCCGCGGTCATGGTAGTGCCGATGATAACGGTTACTTCGACGGTATCCGACTTCAGGCTCTCGGCCGAGGCGGTCACTTTATAAAGGCCGGGTTTCAAAGATGAAACCGTGTAGCGGCCTTCCGCGTTGGTCTTCACCGTCTGCTTGGCGTCTGTGGAAGTATCGACCACAATCACCGTGGCGCCGGGAACCACTGCGCCCGTCGCGTCGGAAACTGCGCCGCTCAAACCACCAGTCACCGCTGTCTGCGCGTATGCAACCGGGACCGTGGTATTCGCCATCATAGCGACGACGGCCATCAGGCTCAACGCGAGCGCCGCATTCTGCAACCGAAAGAATCGCATCGAAAACTCCTCCAAGAATTAGTGGGGACCGAAATCCAGCGTGTATTTCTCGATCCGTGTATTGTGCTTTAGCGTCTCGGTTTAGAAGCCGCCCGGTCCGCAAGTGAAATACAACAGGTGTTAATTCGCTATGAAGAAGAAAGGAAGTTTGGCTTCATCCCTGCGGATCGCACGATATCGAAAGATATCCCAGGAAATGCCGGGGACGACCTGCCCAAATGAACATTGCATGACGGATGCCAATCTCCACAATTGCACAAATTATTTGTTTGTTGCTGAAAATAAATAGGTTGGTGGCTTTCTCCCATTCCCATCAGAATACTCGGAATATGAAATTGCGGAGAAAGGAGTGCCGATCTTCCAAAAACGGGTACCTTATCTCGTTTTTGGGGAATCGCTGTGGAATCAGTGCTTCCGTTTTTAGTTCTGTCGCGTATTCTGCCCCCATGCAGCTTACACTCAGTCACATCGGCGCCCGCGCCGCATCCCGGGATAGCCTGGACTCTCTCTCACGGACGTATCTGGAGCGGTGCACGCCGTGGGCCCAGTGCGGCACAGAGGCATTCCGGACGGAAGATGCGCTGTTCGAGTGGCTACTGCGGAAGCAGGGGCGGACGAGGACAATCCTCGTTCTGTTCGACAGCCGCGGCAAGCAAATGACCTCTGAGGCCTTTGCCGCATGGCTGGGCGCTCGCCGTGACGAGGGCGCTCAGCACATCGTGTTTGCCATCGGTCCGGCCGATGGCTGGTCGGAAGCGTCCCGGGCCAGGGCAGAGCTTTTACTCTCCCTTGGACCGATGACCATGGCCCACTCGCTGGCCCGGCTCGTGGTGGCTGAACAGCTTTACCGGGCATATACGATTCTTACTGGCCATCCCTACCATGGGGGGCACTGAGGAAAAGCAGATTACAGATGACAGTGAAGAGCAAAAGCCCGGGCTCTTTACTGCCATCTGTCATCTGCAACCTGTAACCTGTATCTGCGATGACCGATTCCCGCAAAGGCTTGCTCCTGATCAACACCGGCCCCGGCAAGGGGAAGACCACCGCTGCCATGGGCACTGCATTGCGCGCCGTCGGTTGCGGCATGAAGGTGCTGATGCTCCAGTTCATCAAGGGGTCGTGGCACTACGGTGAGCTGGACGCGGTGAAGGCCTTCGGATCTGACTTCGTGCTGAAGCAAATGGGGCGTGGATTTGTGAAGATTGGAGGCGCGGAGACCGATCCTGAGGACGTTCAGCTGGTGGAAGCTGCATGGGCAGAGGCTCGCGCGGCCATCTATTCCGGGGACTGGGATATGGTGGTGCTGGACGAGATCAATTACGCCATTGGCTATGGGATGCTGGATCCGGCGATGGTTGCAGATGCATTGCGCGATCGTCCGGAGATGGTCCACGTGATCCTCACCGGGCGCAATGCCCATCCCCTGCTGGTGGAGTTGGCCGATACCGTTACCGAGATGCGCGAGGTGAAGCACGCCTACCAGAAGGGCATACTGGCCCAGCGCGGCATAGAATACTGAGAGCACGTTGCGGAAAGCACACCGCGGTGAATTGACACGAGAGGGAGTTTGAATGTCCTGGTTCAAGCGTGAAAGTGGCGACTACGAATCCGATCCCGGCGGCAATGGCGGATCGGACCCAGCCGAAAAAAATGTTCGTACCGAAGGCTTGTGGACCAAGTGCCTGGGCTGCCGGGCTGTTCTCTACAAGGCGGAGTTGGAGTCCAACCTCTACGTATGCCCCAAGTGCCAGCATCACTTCAAAATCGGCGCACAGCAGCGGATAGACCTGCTGCTTGAGCCGGGCTATGAACTTGTCGACACCGGGCTTCGCTCGACAGACCCGCTCAACTTTGCCGACGTGAAGCCTTACAAGCAGCGCCTGCTGAAGGCCGAGGAGCAGACGGGGCTGAGCGACGCGGTTCTGAACGCTGTGGGACATCTCGGCGGTCACCCTGTTGTGGTCAGCGCCATGGAATACGCCTTTATCGGCGGCTCCATGGGCGCCGTTGTGGGGGAAACCATTGCACGCGCCGTCGACCGCGCACGCCTTGACCGCAAGCCGCTCATCGTCGTAACTGCGTCGGGTGGTGCGCGCATGATGGAAGGCGTAGTGAGCCTGCTGCAGATGGCAAAAGTCTCAACCGCTCTCGGCCAGTTGGATGACGCAAAGGTGCCTTACATCTGCGTCCTCACTGACCCAACATATGGCGGCGTGACCGCGAGCTTTGCGATGCTGGGCGATCTGAATATTGCGGAGCCTGGTGCGCTGATTGGATTCGCAGGACCACGCGTGATTGAGCAGACGATCCGGCAAAAGCTTCCGGAGGGATTCCAGCGCGCGGAGCTGCTTCTGGAGAAGGGCTTCCTCGATGCTGTTGTGCATCGGCGCGACCTGAAGACGTGGCTTGTGCGCGCGCTGGATTTTATGAAGGCGCCGGAGCTGGCCGGGGCAGCTGCGGTCGCTTGCGGCGATTCAGCAAGGTAGGCCTCTCACGATCGATTCTGCGGCTGAGCGGTGAATGGCATAGACTGTGCCGTTGAGTAAAACTCAAAGGACAAGACTATGCAGAGTTTTTGGGGGCTGAACTTTTTCCGAATGGGCGCAGCCGTGCTTCTTGCTGTGCCTTCCGCAATCCACGCTCAGACGTTTAGCTCCATCCCCGGCATTGCATTCGATGCGGCTGGTCCGGTTATTCGCGCACACACTGAGAGCCAGAAGCCGTTTACCGTTGCAGGTGAACGCGGCGTGATCCTCGGTCAGCAGGACGGCACCTTCGAGGCATGGGTGCTGCCGGTGAAGCTGCTTTCGCACCTGACGATCGAAGCGCGCATCGCGGGATACTCTGTCCCCATCGACGTGAATCAGCAGGCGGCGGAAATTGAGGTGCGTCCCGATCGCACTGTCATCACTTATTCCCACATGGGTTTCACGGTGCGGCAGATTATGTTTTCGCCGAGTGTGGGTGCTGGTGGAATGACGGCGGATGCCGGTACGAAGACGGGGCCCGTTGTTCTGTTTCAATTTGACTGCCTTCATCCCACGGACTTCACTTTGCGCTTTACGCCGGAGTTACGTTGGATGTGGCCTGAGCGGAATGAGGGGGTGCCAGGTGCGGAGTGGGTTGCTGGCACGTCTGGCGGCTACTACGTCCTGCATTCCGACTATCCGGACTTGGCCGGAGCGGTTACTATTCCTGGCGCTACGCCTGGCATCCTGGCTCCTTATCAGGAGCGGCCGCAGGTGCATCCTGTGGAGCTTAACCTGCACATCGATCCGGCGCGGGATCATGGGCGGCTGTTTCCGCTGCTGATGGCTGTGGGCACTACGCCCGCCGCGGCTACGAGCGCTGCACTGGGAGCGACGCTTGCGGCTCTCAACGCGGGAATCGCTGGATCGTACGCGGCGCACGCCGAGGCTTACAAAGACCTGCTCGCGCACTCCACTACCATCCAGACGCCGGACAAGGCTTTGAACGAGGCCTTTCAATGGGCGGAGATTTCGATTGAGCAGCTTCGTACGCGGGTGCAAGGGACGGACGAGACTGCGCTGGTTGCGGGTTATTACGCGTCTGGCGATTCGGCGCGCCCGGGTTTCGGATGGTTCTTTGGGCGCGATGCGCTCTACACGCTTTATGCGGTGAACGGCTACGGTGATTTTGCGCTTTCGAAGGCGGAGCTGGAGTTTCTTATCCATCGTCAGCGCGCTGATGGAAAGGTCATGCATGAGTACTCGCAGACTGCTGCGGCGATTGACTGGAAAGCTTTCCCCTACATGTATGCGGCTGCGGATTCAACGCCGCTGTTTCTGCTTGCGGTTGAGGACTATGTGAAAGCCAGCGGCGACGTCGCATTTCTCACGGTGAATCGCGAGGCGATTGAGAAGGCGTGGGGGTTTGAGACCGATCCAGCGCATGATACAGACCATGATGGCATCTATGACAACTCGCAGGGGACGGGCTGGGTTGAGAGCTGGCCCGGCGGCATGCCGCATCAGGAGATTTATCTTGCGCTGCTGGATCAGCAGGCTTCGGCTGCGATGGCCGAGATTGAAGGTGCGCTGAAGGACACCGAAAAATCGGCGGCTGCAAAGCAGCGTGCAGACGCTATTGCGAAGACCATTAATGCGGAGTATTGGAATCCAAACAAGTACCCGGATAAATCATGTTATGGCTTCAGTAGGAACGCCGACGGTTCACTCGATCCAACCGTCACCGTCTACCCCGCTCTCGCGTGGTGGGACCCTGCTACGACGACCGGTACTTCGATACTCGCTCATCCTGAGGGCTGCCTGAAGCAGTTTGCGGCGCATACGCTGAACACCGATTGGGGTCTGCGGGATGTTTCGAGCGACGAGAAAATTTATGACGGCATGAGCTATCACCAGGGTTCGGTGTGGCCGCTGTTTACGGGTTGGGCGGCGCTGGCTGAGTATCGCGCCAACCAGCCGCTGGCTGGATACCAGATGCTGATGGAGAATGCGAACCTGACGCGCGCGCAGGATCTTGGCGCGGATACCGAGTTGCTCAGCGGCGATTTTTTTGTGCCGTTTGGAAGGAGCACGAGTCACCAACTTTGGTCGAGCGCGATGGTGATTACGCCGACGCTGCGGGGGCTGTTTGGGATTTCGATTGATGCGCAGACTAAGACGATTACGGTGAATCCGCATTTGCCGGCGAACTGGGATTCCGCAGAGGTCATGAATCTCCAGATTCCCGGCGGCACGACTTCTCTTTACTTCACGCGAAAAGCCGATCAGCTTGAGGTCTACCTAAGCCCCACGAACGGCGATGCCTGGCATCTCCGCAGCGAAATCTCGGGAGCAACGTTCGGTCCCATCGAGATAGAAACCTTTAAGAAGCTGCACATACCGCCTCACGAGGGCCTACGAATTCCCATGCCGGCGCTCCAATTGGATAACGTGGACTCCGAGATGAACCTCATCGAGGAGGTTAGTAATAAGACACCGAATCGTCCCGCGCTGCCCGGTGCAAGAACCGCCGAGTTCCGAGTTCTCCATTCCGAGAACGGGGATCGTAAACTGACAATCACAATTGAGGGGGTCGCGGGAAGTGATGGCATTCTGCGTCTTATCCGAAATGGTCATTTCATTCCTCAGATAGAAACGGAGCCAAGCGGGACGCAGGATGCGAGTGTCTCGTACCGTTCCTGCGACGGGGATTCATACGCTTGCAAATGGATGCCGTTGGTCTTTCACTTCCCTGCAGGGGAAGGCTGGAAGACTATCACAGTCTCGTTGACCTGGTAGTCGAGCGTTGATGGCACGAACCTGGCTGAGCCGAGCAAGCAAGAGCGGCTTGAAAGTGCGCGCGAAAATACTGCGGCCCCACATTTCTGCCGGGCCGTTTGCTGAAACCTGATCTCTGCCCGCGATTTTTCAGATGCGCATCGGCATCAAGACGTACCTGTACTTGAACTCGGCGTCGGGATCTTCGGGACGCATCTGGCCGGCGGATTGGGAGTCCTTGAACTCAAGGCGTACTTCGCCTTCGTTGCCCAGCGCCTTGAGGAAGTCGAGGATGTAGCCGGAGTTGAAGCCGACCATGATGGGGTCGCTGGCGTAGGGCGTATCGATGGTGTCTTCGCTCTCGCCGCTCTCTGTCGAGCTGGAACTGATGCGGAGTTCATTGCCTTCGAGGCGGAGCTTGATGGCGCCTGAGCGCTCGTCGGCAAACTGCGCCACGCGCTGAATGGCCGAGTAGAGTTCGCTAGACCGCACGACCGCAAACTTGGTGTTGTCGCGCGGCATGACTGCCTCAAAGTTGGGGAACTGGCCGGAGAGCTTCCGTGTGCTCAGCGTGCGGTGACCCACACGGAAGAACAGGGTGTGCTCGTCATCGGCAAACTCCACCTTTTCGGTTTCCGTGTTGCTGAGCAGTTGCTGCAGTTCCTGGAGGGCCTTGCGCGGGATGAGCACCCGCTTTTCGCCGCTGATGCCTTCAAGGGACTCATTTGGCTTTTCAACGTAGGAAAGACGATGTCCGTCGGTTGCAACCATTGCCAGCGACTCGGCCTTGATGACCAGGAGAGCGCCGTTGAGCGTGTAGCGCGACTCTTCGTTGGAGATGGCGAAGATGGTGCGCGAAATCAAGGTGCGCAGTGCGGTGGTAGAAATGCTCGTCGCAGTGACGGCCGGAAACTCGGGGACCTGGGGATAGTTGGCACGCGCCATGCCGACCATCTTGGTGTTGGAGCGGCCGGACCGGATCTGCACCCAGTGGTTCTCAAGCAGCTTGATGGAAATGTCGCCATCGGGCAAAAGCTTGATGTAGTCGTAAAGCTTGCGCGCGGGAATGGTGCACGAGCCGGGTTTTTTGACCTTCACGTCGACGCTGGTGCGAATGGCCTGATCCAGGTCGGTTGCGGTGATGTACAGCCGGTCGCCCTCCGCCTCGATGAGGAAATTCGACAAGATCGGAATGGTGGTTTTGCGCTCAACTACGCTTTGTGTCGCGGTGAGTTCTTTCACCAAATCCTGGCGGCTTACGGTTATCTCCATCGCTGCCCCCTGCACGGCCGGCTTGTCCACTACGGTTTCCATCGGCATAGACTCACCTTCGCTCTGAAGCCAAATTCCGGCACTGGCCACACTCTACAACACATTACCGTCTGGCGGAAGTGGCTGTCTTTTCTACTCCTTGATTGTATTCATCCGCGCGGAACGGCGTACGTGGAAAACAGGGCCGCTTCTCTGGATTCTTTCACCCAATCTCTGAATGGCTCATCGCGGGGCGTCCATCGGCTGCCGGCGGGCGGAAAAATGTGGTTCGTGATGCGTGGAAGGTTGTGGCTACGGGATGTTAGGAAATGAGTAGTTATTAATTAGAAAAAGACAGTAATACCCGTAGTTCATGCAGGAAAAGTGGAAATCGGAACGAACTGATTCTGGGCCAGCAAGTTGCCATGCAGCGCGGTTTTCTAAAACGCGGCTGTGCAATTCAGGATTGTTGGAAATCCAGCCTGGATTGGTTGGAAGGTGACCCTGTTTTCCCACCACTCCCACAGGTTGCGAGAAGAGGCCTGTGCAAAGTCGATGTCGTATGTGAAAAGTGCGTCCATCGCTGCGTCAGGCAAGGGCTTTGGGCGACCTGATGATCCACAGGGAACGCCTTTTGCACTACCTCTGTATATGGACTCAGGGAGGAACAAATGTTTGCCGGGTTCCGTTTGATTCCCGTCGTCGATGGGTGGTTGATCTGCTTCCCGTTCCAGCACGGACAGAAGGAATATTGTTCGCGCCGCAAAGTTATCAGGCTTCGATCTGCCTAAACTCGGATGAGGGGGTTGCAGTGGCGGCGACGATCGACATTGGCCTGCTGGAAGCTGAACTCCTGCACATGATTGAGGAGGGCGCACCCGGACGGGGATTTTGCGAAGCGATCTCAGAGTTGGCAAGAACGAGCCGGTTTGTGCAGCTGCGCGAGATTTTGCCGGCGGTTGTATACGACGAGCTTTGGAGCCGCTATTTGCGGGATCCCGCGGCTTTCGTGGCTGAATGGCGAATGCTGGCTCACGAGATGCGACAGGGATTCATTCAGCATGCGCGGCTGCGGCTGACCTCGCTTACCCGGCTAAATCAGGCTGGGGATGAGGCATTCACGCCGGCGTGGCAGGAGATTCAGCGAGCGCTTGATGCTCAGCAGAACGACTTGCTGCGTGCTGCGTTTGCGCTTGAGCTTCTAGAACTGGTGGAACCTGCAGTGGAGCGTGCCACGCAACTGCGGGAATGCGTGGTGGCCGCACCGAGCTCCGAGGAAGCCGATCGCTATCTGGACGAAGCGACTCGATGCTATTTCTTTGGCCTGTTCACGGCTTGCGCGGTGATGTGCCGCTCTGTGCTGGAAGAGGCTGTGCGGCAAAAGCTGCCCGCGGCGCTTAGCCGCCAGGTTCGCACGCGGTATCGCAACGCCGCTACGCTAGGCAACCTGCTGCACGAAGTGAACAATAACCTGATTTTGACGGGGATTGATGCGGGCTTTCCGCGCGTCGCCAACGAAGTGAACGATGTGGGCAGGAAGGCTGTGCACCAGGGCATGGTAACGGAAGACGAGGCACGCGTTTGCCTGCAGAGCGCACGCGAGGCCTTGCAGTTGCTGTTGAGGAAGTGAGCGAGACACGGATTCCGGGCTGTTTACGCAGACCCGAGTTGCAGTACCCCGGCTCTTCTATACTGATCTATCCATGTCTTACGTCGCAGCCGTCGAACAACTCAACGCCATGGTTCCCGAACTCTACCAGAGCTCTGGCCAGCCTCGGCGCAAATTCTCGCTCGACGAGATTCGCATCCTGCTTTCTGCGCTCGGCGACCCGCAGCGCCGCTTCCCGTCGGTTTTGATTGCAGGGACCAACGGAAAAGGCTCAACCGCCGCCACACTGGCTTCCATCCTGACCGCATCGGGATTACGCACCGGGCTCTACACCTCGCCTCACCTCGCGCGGGTTAATGAGCGTATCCGACTGGATCGAAACGAGATAGGAGACGAGTCGTTTGCAGCCCTTTACTTCCGCGTTCACGATGCTGCACAGAGACTTGTTCTGGATGGAAGCCTTCCGCAGCTTCCCAGCTTCTTTGAGATTCTTACGGCGCAGGCTCTGCTGTGCTTTGCGGAAGCGGAAGTTGACATAGCCGTTCTGGAAGTGGGCATGGGGGGGCGGCTGGATGCGACCAACATTGTTGATCCGCTGATCTCCGTGATCACCGATATTTCGCTTGACCACACCGAATGGTTGGGCTCGACCATTACCGCGATTACACGCGAGAAAGCGGGTATTCTGCGCCGCAAGGGCACTCTGATCACGCTTCCACAGCATCCTGAGGCGAACCAGGCTTTGGGTGAGGTTGCGACCGCGCTCGACGTCCGCGGAGTGAGCGCTACGGCCTTTATGCCAGCGGTTGGCGTGGCGCCAGGTGCGCCGTATTTTGTGCAGGCGCTGAATTCAATGATCCAAGTCGACTCGCCGCTGTCGGGGGCTCATCAGCACCGCAACCTGGCCTTGGCCATTGCTGCCGCCGTCGAGTTGGCTTCAAACCATGGCTTTCCCGTGACGCCTTCTGCAATTGCTGAGGGGATTCATACCACGCGCTGGCCGGCGCGGCTTGAGCGGATCCGCCGGGACGGAGTGGAGTGGATTCTCGACGTCGCCCACAATCCTGCGGGCGCCTGGGCATTGCGTGCGGGTCTCCGGACCGCGGCGGATCAGGAGGTTCCTCGAGCGCTCGTCTTCGGTTGCCTGCGGGACAAGCCGGTGATGGAGATGGCGCAGATTCTGTTTCCGCTGTTTGAGACGGTCATTATCGCTCCGATGCACACGGCCCGCGCTGCCGCTTTGGAGGATTTGCTGGCCGCAGCAAGGTCCACGGGAACTCCGGCCATTGCAGCAGATTCGGTGGCGCACGCTTTGGAACTCGCGCGGCGGCATCGACCGCAGGGTGGGCAGGTAGTCGTGTCGGGCTCGGTTTACCTGGTGGGCGAAGCGCGGACGCTGCTGCTCGGCGATGATCCGCCTGGCGAAGCGGGGGCAAGAAAGTGAGCCAGCGGCCCAATCCTCTGCCCTGGCACTATTGCTGGCGCACCAATCTCATTCAGATCCCGATCCTGGCTGTGATTACGATTGTGTGTGGCTCCCTGTCACTTCTGGTCTCCTTTTTCGACAAGAGCGGCCGCATGCAGCAGCGATTTGCCCGCGTATGGGCTCGCGGACTGGTATGGGGATCCGGCTGCTCGGTCACCGTACGTGGGGCGGAGAATCTGGGCAAGTGTCCTGTGGCTGTTTATGCATCCAACCACACCTCGTACATGGACACGCCGGTCGTGTTCGCCTCATTGCCTTTTCAATTCCGGATTCTCGCCAAGAAGGAATTGTGGCCTATCGCATTCATTGGATGGTACTTAGATCGCTCAGGCCAAATTCCGATCGACACCGCCAACCCGCGCACTACACTTTCCAGTCTCGGCCTCGGGGTGAAGGCTTTGCGCTCTGGCATGCCGCTTTTCGTTTTTCCGGAAGGCGCGCGCACACCCAACGGCGAGCTGCAAACTTTCCTCTCCGGCGCGGCTTACCTGGCTATTCGCGCCCAGGTTCCTGTTGTGCCGATCGCACTGAGCGGGGTTTACGATCTGCTCCCTATACACACCCGCCATTTCTATCCTGGAAACATCACGCTGGCGGCCGGGGAGCCAATCGACACCACGGGGATGACGGTGCGGCAGACCGATGAGCTGACCTTGAAGATTCGGAGAGCGATTGAGGGGCTCTGCGGCGAGCCGCTGACGGAGCCAGTAGAACAGGTAACTGCCAGAATCTAAATAGGTTTCTGAAATAAAAACAAAGATAAGGCGAAGAAAGAGAAATAGGCTGCGAGGATTGGTTCAGGAGCCGATTTTCCTGTGGGACCTGGTGGCTTTACACTGATTCTGTATCTATGCCTGTTCATATCGCCATACCCGAGCCCACCAGCAGCGACCCGGAATATAACCAGCGTTCGCTCCCGCAGTATATTTCCGCGTTGGAAGCCGAGGGTGCGATTCCGGTTCTGATTTCGCTGAACGAATCTCAAGAGAGTGTGGCGCGATTGATGGCCGGCGTTCAAGGTATTTTGCTTCCCGGCAGCCTGTATGACGTGGACCCAGAGCGGTTTGGTGAAGTGCGGCTTCCGGAGTGTGGCGACTCCGATCCTGGCCGCGCGGCCGTCGACGAACTACTGCTTCAGGATGCATTCAATCTTCGCAAACCTGTTCTCGCTATCTGCGCCGGCGTTCAAGCGCTGAACGTTTGGCGTAGCGGATCGTTGATCCAGCACTTGCAAACAGAGGTCGATCACAGTCCGGGGAGGGCGGTGGCGGAAGCTCATCCGGTTCAGATTGCGCCACGATCCAGGCTGGCGTCGCTGCTTGAGGGCGGTGAAAAGGTCGAACCCAAGGTCAACTCCAGCCATCATCAGGCCATCCGCACTCCTGGCGACAATCTACGGGTGGTCGCGGTATCCCCGGTCGACGGCGTGGTTGAAGGCGTGGAACTGGATTCCGTGGATCATTTTGTCGTGGGAGTGCAGTGGCATCCGGAGAGAACATACACCCAGAGTGCCTTCTCACGCGCGATTTTTACAGCGTTTCTCGGCGCAGCGGAAGAGTGGGAACTCCGAAAACTGGAAAGCCCTGTCGCGCACAATGGCTGATGTTCCAATCGCAGAGCAACTGAATGGGTTGCTGGCCGAGGCCGGTCTTCCGCTCGCAGGGGCGGAGTTGGCCGGCAAGCTGGAAGCATATCTGGGTGTGCTCGTCCGTTGGAATGCTCGAATGAATTTGACGGCCGTTCGTGACTCTCCGGGCATTCTCTCTCGCCATTTTCTTGAATCAATCGCATGCGCACACCGATTGCCGGCGGGGGTGGGAACGCTGCTCGATTTCGGGTCAGGAGCCGGGTTTCCGGGAATCCCCGTCGCACTCTGCCGTCCTGAAATCGCCGTAACTCTCGCTGAATCGCAGGGCAAGAAAGCGGCGTTTCTTCAAGAGGCCGTCCGCACCCTCGGGATCTCTGTCGTCGTCTATTCGGCTCGGGCGGAATTGCTCCAGAAGCGATTTGATTGTGTGACGCTTCGCGCGGTGGATAAAATGCCGCAAGCCGTGCAAGCTGCCTCCCGGCTGGTGGCGCCTGGTGGCTGGGTTGCGCTGATGACGACGGAAGGGGAGTTGAGTCACCTTAAATTGGATATCGACCTCGGCTTGGGAGATTTCGCCGTTTATCCCTTGTGCGGGAGTGAGCAGCGCATTCTGGCGTTGGCCAGAAGAGGCGCCCCTGGAGAAATCTGCGCCGCTGCGGCTCCCCAATTTGTTCCACGTGGAACAAATTGAATCCCGACTAGGGAACGCGAATGTTCCACGTGGAACAACCTCCGAGCCCTGAATCAAACAGACGTCCTGAATTCCTCTTAAAGAAGCCCGAAAACTGTGCCCAATTGAGGAAGAGTTTTCCACCGCGCCGTCATTTTCTGGCTACGAGAATGCTGGCGGGCTCCAACAACCAGAACCCCTTCCCCATCAGGCGCTTCCGCACACTCTCACCTTCGTCCAGTGAAACGCTTTCCACAACGCGTACGTATTCTCCACAGTGGCTCGCGCTACCCACAAACTCCCCAAACCTTTACTCTTGATTTCCATGGGACGAATCATCGGAATTGTCAACCAAAAGGGCGGAGTCGGCAAGACAACGACAGCTATAAATCTTGCGGCTTGCCTCGCATTAGAGGGATTAACCGTCCTTCTCGTCGATTGCGATCCGCAGGCAAATGCTTCGTCGGGCCTGGGGTTTCAGCGGGACGACAATCGCAACTCCATCTACGAAGTCCTGATGGGCGACCCCCCAGCAGGCCAGGTCATTCTTCCTACTGATGTAGAAAAGCTCTGGCTTCTACCGGGTTCGAAGAATCTCACAGGCGCCAATATCGAGCTTGCAGGGGCAGCCGACCGCGCGCTCCGGCTCCGGCGTGCTCTCCAGCCGATCCAGGATCGATTCGACCTGGTGATTCTCGATTGCCCACCTGCGCTTGATCTGCTCACTTTGAACGCTCTGGTGGCCGCCGAAAGCCTCATTGTTCCCATGCAGGCCGAGTATTTTGCTCTCGAAGGCATCTCGGAGCTCATTTCAAACCTGGAACGTGTGCGAGCATCCTACAATCCCGATGTCACCATCGAAGGCGTTCTGCTGACCATGTACGACGACAGAACCAACCTTGCTCAGCAGGTGACGAATACGCTGCGTGAATACTTTCGTGATCGGCTCTATGTCACCGTCATTCCCCGCAATGTCCGACTTGCGGAGGCACCCAGCCATGGGAAGCCAGTAGCTATCTACGATCCCAAGTCGCGAGGAGCTGACGCGTATTTCGAGCTGGCCGGGGAGTTTCTGGCCCGCAATCAAATTGAAAGCCCGCGCAGCGCGGCGCGCAAGGCCGGGAAGGCCGTTCAGAGCGCCGCCCCTGTAGAGCCACCAGTACGATTTTGGCCTTACGCCTAGGCGAGCACTCTTACTTTTCCGGCGGATGCCGGCGCAACCATCTCTTTGTATACGAGCAGCCCGGCGAACTTGCCGGCATGAAGGACTAAAAGCATGACCACCGCCGCCATTGACCCCAAACGACGCGCCCTCGGCAAGGGTCTCGACTCGCTTCTTCCCCGAGTGCAGCCTATTGCTGCTGTTGAAGCTGAAGGGGGCAAGCCCCGCGAGATCAACCTCGACCAGATCGACCGCAACCCCTTCCAGACCCGCTCCCAGATGAACGAGGAGCAATTGGCGGAGTTGGCCGCCTCAATTACCTCGAATGGCGTGGTTCAGCCGATCCTGGTTCGTCCGCTGCCCAACGGCCGTTTCCAGCTCATCGCCGGCGAACGACGCTGGCGCGCATCGCAGCTTGCTGGCAAGGCGACCATCCCCGCAATTCTGCGCCAGGTCTCCGACGAGCAGGCGATGGAAATCACCATCGTCGAGAACCTTCAGCGGGCCGATCTCAACCCAATGGAACAGGCGCGCGCGTTCGAGCGTCTCTCCCGCGAGTTCCATATGACGCAGGAGCAGATGGCGCATCGCACCGGAAAAGACCGCGCTACTGTCGCTAACTTCCTTCGTTTGTTGAAGCTACCATCTACCGTGCAAACCCGCGTGGAATCCGGCGAGCTCAGCTTTGGGCACGCGCGTACCCTCCTGGCTTTCGAACACGCGGAAGAAATGGAAAAGGCAGCGCAGAGGATCATGGAACGTTCGCTTTCTGTTCGCCAGACAGAAGCTTATGTACAGGGCCTTCTGCATCCTGAAAAGACCGCCAAGAAGGACGCGAAACCCGTCCCTCCCATTGACCCGAATGTGCGCGAAGTGCAGACACGGCTTCAAAGCGCCCTGGGCCTCAAGGTCCAGATTGAAGACCACCATGGCCGCGGCCGCGTGATCATTGAATATGCCCGGCTGGAAGACTTTGATGCTCTGCTGGAGCAGCTCGCCGGTTAATGGCGCAACGATAACCGCTCGCAGACGGAGATCCCCGGATTTGCCCTTCACCCGCCGCACGCTTCTCAAGTCGCTTTCGAAAACCGCGATGGTCCTGCCTCTTGAGGAAGTTTTGCGTCTTGCGCAGCCGGCATTCGGCCTACAGGCTGCTCAGCCTCAGAAGCCTGCAGCGAATTCCCGCCCAATCTACGAAGCACCGGCCCGCTCGGCGCCCAAGGGGCTGGCTTCTCCGGTTACAGGCACGCTTCTCGGCGTTCAGTTCACGGATGTCGCTAAACAGGCCGGCCTCAACGTAAAAACCATTTTCGGCGGCGAGCACCGTAACAAGTATCTTCTTGAAACCACGGGCTGCGGTGCGGCTTTCTTTGACTACGATCAGGATGACTGGGTCGACATTTTTCTCGTCAATGGATGGCGATTTGAGGGGTTTCCCAAGGGCCAGGAGCCGGTCTGCCAACTGTTCAAGAACAATCGCGATGGCACATTTACGGACATTACTCTCAAGGCCGGCCTGGCACGCTCCGGATGGGGCCAGGCCTGCTGCGTGGGCGACTACAACAACGATGGCTGGAACGACCTTTTTGTCAGCTACTACGGACAGAACGCCCTGTTCCGGAACAACGGTAACGGCACATTTACTGAAGTCACCAAAGAGGCTGGCCTGCTGCAGTCGCGTTTGCGCTGGAATTCCGGCTGCACGTTCCTGGACTATGACAAGGACGGCCGTCTCGACCTCTTTGTGGGTAATTACATCGATTTCGACGTAAAGACCGCCCCGTTGCCGGAAGACGCCAACTGCACCTACAAAGGGATTCAGGTGGCCTGCGGCCCGCCCGGCCTTGAAGGCGGCAAAAATCTTCTCTACCGCAACAATGGCGACGGCACTTTTACGGATGTGAGCGAGAAGGCCGGCTTGGGAGGGACGCTCGGCACCTATGCGTTGAGCTGCGCCGCCGCCGATTTCGACGCCACAGGTTGGCCCAATATCTACGTCGCGAATGACTCAACTTCCGCCACCTATTATGTCAACCAGAAAAATGGCACATTCCGCGATCAGGCCATTGAAGCGGGAGTTGCCTATTCGCCAGATGGAAAGCCGCAGGCCGGGATGGGCGTCTCTGTTGGCGACTACAACCGCGACGGCCTCCTTGACATTGTGAAGACAAACTTCGCCGGCGACACGGACTCGCTCTATATGAACCTGGGCGACGGTTCATTTGACGACCGGACCTATCAAGCTGGGTTGGGCGTCAACACGCGCTTGCTGGGCTGGGGCATCAGCTTCATCGACATCGACAACGACGGTTGGCTCGACATTCTTGTGGCCAATGGTCACGTCTATCCCGAAGTGGATGGAACTCGGGTGGACGCGGCCTATGCCGAGCGCAAGTATCTCTATCGCAACCTGCGCAACGGCCAGTTCGGGGATGTAAGCCTGACTGGCGGTTCCGGCATCGTGACTCCTGTGCCGGCGCGAGGCTTCGCGGTCGGCGACTACGACAACGACGGCAATCTCGACGCTATCGTCAACTGTGTCAATGCCGCTCCCCAACTCCTTCGCTGCGATTCAACCCTGAGCCGAAGCTGGATCAAGATCCGGCTTGTCGGCGTCCAGTCGAACCGGAGCGGCATTGGCGCGCGCATAAAAGCAGTAGCCCAAACCGGCACGCCGCTGCTAAACGCCAAGCCGGGAGCACCGCTGACCCAGATTGACGAGGTCCGATCCTGCAACGGCTACTATTCTGCCAATGATCTCCGCATCCACTTCGGTCTGGGCGATGCGAAAAAGGTAGATTTGCTCGAGATTCGCTGGCCCTCCGGTATCGTGGATACGCTCAAGGATCTCGAGGTGAATCGCCTGCACGTTGTGCAGGAGGGCGGCAAGATCCTGAAAACCGAAACTTTTGCGCCAGCAAAGGGAAAAGCCTGAAAACCCGACTCCCCCGGTCTTCACGCGTCTACTGAAACGTGCAAGGATGGGTGTCCCGGCAATCGCCGGTGGGGTGTCGATTCTGTCTCGTTCCGTGTGCATGGGCGTGTTCTTCTCGATCCTTTTAGCGGGTTGGGCCGGCTTGCTGCAAAGCAATCCGACCACGACGCTGGCGGGGGCTCGGAGCGGCGATCCAAATGCCGCCTGCGCCCCGTGCCACCGGGAGATTTACCACCGTTACCGCAACACCCCCATGGCGAATGCCAGCGGTCCGGCTGCTGACGGCTTGACGCCCGCCGACTTCCTCCACGCTGCATCCGGGATCCACTACAAAGTCTTCCAGGAGTCGGGCAAGGTCTGGCTCAGCTATGCACGGGATGCAGGAACCGGCGGGCGCGAGCTGAACGGCCGCCAAGAGCTCATATATTTTCTGGGTTCCGGCAAGCGCGGGCGGACCTACTTATTTCAGCAGCAGGGCCATTGGTTTGAAGCCCCCATCAACTGGTACGCCAAAAAGCAAATCTGGGACATGACTCCCAACTACCTCTCAGCGCATGAAATGCCCCTGACCCTCGCCGTCGATCCTGGATGCCTGCATTGTCATGCCTCTGGCGCGGCCTCGTCCCTGCCCGATGCGCGTAATCACTACGCGGGCACGCCGTTCGCCAATGGGGGAATCACCTGCATGGCTTGCCACGGGGATGCGAGTGCGCACGTCGCATCTGGCGGAAAGGTGTCCCTGGCTAACATTGACGCCATGGAACCGGTCCGGCGCGACTCGGTCTGCCTCAGCTGCCATCTCGAAGGCCAGGCTGCCGTTGTCCGGCGAGGCAGGCAGCTCGAAAACTTCTCTCCCGGCGACAACCTCTTCGATTTCGCCCTTTTCTTTGTCCACCGCGGAGAGAACGGATCGGGAGGGCGCGCCACCAGCCAGTGGGAGGCGCTGCTGAAAAGTGCTTGCAAGAAGGCGTCCGGTGACCGCCTCACCTGCACCACCTGCCACGACCCGCATGGTTCGCCCGCGGCATCGGAGCGCGTCGCCTTCTATCGCCAGCGCTGCCTCCAGTGTCACAATAAGGCGGGCTTTCAGCAGACGCACCACCGGGAGAACCTTGATTGCGCGGCCTGTCACATGGCTCGTCCACCCTCCAACGACATTGCTCATGAGCAGGTGACCGACCACTGGATTAAGAAGACCGTCAGCCAGGAACGGCTGCCGCTGGCCACCACCGGCGATCTCGAAGTGGTGGGAGGTATGCAGGCAGGTGACCGTGATCTAGGCCTGGCTTATGCGCAGATGGCCGCCCGTGGCGATCGGCAGAGTGGGCTCCGCGCAATCGATCTGCTGTTGAGCGCGGAGAAGCAGCCCGGCGCGCAAGGCGACCACGAACTGCATGCCCAGCTCGGGTTTCTGGAGCAGTTGAGTGGAAAGACGCAGCAAGCTGCCGAGGAGTATCGTCTGGCCCTTGCTGCCGATTCCTTCGATTCCCTGGCCGGCGGGAATCTGGCCTTCATTGAGGCCGGCCAGCATCATAACGCCGAGGCCATGCGCCTTTGGGAATCGGTCTTTACTCACGATCCGGTGCAGCTTGGCGCTGGACTGAACCTGGCCGTGGTTGCCTGCGGGACAGGTCAGCGCAGTTTCGCCGTGGCAACGCTCGAACGGCTGCTCGTGTTCTCCCCGGATAACGAGAAGGCCCAGGCCATGCTCGCGAACATCCGGTCCGGCAAGCAAAACTGCGGCGCAGAATAAAACTGCGCCCCCTACTCTTCATTCAATAGACAAAGTGCAGGCGGCGAGAATGTCATGCCGAAGACTTCTACCGATCGCTGTCGGTTTTTTCGTCGGTTGACGGTCAGGGTCTCCTCCTGAAAACCATCGGAGCCTTCAATCCCGAGTGTTGAATTCGCCTCTATATCTGCTGCGCGGCGGCCCTACGGCAACTCCGATCTCACCAATTGCATCCACCATAAGGTGGAGATGCGCCTCCCCCCTTCAGGATTAGTTCCGACAGGTCACTCTCGGACGGAAGCACTGCAAGCAACGACTCGGGAATTGCTCAGGGCGGTCGAGGAAATGTAATGACATTTCCGTCGAGATAGCTCATACCAACGCGCTCGATCATACGGTAACAATACGTATCAGCTTTCAAAATGGAACGAGTCAACCGGGCTCGCGGACCGGATCCGGAGTGAAGTAAATCCTTTTAGTTAAGCGAGTTAATCTTAAAAGCCACCCGCTACAACCGGCCAAGCATGAAATCGGCCTCAAAATGTAAATGTTTCCATGTATTGACATATCTTATTTACGTCCAAAGCTTTAATTTTTTTCTCATTTGGTCGTTGACAGGCGATGCTTTTGTTGAGTATGGTTTCGATTGCTCCGGAGTTTGCCCTTTTTGCTCCCGTATTTCCCGCTTCCCTTGGGAGAAGCAGCCCCGGTTCTTTAGCTCACCATGTCACTGCGGCATGTGAGCCTTTCATGCCGACAGGCAGGGGTCTAACTTGCCGGGCAGGTGGGTACACCACAAGTTCACACATAAAACAGACACACCTTTCAGGAGACCGCATGAACAAGATCCTCCGTACAGCACTCGTGCTGGCATTTTTCGCCTGCGCGAGCCTCCTACTTTCAGTGCCTGCGTCTGCACAATCGGTCTATGGATCGATCTTCGGCACTGTGGCCGATTCGACAGGAGCCATCGTTCCAGGCGCCACGGTCACGGTCACGGACGAGTCCAAGGGCACAGTCGTATCCGTCACTTCCAACGCCGCCGGCGACTACACCGTGCCCCACCTTATCCCGGACGTTTACGACCTTAAGGTCACGGCCAAGGGGTTCAAGAGTTTTGAGACCAAGGGCATCTCGGTGGAAGCCGACACCGCTCCCCGCATTGACCCGTCGCTTTCTGTAGGCGGTTCATCGGAAACCGTCGAAGTGAACGCCGACACGCAGCCTCAGTTGAAGACTGAAAGCACGGACGTGTCCACGGTGTTCGACGAGCAGCAGGTTGCTTCGTTGCCTGTGGGCGACCAGAACTTCACCAACCTGCAGCTTTTGCTTCCCGGCGCACAGCTCCTTGGCTGGTCTCACGCCGCCGATGAAAACCCGCAGGGATCGAAGCAGATTCAGGTTGATGGCCAGGCATTTGGCGGAACCGCCTTCGAGCTGGACGGAACCGACAACGAAGACCCGATTCTCGGCATCATCGTTATCAACCCGGCGATGGACTCGGTCACTGAAACCAAGATCACCACGCAGAACTTCGACGCTGAGTTGGGCAAAGCTGTCTCCGCGGTTGTTACCGCGCAAACCCGCTCCGGCACCAACCACTTCCATGGCAGCGCATACGACTTCCGTACCGGCAACGCCAACTACGCCCGCGACCCCTTTACCGAGGCACCAGGCACCATTCCGGCAGGATTGAAGAACCGCTTCGGCGGATCGATCGGCGGACCTGCTCTGAAGGATAGGCTCTTCTTCTTCGGTAACTACGAGGCTCAGCGGCAAAAAGTTGGGACCGCAGCTGTTGACACGCTGCCGACAACCCTGCTCACTGAGTCCGCTCTCGGCAATAACACCACCAGCGCGGCCCAGGTCGCAGCCGGATATAAGGGAGCAGATTTCAGCGAATACGCGACCTCGGCAAACGGAGCACCGGGTGCGGCCGGAATTCTATACGTTACTAACGCTGCCCAGGCGGCCGCGGCGGGCGTTCCCATTGGCAACCCGTTTCCGCACAATGTAATTCCCACTTCTTTGCTTTCACCCCAGGCCTTGGCACTCCTCAAGCTCCTCGAACCTGACACTAAGGGCGTCACCCTGGGAAGCGGCGTGGGAGACGTGAACGGCCTGGACAAGAACTTCAACGAGCCTGGCACGGGCCTGTTCAACAGCAACATGTGGACAGAGCGCGTGGACTACACCATCAACGAAAAGATGCACGCATTTGAGCGCTTCTCCCGCTTCTGGGATACTCTGTCCGGCACCGTCATGTTCGGTGCAGCGGGCGGTCCTGGATTCGGCATCAATAACTACGGCGGTAACTCAAACGGCGCCAACGACAGTTTGGCATCGGGCATGGATATTGCGATCAGCCCCAAGCTGCTCACCGACTTCCGGCTGGGCTACTACCGCTACAACGTTATTGATACGAAGCATGATCAGGGCACCGAGTTCGCCCAAACGCTTGGCATTCCGGGCATTAATATCGGCGGCAACATCACCTCCGGTTCGCCTGGGTTCAATATCACCAATTTGCCTGGCGGCGGCGGCGGCACCAACGGTACCGTTTACGGCGATGGCTTGAACGTGAATCGTTGCAACTGCCCCCTCACCGAACGCGAAGATCAGTTCCAGATCGTCAACAACTGGACACGGGTCGCCGGCAACCATACCTTCAAGGTTGGCGCTGACCTCCGCTACGGGCGCAACCTGCGCGTCCCGTCTGACAACGATCGTGCGGGCCTGCTCAACTTCAACACCGGTCCGACCTCGAATCCGGCCCAGTCGACCCCAGGCGGTCTCGGATTTGGCAGCTTTTTGCTCGGCGACGTCACCAGCTTCAACCGCTACGTATCCACGTCAACCAACGCCAAGGAGTTCCAAAAGCGCACGTTCTTCTATGCGCAGGACACCTGGCGCGCCACTAAGCAGTTGACGTTTAACCTCGGCGTACGCTGGGATCTCTACTTCCCCGAGTCGACCAATGGCCCGGGCAACGGCTCACTGCTCAACCTCAAAGACGGCTATCTTCATGTAGCCGAGATAGGCGGCATTCCCTCGAACCTTGGCTGGAGTGTCGACAAGTGGAAGCAGTTCTCTCCGCGTCTCGGCATCACCTATCAATATGATCCCAAGACCGTGGTTCGCGTGGGTTATGGACGCAGCTTTGATACCGGGGTGTTCGGATCCATTTTCGGCCATACCATCACGCAGAACATTCCCGTTCTGGCCAACCAGCAAATCAACTCACCCACTCCAACTGGCGACGCATTCACACTTTCGGCTGGACCGACTCAGTATGCCCCGATTCCGGTGCCTGCCAATGGTCTTCTTCCTAACCCCGGTACGCAGGTCAGCTCCAGTTCGCGTCCCAACCCGCTCCATCTGACCACCATCGACGCGTGGAACCTCAGCGTGCAGCGCTCTCTCACGCCAACCCTTTCGTTGACGGTCGCCTATGTCGGCAACAAGGGAACCCACACGCTGGGTGACGGGGACAGCAATGGTACCAACCCCAACGAATCGGCCGTAGTTCTTCCTGGCGCTGATAGCTACACCGGCCAGACTTTACACTACGACCCGTCGGTAAAGAATAGCGATCCGAACGCTGCGAAGGTCGACCCTGCAACTGGGGCCGTGGCAACTACCAATCTCCTGAATCGCTACTACGCAGGCGCACTACAGGCGTGCTCCGATCCGAATTATAAAAACCCGGGCTCGGGATACGACAACGTAACGCTACCCAGTGGCGCTTGCGGATGGACGAACAGCATCGCTTACCGCGGCGACGACCAGAACACCGAATTCGACGCCTTGCAGGTTAACCTCGCTCAGACGATGAAGAACGGCCTCACCATGAACGCAAACTATGAGTGGGCCAGTGCCTTCGATGAGGAGTCGGGCTTCTACACCTGGAGTCACTCCGTAACCCATGGCCGCGACAGCAACGTCCGCGACCAACAGCTCACCACGTACGGCAGTTACGATCTCCCATTCGGCAAGGGCAAGAAGTACATGCCCGACGCCAATCACGTGACCGACGCTATCGTTGGCGGCTGGCAGATCAGCGACGTGTCGCAATGGTCTGGCGGCCTGCCGTTCACCCTCGGATACAACGAATGCGGATCCAACATCGTTACTGGACCGTGCGACCCAAGCCAGAGCCAAAAGATAAAGACCAGTCTCACCAAGTTCGTACCCAGTCAAACCAGCGGAACTGGATCACGTACTTTCTACCCCAAACAGGTGTGTTCCCTGCCCAACGACCCGGCGACTTGCACCGACGCCATCAACAATACAAACTTGGTCAGCCCCGGTCTCGACAACTTCGGCAACTCCGGTATCAACACCTATCGAGGCCCGAGGTTCTTCGGAACCGATCTGGGACTCACCAAGGCGTTTACGACTTGGGAGAACGTAGCTGTCAAGTTCCGCTTGGATGCATTCAACGCATTCAACCACATCACCGCGGGCAACCCTGGCGGCAACGTCGAGTCAATCGGATCCATCAACAACGAAGGTGGCGGATGCGGCCCTGGCAATGACTGCGGACCACGTCAGCTCGAATTTTCCCTCCACGTTCAGTTCTAATTCCGTGTGAGGAGCCGCAACAAACCTCAAGGGGAGCTTCGGCTCCCCTCTTTTCTTTTGATTCAACCCAGCACGTGTCGCGATCTCGCCGCTTCATTGCGGGGAGCCGACAACAATACTTCACTGCGATTAAACTGCAGAATAGGTCTTGGTCATGCACCGCACATTCATCGCCGTTTTCCTTCTGGCATTGTTTCCTTTGGCCGCCCAGGCACAAGCCCCTCAGAGTCCCGCTCCCTCCGCCGGCGATGCGCCGGAAGCCACGCCAACCCCTTTTGAAACCGCACAAAACCTCGCCGCTCGCGGACGCCTGGACAAGGCGATGGCGCAACTCGATCAACTGGCCGCCCAAGTCCCGGAGCCGGCCGGCGTTGAACGTCTGCGCGGCATGATCTTCTACCAGAAGGAACAGTTTCCTCAAGCCATCGAAGCTTTCACCCGTGCTACCACGGAAGATCCCAACGATGGTGAATCGATAGAGATGCACGGCGTGAGTCTCTTCCGCATGGGCCGGTCGAATGAAGCGCTGCCGCTGCTTGAAAAGGCCCATACCGCTGTGGAGCGCGCCAACATCGATCCGCAATATGTTCTCGGCCTCTGTTACGCCGACGTCAAACGCTACGATGATGCCCGCCACGCATTCGCCGCGCAATACGGTTTCGAGCCGGAATCCGCGGAGGCTTATCTTCTTGCCGGGCGCATGTTTCTCCGTCGCGAATTCGTCGCCGAAGCCGCTGTCCAAACCCACAAGGCGCTGGAAATCAATCCGTCTCTGCCTCTCGCGCACCAGCTTCTTGGAGAAGTGGCACTGGCCAAGGGCGATTCGGTGGGCGCAATTCAGGAACTGGAGGCGGAACGCAAAATCGACCCCCTCAATGGCCTGATGTATGACCGGCTGGGAGACGCGTATGTCCGTGCTGGCCGCTATGCAGATGCGCAGCAGGCCCTGAACCGCGCCGTCCTGCTGGAACCCAGCGCCACGGCACCGTACATCCTGCTTGGCGAGACTTTTCTCAAGCTCAACCAGCCCATCCAGGCCCTCCATTACCTCGACCACGCCGTCAAGATGGATCCATCGAACTACATTACTCACAACCTGCTTGGCCAAGCCTACAAGGCAACGGGGCAGGTGGCGGAGGCGAATCGCGAATTTCAGATGGTCGTGGACATCCAGAACAACGTAAGGCCCCAGGCCACGCCAAGCCCTGCTGCGGGAAAATAAACCATGCGCTTCTCTCGCGGCCTTCGTGCTGCTCTCCTGGTCGGGCTTCTGGTGTCGTTGGCGCGTCCTTCGAATTCGCAGAAGTCCCCTCCAACAGAACCGGACCAGCTCAAGCAGGCAGACGCAGCGTTCCATGCCGGCTACGCAGCTCTCCAGACCGGCAATCTGGAGCAGGCGCGAACTCAGTTTGCTGAGGCTTCGCGCGTGGCCCCGCAAATTCCTGAAGGTCACGAGGCCCTTGGCACGGTTCTGGTGGAGCTTGGCAAGCCGGCAGACGCCATTCCGGAGCTTCAAACCGCGCTCAGCCTCAAGCCCGGCGATCCGGGTTTTGAGACGAACTTGGCGCTGGCTTTTGCCAAGGCTGATCAGTCTGCAAACGCGATTCCGCACTTCCGCGCGGCCTACCAAATCTCGCTGCAGGCCGGCCAGCAGCCGGTTGATGCAGCATTCTGCGAGGCATACGCGCGCGCCCTCGCGGCTGTCGGCAATCAGTCGGATGCCATCGAGATGTTCCGCACGGTCATTGAACGAAGCGGCGACCGTGCGGATATCTTCGACGCCATCGGATCGCTCTATGCGCAGCAGAGCAAATGGACCGAAGCGCAAAGCGAATTCGAGCACGCCCTCATCGTTGATGGCGCCTTTGTGCCCGCCCGCATCCACCTCGGCATTGTTCAGCGCGAACTGCATAACCTCGACGCTTCGCTGGCCACTTTGCAGGCAGCGGTAACCGTCGACCCTGGCAATGCACTCGCGCAGTTCGAGTACGGCCGATCGCTGGAGGCCGCGGGCGAGGATGAAGCTGCGACCCCTCACCTTGAAAAGGCCGTCACCGTTGATCCAGCTCTACCGGGCAGCCAGAACGAACTGGCCATGGTCTTGCAGCGCCAGGGCCGCCAGCAGGAAGCCATTCCCTGGTTCCAGAAAGCCATTGAACGCGACCCCAAAAACGTCAGCAGCCTTACAAACCTGGCACTGGCACTAACCCTGACTGGAAAAGCCCAAGAGGCTCTCGGCATTTTTCAGCAAGCTCTCGCTCTCTCTCCAAACGACGCAAACATTCTCAAGGACCAGGGCGTCGCGCATGTTCAGCTATCCGCGTTCGATGAGGCCATTCAGGACTTCAAGACTGCCCTTGCGCTCGACCCCAACGATCCGCAACTGCACTATGACCTGGGTATGGCGTACAAGTTCAAAGATCGTGTGGCTGAGGCCATCGCCGAACTCACCCGCGCAGGACAGATGGATCCGACGCTCCAGGATCCTCCCTACACTCTTGGCATCCTTTATATGCAGATCGGCAAGCTCGACGATGCCGTAACGGAGCTGAAGAAGGCCGTTGCGCTTCGTCCCGAAAATGGGGATGCATGGGCCATCCTCGGCAGCACTCTCAAGCAGGATTCACGTCTGGACGAAGCACGGGATGCACTCGAGAAAGCGATCCCACTCCTGCCCGGCCAACCCGGCCCGCGCGTTACCCTGGCCGGTGTCTTCGCCGATGAGGCAGGCACAGCCATCGCCGCTGCAGACACAGCCGAAGCCGCAGGCGACCAGCCGAAAGCCGAACAGCTTCGCGCACAAGCCAAGGACCTGCGTGCGCAAGCTGCCGAATATCGCCGCCAGGGCGCGGACCTCGCACGCAGCGCGGTAAGCCGACAGAAAGCGGCCTTCGCACTCAACGCCGGCAACCAGTTGCTTTTGCGCGGGCAAATCGCAGACGCCGTTGCCCGCTACCAGGAGTCCATAGCCGCGGATCCTACCTTTGCCGATCCCCACTCCCAGCTCGCCATCGCCTACGAACGTCAAGGCCGCGCCGCCGATGCTGCCGCCGAACGCGAACGCGCGACGACCCTGGCGTCTTCAAAGTAGAATGGCTGTTCCCGTTGTCTCAAGGAGCCCGATGCGTCTCTGTTTCGTGAAGTCTTCTCAAGCTCTTGTCGCGCTCGCTTTGTTTGCCCTGCTTCCAGCTCTTCATTCGCAGGAGCGCTGGACAGAAGCACAGGCCAACGCATGGTACGCGCAGCAGCCTTGGCCGGTCGGCGCGGATTTTCTCCCCTCCACCGCCATCAACCAGCTTGAAATGTGGCAGGCCGATTCCTTTGATCCTGCCACCATCGATCGCGAACTGGGTTGGGCTGAAGCCATCGGCATGAACACCATGCGCGTCTTCCTGCACAGCCTTCTATGGCAGCAGGACCCGAAAGGCTTCCAACAGCGCATCGACATGTTCCTCAATATCGCTTCCCGTCATCACATTCGTCCGGTTTTTGTCCTCTTCGACTCGTGCTGGGATCCCAATCCGAAGCTTGGTCCACAGCATCCGCCCATCCCCGGCGTGCACAACTCAGGATGGGTGCAGGACCCGGGAACGGCTGTCCTCAACGATCCCGCACAATTTCCGCGCCTTGAGGTCTATGTGAAAGGGCTGCTTGGCGCGTTCGCCAACGATCCCCGCATCCTTGCATGGGACCTGTGGAACGAGCCGGATAACGGCAACGACGGTTCCTACGCCAAAGGCGACCCCAAAAACAAGAACGCCATCATCATTGGGCTCTTGCCCCAGGTCTATGCCTGGGCCCGCTCTGCTCATCCCACGCAGCCACTCACCAGCGGCTTGTGGCATGGCGACTGGACTTCGCTCGAAACCATGCCTCCGCTGGCGCGCATCCAGATTGAACAGTCAGACGTCATCAGCTTCCACAACTACGGCTGGCCTGAAGACTTCGAGCGCAGCGTCAAGCTTCTGCAGCAGTTTCATCGGCCGCTCATCTGCACCGAATACATGGCGCGCAACATCGGCAGCACCTTTGACACCATTCTCCCCATCGCGCATAAGTACCGTGTTGGCGCTATCAACTGGGGCCTGGTTGCAGGCAAGAGCCAGACATGGATTCCATGGGATTCGTGGCAGCGCCCCTATGTAACGGAGCAGCCGGCTGTCTGGCAGCACGATGTCTTCCATCCCGACGGTACCCCTTACCGACAGCGCGAAGTGGAGATCATCCGCAGCATCACCAGCGAAAAATGAGGTGGGCATTGGCCGGGGGCAGAGCTATTTTCCGATGCAGAACGTAAAGATCAAGCAAATCGCCACTATCCATGAGGCTTTCACTGTCACTGTTGCCTCTGGCGACTTGCCGCGACCCAAAATGCCACTGTACCCCTTCCTTCGCGGTCGGCCAGCCCTGACATCTGCGATGCGACTCAGGCGCCCAGCACCGTCGCGACAAGGGTCTGCACTTAGGCTGTGTCAGAGCTTTCAAGGAACGGCAACCGCGTTCTTTGACACGCTGGCCCGGTTGGCCCGTGATGGCCGGGAGTTGTCCAGGACCACCACCACGCGGGTATACAAGGTCAGGATGGTTCTCGAAAGCTTGTGACTGATAAGTATCACGATTGCAACCCTTCAGGTTATTGAGTTTTCAATTATGTCCGGCTAAGAGTTGCGAGGCGAAGGAGAAAAAGGGAAAACTGGCCGGTAGAGGAAGGTTGAATGGCCTCCTACCGGCCAGTTTCTTGTGGCCAATCGTCAGACAATTGGTGGATGATTGGTACTACAGAAGATATGTTACTGCTGGTTTATGGCCCCGACGGACTGACAAGGCGCGGGGCCTCCAGAGTTCGAACCCTTGCGATTGTTGCCTGTACTGCTAATAATCCCACTGCCGGGGCAGTAAACGCCGGTCTGGTTGTTGTAGATGTTGTTGTTTGAAATGCGTAACGTTGAACCCGAATCCGCCTCCAGGGCGGTGGCATTGCCGAAAAAAGTGCTGCTGTCGACGCCGGCGGTGCCAACGCCCACATAAAGGGCGGCGGTGGTAGTTCCGGTGATGGTGACTCTCTCAAGCATGGTATTAAAGAGGCTTGTGCCGTAATAGGCCGAGGATTGT
>JBEKUP010000038.1:0-51697 GCA_049514915.1 Occallatibacter sp. | reverse complement strand
AATTTGAGCGAGGACGATGCCGTATTGCTCATTGTCGACGACGATTTGCATTATGCCCGCGTGGTGTGCGATCTATCCAGGGACAAAGGATTCAAGGTTCTGATCGCGCATACGGGAAGCGAAGCATTGACTCTCGCCCAGGAGTACCGTCCGACTGCGATCTCACTCGACGTATTCCTTCCCGACATGCTTGGTTGGTCAGTTTTGAATCATCTCAAACAGAACCCGGCCACCCGCCACATTCCTGTGCAGATGCTTACACTCGATGAAGACCGGCATCACGGCCTTTCCCGCGGCGCATTCGGATTTGTCACCAAACCTTCATCGGCTGAAGATCTTGAGGCTGCTCTTACGCGGATGCGCCTATTTGCGGAGCCGCGCCGCAAGCGGCTCTTAGTAGTAGAAGACAATCCTGCTGAACAGCTCAGCGTCAGGGAGCTATTGGGTTCAGACGACATTGATATCGATGTTGCCGATTCCGGCTTATCGGCTTTGCATACATTGGAGGAGGTGAATTACGACTGTGTTGTGCTCGATCTCCGGCTTCCGGATATGACAGGATTCGAGGTGCTTGAGCGGCTGCGCGATAATCCAAAGCTCAAAGACTTGCCCGTGGTTGTGTTTACCGGCAGAGAGCTCTCTGCGGAAGAGGATGCACAGTTGCGGACATTGGCACGAAGTGTCGTCGTCAAGGATGTTGAGTCGCCGGAGCGGCTTCTGGATGAAACTGCTCTGTTCCTTCACCGCGTCATCGCCGATCTACCTCCGGAGAAACAAAAAATGCTGGACAGGCTCCATCGGTCAGACGATGCGCTTTCAGGGCGTAAAGTTCTTATCGTTGATGATGATGTGCGGAATATCTTTGCGCTGAGCAGTGTTCTTGAACGCCGCGGTATGACGGTACTTTCGGCAGGCACAGGTCGGGAAGCTATCGAAACAATCGATTCGACTCGCGACTTGGCGATCGTTCTGATGGATATTATGATGCCGGAGATGGACGGATACGAAACGATGCAGGTAATCCGCCAAAATCAGGCTTTGCGGCGTTTGCCGATCATTGCTTTGACCGCGAAGGCGATGAAAGGGGACCGCGAAAGATGTCTCGAAGCGGGGGCTTCCGAATATCTTGCCAAGCCCGTCAACACAGAGCAATTGCTCTCTGCGTTGCGCGTCTGGCTGCATCGCTAAGCAAAGAAGCTAGGTCAAAGGAACAAATTGATGACGGCCAATGAGAAGGTCAACATTCTGATGGTGGACGATCAGCCCGCCAAACTGCTGAGCTACGAGGTCATTCTTACGAAGCTGGGAGAGAACCTCATCAAGGCAACTTCAGCCAAGGAAGCGCTCAACATCCTTCTCAAAAATGATATCGCCGTGGTTCTGATGGATGTAAGCATGCCTGATGTGGACGGGTTTGAACTTGCGGATCTAATCCGCCAGCATCCCCGCTTCCAGAAGACTGCGATCATCTTCATCTCCGGGGTACACCTCACTGATTCCGACAAAATCCAGGGCTATCGTAGTGGCGCAGTCGACTACATCTCTGTGCCCGTTATTCCCGAAGTGTTGCTTTCAAAGGTAGGAATCTTTGCGGAATTGCACAGAAAAACGCGCATGTTGGAAACACTAAACAGCGAACTCGAACAGCGCGTCGAGGAGCGCACTGAAGAGTTGAGGAAGAGCGAGGAGCAGTTTCGCCTGCGCTCGGAACTGATTGAACTTGCATCCGATGCCATAACGGTGCGCGATATGAAAGGATCGACTCAATTCTGGAACGCGGGCGCAGAGGCGCTTTACGGTTGGAGCCGGGAGGAGATGCTCGGTAAAGACATGCACGGCATTCTGCAGACGGTGTTTCCAGATTCGAGAAACCAGGTGGAAGCTACACTGCGCGAGCGCGGGTCGTGGCAAGGTCACTTGACGCAGAAAACCAAGAGCGGGGCGGAGATTATTGTTGCGTGCCGGAAGACCGTGAATGACGAGGGCAACGCGGTTCTTGAAGTAGGCCGTGACATTACCGCCCAACTGCGCGCGGAAGAGGCGCTCCGTGAAGCCGAAAGACTCGCAGCGATGGGACGCGTTGCAGGCATCATTGCCCACGAAATCAATAATCCACTCGCCGCCATCACGAACATCTTTTACCTGCTGCGCAACCATCCTTCGTTGGACCCCGATGCCCAGCGCTTCGCCGAACAGGCCGAACAGGAGTTGGACCGTGTGAGCCACATAACCCGGCAGACGCTCAGCTTCTATCGTGAGTCGAAGCAACCTATCTCTGTTTATTTGTCTGAATTGATTGACAGCGTGCTGGCTTTGCAGGAAAGTGCTCTTCAGACCAGTCACATCAAGGTGGAAAAGAAATATACAACCTCAAGTCTCGTCCGGGGATTCCCTGTAGAGCTTCGGCAAGTGTTTCTGAACCTGGTCATGAACGCCAGCCAGGCCATGCCTGAAGGAGGCATCCTCGGAATCCGCATACGCGAGATCACCGACTGGACAAAGGAGGAGCTCAGCTCATCGATCTCAATCGTGGATACGGGGATTGGCATAAAGCACGAGGATGTGCGCCGGCTCTTTGAACCTTTCTTCAGCACAAAATCAACCAAGGGAACAGGCTTAGGACTATGGATCAGCAAAGGAATCATCCAAAAGTACGACGGCCGGATCTCGTGCAGAAGCTATCGCCATGCGAATGGATGCATTACATGTTTTCGCGTCTTCCTGCCTATCGAGAGAAACCTCAACGCCCCCGCGAGGATCGGTGATGGGGCGCGAAGGCAAGATACAAATGAGGCCCAGTCTGTAAACGCCTGACACGGGAGTCGGGGATGGCTTCAGGCTGTGCTCTCACTCCTTTGCCTTCAACTTTGAGCAACGCGACGCACACCTCTCCGGGAGCGATGAGGGAAACGAGATATCCCTTGACTTGTAGTTCGCCTCATTCTGGTTATCTCTCGTCGAGGTGAAATGATTTCAAAAAAGAGGCGCGACTTTCTCAAGCTGTGCATTGCATCCGTGCCGGGCCTGATGTTCGAGCCTGGCGTCAATGCGGGTGCTCATCTTGTTCCCATCGATACGCTTCTACAGTATCGCAAACCTGACTTGCTAGACCGATATGTGGATCCATTGCCTATTCCAAAGCGGCTGGCGCCGCTAAGAACTGGTAAGGATGAGGTTCAATATCACATCCGCATTTTGCAATTCACCAGGCAGATGCATTCTCAACTCCCTCCCACAAGGCTGTGGGGATTCGAAGGTCAGTATCCGGGGCCAACCATCGAGGCTCTTCGCGGCATGCCAATTACTGTGCAATGGGAAAACGACTTGCCACTTCGACATATCTTCGACATCGACCCGCACATACATGGCGCGATGCCTCCGACTCCTGCAGTCCGAACCGTGCCGCATCTTCACGGCGCACGGACCTCCTCCGAAAGTGATGGGCTTCCGGAGAAGTGGTTTACGCCCGGACAAACGGCTCGCTACCATTACCCAAATAGTCAGCCCGCAACGACCCTTTGGTATCACGATCATGCAGTAGGTATTACCCGGTTGAATGTTTATGCGGGCTTATCCGGCTTTTATCTCCTGCGCGGCGACGAAGAACGTGCAATGGAATTGCCTTCAGGCGATTACGAGGTACCGCTTTTATTGCAGGACCGCACGTTGGATGCAGAAGGCCAGCTTGTCTACTCGCCCACCCATGAGGATGGCGCGAAACTTCTCCCGGGTGTATGGGGTCCTGAGTTTTTCGGTGATCTTCCAGTCGTCAATGGATCGATCTATCCCTATCTGGATGTTGAACCGCGGCCTTATCGCTTTCGAATACTCAATGGCGCTAACTCGCGCTTCTTCAATCTTTACCTAAATCTTGCGAAACGACCTACCGATATCCCTTCACTCGTTCCCTTTACTCAAATCGGAACCGACGGCGGTTTTCTGCCGAAGCCTGTTCCGTTGAATAAAGTCCTGCTTGGACCTGCTGAACGCGTTGATGTGGTTGTAGACTTCAGCGGACTCGAAGGCAAGACGGTGACCTTATCGAATAACGGCACTGCCCCATTTCCCGGCTGGGAGATGATGGTCATGCACCATCCACAACTGTACGAGTTGATGCAATTTCGCGTAACCCTGCCCCTCTCGGGAAAGAAGAAGACCATCAGCCTGGCGCCTGCGCCGTCTTTCACACAACTGGATGAGGCTGCCTCTATCATCACCAGGGATTTCATATTATCCGAGCAATTAGACGCTCAAGGGCGATCGCTTGGTGTGCGAATCAACGGCAAGGGATACGACGACCCGGTCACGGAAGTCGTGGAGTTGAACACAATAGAGAAATGGCGGTTCATTAATACAACAGACGATGCTCACCCCATGCACCTGCACCTAGTGCAGTTTCAGATACTTCAGCGGCAGGGCTTCGATCCGGCAGCTCTGCTCAAGGGAACTCTGAAACTGGTGGGAACTCAGCGCCCGCCTGCCCCTAACGAAGCAGGGTGGAAAGACACCGCGATCGTGAACCCTCGGGATGTGCTGACAATTATCGCTCGATTCGAAGGTTACACCGGTCGATATGTCTTTCACTGCCACATGCTTGAACATGAAGACAACGACATGATGAGACCATTTGAGGTTGTATCCCACTCCCCCGCAACACAGTCCCGATAGCCCTGTTGGGACACATACACCTTGCGGGCAACTAGCGTCTCTCTGCGCCTCGCAACTGAGTTCCGATCTCAATGTTCGACTGATTGATCAGGCATTTCCGCAGAACAATCATTCTCCTGCCGTCACTCCTTGATACGAAAGATTCCGGTCACTACAGGGCTATCCTTCCTTCCCGGAACACTGGCAAACGACTTAACGGTCAGCACACTTGTTTTCACCATGATCGGCGCGCGATAGACCGGAGAGTTGGAGACCGGTTGCGAGCCATCGACCGTGAAATGAATCGTAGCGCCCGGCATCTTGCATTGAAGGGCGATTGCCACTTCCTTGTCGAACAGGCCGGGCTTGGGAGCGAACACAGGCTCTGCTGCCACTCGAGTCCGATCTTCGGCAGTATCGGCAACTCCTGCGGGCGATCGCACCTGGGAAGGAATGTTGCCTGCCGCCGCTGCCAGTCCGTCTTTGGGAAGCGCATCAGGGCTCAGCACGAGCGACGTGAGGTAGGCCCGCTGAAAATCATGCACGGGCCAGCCCAGGTAATACGTGTTCCATTCCCTCATCAACGTTGCACCGTCTCGATAGGATCTCGCAATGTTTGCTGCCCGCGCAGGCTCAACCGCGGCGATGAAAAGATCAATTCGCATTACATTCAGGGCGTCCCTCAACGTCACAAGATAGAGTCCCGCTGAAGGAAGAGCGAGCGTGATATAGGGCCCGTTCTTCTCAAGCTCGAGATGGAACTGTCGCGGGTGTGAGCGATCCAGTGGTCGAAGATCATACGTATAGCGGCCGTTTGATAGGCGCGCGGCCAAACCTTCGACATGGACTCGATTGTCTGAGTCAAGCACGGCGACTTGTTCATCCCGCGGCAGCCGAAGGCCCTGCTGAGTTGTAGATCCTATCGCTGGATGGCTGGCAGCAAGCGACTCATGAATTCGCGCGAGCAGGTCGACAGCGAGCGGTTCTGGTGTGCGAAAGATTGTGGGTACCCGAAACCCGCGCGAACAGTCTTGCAGGGTGAAGCATTCATACAAAATGAGCTGACCGTCCGGCAGCAATACTGTGATCGAATCACTCGTATCTTCGGCGCCCGGATGCAGAAGTGACCCGGCTGGCACGTAAGCACCGGAAAGAATCGGCGCGTCTTTGCCGTCGACCTTCCAGGAACCTCGAACTTGCCAGGCGAGGCCTGACATTGCTTCGACTGGTCTTTGAGCTGAAGTAGTGACGGCAAAGAGCATCGACAAAGTCAGAAAGATAAGTATGTTCCTATGGACGAGCGCAATGCAGCAACGACGAAAACCAAAAGACATGAATTTTTGACCTCATGCATACAGTCTTTTTATAGCAATATCCAATTGCCATTTCGGGTATAAGCAACGGTTCACTTGGTAGAGCCATCAAAACCCATTGTCAGTTCTTGGGACGAGCGTTCTTTCAAAACCATCCTTTGCTACTCTGCGTTGTTTTTTTGCAAACCGGGCTATGCGACTGGATCAGCGTGATTGCAACAGGAGCATCGTTCGAAACTGATAGTGAGCAGTCTTTGTGTTCTCCGCTTTCCCCCTGCGGCCAATCTATTTGGATTCAGTTTTACGGTGGAAGGGTGCCTGATGTTCAAACATTTGATTTGTCCCAGTTCCGTTGATTCGTCCAAAAAGTTCTGCATAGCCGTTGAATTGGTTAGGCGCTTGGTTCTAGCTCCGACCGCGCTAACCTTGCTTTGCTTTTTCGCGGTCAGCAGCCGGGCTCAAACTCCGACGCCAGTGCCCTCCCCTACATGGCGCTATGACATAACACATGAAGGTCAGAACACCCAGGAAACAGCTCTGACACCTGCCAACGTAAACGTGAATTCCTTCGGCAAGCTGTTTTCGTTGGGGGTCGATAGCACTGTTTATGCGCAGCCGCTTTATATTCCCGGGCTAACGATGAGTGACGGCCAGGTGCACAATGTCATATTCGTTGCGACGGAGAACGACTCGATCTATGCCTTCGACGCGGATTCGAATGGTGGCTCCAATGCGTCGCCCATCTGGAAGATCACGCTGCTTGACGCCGCGCACGGAGCGGGAGCGGGAGCGACAGCGGTACCTGCTGATCCGCAAGGGATCAAACCACAAGGGGATATCGGTCCCACGATCGGCATTACGGGCACGCCAGTTATCAATCCCGCGACAAATACCATGTACGTTGTGGGCAACACGCTTGAGAATGGCACTTATTTCTCGCGGTTACACGCAATCAACATCCTTACCGGAGCGGAGCAGTCGAGTCCCACGGTGCAGACGAGCCCTGTGGTCATCGCTGCCACTGTGCCAGGCACTGGAGAAGGCAGTTCCGGCGGCCAACTTGCATTCGACCCGCTCATAGAGAATCAGCGTCCTGCACTGGACTACTACAACGGCTATGTTTACGTCGGCTATGCCGCGCATGGAGACATCGGTCCGTTCCATGGCTGGCTCTTCGCGTATAACGCGACGACGATGGCACAGAGTGCGGCGCTATGCCTTTCGCCGAATGATTACGGGTCTGGGATTTGGGGATCGGGTGCAGGTTTGCCGATTGACGATGACGCGACTGGAGGACGGATGTTTGTGTCGACCGGTAATGGCACGCACACGACTGTTCCTCCATTCAATGCAAATACGGAGTATGGCGAAAGCATCGTCACCTTCGATCTTGCGAACGGCGGACTCACGCCAACTGATGAGTTTACTTCTTATAACTATCAAGATCTGAACGACTCCGATCTGGATCAGGGAGCAGGCGGCGTTCTGATGATTCCGGACCAGTCGGGGGCAAATCCGCACATTCTGGTGGAGGCGGGCAAAGAAGGGCGGATCCTGGTGTTGAACCGCGACAACCTGGGAGGATTTAACAGCGGCGGCACTTCCAACACCAACGCGCTTCAAGACATCACCGGTGAAATCGGGGGCATGTGGGCCACGCCGGCCTATTGGAACGGCAATGTTTATATCTGGGCAAGCAAGGATTATCCCAAACTATTTCCACTCACGAACGGAGTATTGGCCAACGAGCCAGCGAGCCAGTCCTCCATCTACTCAGCCTTCCCCGGCCCATCCTTCTCGATATCTTCCAATGGGACACAGAACGGCATCGCCTGGGCTGTGCGCGCAGACCAGTACGTGACCTATGGCGAGGCTGTGCTGTATGCGTGGCCTGCGAATAACCTATCCACTCCACTCTACGAGAGCGACACGAATTCAGCTCGCGACTCCATGGGCACTGCCACAAAGTTCTCCATTCCACTGGTGACCAATGGCAAGGTGTACGTTGTGGCTCAAAACGAAGTTGATGTGTACGGACTGTTCAACGGGGAGCCGAGCGCGGCTGCGCCTACGATTTCTCCGAACGGCGGCACGTTCGCCGCAACCCAAAGTGTGACGCTTACTACGGCGACACCCTCCTCACAGATCTTCTATTCCCTCGATGGTTCCACTCCAACGCCAGCGTCGAATCTGTACACTGGGCCGATCTCGATCAGTACGGACACAACCCTGAAAGCCATCACGAGCGCGGCCGGCTATATCCAGAGCGCGATCAGTAGCGCGGTTTTTAACTTCACTGACCAGACGCCTCTCATCAGCTTCTCACCCGCTGGCGGCACCTACGCAAGCGCCCAGATGGTGACTCTCTCAGACTCGGATGCGAACGCGAAGATTTATTACACGATCGACGGCTCGACTCCATCCGCATCCTCAACTCTGTATGCATCGCCGATCAAGGTTGCGATTTCTGAAACGATCAACGCGATTGCAATTGACCCCAGCCTGGCAAATAGCGATATCGGGACTGCCGCATACGTTATCCAAGCAGGCGGAACGACAATCAGTTTCCCGAACGGCTTTGCTTCTACGGCTGGATTGACCTTGAACGGAAGCACCAAGGCCTCCAACGACTCCCGCATGCAATTGACGGATGGCGGACTGAATGAGGCCGGAAGCGTCTTCTGGAATACGCCCATCAACATCCAGGCGTTCACAAGTGTGTTCACTTTCCAGTTGTCTGAGGCGCAGGCAAACGGCTTTACTTTCACCATTCAAAACAACTCACCGACGGCCCTTGGCGGAGACTCTGCCGGGCTCGGTTATCAGAATATCCCAAACAGTGTCGCTATCAAGTTCAACTTCTATAACTACGAAAATGAAGGAAGCGATTCGACCGGCTTCTATACCAATGGGGAACCACCCGTGACCCCGACGGTGGATATAAGTCCAAGCGGAATTCAGTTGAACAGCGACGACGGCATAACGGCGACTGTCACCTACGATGGCACCACGCTCACTTTGAATCTTCTCGACGGGGTAACCGGCGATAAGTTCACTTATTCGCAGGCAATCAATATTCCCCAGACGGTGGGCGCGAACACTGCCTACGTCGGCTTTACGGGAGGCTCTGGAGGTCTTTCAGCGAGCCAGAAAATCCTGAGCTGGACTTACACGACGCAAGCGCTGCCTCCCATATTCACACCAGCGGCAGGCACCTACGGCGCCGCGCAGAGCGTCGCCTTGAGCAGTGCGACCTCAGACGCGGCAATCTACTACACCACGGACGGAAGCTCGCCCTCGGCCGGATCGCCACAATACTCTACACCCATCTCGGTGGGGGCATCTGAAACAATCGAAGCGATTGCGATCAGCCCATCGGTGGGCACCAGCATGATAGAGAAGGCTGCGTACGTCATCCAGAGCACTGCGGGGTCGGGCACCTTCTCATTGAGTGCCGCTCCGCCAGCAGCGATTGCTCAGGGAAGTTCGACAACCTCCTCCCTCACCATTACGCCAAGCGGCGGCTTCACGGGTTCGGTTGCGCTCACCTGCGCTGTTAGTGCTGGCGCTTCAGGCACGACCGATGCGCCGACGTGTTCGGTCAGCGCAGCCCCGGCCATCTCGGGAACGGCTGCTGTAACGTCGATCCTCACCATCAGCACTCAGGCAACAACGAGTACGGGAGCCTACACGCTGACAGTAACGGGCACCGCAGGAGGCGTCTCGGAGACAACAACAGTCTCTCTGACAATCGTCCTCCCATCTGTTTTCACGCTGAGCGGCACAGCGGCCACCGTCGCGTCAGCAGGAGGGAGCGCCGCTTCCACTATCACGATCACCCCAAGCGGTGGCTTTACCGGCACTGTGACATTGACTTGTGCTGTCACCTCCAGTCCGGCAGGAGCCATGGATCCGCCAACGTGCACGGCTGCACAGCCCGCTGTCATCTCCGGATCAAGTGCAGTTACCTCGACGATCACTATTAGTACAACGGGAGCATCTACCGCTGCCCTGCACGATCCATTCAACCGCAACCTCGCTCTCGGCGGTGGAACGCTCGCAGCATTTCTTATCTTCTGTCTACCTCTCCGTCGGCGTAAATGGCAGACGCTTTTGTGCTTGGTGCTTTTCTCAGCAATTGCGGCATTGTGCGTAGGATGCGTCAGCGGTGTTCCTGCGAATGATCCATCCAATGCAGGAACAACTGCCGGAAATTACGTCGTTACTGTCACCGGCACCAGCGGCACAGCCTCGGTAACAACTACAATCAATCTCACTGTGAATTGATGTCTGCACAGGCGGTCTGAGTTCCCACGAAATCCCTACCGGCATTCGTTCATCGAGCTTTATTTCGATGAACGAAGCCCGCAGTTCTTCGTAGTTAACGCTCTTCGTAATTAGAGCATCTATATTTCATATAGTAGAAATGTTTTGAAGTTAGATAATCACTTACAGCTCTTTCGGCTCAGACTCTCTGACGGTTCCCCGTAAGCGTAACTTGTTTCCTTGCAACCGCGCGTGGGCATTATGCGAAGTTGGTCAGGCACTGTGGGGTCTGTTTACTTCCCAAATGGCACAGTTATGGCGCAACTTTTATGTGATCACAGTCACAATAACTCACAACATCTGTGCTATTCTGCTCACAATTAATCCGAACGAAAACGTACGAGAAAATCTGAACGACAACATTGCGGGTTCGAGAAATCCGTCCTTGCGAATAGGCAAAGCCGCGCACGTATAGGTAAGGTCTGTTCTTTTCTTGCACTTGGATCACACATATTGAATACTGCGAATTCTGGCAGCTTCCAGATCCGCCGCGTCGACGTGTGCTTTCATCGCCCTCATTGAAATTAGTCCGGAGGCCATCGCTAGATGAGATGCAACGAAGAAGCTTCGGGTTGGATCCAGCGACGAAATTTCACGTTGTCGAGGGAATATTCCATTCTTTTGGGGGATCAATGAAACCGTTATTTTGCTCAATATCGTTGCTCATCGCCGCAACCGTCCCGGGCTACGCCATCACCGTGACGACACCTGCAAGCGGCGCCCAAGTCGCTTCACCCTTCCAGCTGAGCGCGAGCACCACCACATGCTCTTCAAAACCTGCAGCATCAATGGGCTATTCCATCGACTCAGGCCCCACAACCATCACCCCAACATCATTTACCGCGTCGGTCAGCGCAACTCCAGGTGCGCACATTCTGCATGTGAAATGCTGGGGAACAAAAGTCAGCGAAGATCTGCCCATCAACATTACTGTCGTCTCTTCCACGGTGAGTACGCCAGTGTTTTCACCAGCGGCGGGAACCTATAAGTCCGCGCAGAGCGTCAATCTGTCTGATGCAACGCCAGGGGCGACCATTCATTACACCACCAATGGCGCCGCACCGACTACGTCCTCGGCGGTCTACACTGGCCCGATCCCTGTTACCGCAACGACGGTCATCGAGGCGATTGCAGTTGTTGAAGGAAAGACAAACAGTGGCTTCGCCAGGGGCGACTACGTCATTATGCCACCCTCATCCCCACCCGTCATTCCCTCCAATGCTAATGTCGCCTCAAGCGTGCAGTTGCTTGATACCTGGCATTTCAATCACGACGCGGGTACGCCTGGAACGGCGGAGGGGGGAACAAGCCTCGTCAGCGCTCCATCGCAAAGCGGTACCGCACGACAGTTTGCCTCTATCTTCACTGATGCTGGCGGTGAGATATACAGTGTGTCTTACGCAAACGACGTCGTCTCATCGAATTTCGTCTACGACGGCTGGGTGTGGATCGATTCCGGAAGCTCGATATCCAACCTCGAAATGGATTCAAATCAAGTTACAGCGAATGGTCAAACCGTAATCTATGCGTTTCAGTGCAGCGGCTATTCCAAAAAATGGGAATACAGCGGCGCAGGGGCCAAATGGGTCGCTTCTTCGCAACCTTGCGATGTGGCCAACTGGCAGACCGATGTGTGGCACCACGTTCAAATAAGCTATTCGCGTGATGACTCCGGCTACGTAACCTATAAGTCCGTATGGTTGGATGGCGACGAGCAGACGATCAACGCAACCGTCCCTTCATCGTTTTCGCTGGGTTGGCAGGTTGGAGTGGTGCAAACCCAATTCCAGATCGATGGCCTAGGAACTAGCGGCTCAAGCAATGTTTATTTGGATAACCTAACTATTTCTCGCTGGTAACCTACGCCGTAGTAACCTACGCCGTAATTGCGGCACGATGCAAGGAATCGGTTAATCGATGTCTGTTCGTGCCGCAAGAACGAGAATAACTTGCATCGCATCTGTTTTCGTGAGGTGCTCTCAAAAGACACGACTTAGTCGGCACTCGGGAACTGCTCAATAAGATCGCATTGGCACTGACTGGTGGTTGTTTCACACTGAAAACATACCTTGTGATGACGTCAATAGAAACTCGCGAATTGGACACATATATCACTTTTTCCAGGTCAACACTGCACTAAAGTCCAAGAAGATTCGGTAATATTGGTTCAGCGTTAATTGATGCAGTATTCCTTTAATTAGTTGCCTGGACATCGGGAGGCTTTAGAACAATCGAGAAAGTGGTTGGGAGTTTCTCCGCAAATCCCGCAATACCACAAACTCCTTCGTTCTTAGTTTAGAAATGTCCGGCACTATAGAACTGCCCACCGTTCTGTGGCTGCCATTCGAAAGATAAATTGAAAGAGGCTGCTGAGTTCCGTTCAGGCATTAACGCGTGACGGTTTTCCAGACCAGCCCGCTCGAACCACACCAAATATTCGGCTCCTTTCGCCGCACCTCCGCGACGTCGGGAAGTCATGCGTCAACTTTAACTTTTGCGGGCAAAGATCTCCCGTTGAGGCATACCCATGATTCTGCTCCATTCCGTTCGTTGCATCAATATGCTCAAGAAGATCTCACTCCTCTCCTCGCTATCAGCTGTCCTAACCGTTCCCGTGTACGCAGGCGTAATTGTCAACAGCCCTTCCGGCGGAAGTCAGGTAGGGACGCCTTTTAACCTCTCGGCCACCGCATCAACCTGTTCATCCCAATCCGTCGCGACGATGGGCTATTCGCTCGATAACAGCCCTGATACTTCAGTGGTGAAAGGAAGCTCCGTCGATCTTCCCGTCACTGCCGGAGCTGGCTCGCATACTCTGCACGTAAAGGCATGGGGCAATGATGGATCCTCGTGCGTGACGGATGTCCCCATCACTGTCTCGGTCTCGGCATCAGAGAGCGGGTCAGTTCCTCCTTCAAATGCCACCAGTGTCAGCAGCGTCCAAGCATTGAGCGGTTGGCAGGCCGCCCACGATGATGGAGGACCGGGCAGTTCGAGCGGAACGATGAGTCTGGTCAATTCACCCTCACACAGTGGGACCGCCCGCGAGTTTGTCACTAGCTTCTCGGGGAGTGGCGACGAGCGTTATTCGGTCTCATTTGATGATGACTCTTCCGCTACTAATTTTCTTTACGACGGATGGGTGTATTTCAAGAACTCTTCTGCAGCCATAGGGAATCTGGAGATGGATTTGAACCAAGTAATGTCGAATGGTCAGAATGCAATCATCGCAATGCAGTGCGCGGGTTATTCAGGAACCTGGCAATATACCAAGAACAAAGGAACGCCTGACCATCCAGTCGTCGAATGGAAGTCATCGACAGCAACCTGCAACCCGCGCAGTTGGAGCCCCGATGTATGGCATCACGTTCAGATCCAAACTTCCCGCGATGACTCTGGAAACGTAACTTATCATTCGGTAGCGCTGGATGGCGCCAAACAGGATATTAATGTGACAGTCCCGTCGGCGTTTGCGCTCGGATGGGCGCCCACGCTTCAGACGCAGTTTCAAGTCGACGGCATCGGAAGTGGAAAGGCCACCGTGTATTTGGATGACTTGGTTGTATATCGGTGGTGAAGGAAAGCTGTTCAATTGAACAACCCGACTCAGTCGCAGTTTCTTCCCCTTCAGCGCTGCAATTAGGCCTCAAGGTTCGCGCTCGTAAAGCGCGAACCTTGGGGCATCAGTGTTTTAGAGGGTGGACGAAGAGTGGATCACTGGGTCATTGACTGTGGAGACACACGGGCCGGGCATCGGCGTGATCGAATGAGATTACGAGGGCCGCCCCTGTAATCCTTTGAATGTTCCTCAATAGGTCTTTCGGGTTTGCAGACTTTGAGAGCAGCTCGCAATGGTGTCAGTTTAGCCTGGGCACTAAAGCTGGCTTCTTGTTTCTTCACGGGTTCCCTGCCATTCATCGAGAATGAATCTCACCTTACTCTCTTGAGCGCAATATTGTCCCTCTCGCAAAAAACCCCATCGATTCTGCTTTCTTGAGGAGAAAAGGCGCATCACATCATTATGTGATGATCTTGCGGCTCAATTCGTTGGTCAAAGCTTTACCGAAGAGATTGATCATCGAATTCAGACCGGCAAGGGACCGATTGAAGTAATTCCAATTCAATGTTCCGCCAAGGATAAGCATGTCCTCCTTTATCTGTTCAACGCAGTTGCCCCGCGAGACTGCGCCGTCACTATCAAAGGGAGCTGCGAATGCGCCTGTATTGCGTCTTGGGCCCAGTCACGCCACCAATAACGAACAGGCCGACATATTGGCCCGCGTCCGGAATGGCGACCACCATGCTTTCGCACAGCTCTACTCGATACATAAGAAGCATGTGTATTCTCTTTGTCTGCGCATCGCTGGCAGTGTAGAAGAAGCAGAAGATCTCACCCAGGAAGCTTTCCTTCAGATCCACCGCAAGATCCATACCTTTCGAGCAGAATCGGCTCTCTCCACCTGGATTCACAGATTGACCATTAACGTCGTGCTGATGTACCTGCGCAAGAAGGGCCTCCAGTTGAACTCCCTGGACGAAATGATGGAACCGGCTTCTGACCAACGGCCGGGCCGATATTTTGGCGCTCGCGATTTAGCACTCTCTGGAGCGATCGACCGACTGACATTACAGCGCGCTATCGATGAACTACCGGCTGGCTACAGGCTCATCTTTGTGCTTCATGATATCGAAGGGTTTGACCACAGCGAAATCGCCTCCCTGCTCGATTGCTCTATCGGCAACAGCAAGTCCCAACTGCACAAAGCGCGGTTGAAGCTGCGGAGATTCCTGCTGAACCATCCGCAGCGGGGGGAATGAGATGAGGGAACTCGCCTGCAACTTATCCTGCGAAGAATTCCAGAGAAAACTGCCCGACATTATTTGCTCCTGCGAAAGGATCGCCGATCATCCGCATCTTCATAACTGCGAACTATGTCGCGCTCTTTTGGCCGCTCTTGACGTCATTGCTCAAGCCGCTCGCGAATTGTACCCCATTGAGGATCATCCAGCGACCCTTTGGGCGAATATCGAATCGACGATTGTGAAGGAGGAGGCTCTGCAATAGCGATGACAGTGCAGCGGCTTCACACACATGGCGGTCTGGCAACTGCTTCAACAGTCGCGGGCAGCTATTCGCCCGGAAGATGAAAGCCCAAGCGGATCGTAATGTAGGTAGAACAACCTTTTGCGCGATTTTCTTTCTTCCTGTAGCCGGGCGAGAATTTACTTGCATCATATATTTGAGTGCTCGCGGAGATACCCGTTTCGCTTGCCCAATGATCAACATGGAAGGCTGCAACTATGCCAGCTAAGTCGTTACGCGTGTCGTGCACGCTTCCGTTGTCTCTGGTTCTTGCCGCCGCTTTGCAACCCATGGCAGCAAGCGCCGCGTCCTGCAAAACTCAGTCTCAAATGACGCCTGTTCAACGCGATACCATATCGAACGCGGCTCGCGCCATGGTTGGCGAAGTGCAAAGTGGGGACGTGCAAACTCTTCGGGCAAACACCATGCCCGCGGTTGCGGCGGACTTCAGCGGAATTGCGAGTTCGATCGACACCATAAGGCCACTTGTCCAGCATGCGTCCATTACAATCGATAGCCTTTATGCGCTGGACGCGTCCGCCGAGGCGCCCGGTGTGGCTCGTACGGATTTCTATTGTGGTAACCCGGTCGTGGTGATGAACTTTACTGATCTTCCGCCAGCCCGTTATGCACTTGTTATCCTCCATGCAACCGGCGTTCCCAAGCCGCAACAGATTGCACTTGTCCTGTCGGAATCACCCGATCATCGCTGGGTGCTTGGCGGTTTCTTCAGCAAACCTATGACTGAAGGAGGCCACGATGGGCTCTGGTATTGGGTGTCGGCGCGTAAGTTCGCCGATAAGAAGATGACTTGGGATGCATGGTTCTATTACCGCATGGCTGCCTATTTTCTTGATCCTGTGGATTTCCTGTCGAGCCCCAATCTCGATAAGCTGCAGCACGAAGAAGAACGAGTGAAGCCGACTGACCTTCCCGTCGCCCAGCAACCACTGATGGTCGGCGGGCAGGGTTCAGCTTTTCAAGTGACCAATATTGACACGACAACCACATTCGGCGCGTTGGATCTCGACGTTCAGTATGCGCCTGATCAAACGCAGGCTGCGCAGTTACACGATCCACCGAGTGCGCGAAGGCAAGTTACCCAGGTGATGACAGCCCTGCTGTCTCTTCATCCTGAGTTACGCGACGGATTCCATGGCATTTGGGTGCATGCGGGCCAAGGACCTACTTCTCTCTTCTCATTGGAGTTGCCGATGGATCAGATTGATTCCGGCGCACACCCAACGGCGATTTCTTCGAATCCAGTTCTCCAATAAGGCCGCCAGAATGATCCAGGATGACTCTATTATGATCTCAAAAGCCTTCATGATAACGCGCACGCTCTGCGTCACTTCTGTGGCAGCCTTGGTTGTCTTGAGTGGTCCGCCTTTGCGCTGCCAGACTCGGGTCTGGCCCTCGCCGCAGCCCCAACAGTCCTTGGCTCAGGCGCAACCCACCCCTCCCGGTGCCACCCGCGATTCCATACAAGACCAGGGTGCGCTGCAGGGCCACGATCCCACACGGCCGGAAGTCCAACGGCGACTCGACGTGGACCGCGATCCAATTCCCAGCCCCGATGTCGAGGAAAGTTCGCCTTCACTTGCGACTGCGCCTCTCGGTGTAGCTCGGCCTGGCGAAATTCAGAAGCGGCAGGACGGCATCTACACTATGCATGAGGATGTGGATGAGGTTCTGTTGACCTGTGCCGTGGTCGATGAAAAGGGCCGAATAGTTTCGGATTTGAACCGCGGCGATTTTCGCGTCTGGGAAGACGGCGTTCCGCAGGCAACTACTTCATTTCTGCATCAGGACCAGCCCGTATCGTTAGGCATTGTCATCGACAACTCAGGCTCGATGCTGGACAAGCGTGCCGCAGTCAACTCAGCGGCGTTGGACCTGATAAGAGCTTCGAATCCACGAGACTTAATGTTCATCGTGAACTTCTCGGATCGTGCTTTCCTTGATCAAGGTTTTACTTCGGACATCGCCGCGCTTAATCGCGGACTCGCGCACTTCGATTCCAAAGGAACGACAGCTATGTATGATGCGGTAGCTGCTTCGGCAGACGAATTGGCCCACCATGGAAAACTCCCCAAACAGGTGCTGCTGGTCATCACCGATGGAGCGGACAATGCGTCGCGTCTGGAACTTGAGCAAGCCATCCGCCGGGTGCAAGGCCTCGGTGGCCCTGTTGTCTATACCATCGGCCTGCTCTATGATGCGGACAAGGATGAGGCAACACGGGCCAGAACCGCCCTTGAGCGGCTGTCTTCGGAGACGGGCGGCATCGCTTATTTTCCACGTTCCCTTGAGGATGTGGATGATATCGCTGCTGAAGTCGCACATGATATCCGGGACCAGTACACCATTGGATATCGCTCCTCCAAGCCGGCCAGCATCGAAGGTTACCGCACTGTACGGGTCGAAGCAAACGCACCCAAGCATGGCAAGATGACCGTGAGAACGCGCAAAGGTTACTATGCTAAAAAGCCCGCTGCTGGGCATACGCAAACAGCTCAGGCGGTTAGTCAATAATATATTGAGTCAATCCTGTGGCCCTGCAGAATCCAAGGGCCATTCGCCAGGGTCCTAGAGGTTCTGGCTCACCATCGAAGCTTCCGACACCGTATCACGCATCTTCACGTCAGGCAAAGCCAACGGCAGGTCACGTTCGCATCCTCCTCCGCATCAAATGCCGGACCAAGCGAACTCAATACAGAAAGGGAAGAATCCACAGTTTGAACAATACCGTTGGATCAAGCACCCGACGCCCGTCGTCTTCGCAGTAAAGATCCTTGCCCGCATACGGATAAAGACTGACATCTTCCATTCCGTCGACCTTCCGCACCAAGTGCGCCGTCGGTCTTAGCACCTCGATCAATACCAACTAAAGCTCCTACTGGTGCGCCTTTGCTTTCTGCCGCATAAAGCCAAATACAAAAGGCTCCCGTAAAATACGAGAGCCTTTCTTTATACTTTGTCAGCAGTCTGAGGAACCCCGAAGGGGTTCCTCTTCTTATTGCGCAATACTATGCTAATCGAAATCAATGCAAGTGGAAGTCCACATCAATCAGGATTTGCACAGCAACTGGATGCCCCTGGTACATGGCCGGCTTGAATTTGTACTGTCTTACTGCCTCAATGGCCTTCTCATCCAATCCCATGCCTAGATGACTCACCAGGTGAACATTCTGCGGATTCCCTTCTGAATCCACAATGAGCTGCACCGAAACATTCCCCTGATAGTTAGCTCGGCGTGCCTCGTCTGTGAACGCCGGCTCAACGGAATGGATGACCTGCGGTGCGCTTACGCCGCCGCCCACACTCATCAAGCCGCCACCGTAGCCGCCACCGCTGCCTGGACCCGCGCCAATGCCGCGGCCCCCGCCAATGCCGCCACCAAGTCCATGACCAAATCCCGACCCGCTTCCACTTCCCTGGGAAGCCATTGCGATCTGCGGCGATTGGCTCATGCCGAGATTGGGAAGGTTGCTATTGTCAGGAATCTTTGTCATCTCGGTTGGCTCAACACCCAGTTTGGGCCGATCAATCCGGATGATCTGTGGAGGAGTAATCTGATCTTTTGCCACCTTAGGTTGCCTTCCCTTGATGGGTTCCACCACCTCATGCGCGCCGCCGCCACCACCGCCGCCTTGCACCTTTGCCACTGGCATGATTGGTGGTGGTGCGGTTATTTTGAAGTCCACTGGCGTCACGAGAGTGGCAGGCTTCAGTGTGACGGCTGAGCGAACATTCAACGCCACTGTCAGAATCAGAGTGATTGCAACAGCATGAACCACGAACGATATCGCGCTCGATGTTTTATCGCCCTTTACTGCCAACGGGTCGACCGTAAATATGGGCCGCGAAGTCGCCATCATTACCGCTTGCGAATTCGCAGCATAGGCCACAGCGGGAATCGGTGGCCCTCCGGGCAGCCAAGTGGAAGCCCCTGCATCCTGCATCATGCGGCTGGAGCCCACCGAAGTTGGCACAGCACTAGTGATTGATCTACGAACTGAAATAGGCCGATTGTCCATGATGTTTTTTGCCGAGAAAAAACTCCCGGCACCCCCTCTCGGTTAACCCAAGGTTGAATGGAATGAATCAAATTTGCCCGTTCATACTTCCGAGCCCGGGCTGAAGTCACTTGCCTACCAAATGCCCTTATCGCTCCCAGTAATTCTTTGCCCCACCAGAGCTGCTGTAGCGAGCCATGGCAAAAGGCTAAGCCGCGCTCCGCTCACCAGCTCTAGATTTCGCATAAGGCCAGCGAGTTGAGTCCCATAAAGTCTGATAGACTGGGGCATGATCGGAACTCGTAGAAACTCACGAGCATAAAAGACATCATCGCCCCCAAAGCGCGCTGCTGCTCTCACGAAGTGCGGTAACTCGAGCCCGCAGCCGCGGTATTTCCTCACGTAGTCCGACACGATCACCAGATAAGTCGCAACACCTTCCCAAATGCCGGCATTGGCTGCACAGTAGCGTAAATCCTGCCATTCAATAGCGCCCATTTCAACAAGCGCGGCAGAGTCGATCACGTCGCACAGGCGAAAGTAGAAATGGCGGTACATTCGCTGCAGAGTGGAAATCATTAGCCGGTCGGAGGTTGAAGTTACGCGAAAGCTATGGTTGCCAACCATCACCCGCCGCGTCCGTTCCATTAGGTGCGACGCAATTGTGACCTGTTCGCCCGTTTGTCCGAGGCGGCCTACGTGAACCTCAACCGCCTCACGTAATCCAGGTATAAGAAAGTTCCATTTGCCGGCCAACCGGTCTCCCCAGCTTCGTGACGCAATCTGCGCGCCGAAGTGGTCTGCCATGAGTTTCGATATGTTTTTCGGGTTTGCATCTGTGTACAGATCAAGGTCGCTGCCAAGATCCGGCCAGTGGTCAAGCGATTTGATCACGGCAACGCTACGCCCTTCATATTCGAAGACCCGGCAAATCTCTTCAAGAAACATGAGTGCCGTACCGATCCGCGCCCGCTCAACTGCAAGGGCCGTCTCTGCCCATTCAATACGGGTGTCGTCCTTCGCCTTGCGCACTATGTCCAGAACAACTTCCAGTCCGCGCACAATCACATGGTTTGAGTTAGCTAAATTCACCAACGCATCAAACTCTCCACGCGTGATGTTTCGAATCTCTGAACTCAATTCCGGCATTTTCGACGATGACAACTCATTGTCATCCCGAGACACTAGCAGCAGGCGGGAAAGCAACGTCATCGATTGATATAACGAAGTCATGGCTTGCTGCTTGGTCATTTGAGCGGGCTCCTTATGAGGGTTATTCAATTACGGCACTGCGGGCACAGCCGCAGGCTCAGTGCCTGACAAATGCGACTTTGCCGGAGCCACGCTGGAATCACCATTCGGCGTGTTACCGCGTGGAGTCAGTTCAATCGGACCGGTTTCCCGGTGACGTTGTGCACCATATATGTCCAGCTGATTCTCGACTTGGCGACCGCTTCCGGCGGCGACCGTAAAAAGCTTCTTCCCCTCGGCTACCTGCTGCGTCGCCAAGCCAACCTTTGCATCTGCGTCAAAGGCCTTCCTGGCCTTTTCATAATAGAACTGCGCGGTCTCGAGGTCGCCGTCCATCTCCGCAACAAAGCCACGATTATTCAGCGAGAATGCACTAGATGGATCGAGTGAGTAGGCATGAAGAAAATCCTGTCTTGCAGTACGCCAATCGTTTCCATTTGCTGCAAACACTCCCCGCATGGTAAATAACTTGGAGTCCACCTGTGCGCCACCCAACTTTTTCACCCGCTCGTCCAGCCTCTTCAGACTCGCCGTCGCCATGGCACTCACCGGTTTTCCTACCCATAAGGGATCGAGGGTCACGACTACAGTTTCCGAGGAGTTCAACGAGGCCGCCGACCTGTAATATTTCAAGGCGCTCTCATAGTCTCCAACAGCCTCGTAAGCGACTCCCAGATTGTTCAATGTAAATGGATTCCCCGGATCGAGGAGAATCGTCTGACGGAGCAGTGCAACAGCCTCCTGTCCCCTATCCTTGGAAAGAAGGTTCAGGGCGTTCACATTCATTCGATTGACCCGCATTGGGACATCGTGGAGGCTCTGGAAGGCCTCCTGCATCGGCTTTCCCTCCAACTGCTTGGCATTGCTCCGGTCTATGTTTGCGTTCGAGCCTTGCTCCGAGGCCAAAGTATAGAACTTCTTGGCCCGATCGAGCTCTCCCTCTAACTCGGAGATATAGCCCAGGTTGTTCAATGTGAAAGGGTCAGCAGGATCGTAAAGATATGCCTTGTAGAAAAGCGAAGCCGCATCCTGAAACTGGTGCTTCTCAACAGCTTCAACGCCCTCCCGATTTAGCTTTTGCACGGGAGTCAACTCGCTATGTTTGGGGATGGTGATTTTTAACACATCCCCTGCCCAGGCGCGAGTTCCTGATACAACCACGATCGCAATAACTGCAATCCATTTGCGTGACTCATTTGCGATCATGTTCATCTTGGTCTCCGCTACACGCTGATATTCATTTGGATGCGTGTAGCGGGACTATGTTGCCAGCTTGCCTCTTGTTTTTCTGGTCCGGTTAAACAAGTAGTCACAACACGCTCTCATTTGCGGCGCACTGAGGGAGCGAAGCTCGAGGGCGTGCACGGATCGTATCCCAACGACTCGGCTGTCACCGGAGTTGGTGGGGTCGGTGGAGTGGCCCATGGGATATTGTTGAAGTCGAAGAACTCTAATAAATCCGGCTGTATCGCATCTCGTGGCGTCAGCGACACGTTGCTGCCAATGAATCTGTTTTCGACAAACTTAATAACCGCCGTATGATCCATCGGTGTGTGCGAAACATAATGCTTCCTTGTGAATGGTGAAATAATGATGTTTGGCAACCGGAACCCGAGTTGCGCGGCAAAGCCGTCGACTGCGGGCGCGTCCGCCGAATTTGCACCGGGGTAGTTCGACAGCAGATCGCAATGCAGGGTCGGCGTCCCCCCCGGAGGCAGACACGGGTCGTATGAGTCCGGGTTCACTGCAATTGTCGAGATATCCGGAATGGTTCCAAGTGATGCATCGGTGTTGTCGTTCGAATGCCCCGGTACGGGCGGGACGTGGTCGTAAGGTCCGCCGCCCTCATCGTAAGCAAAGAAGAAAACGGAATTACTCCACTCAGGGCTCGCCATGAAGCTATTCACAACCTGTGCTACCTCCGCCTGCCCTAACAGAACCGATTGGCCAGATCCTGGATGTTCGTCATTGTTGCCGTAGCCGGCCTCGATAAATGCAAAGCTTGGAAGCGTGTTGTTGGTTAGATCTGTGTAGTAGGTAGTCAGCGGGGCAATGTGATTCGTATCGATGCAGAAGGAATTGCTCGAATCGCCAACGGCGCTAGACTGCACCGTAGGAGGAGCGCAGGCCCCCCCGCTCGGATTCTCATGCAAATACTGATACGCATAAGTGAGGTTAGAGAAGTCTGTTGCCGGAAACTTGTCATAGGCTGAGCCGTTGCAGTCATCGTAGTCGAGGCAATAGCCCTCTGTAACCGTGTAGTAGATTTTCCAAGATACGTTGGCTGCGTCCAGTTCCTGAAAGATCGTGGGAATATCAAGCTGAGACAGATGGTCATCGCCTCCCGGATCCCTCACCAGGCCCTGCGTGGTGCCGCCGGTGAATGTTGCAATACGGTTGTCGATACTCTTGCTTGATACTGGCGAAAACCAGCGGTCAGAGACAGCAAATTGCGATGCCATGTAGTAGTAGTAATTTAGAAAGCCTTCATCGTAATAGCCCATTGAGCGCTGGCCAGTCAAATCAGTGAACTTGCCGGCGCAACTACCGCCTCCATTTACGCAACTGTTCGCGTACCCTTCCGCATTGTGCACGAAGCCGTCCATTTCGATAGGCCGCGTAGTAAGAAAATCGTATCTGTTGGCATCTCCATAGCTTGATAGCCAATCGGAGCTCATGTCGTCCACGCAGGTGCTAGTGAATTTGAAGAGGGAGTACGACGTTCCTTGATCGTCCTCGTTGCTGATCGTCGTCAGTTTGTCGTCGATACCATCCACGTTATACGTGTTTCCATCGTCTCCCACGTTCCAACCGTTCGCAATTCGGTACGGATTGAGCATGCCAAAGTAATTGTCAAATGAATGGTTCTCCTGCAGCATGAAGATGACATGATCAATCGATTGCACGCTACCAGCCGCCGTCACCGTCACCGTCGCAGTAGCTGTAGTTGACCCGCCGCCTCCAGTCGCGGTCGCGGTGTAGGCGGTGGTTGCTTTTGGGCTAACGGCCTGCGTACCTCCGCTCGGCTGGAGGGTATATGTGCTGCCGTCGCTTCCGGTCACCGTCACCTGCGCAGCATTGCTTGCGGTCACCGTCAAGGTAGAAGAGCCTCCAGCAGTGATCGAGGTGGGGCTGGCAACAATGGTCACCGTTGGGGCGGTAGCGGCGCTCACCGTCAGGGTCGCGGTAGCTGTAGCTGTCGCGCCCCCTCCAGTCGCGATTGCAGTGTAGGTGGTGGTCGCACTTGGACTAACGACCTGTGTACCTCCGCTCGGCGGGAGGGTATATGTGCTGCCGTCGGTTCCGGTCACCGTGATCTGGGTCGCGTTGCTTGCAGTCACCGTCAATGTAGAAGAGCCTCCAACTGAAATCGAGGCGGGATTGGCAGTAATTGTCACTGTCGGCGCGGCTGCAGAGGTAACAGTCACGGTCGCAGTAGCCGATGCTGATCCGCCCCCTCCAGTCGCGGTCGCAGTATAGGTGGTGGTCACTTTGGGACTAACCGCCTGTGTTCCTCCGTTCGGTTGCAGAGCATATGTGCTTCCATCGGTTCCAGTCACTGTGACCTGGGTAGCGTTGCTCGCTGTCACCGTCAACGTTGAAGATCCTCCAGCGGCGACCGACGCAGGACTGGCAACAATGGTCACCGTTGGCACAGCAGCAGCAGTCACCGTGACGATTGCAGTAGCCGAAGCTGACCCGCCCCCTCCACTCGCGGCCGCGGTGTAAGTCGTGGTAGCTTTTGGGCTAACTGACTGCGTTCCGCCGTTCGGCTGCAAGGTAAACGTAGTCCCGTCGGATCCAGTCACCGTGACCTGTGTCGCGTTGCTCGCGGATACGGTCAATGTGGACGAGCTTCCAGCTCCGATTGAAGAGGGGTTGGCGGAGATGGCCACCGTTGGAGTGCCAAGCGTACCGGTGACATTCATAGACCCACATCCGATTGAGAGCATGGGCATCAACAGGCCTGGGATCGCCCAATTCAGATTCAAGTGAAGAATCCTGCGAGCACGCAACTTAGTCATGATGTACTCCTTCCAATCGACTCAACAAACTCAATGCGTGCGAGGTTGCCGGCCACCTGGCTCTCAAGCCGTTCCGATTCGACTCTTGGTCTCATAAACTAATGCCGACTGTCGGATTCGGCCGATCCAATTCATCATTTCCAAGATGTGTCATCGTATTTCGGCAACTTCCTGCGAAGAGGTCTATCCCACGGTCGGCATGAACACCAGCCTGTTCTGGGTCCTCACAGGTCTTTCCATCAAACCCGCCTGCTCGCTGGACTAATACTGCTGGCTGCGCACTCATGTCGGTTGTGAACCTGGTCGCACAGAACGAAGGAGGCGATATACGCAGCCGCTCTGGAACCTGAGCTCCGTGGCGCATCGCTCTTTTACACTTGTGGAGTTCGAACCAGCGGAGATAGTTCCTGACAACGCTTGTCATCGTCATCTCGACGCCGGCTGCAAAGTTATGCTCCGCCATCTGGCGTTGCAAATCCGCAGATTTCAGAATGGTAATGAATTGTTCAGCCAGGTCATCCGGATCTCCCTTTCTGTAAAATCGAACAGCCATATTCTCCCGCCCGACCATTTCCTTAAAGTCGTCGATGTCGGCGCACACAATCGGCACCCCATACTCGCATGCCTGATGTGCGGGGCCGCTTGATCCAGTCGCCGAATCATAAGGCAACACTAGGATCGACGTTGACTGAAACAATTCCGGAATGGCTTCTTCCGGAACGTATCCGCGAAACTCGATGGGAAGGTCCCGTGGCTGCGCATCCCGAATCGATTCCCAATATCCGGCCTTTGTGTGATGATTCGCGCCTGCAACGATTAGCCTTGCATTCGGAACTTTCTCCAGGACCTTTGGAAAAGCGCTCATGAGTGTCTCCAGGCGTTTGTACGTTCCCCAGTGGCCTATCGCCAGGATGCGTAGATCCGGATTGCCACGCCTGGTAAACTCCGGAGGGTCCGGAGTCGAAGAAAACGTCCCGTGATTGCCGAGAAGTACGTTACGGGCGCCATACTTCGCATTGAGCGTGCTTCGGTAATGAGGAAGCAAAACAGAAACTGAATGTGCTTTCAGCAATGCCCTGGTTGCAAGGTTGGTGCCGAATCGAAACAGCCTCTCCCGTCTCACGCCGGCCGCTGCAAAGTCAACGTGTTCGATGATGTGGTGCAAGGTAATGTGTGTGAAATAGCCTGCGGCTTGGGTGAGAGCAGGCGCAGAGAGACCCGCAAATGCAGCAACCGGATTCGCAGGCGTTGCGAAACTTGAGAAGACCAGGTTGTACCATACGACGTCAGGTTTCAGTTGCCGAATTGTATTGATCAGGCGGGCCGGATTTAGAAGGCTGCCAAACTTCCAGCAACGAATCACGGTGAAGCCCGGCAACTCTGATTGCTGGTCTGCCTTCAATGATTTGCCGTTCTCGTCGGTTGCGAACTCGTAGTCCGTCAACTCGTCGGCGAGAATCGTCAATTCAACGCCCGGACTCTTTGTCAGTTCTCGCGCAATATGAAATGCGTACTCATTCAACTGGCGTCCACTTGGTGGAAAAGTCGCAACTAAACATATCTTCATCGGATTCCGCCCTCAAAATAGACTGATTTGTACATAAGGCCTGAACTGTTGATTGTGACCTCCCGCAAAATTAAAGAAGGATTCCTGTTGCATGCCTGCTGACAATCGAATTGGATACTCAAGTACAACCGTTCCGGATTCGTCATTGAACTTACGGCGAAAAGGCCTTGCGTAGGAGAGGGAAAACCCGTTCTGGATGGCGTCGTAAGCGTGAAAACTTCGAACGTTCGAGTAGGCGCTAGACACCTGCAGATCCCACTTATGGTTAGGTGCGAAATCAACAACTCCTGCCGGACGCAGGTTCTGTGCAATGCCCCAATTCGTCTTCACCACTCGCCACGCACGGACGTCTTCTGCTACGCCCCTCAAGTTGAACCGCTCACCGAACTTACGTGCGAGACCTATGTAGGAAGAGGTGTAGTAGACCTCGTAGTTTACTGGCGCGATCTGTTCATCATTGGCTCCCCACCCAGTAACTAATGCAGTGTTTCCCCAGGGCGCTCCGACGCGAAAATCAACAGCGGCTGCGGTTGTGACCGAATGGAGATTTGATTCGGTAAATGGGCCCGCCTCGCGTATCGCGTATCCGCTGGCCGACACCACGTTGAAGAATGAACTTGTCGACATGTAGGCGAATTCGCGAAACAGGTTCTGGTTCATTGCAACCGGAGACTCGGAATCACGGCGAACAGTCGCCTGAATCCCGCTGTCGAAGGTCAACACATTGTTACCGATATTGATTGTCGGATTTAGGCCCACATTAAGTGCATAGTCGGTCGTATCACGGTCAACAATCGAGTTTGTCGCGGGGACAGATATTTCTCCACGCGCATTGCGCACCTGGAAAAATCCGGATGCGGTTGGCAGATGGCCAAGGTGCAGGTGATATGCGTTCGTTGATTGCGTCTCAAGGGAAGAACGTGGCGGTGGAAGCTGAGCGGTATCGGAACTTGGCACTGGAAATGAAGCGTCGAGTTTCGAGTCCAGAACATAGACTGTCGAGTCTTCAAAGATCGGCTCTACCGCAGTGTTGGAAAGAAGACTCACTTGAGGTGTGATCCTCAATCCTTCATCCGCTCCCGCCTGCAGCAGTCCCTGCTCGGCCGTTTGATCTTCACCTTCCGCATTCGAGGCCTGCGCAAAAGAGGTGAGAGCCTGGGCGTCATGATGCTGCTGGCGAAGAACATTGGCCTCGGCCAGCAGATATTGGTAATCCGGGGTATTATCTGCAACAGCACTGACCGCCGCTAATTCCGCCTGTGCTCTGGTAGTATCTCCCAGTGCAAGATAGTTATTCGCAAGCCCAATCCGCACTTCTGTGTCCGGTGCCCCAGCCGCCTTTGCACGCTCGAGATAGGTTTGCGACAGTTGGTAGTCGTGCATGGACCGGAACACGTCCGCGGCCTCGATAAACTGGCTGCCATTCGGCGGAGCCGCCTCACCGGCCGCCCCCTCCATCTGGGCAAGTGCAATTTGTCTCTCCGCATCCTCTGAATGGCCCTGTACTGCCATCAGTTGCGCTATGGCCAAACGAACGCCAACGCGATCGCTGCCAGGAGCCGTGAGTGCCCTCCGAAAGCGTTCCATTGCGGCTGCGTGGTCACCCAATGTGCTCAAGGCTTCACCGGTAGAAACAAAGATCTCACTTTGTGTGGATCCCGAACCGTCGGAACTGCTTTTCGCTGGTTGGGCGTGCTGCTCGGCCAGTTGTACGTTCACCAATGTCTGATCGCGATTCTCCAGATTTGCATATGCGCGGGCGAGCAATGCATAAACAGCTGCGTCATCGGGAGAGTCCTTCACAGCGATTTGGAGCTCGTCAATCGCTTCGTGATACTGCCGCTCTTGGAATAATGCGTTCCCCAATCCAAGATGCAGTGCTCCATCATCGGGTGTGTACTTCAACGCAGCCCTGTATTCACCGGCAGCCTTGATCATCATGTCCTGCCGCCCATACGCGGTTGCGCGTATTACGTGAATTTCTCTCGAATCGCCCAGCGTACGCTCCGCCAGATCGGTCTCCTGCAACGCTGCCTGTGGCTTGTGGAGTTCGAGATCCGCATAAGCAAGCCCAAGATGCGCCTCGCCATTGTTCGGCTCTCTCTTCAAGGCTGATTCAAAGTCCACTGCAGCCGCACGCGCCTGATGCATGTCGTTCGACATATAGCCCCTATTCACGTAGGCCGTTACTACTTCTGGGTCCCGAACCAGTGTCTCGGTAAAGTCGCTCTGCGCCTGCTCACTGAGCCCTCGGGCTTTGTGCACGTAGCCTGCAAGTAAGGGAATGTCAGGTTCTTTCGGAAGAATAGTCAGATACTTCGACGTCAGATTCAGCAACTCGTCGTACTCCTTCAGACGGAGCAGATCGTAACCAAGATAAACAACCACATCTCTATCTTTGGGCAACACCTTTATTGCTTCACGGCCAACTTCTGCCGATGCCAGGTAATCCCCTTTGAAGCTGAGATACCTTTCCTTTTCTCGAAGGACCTCGGGCTGCTTATTCATGCCGCTGCTGACTCGACTTAGCCAGATACCGGCGCGGTCAAGATCATGAGCCTCGAGACCGGCGTTCATTCCACCCGCCATAATCAGGGGCTTTCGCGGATCCAGTGCGTACGCTTTGCTGTACGCGTCCTCGGCCTTTGTGAATTCGCGGTCGGCAGTATAGAGGTCTCCGAGCGCAAGGTACGGTACATACAACGATGGAGCGACTTCTGCCAGGCGCAGGAAATACTCCTCAGCATCCTGATCGTGCCCTGCAGCGCGTGACGCATACCCAAGGGAAGTGAGCGCAAAACGGTTGTCCGCATCCACTGCGAGAACCTGCTTATACGTCCTGATGGCATCCTCGGTGCGACCGAGTTTCATCAGGATATCTCCCTCAAGTTGCAGATCATCCCGATCATGCGCGTTGATTGCGAGCGCTGCATCGATATCTTTCAACGCTGCATCGAGATTGCCTGCATCCATTCCAATCAAAGCTCGCAAGCGCAGAAACTGCCCCCTGCTGGATGATTGGTCGCTTAGCCCGTTGATTTCCCCTTGGGCGGTCTCCAGTTCATGATGAGCCGCGCTTTCGTCTCCTAGATCTTTGTAGACTTCCATCAGATCCATGTGGAGCTGGATGCCATAGAGCTGTCCCTCGGCTGGCGCTGCTGGCAGTCTAGTGATTGCGGCGCTGTATTCTCGCGCGGCATCCTCATCGCGCTCCTCAAGCTTGGCAACCTCCCCACGGATTGCATGCAGCCGATAGTAGTTGGCGTCGATGGCGTTGGCTCGTTCGATAAACGGTTTCGCCTTCTCGATGCCGCCTACAGCTATATCGGCCTGCGCCGCAGACAGTTGTAGTCCGAGATCCTTGGGCAAAGCATTAGCGGCTTGAGCGTACAGAGTGGCCGAATCATCCGGTTTGCCGTCAAGCTGGTAGGTGTAGGCGAGCTCGGCGATCACATCGGGTTTCGGGCTGCCGATTGACTTCAGCGCTGCAATCGCCGCTTCATAGTTTCCGGTCTCACGGTAATACCCCGCCATCGATCGTTGAACATCCGGGTTGTCAGGCGCGCGATGCTTCGCAAGCTCAAGATACTTGTCAGCTTGATCCATCTCCTTCAGGTGCTGGAAGCAGATTGCCATCAGCAATTCAGACCGGGCATCCGGCCTCAGCCGTTCCGCTTTGCTTAGCCAATCCAGAGCGCCCGTATAGTCTGACGACCGCATCGTGAGATCTCCGAGCAATAGCAGATCATCTCTGCGCCTTGGGTCATTCTCCACCAGCTGCTTCAGAAGACGGACGGCTTCTTCGGTTCGGCCCATTACGCTGTAGGTCTGGGCAAGCCCTGAGGTGCCCTCGGGTGATGAAGGGTTCAGCCGGAGACCGCGGCTGTAAGCATCTGCCGATTCCTGATACTTCGAATCAAGCCGTGCTGCGTAGCCGAGCAGAAACCAAAGCTGCGGATCTCCAGGCGCTGCTTGTGCGGCGCGGCGTGCATATTCAAGCGCGAGCGTGTGATCTCCGTGTTCCAATGCCAATTCAGCCGCGCGACCAAGACGCGCGTTCTGAATACTCGATCCCCAACCCAGTGGCTGGTCCGCGCTCTGGGCTTGTTTAGTCTGCCCCTGAGAACTCGTCGCTGAATCGGGACCTACGCTGTAGACCTGCGCGCTCATGCCGCTGCACGCCGCAACAAGAGCCGATACCAATCCAGTTTTTAGGCACCAAAGTCGAGCAATCACAGCATCCACCCGCGCAAAGTAACGTTAGGGTAGTTTGATACGAACAACGCGGTTTATGTTGTCCGCAAAACTGATTTTTCCGTGAAACAACGAGAAGTGTGCAAGAGACGTGCGTAAAAACAGAGTTATCGCCATAAGGCAACCATCACAGCGGAGAAAGGAATCCAACTATATGCGTTCTCGTGTGATGTTTTGCACGACCAGTCCTTCTTTCAAGGGTCCTATCTGGCGCCGTCTTAAGTCATTGATCACCGCAGTTTTCGTGAATCCAACAATTGTTTCTTTCGAAAGGCACCCGTGCAGAACGCTAAACCTATCGCCCTGTCAAATCGGCCGATACCGATATCCGTCGCTCTGATGGCGGCCGTCGCAGTCAACCTGCCTCTTTTGCTCATGAAGTTGCCTTTGAAGTCGTACGATTCGAATTTCCATATTTTCTTTGCTTCCACCTATGTTCGCCATTGGTTCGATCCGTGGAATGCGAAGTGGTATGCGGGCTTCTCTCAGACCACCTACCCCCCTCTTCCGCAGCAGTGGGTAGCCTTGGCATCCCACCTCTTCGGTCTTGACATGGCCTACATGGTGGTTCAACTTGCCGCCCTTTTGCTTCTGGTGGTCGGCGTCTATCGGTTTTCCCTTCTTTGGGTTAATCCGCGCGCCGCATCCATCGCAGCTTTGGCCAGTGTTTTTCTTGGCTCGGAGAGCTTTCTCGTCTACTCCGCGGGACAATTGGCCACAACCTCCGCGGCGCCGATTTATTTGAACGCACTTCCCTTTCTTTTCGATTGGGTGAGATATGGCAAGTGGCGTTCATTTCTGAAGGCGAGCGCGCTTTTTACCGCCGCTGCTGCTGCTCACCACGCAACTCTGTTGTTCGGATCCATCTTCTTCGCGGTGCCTGTCCTGATGCTGGTGCTGTTGGATCGCCAGGACGGCGAGCGAATCTCAACATCCGCATTCGTGACTCGTACTGCTGTCATCGCCGTGCTTGTTGGCATCGCAATCGCAGTTGTTCTGCTTCCATTTTGGATCGCGTTGATCCGCTACCCCGTCACCCAAACCCCCATTCCTCACCCAAGCCGGGCAAATTACATACTGAGCCCTCAGTGGGGTTTGAATTATTTTGTTGTTCCTTATGGTGCGCTCATTCTGGCGCTTCCGTTTATTTTCCTGCGCGGTTCGGCGGTTATTCGGCTTCGTCCCTTGCTGCTTGGTTTCTGGGTGGCATTTCTGGTGGGACTTGGCGGCACGACGCCCATAGGCCATCTGTTGCTCGGTCGCGCATTCGATGTGCTCACCATGGAGCGATTCAGTTATTGGGCAACCTTGCTCGCGCTCCCGTTTGTGGGTCTTCTGGCTACCGAACTTGTCGATCGGTTTCGTACGTGGGCAGCAGTCAGCCTGGCTATACTGGCGGCTTGCAGCTGCGCACTTGCAGTCGGATGGTCGACTTATCGCCCTGCGGATGCAGAAGATTTCCCGGTCGTCACGGTGGCCTCGTGGCTTAACCGTGACGGCCACGATCAGTATCGCTATGTCACGCTTGGATTCGGTAACAAGATTGCGCGCCTGGCTATGCTGACGGACGCCAGCAGCGTCGACGGCGAATGGAATTCCGGGCGCATGTTGCCGGAGCTGACTCATTATGGCGCGGGTGCACTCACCAGTTCGAAGTACTTCGGCGAGGCAGGCCTCGACGCACTTCGCGCAATGCTCGCGCATGCAGACTTCTACGGATTGAAATGGGTCTTTGTACGCGATCACTACTATGATCCGCTTCTGTCCTTTGCCGGTTGGCGACCGGTCGACAGCCTGGAAGATAAGACCATCACTGTATGGTCCAAAGACGACGTGCCTCCGGCCACGCCGATCAATGCACCGCAAGTTCCTCCTCACTGGCAAGGCCTGATGTGGGGCATTCTCCCTTTTGGCAGCAGCTTGCTGGCCATACTGGTTCTTTTCATTCCTGACAGATCGCGATACAAGCTCCAGGTGGAACACCCGGCAGTCGCTGATGAAAGTCTCGTAAAGGGGAGGTTGGTCTCGTGAATAAGGGAAGACTGCTTGCCGCGCTTCTTGTAACTGCCACCATCGCGCTCGTAGTGATCGGAACAATATGGCCCGCGCCATCTGCTGCGGCCTATGCCGGAGCCCAAAGCATGTTGGCGTCGTCATCAACGGCTGAGGGCGCCGTTCGAAATCTTGCCGACGAAATCCGCGCTCAACAATGGGATAAAGCGTACTCCCATCTCGCCAACAGGGCGCAGTTTACCGAGCCTGAGTTTGCCCATGACTTAACCGGGTATTATCCGAGCCTGCTCACTTACTCCACGCTCGACAAGTTTGAAGTCCGCCCCCTTCATGCATCGGACACCGAAGCAGACATGCAGCTTATACTGCATTGGGCCACCGTCGTTGGTAGTTCCGTCAGCACTCGTCAATTGCACGTGGTAAAGAATGGAAATACTTGGGAAGCCGAATGGCCCATCGTCAAGGAACCAACTGTGCCGCCCCAGGTCATCCCGGTAAATTATCTTCGTTGGGATGTTATCTATAGGGGTCCCGGAGATGATTGGGGCGCACAGGACGTAGAGGCGCCTCATGTGCGCATCGTGGATATGCGTCCTGTGGAACGGGCCGACGGAGTCGTAATCCTCGGCGAGCTTCTAAATGAAGATGTTGTGCCAGCCTATGTATCGGTTAACGCAACACTGCTCTCAAAAAGTCAATCCACCATTGCGACCGAGGGAAGCTTCGACAAGATCTCTCACATCCTTCTTCCGAAACAAGTCACTCCCTTTTTCATTAAGTTCCCGAATGTCTCCTTGTCTGACGTCGGCAGCATCCGCATGACACCACAATCAGCCCTCATTGCGGCATCGGCAGACCCAGTGATCGAGATCGGAGACCAGCAGTTGCACCCTGCGCCCGATGCTTCTTTGACCGGGCAACTCATCAATCAAAGCGGACAGATTGTGAATGTCGCGCACGTCCTTGGAACTTTTTATGACAAAAGCGGCAAAGTGGTGTGGGTTGCTGATCAATATGTTGCCCATGCTTTGTCCCCGCAGAACCCTGTGCCTTTTCAAATCCATATTCCTGAGGATCTCGCAAAGAATGTCGCCACTCAGCGTACAGTGGTTTCCACCTATAGCTCCGGAGGGTCTCTGTGAGATCAGGATTCACAATACTGCTCAGCAGTCTGGCCGTGGCTGCCGCGCAACTGGCGCTAGGCCAGGGCACAACGATGAGCCTGCCAAATACCGTTGAAGCCGGCACCGCGTTCTCCATTCAGAGCACCGGAAGCGGCAAGGCAACGTTATATATCATTGGCACCGGTCAGGTCTTGAAGCGCGATGTGCAGTTGGGAGAAACCGTATCCTTCCCCGCTGGATCTCTCTACAACGCCGGCCGCTATTTGGCGGTTCTTGCGCAAGAGTCTTCTACACAGAACGGGTCCTTCGATGTAGTTCCCGCAAAGAAGCCGGTTGACATGAGTTTTTTCGCAAAACCTTCACGGCTGCCGGTCGGCTTACATAACGCCATTACAGGCACAGTATTTGTCTTCGACACCTATCACAATCTGATTTCAGCCCCGACACCGGTTTCGTTTGAGCTTTCAACCCCTTCCGGCGCCGTGCAGAAGCGCACCGTAGTTTCGAACCAGGGCGCCGCTTGGACTGCGATGGACTCTACCGCCCAGCAAGGTATCGACCGATTTGTCGCGCGCGTCGAAGACGTCTCCAGCACACGCATCGTCGGCCAGGTTCCCGGCGATCCGTGCACGCTGAAGATGAGCGCGCGGCCATCGGGTCAGCAGGTGGAGTTAATCACTGACCCTGTCCGCGACTGCAGCGGAAATGCAATTCCAGATGGAACCATCGTCACTTTTACCCAGACATACAAAAGAACCCAGTCCACGATAGACCAGCCTCTCAAGCGAGGAGTCGCGCAAGTAACAATGCAGGTGCACCCCGGAGCAACCCTATCAGTTGCTAGCGGGGTAGTTATGGGAAATCAGATTGGGTGGGTTCGATGACTGTGCAAAGGCATTTCATAATACTTTTTGCGGGATGTGTTGCCCTATCGCATGCCATGGCAGCTCAAGTCGCGGTGCATGTCGAACCAATGAGGCTTCAAACTTCCCGGCCTCTCACGGACCAGAGCAAGGCGGCCGTCATTCGCGATTACCTGCACGCCTGGAATGGTCTCCAGGCTGCGCTCGAGCAGAATAGGCCAGAACTGCTGGACGCCGATTTTGTCGGAATTGCCAGGGATCGACTCGCCGACACCGTCCATCAGCAAGGCCAACTCGGGATTCGAACGCACTACCAGGATCGCTCGCACGATCTTCAAATTCTCTTCTACTCTCCAGACGGAATGTCGATTGAGCTGACGGACAAGGTCGAATACGATGTACAACTCATCGACCATGACAAGGTCATTTCGACACGCCGAGAGAATGCTCGTTACCTCGTCGTCTTAACCCCCAGTGAAGTCAGATGGAGGGTCCGAGTTTTCCAGTCAACGCACGATTGACATCATCAATGTGAATCGTGAGCTGCTGCTGAATTGGACAGTAAATGCCGTGCAAGATGCATCCAATCAACCAGAACGATGCAGCAAACGCACGAGAAAGTAAGGACCTATCTCTCAAGCATAATCCGATCTCAGGAGCCGAATATGATTTCAGTGGTTGTACCAATCTATAACGAAGAGGAGCTGGTCGCGCGGTTCCATGAGGCGGTGGCGAAAGCCATGGAAAACTGCCGCACACAATGGGAGGTTGTGTACGTCAACGACGGCTCAACAGATTCTTCCCTCGAGTTGCTCAAGGGATTCCAGACCTTGGATTCCCATGTTGTGGTTGTAGAACTATCACGTAACTGGGGCCATATGGGTGCAATCTCGGCCGGCCTTCAGACAGCGCGTGGCGCTGCTGTGATCCTGATGGATGGCGATTTCCAGGATCCACCCGAGGTCTTGCCTAAACTGATCGAAGCATGGCGGGAGGGCGGTGAAGTTGTGGTGGCGGTCAGAAAGAGCCGCCAAGAACGCCGCAAGATCCTTGCAAAGCTCTTTCCCCTCTTTTATCGCGTGATGGGGACTCTTTCCGACTACCCGATTCCACTGAATGCAGGAATATTCAGTCTCATGAGCCGCAAAGTCGTCGATTCAGTCAATCAAATGGGTGAAAGGAATCGTTACCTCCCGGGACTGCGTGCCTGGGTCGGCTATCGGAACAAGATCGTCTATTACGATCGCCAAGACAGGCTGGCAGGAGATGGCAAGCTCTCATTCCTGAGCAGGATCAAGTACGCAATGGATGCGATTACGAGCTTCAGTTATAAGCCGCTGCGGCTCAGTTTCGCGCTATTCGGGTTGGCGGCTTCTATGTCTGTACTGCTGCTATTCGGCATGCTTCTGTCCAGCAGCGTAATAGCAACTATCGGCTTCGGTGTGGGAGCGGCGGTGTTTTTTGTCGGTGGATTGGTGTTGCTCTGCATGGGCGTATTGGGCGAGTATCTTGGGCGCGTTTATGACGAAGTGCGCGGCCGGCCCCTTTCGATTATCAGCCGGGTTTATGGATCTCCGGCGCTAGTTCCTGCCCAGGTCGGCACCATTGCAATAAACGGCGAAAACTATCCGAACCGCAATGTCATCGAGGCGGCGTAGGAAACAGGAAGACAATTCCTCATTTTCCTACGACAGAAGTATTTACATCATCGGTGGGGTTGGTATTACCAGCCCCACGTTAGCCTTTTTGATGCGTTTAACTGGAAGTAAAACGCATCGGCATATGGAGTTACGCAATGGCCCATTACTTATATAGATTTAAATGAGTAGGTAAAGACTAGCCGAACATCTAAACATCGCAAACCGTCGCCGTGCATCCAGCTTCACGCTGCGGGAATGAGCGCCCGCTTAAAGGAACTAAGCTCGCGATTGGATCACCTGTTAGGAAACTGCATGCACGGGGCGGAGAACAAATCACTAATCTAGCTTTTTGAGCGAAATTAGTTCGCATCCCTTTTCGGCTGTCCGTTCTTCACCCATCGACGGGAGCGACGTCATGTCCGCAGCGCCGAGGCTGTTCTCGGTCTCGTCATCTTCCGTGACGAGCGTCTTGGACAATTCAAGGTCGATAATGCGGTTAAGAACTACCTGCTTCAACTCGGAAATCGAAGCATCCTCTTCGTGGGGGTCACTCGTCTGCTCAAGTTTCTGGAGCGTTGCGTGGAGCGATTCTAGACTCTTTGCCGTGGGCCGCCTGGGCATTGCAGTTTGCTCCTCAAACAGGTCTGATGACAGATCCAGGAAAATGGAGGCTTTATCCCAACCTTGCTTGACAACGGTTCAGTCTTGCGCGGAGGAGAGGACCCTTTCCCCCCGCAAACCCGACGGCAAATAAACAGCATCCCGAGTATGCTACCAAATCGCCCCGCCGGTTTTCAGTTCACGTTGAGCGAGCTTGCCACATAGCGGCCACTATCGAAATTTGCGATCACTCTCAGGTGATCTCCTTCACGAAGCGTCTTGCTTGCTGGCAGTGTTGAGGGGTCGAAAAATACCTCGTAACTCCGATCATCTTTAGGATCGGTCAAAATGAACGATCCTGCGTGCATGTCCAGACTAGAAATGTTTCCGGTAAAGATGAATGCGGAGCCAGGTGTGGCCAGAACGGCGATCTGGCTTGCGATACCTTGGCCTTGTTTGCCCGACTCGAATTCAACGGACAACAATGCCCCATTTACAAGGTCGGATTCTCCTGACTGTTGTGCTGTGAATTGCTCTTGGCCTTGGCGAACCACTGGGGTGTTAACTGGGACAAGCAATTTGAAGGGCTGCCGGGAGAGAGCTGCGCTCAGGGTCAATTGGCGTGTCCCTGGGTCGAAGCTCAGCACATGCCCCTGATATTCTCCTTCGGGCAGGTGCGACAGCATGTGAATACTAAGCGCGTACACATTCGGTCCGTCTAGCACCGTCTGCACAGAGGCATGGCCCGCGGGACTCAACTCGAGAAGAGGGATCTGCTTCCCATCCAGATAAACCTGAGTTCGCTCGTCAAACAGTACCTTGACCGACCGCTGACCAAACACTCTCAGCGTGAGCTGATCGCGGACCGGATCGATATTCCGGATTTCGCCGCCCAGGATCGTGCTCTTGCCCTTGGGAACCGGCGGCAGAGAAACCAGGTTCGCAGTTGTACTCGTAGCCACCGCTGGCTGTAACTCTGCAAGCTCTGATTGAGCAGCTGCGACCGATGCCTGGGTGCATACCGCACCGCCAAGCAACATGAACGCGACAAAACTAGTCATATCTGTGCCCTTGCAATCCTTTGGATTTCTCAAACACATATTTTGATGACATTGCGCGTGCAATGGTCGCCTGTGCATGCGCTGAAACATCGCTTCCTTTCGTCATAGGTTCCCTTACTATGGCTTCGTCTGCTCAACTGCTGTCCCCGCCACAGTGGAAGCTGCTGTCTGATCCTTTGCACCCGAGGCGCAAGTGGGAATGCCATCTTCAATTGCAGTTCCCTCTTCGTGATCATTCCATGTATCGATCATCACGAAGGGAAGCAGATTATCTATGGGGAACTCCTTGCGCCACAGCGCCGTCGTGTCGGCAAAGGTCTGGCCACAACGCGCAGAGATATGTCGATTAAGGCCCCAAGAGGCTTTGCTGTCGTCGAAACTGGACCACTCTGCCCCAACAATGAGCTTGTCAGGGTATTTTGTCAGCATGGTCTGATAAAAGTCGTTCAGGTATTGTTCTCCCCAGTTGCTGCCGTCGCCGCCTTGTGTCGGGCTGACCCACGCGTAAAAGCCATCGAATGCATCAGCGTCACCCCCGGGCACATTCTCTTGAATCAATAACGGGGCTGGATCCCATTTTTCCACCAGGGCTCTGACCCTTTTCCAGTCCGTATGTCCTCCCTTTGGAAAAATAAAGATAAGTGGCCTGCCTTCGTAGGTGAGATAGGCCTGATGACCAGGCGCTTTTGGCGATAAATAGGTATCGTGGAACATGGTGAAGTCAGCAAGCGCCTCATCCGTAGCCCCATCCTCCTGGTTAGTCTCGTCATACATCATCGCGACTTGGAAGTCGTCTTTAGCGGCAATCGTTTGCATCAGGGCATAGCTCCTGTCAATGAATGATTCCCGGTCGCCGTACCAGTCGACTACAAACGCGGAGATGCCCATGTCCTTCGCTTTGCGAATCTGGTTATTGATGACTGCTGGGTCGTGTGAAGAATAGCCAATGGATATGTGACTGGGATGTCCAAACCACGCCTCGTACAGCGCAATTGTTTGTGGCGCGTTGCCTGTCGCCTTGTGCTTCAGCGGCAGCGCATGCCCGGCGGGGCCAGTGCATCCGCGAGGCAAAAGGATAAAACAAAGAAGCGCAGCATAGGTTCGATTCAACATGGGCTTTCCTGTTAGAGGCAACGGAAATGCGTAAGGTTGTCACCATCCGCGCACAAAAAACAATCACACCAATCTTCCAAGCAGCCGCATTGCTTGTTCACGCATCGAATTACATGTTGCCGCGAATGTAACTCGACTTTCAGCTTGACACAGATCCGGTACCGCACTCGCAAGCGTCTTCGTCTGGAGTTTGAGGAATACTTTGATAAAGAAACCTACAACACTCCAGGCTCGCATTGTCTCGGGAAGCGTCGTATTGCTCTCCGGATCAGGTCTGACAACCGGCATCAACCTCGTCTATAATATTGTGGTTGCGAGATTCCTTGGGCCCAAGGGCTTCGGACATGCAACCGTTGTCTATACGATACTGACGTTGATTTCTGCGGTAACCCTGTCGTTTCAAATCATCTCCACAAAGTTGGTCGCGCAACAGGACTCACCAGAGAGTAAATCCGCGGTCTATCGGGGCTTTCATAAGGGATCCTGGATTTGCGGAATCCTGGTTGCTCTGGTTCTGCTGGTGTTTCAAAGAGCGATTGCGGAGTATCTGAATTTGCCCGATTCCAATCTCGTTGCGCTTCTCGCAATTGGCACAGCCTTTTACGTTCCACTGGGAACGCGGCGTGGCTATATTCAAGGAACATACGGGTTCCAGCGCCTCGCATCGAATCTTGTTCTGGAAGGAGCGGTTCGACTCGGTGGATCGCTGGCGTTGATCCTTTTGGGTTTCCGCGTCCAGGGTGTCATTGCGGCCAATGCAGGAGCCGTAGCCGTAGCCTACCTCGCGATCTCACCTAAGCTCGCCGCGCGAATCCCGAATCCTCTTCGGTTTTCGTATGCTCTTCGTGAAGCGTCCCAGGCGATCGTGTTTTTCTCCGGGCAAGTGCTGATCAACAATTGTGACATTGTACTGGTAAAGCACTTCTTCGCTGCAAAAGAAGCCGGCATCTATGCGGCTGTGGCCATGGTTGGACGCGTCATCTTTGCCTTCTCATCGGCAGTGGTGAATTCCATGTTTCCGATCGTGGCGGGCACTCGCCATGAGGAGCGAAGGGATATCGGAGTGATCGCAACGGCACTTCTCATGGTGCTCGGAATTGGTTGCGTCTTGGCCTTGGGTCTCAGAATTGTCCCGGCCGGGATTTGGATGGCGTTCTTTGGTTCTGGATTTCAGATAGACGGGCAATTTAACCTGCCCTACCTTCTTGCTCTGTATGCGATCACCTCGGTTGCCTACTCGCTCAGCGTCGTGATGATCACATTTGAGATGTCCTACAAGATCGCCAATACAAGCTGGGTACAGTTGGCCTTCAGCGGCTTCGTAATCGGTGCCATCTATTGTTTTCATTCCTCCCTGCGCGAAGTCATTTTCGTGCAATTGATCCTCATGGTCATTCTGTTTTCCTGTGTTGCGCTGACCATCGTCCGTGACTTGCATACCAACCCGGCAAACCGGCTGCAGGCTGTCGCAGGAAGACCGCTGGAGTTGATTCGTCGCGTATCCGAAGATGAAGTCATTGCGGAGTTTCTCAGGAGCGACTTCGATGGAGTGGAATATCGCAACTACCAGGAAACCATGCGTGACGTTGTTACTACGCCCAACTTGACTAATGCGCACCAGAATGCCCAGCGCCGAGCTTTGCTGTTTCTCCGCCACCAATCGCTCTGGAACGAAGTTCCAGTAGGTACAGAATGGTACGAGGCCGAAGTGACCGAAGCGAACCTTGGCCAGATCAGAGTCTTTCCGCGAGCGCAATGGACAAAGCTTGCAAGGGGCGATTTCTCCATCACCGAAGTAGCCGCACAGTTCGCTGCTCGTCAGCATTTGGTCGATTCAAAGTTCTTGCAGAAGATCGAAGCGATTAGAAACAGACTGCTTGAGAAAGACCCTGGATTCAGCGCTGTGATCCTCATTGGGGTAAACGAGAGTGGGCCGATAACGGTCCTGGATGGGAATCATCGGTTCGCCGCCGCAGTTCTTGCGTCACCGTCCCGGCTTGCAATGCTCCGCTTTTTCTGCGGGCTATCGCCACGCATGACCGAGTGCTGCTGGTACAAGACGAACCTTGGCTCTCTTTTGCGTTACGCCAAACATAGATTGGCGCATGCTGCAAGAAACCCGACAGCTGAACTTGCACGCTTATGCACAGTACAGGACCGGTCAGCCGTGATAGGGGATGGAGTGCAGGCCGCAATCAACAATTCATGCGAAACCAGTTAACTCCTTCTATGAAGATGTAACGAACCAACACACTGAAAGCAGGAACCAGCAATGTCACATGCAAGGTGCACGGTGAGCGTTAAGCAGTTACCAGAGATAGTCAGCCTCCATCACGCTCGCCTCTTCCTTCGTGAACTGGCGAGCAACATGAACGCGGAGCACCCGTGCATTGTCTTCGACTGTTCCCGAATCCTCCAGATGGACATACCGGCAATTCAGTTCCTCCTCGATTGCCTGGAGGATGTCATGAAGCGCAACGGCGACATCAAGCTCGCAGGATTGCACAAGCAACCGAAGGCAATGCTGCAACACACTGGGGCAGGCCGTCTGTTTGAGGTGTTTGACACCAACGCCGAAGCGGTTAACAGCTTCCGTCCGCTACAGTTCCCTGCTGTCTTGCGGGGTTCTGTTCCATCGGGCGCTTCACATCTAACTGCTGAGAACGCGGCCTAACCGCATCTGCGAAGGTCAATCGCACGCACAAAGAATGACCAGCATCGGGAGAATCTATGAGAACTATGAATTCCTGGTTAAGGAAACAGATGGCTGTAAGCCTTGTATTGTTGCTTGCCGCACCTTTCGTTGAAGCATCCACTCCGCCGCAACAACTAAGTTCCGGCAGCCAGCTGGAGCGGAGCTCGAGCATAGCCGTCAACCAGCCGCAGATTTCCGACACCAATACTTCTGATCCGAAGGCGGCCACAGATCCGAACCAGCCCGTAAACCCCGAGTCCCCTGCTTCTACGCCTCCACAAGCGCCAACTCAGCAGGGTTCACGGCCTAGTTCAGATCAACAGCAAACTCCACCCCAACAGCCTGTCGGAACCGCCGCGGCTCCCGAGGAGAAACCGGTCGGCATTGCTGCATCCAGACCCGCTGGAGCCGTGATTGCGCCGGCAAAACAGAAACGCGTGCGCATCTTTCTGATCAGGACTGCGATCATAGCGGGCGCTGCAGTCGCGGTCGGAACTGTCGTAGCGCTTTCTAAGGGTAGTCCCAGTCGTCCGAACTGATTGGGCTCGAGACACAGGAGTTGTCAGGGGGCGTACCGATGAAGGCTACACATACGAGGTCAAGAACCAGACTTGTCAGCTTTTCGGGCATCGATGGCGCAGGGAAGAGCACGCAGATCGAAGCTCTTTGCGAGCGCTTCAAAGAAGCCGGCCTGCAAGTCAGGCAGATCCGGTTCTGGGATGATATCGCACGCCTGACAGGTCTCCGCGAGGAAAGCGGGCACAGACTCTTTGGCGGCGACAAAGGCGTTGGTTCGCCCGCGGCGCCAATCAACCGGCGCGACAAGAACGTTACGTCATGGTCTATGACCTGCATTCGGCTCTTCATTTATTTCATTGATGCGCTCTCGGTTCGTCGTGCCGTGAAAATGGCATTACGTTCGAGCGTTGATCTAGTGATCTTTGACCGTTACATTTATGACGAGCTTGCTAATCTCGCGCTCGGGAATCCAGCCACTCAACTTTATGTTCGGTTCATCATGACATTTGTTCCTCGACCGGATATCAGCTTTATCCTGGATGCCGATCCAGCGAAGGCGCGCGCGCGAAAGCCCGAGTATCCTGTTGATTTTCTACATACAAACCGGCTCTCTTATCTGGCTCTGAGCGACCTGATTGATGGAATGACGCTGATACCGGCGATGCCAATCAACGCAGTGAAGGCTGCAATCCTCGGATACGCACGGAAGGAACTTTACTTCGGGCCGAATTCAAGCTACAAGAACGAGGTTGCGGTTTGAGTCTAACTCACCTTCCCTAATTCAGCTCACTATTCAGCCACTTGTAACTCACCAGCTTTTCTTGATAAGTGTATCGAAAGCGAAGCCGCCATTTGGATCGCGAGTTGCACTGAGCGCCACCCGAGGCGAGACCTGGTACTGACCCTGGATGGTCTGACTCTGCGTGGAAGCTACGTTCGTAGAGAAGTTGACAAAGAGATTCCCGGTCACTCGCTGCTGGATGGTGATGTTCGCACCCGGGGGCCCCTGGCTGCTGCTTCCTGCCAAAACAGGATTGATGGAAAGCTGTGAGATGCCCGCAATTTTGGACACCCGGCTGGTGACTTGGCTAGAGACCTGAGAGGCGACCAACGACTCAGCAGCTTGGTTTGCGGGAGTCGCGGGGTTGGCGGCAGTCGCTTCGGTGGTTTGTCCGAAGGCCAGCAAATTGATGATGTCTGCTGATGGCAAAGAAGGATCGGAACTGTACTGCGTGCGTAGCTGTTCCACGGGTCCATCAAAACGGAGATTGATGTTGTATTGCTGAATCGTCGTAGTTAATGTCAGGTTCACGACTGGCTGCGTCTCGGAAGGATTGACGAACTGAACGGTGCCGCCGTTGAGAACGAATCTGTTTCCATTCAGAATGATGTCGCCGCTGTTGAGATTTACTCGGCCCATAACTACCGGGTTGGCCGCCGTGCCTTGAACCTGCAAATTCGCCGAGCCCCCAACGCTGAGTGTTCTGCTTACCAGATTCACGTTGTTCGTTGAGTGCAGGGCGACGTTTAACTGGAGATTCTGAGCGAAACCACGCGTTGGCGGAGCGGGAACTCCTCCGGAAAACTGGTTGGCGAAACTCGCCAAATCGAACGCCGGTGTAAAGGACACATCGGTAAGGTTCACGGTCCCACCGAGAGCGGCGTTCTCCATGGATCCAGTTAGATGCAGATTCGCATCGACGCCTTCACGCATCCCCTCTGGATAAAGGATGCGCATCCCGTCGGCCACCACTCCTAGATCGAACTGAACGTCTGGCCTAAAGGCCACTCCACCTTGCGCAGTCAGAGTTCCTCCACCAACGCCGGCTTGAAACTTGCTGATGTAAATGCGGTCGGTGGTCAGTTTCAGTACACCGTTACCGTGCTCAAGGCCGGTAGGCAGGTCACCAGACGCATAACTCGCGTCGACAATGTCAATTTCGCCGCCAAGCGCTGAACCACTGCCAGCACCGCTCGAATTTATGTTGAACCGAAGTTGTCCGGAGCTTCTAACATCCGGATCGAATAGCTGCGCCAGTTGCAAATCGATAGTGCCGTGCAGAACCAAGGACATCGGCGCTTTTCCGGTCACGGGGATGGAGCCCTCGAATTCAAGATCCGTGTCTGTTCCTTTGATGGAGGAGCGCTGCAGAACCACGACCCCATTCTCATAGTCGATATGAATGGGAAGTGCTGCGGCTAATCTTGCCGTATTGCCGTAGGCCAGCGTGAGAACAGGAATGGTGACATGAGCCTCAAGAAGGTTCTCATTCTTCAGTGGGCCATGGAGCTTCACGTGGATTTCCGTCTGTCCTGTGACACCATTCGATTGACTTGGCGCATATGCGGCGAGCAGCGGCTGCAAGGGAATCCCTTGCGTATCCAGTGAAGCGTCCGCAAGGTAGTCGCCGGTCAAGTCAACTCGCGCTTGCGCTTGAATGGATGTGCCCACCGCCGATGATTGCAACGTCGCGTTGGCAACGTGATCAGCGACTTTCATCTTCAGATCGAGCGCCGAGAGCGTCTGTTTCTGGATGACGAGTGTGGGTATCTGCAGGGTCGCCTCCAATTGCGGATTGTCCAGCGATCCCCGGCCCTGAGCATTGACTTCCAGCACACCCGACGCATCGATGTTGTGCGCTTTCAGAACTTGTAACTGATCCAATCGAATTCCATTCGCGGTAAGTTGAGTGGTATAAGTCTTCTGCCTGGATTGGAAACTCACTTTTCCTTGCAGGCTTCCTGCCGGGAGTTGAATGGATAGATCTCCATGTGCGTCGTCGCCGGTTCCCGCGAACACGCACTTTACCGATTGGACAGGCTGTTCATAGGCTGTAACACTCGTCAATGACACATTGCCGGTTCCGATCGGATTGAGTTCAGTTCCATGGAACGCAACGTCGGCATTGAGGGTGCCTGTGACTGGAATCTGTTGACCCGCGAACCGCGTAAGGTCCCCAATGCTTATTTGCGAAGCCCGAACTTGAAGCTGTATGGGGCTGGTCTCGGTGAATGACCACTTGGACAAGCCGGTGCCGACGTTGAAAGCAATTTGGCCACGCGAGGCAGGTTCAAGGTCAGCGTGTTGAAGGCTCGCCGACGTTGGGCTTAAGTCGATATTGGTTCGAAAGACCCTCCAGAAGGTGCCCCTGAATTGGAGATTGGAAGCTGTCAGTTGACCGGTGAGGTGCGGCGCCAGCGTTGAGCCCTGCACATTTCCTTGAAAGGATGCTGTGCCGGCAAGGCCAAACTCCTCGAGCGGATGGCCCGGCGCGGGCGTTCGCAAAGCGGACATGATTGTATCCAACTCACGTAGATCGTTCACCTGGAGCCGCACATTCAGACTGGACCGCGCGCTTACAACTCCGTTCATTTTCACTTCACTCTGCGTCGTTCGTAGATAACTGTCCTCAACCGTCAACTCGTGGTGCTTTGCTGCGTAAGTCGCGTGGATCTCGCTGTCGATTGGAACCGCGGGCGGGCGGGTCCCATTGCTCGGCGCGGTCACCCGGCCTGCAGGAGAGGCTTGCTTTGACTTGCCTTGGCCGCTAGCGGCCTGGCCCTTGATGAAAGCATCCGCGTGGACCACGAGATCGTCGAAAGTATTGCCCCACGTAGCCCGCGCATCCGCGTTCATGGCACCGGTAAGTGCGACGTTGGGCATCGACGGTCCGCCGACCTGCCTGAGTTGGGCGAGCGAGACTCCGCGCAAGGTGGCGTTCACGTTCCCACGCGAATCACCGGTGACGCTGGTAATTCCGCCGTCGGCAGTTAGTTCGCCCCCCAGCAGGTTCGCACGGAGCGCTCGCAGCCGAACGCTGCCATTTGCAAGAGAGTACTGTCCTTCAATATCGTCGACCTTAGCGCGCAGTGAGGGCGTTTTGATTGCGAGTCGGCGGCTGGTCAGGTTTCCGTTCAACACAAGCGCATCGATTGGAGAACGATTCTGGACGTGCTTGTATTGAAATGAACCGAAAGCATGAAGCAGACCATCAGGAATCGACGGTTCTTTCAGCATCCGCGCAACTTGGCTGCCATCGAGAGTGGCGTCGTAATGCCCGTCAACGGTGGGGTTGCTGTAATTGTCGAGAGTGGCAGAAAGAATCAGCTGGGAGGCGGCGATAGCTAGTTTCGCCTTGGTAAGATGCAACGTGGACGGTGTCGCGTCAAATTGCACATCGAGACTATGCGGAGTGGCCTGAAGCGTGCCGTATGCGACCTTCCCGTTGGAATACGCCAATCTCCCGGTGTACTTGTTGAGGGCGCCGTTGTATGAAGCACGAAACTCAAGATCGTGCAGGTCGACATCGAGGGCGCTGGGCCGGTTGTTGTAATAGAGTTCACCATGATCGAGCACCGCATGACGAATACCCAGATCGAATACGGTTGTGTCGCTGCTGTTGCGCGTTTTCAGTGTCGGCACATTTGAGATGCCCTGGCTATCCACAAAGATCTGAATCACCGGGCGATCGATGCGGAAGTTATCGAGATACCATGTTCTGCGCAGGATAGACACAATGCGAAGTCCTGCTTGAGCATGAGCTACCTGAAGCAATGGCGGGTTCGGGTAAGGCGTTGCGCCATCAATCGTCAGGCCATAGAGGTCTACGCTCAGTTTAGAGGGGTGTATCGCAAAATTCTGCAGTTCAACGCGCGTGCCAAGACTCTCGCCGGCTCTCGCTTCCACAGTACGAAGAACATAGCTGTGAAAATGAGCGCTATTGAACAACGCGGAAACGGCAACCATAGCCATCAGAATTGTCAGTATCACGACGGCGGCGGTCCATGCGGCTACTGCTGCTAAGCGATCACGGCATATGCGCAGGCGCGGCCTCGAAGGAAGACCGGAATCAGGCGGTATCGCTGAAATGCTCATCGAGGCTCTCCCTCAGAATGCTTGTCCAATGCTAATGAAGTATTGCGTCGCGTTGATCCCTTGAATGGGATTCAGGTTCCGTCCCACGTCAAACCGGATGGGGCCAACCGGGGTGGAATAGCGCAAACCAAGACCTGTGTTGTTGCTGTAAAGAGAGGTAAAGTCATGAAATCCAGGGATTGGAAACACGTTGCCTCCATCGTAGAAAGGGACCACGCTTAGACCTTTCTTGAAGTGCAACGGAATCCGTGCTTCCGAGTTGATGAGAATTAACTCGCTGCCTCCGCTTGGAACCAGAATCTGAGGACAATTGGGTGGGCTGCATCCGTTGATTGAGAGCTCGATTGCCCGCTGCGGACCGGCTCCGTCCAAAGGGAAACCGCGCAGTGAGTTACCCCCACCGGTAAAGAACTCCTCACTCAGCGGTACGCGACTGTTATTGAATGGTTGTGCCAATCCAATGCGGAGACTATTGGCCCAAACGATGTTATGAAAACCTTGTTTGTAGTAAGCCAGCTGCGTTGTCAGTTTTGCGAAATCAACACTGGAGCCAAGTTTGGTGGAGTTGAAATCGATCTCGATGGATTGCAGAACGCCCCTGTGCTCGTCCATCGCGTTGTCGCGCGTATCGCGCGTTATATTTGCACCTAGACCCGAAAGCCGAACATGTTGATCCGAAGTCGGTACGAGTCCTGGAATTTCGATGCGGGTTAAGTCGGTCTGACTGAAACCGTAGCGCAGAAAGAGGGTGTCTTTCTTTGCGTGATCGATGCTTCGTTGCAGTTGATAACCGGCAAGCTCTTCCTGCGCGGAGAAGATCGGATTCTCTTCATTGCGCTCAACGGAAGCGGATGTAGTTGCCTTCCACGATGACCAGCGAAAATCGGGAACGATGTAGTATGCCGCGCCACGTTGATCGAGTCGACCCGCGAACCCGGTGAACGTGAGCGAATCACCTTTGCCGCCAACATTGTTTCGCGTGTACTGCGCCGTTCCTCTGGGTCCGTAAAAGGTAGTTTCGCTGGTTGTGTAGTTCGCCGGCAGACCCACTGGGGGAAGATTTGGAAGAGTTACAGTTCCGCTTGGTATGCTGCCGCCGCGATTAATGACCTCAAAGCCGAAGCCATACGTGAATTCGTTTCTCTTTGCTTCGTGGACTTTGACGAGTACATCCTCGGTGGTCTGCGTAGTGATTTGCCGTTTAGGATCGACCTCCGCCCAATCGAACACGCCGGTGTGGTCATAAAGCTTGCTACCGGCTGTGAGCAGCTCGGTCTCAGTCAGCGGCTTTTCTGGTTTGATGGAAGAAACGTCTCTGTCGATGAGTTTTTGCTTGGTCTGCGATCTGCCCAACGTCACTAATTCCCCCGTCACGACCTTTGGCCCTTCATAGATCTGGTACACGACATCGATTCGATGAGGCTCTTCCTTTGAGACTGCGTTCGCCGTTTCGCGAAAGCTCGAATTTAGATAGCCTGCTTGCAGATAGTGGGCGACAATACTGGCGCGATCCGCTTCTACATGCGCTTGAGAATATGGCTGTCCGGCCGCCAGCTTTAGACCTCCTGGTGCAAACTGCGCCTCTGGAAAAGTGCCAGCACCTTCGATTTTGAGAGAGTTCACAACGTCGCGCGGTCCTTCGGTGACGCGAAATATTACTTCGATGTCTCCTCCGCGATTCGTCACAGAAGGCACCACCTGAACGCTACTGAAACCCTCAGACTGGTACACGGCTTTGAGGTTATTTGCACTTAAGCGTACCAGCCGATCACTGAACTTTCCTGAAGAGAACCAATGCGATTTCTGTACGGCAATGTGCGGAGTGAGATCGGATGCGGGCAGATGAGTGTTGCCCGAAATACTCACCTGCTTAACTTTGTGCTTTTTCCCCTTTGAGATCTTATAGGTTACGCTACGGCCTTGGTTGCCGGAATTCAACTCGGCGTCCACACTCACGTCAAACAATCCCCGGGCCTGGTAATAGGAAATCAGCGCTTGCCGGCCTTCCTGCACCGATTCTTCGTCAACACCAATCCCCTGATAGATCGGTAAGAGCGACTTTCGCGTCCAACTCCACACATGAGCCCCTTCGATTGTCACGTGCGTCGATGGGCCGGGACTGACATCGAAGTGGATGTCCGCTCGGTTTGTGTCGGCGTGATATTCGGCGCCACCGAGTTTTACTTGTGCGCCGAGCCGTCCCTGCTTTTGCAACTTCACTTGTAGATACTCATTCGCTTTTGCAAGAGTGGAGTAATGATAAGCGCGCCCCGGACGGATTGCCACGCCGCGTACGCATGCCACCGGCGTCTGCAAACTATGCTGCAGCTTCATCGCTTCGTCCGATGGCAGGTTTGCGAATTGAAGAACGCCAAACTTTGCCTGGGGTTTTAAATCAACGTTAAAGAAAGTGTTCGCGATTCCATGAGTCGAATCGACTTTTACTTCCGGATTCACCTCGGTCTGAAAGAATCCTTGCTGCCGAAAGAAAGCAACCAGGTCCTGACTGTCCTTTTCAACCTCGGCTTGATTGAAGGGAGTCGCAACGGGATAGTTGGCGATCTGCACCAGTCTTGAATACGTGAATCGAGCCGCTCCAGGAAACTGAAAAATGCCGAAGTACACAGCAGGCTCCAAAATCAACAGGACGCGAACCCCATTTGCTTCTGGGTCAACCTGGACACGCACATCCTCGAACTTTCCGGTAGCCTTCAATGCTGCTACGGTCTGGTTTACCTTGTCGTTCGAATATGGCTGACCCGCCTGTTGCACGAAGAGCGATTTGAAGTCAGAGGGATTGGATTGCGGGCGTCCTGCGACCTCAATTGCCGTCACATTCTGCCCTTCGTACGAGGCCAGAATCTGCTCACTGGCCAGCGTGGATTTCGGTATCTGGGTGGAGGCCCGTTGAGTTTGACCTCCGAGGCTGGCTGGCACAATAAGCAGAAACAACCAAGCCATCACGCAAAGCAGGAGTCCGACCCGATTGGACATCATACCCGAGAGGCGCAGCCGCGGGAATTCTTCAAGAATCGTGCGATCGCTATCCATTCCATTACGTCATGAGATGCGCGATCTGGGCCGCAGGTTTGATCGCGCGCAACAGATCGGGATCCGGCCCCATCCGGCAATCGGCAGGTTGGTCCAGCGATCCAGCGGTCGAGACTTCGCATCTATTTCATCAGCAGGTAATGGCTACTCGAATCCCGATCACTCCGGCCGATAGGGGCTTCATTATCAGAGGCGCTCAATCCATTCGCGACCGACGGTTATACCGCTATGAGCGGCAAATCGCCGAGTTTGTATCCCGCTCACCGCTGCATTCACTTTGGGACTTCCAGGGAGTGCCGGTACGGGTTCTGATCACGCGCACCTGGAAAGCGCTGTTTGCCGACCGCATCTTTGGACACGCCGCGGAACTCGCCTTCTATTTTCTCTTCGCACTCTTTCCCACTCTCTTCAGCGCCAGTTCTATTCTTGGATTGGTGGCGCGATCCGCGGACAAGATCTACGATAGGCTCCTGGCCTACCTTGCAGTGGTGATTCCAGCCTCGGCTCTCGGCACCGTTCTCAAAACCTTCAACGACACCACTGCCGCGGCCACTCCCGGCAAACTCACATTCGGATTGATCGCCGCCGTCTGGTCGGCCTCCGTAGGGATCTCGGCGATTCAGGACACGCTCAATGCGGTTTATAAAATTGAGGATACACGCTCCTACGTCAAAGCACGCATCTTCGCCATTGGACTCACTATCCTGCTCACGATTCTTGTTACATTTGGCCTTGCCTCGCTGCTGGGCGGAAACTTCTTCGGGACATTGGCAACCCATCGCATCCATTACAGGATTCCCGCAATCGCGGTAGGTATCGCGGCGCGAGTCATCGGCTGGACGTCGGCGACAGCTCTGCTCAACCTATCCTTCGCGACGATCTACTATTGGGCGCCCGACTTTAGAAGGCGCTGTTGGCACTGGCTTACACCTGGAGGCGCAATTGGAATCCTGGGATGGCTTCTCGCATCTCTTGGTCTTCGTATCTACCTTCATTACTTCAATAACTATTCGGTAACTTACGGTTCGCTGGGTGCTGTCATCATTTTGCTCACCTGGTTTTATCTTACAGGCCTGATGCTTCTATTGGGCGCCGAAATCAACAGTGAGATCGAGGCGGCTGCGGCGGAGATACGCATGGCGACATCGATCGCCCCGCCGGCGTCTCCGGAGACCGCGGCGTGAAAGCCCGAAAGCTGCCGGTGAATATACGGCGACCGACAATGGCTTTGCAGAGCATCTCTCGATGATTACCCAACATCGATCTGATTTTCAGGTAACGACTAAAGTCAAGGCCAAAAGAAGCGATAGCTGTCCTGGCAACAATCGCTTCAACTACAATCAGGGCCATCGTCATTCTCATGTTCCTCTCCATTTCCAGTTAACTGGCAGCGCCGACCGGTTCTGCGGTTGGGCGCAATCGTGTCACCAATCCTCGTACCATCCTGGCCGCTTCGGGAATCACTCATTGTCAGTGCTTAGCCCGCATTTCTCACGCGGGCATTGCCGATAGCGGTGACGATAGATAGGAAAAGTGTTGGAAAGGCCGTCTTTTCATGGCATAACTGCGTTGTCGAAGCGTAGTTTTAGCCGCGCGGAGGCGGCCTTTCTGATGACAGAGTGTAATCAAGAAGCGTTCGCATTTACAGCCCATTTTT
>JBEKUP010000037.1:0-52226 GCA_049514915.1 Occallatibacter sp. | reverse complement strand
TTTCGACGGGATTGATTGCGGCATGGGAGACATGTCGGGGTGTGGGCACCCGTAATCGCCTGCAAAACTAAAGTTGCCAACCAAGAACTGGCACTTGCTGCTTAATTAAATAAGCAGCCGTCTTTCGCGACTTCGCCTATGGGCTGCGAGTAAGACGTCATTCAGTAGGCTGGCGCAAGCGGCTCGGTCCGGGCGGCTGACGCGAGACTAATCGGACTAGTTTCCGGCGCATCTTGTCCGTTCTTAAGCGCCGGGAGCGAAACCAATCGAATCGGACACAGCATGGACTCTCCCGGCTGACAGCGATTTCGGACGCGGGTTCGACTCCCGCCGCCTCCACCAATAACTTGTTTATTTTCAATAATTTACAAACGAAAAGCGCAAGAAAAGCGAAAACATTGCCACGGGTAAGCTGTTTAGAATTAAGTAGATCCGAAACTTGATCGGCCACTCCGATGAACCGCCTCCCGAAAAAACGATCAATATTTTCGTAGTGTGCGAAAATATTCGGATATACGGATTCGGAGGAAGAAAATGCGGGCCGAAATTGAAACTAGGGAACTGGTCGTCTGGGCACTGCAAAAGTCGCTGGCGGAAGCCAAATCCCTTTTCGCTCTATACTCACCGAAATTCCAGACCGTCCCGTGCAACGAAATGACAGCCTTCGCAAAGGCGACTGTGAGCGTTTTGTATCTGTCGAACCCTGAACAGGAAACTACCGTCGAGAACGTACTGGTCGCACTGCGACAATGCAGAGTGTCAAAGCTGCTGGTCTACACGCCGCGCCATTCTTCGGATTTTGCATTCCGCGTGGGGACGATGGTAGGACGTCGCAAGTTCGCCGAGGCTGAGTGGGCTTTCAACTGGCCGCACTTGAGGCAGCTCTTGAAGGCACGGAACATCCAGACCCACGCTCGGCACGACATAGGTGAAAGTAACGACTTCTCCCTGTTGGAAGCGAGACAAAGGCTCGGACTGAGCCAGAAGCAACTGGCAAGAGCCCTGAACGTGACCGCGCGAACCTTGCAGAATTGGGAGTCCAGTAAGGGAATTAGCCAAATGTCCAAAAGAACAAGAGACCTGCGCGAATTGCTCTCACGAATGGATGATTACGTTGTCGCCTCAATGGAGAAGGAATGGCTATTGTCTCCACTTGAGGCATTTGCCGGAAGTTCTCCGCAAAAGCTGATCACCGAGGGCCGAATGCGAGATCTGGTCATCGAGTTCGACAGATTGCGAGAAGGGCAGCCGGTCTGACTCTCGATGCCAGACAGCAGGTTGTGATCAAGCAATGGGTTGCGGAGCTGGCATTCGGGCCCAGTGCGAGTTAGAGCGGTTTGCTCGTGTCCGTTTTGGAGCGGATCCTGAAAGTATGATGAAACTGCTAGAAGCCGGCGTCGTGTTCCGCAGAGAGCTACCCTGCTCTTCCGACGAGGTAAGCCGCAATAGCCGATCAATGGAGTACGGTGCGCTGCTTTCCAAGCTCTGATAGTGACGCACCTGCAACTTTCTTGGCTCCCGGTTCGCCATGCGCGAACTGGTAGCCTCCAACGACGATGGCGATCAGGCTGGCGACCTTGGCAACCGTGCCGGTGAACAGCGTTTGCATTGCGGTGAATCCGGTATCGAAAGGCGACTGCGCCAGCGCGAGCGCCGGAAAGATGATGAGCAGAGTGAAGAGGGTTAGGCTGGGGCGCAACCGCCGCAATCTGCTGGTGAGGGCAGTTTGCGGCCGGTTGCAGGATATGAGCGTGGCAATCATCGGCACCTCCAGCGGCCCCGGTCGGGCCGCGATATGCCGTGAACGTAAGCCAGATTTGCTCGCCGCGTCCAATAACTTTTTGGAAGTAGCCGATAACTTTTTGGATTTTGCGCGCGCTATCCGCTTTGAGATGAGGAATGAAAGAGGTGTGTCTTGCAGGAGACTGGACATGGTGGCTGTTAGAAACAGCCACCAATCTGATAAAATAGGGATAATTACGCAAGAATTCCTGATAAATGTCAGGTGTATATTGGGAGGCGACGATGCCCAGAGGCGTATGGGAAAAGGTGCCGGACAGTGGCATTTGGTGGATTCACTATGTGGATGCCGAGGGAAAGCGTCGGCGCGAGAAGGTCGGTCGCAAAACGGACGCGATCAAGCTCTACCACCAGCGAAAGGCCGATGCGGCCGCCGGCAAGAAGCTGAACAAACCTCTTCGGCAGCGCGAGCGGACTTTTCAGGAACTCGCCAATAACGCCCTTGAATACGCGAGAAAGAACAAGTCGAATCCGGCGGATGATGAGCAGAAGATCCGGCTTCTTACCAGCGAGTTTGGTACGCGCGCAGCGTCGTCGCTGACGCAGCAGGAGTTGGCTACCTTCCTGGAATCGCGCAAAACCAGCCCGGCAACCTTCAACCGTTACCGAGCCACATTGAGCATGATCTACCGCGAGGCCATTCGGAATGGCTGGTTGGAGCGCAATCCGGCGCGTTTGGTCAAAGCGAAGAAAGAGGACAACGGGCGCATCCGCTTTCTCTCAGATGAAGAGGAGAAATCTATTCGCCTGATCATCGCTGAGGAATACCCCGAGCGCTTCCTGAATGAATTTGAGATTGCCTTGCATACCGGCATGAGGCGTTCGGAGCAGTTTTCGCTTGTATGGACCCAAGTGGACTTGAAAGGCAAGAAAATCCATCTCCTGAAGACCAAAAATGGGTTGGGTAGGATGATCCCTCTGAACTCGGCTGCGCTGGCAGCATTCGAGCGACAGTCTCAGGTTTCCGGCCGTGTGGAGCGAGTTTTCCTCACCGATGATGGAAAGCCGCTCATCCAGAAGCCTATCCGGCGATGGTTTGAGGAGACGTTGGTGAAGGCCCAGATTAGAGAATTCAGTTGGCATTGCCTCCGCCACACTTTCGCTAGTCGCCTAGTCATGGCCGGAGTCGCGCTGAAGGCAGTCCAGGAATTGATGGGGCACAAGACGATTCAGATGACGGCCCGGTATGCCCACCTGTCGCCGGACCACCTCCAGAGCGCGGTGGAGCTTATCTCCGGCGCAAAACCGGCCAAACAGCCACTGAAAAAACGAACAGCCACCAGAACAGCCACCAGCGCAAAAAAGGCCACCCAGGGCGGGTAGCCATTGCCGTTCGAGGTGTTGTCATATTGTGTTGATTCAGAATGATTTATATGGCGGAGAGGGAGGGATTCGAACCCCCGATAGCCTTGCGACTATGTCTGATTTCGAGTCAGGTGCATTCAACCGGGCTCTGCCACCTCTCCGCACTATAACTCATTATCTTTCAATGAGCTAATGTTTGGATTTGCTTAGGATGCTTCACTGAAGATTTGCCAATCGCCGACTCTGTCGCCATCCGTTCCCCGGCAGGAACCGGACGACCTACAGCCGATGCCTTGTGCTCCGGAGCGAGATATGCGCTAGTGCATGACCATCTGAAGCGTCCTATGTCCGAGTAGCTCTGCAACCGTTCGCGGATCCACACTGACCATGACAAGTCTACTGGCAAACGTATGGCGATTGCAATGCCAGTTATATTCCTCAATCTTGGCCTCTTTGAGCGCGGTCGAGAACCATCCACGCGCTACTTGCAGACCCTGGTCGGAGTCGCCGGCGGAAAGGACATTGCCCTGCTTGCCACCAACGTTCTTCGCCATTCGCTCCTGCACGACGCGAGTGACAAAGATGGCTTGACTCTGTTTCCTCTTTGCCAGCCAATCCCGCCACGCGGAAACAGGGTGATGACGAGCCTTGGCGCCTCTCTTTTGCTTATTTCAAAGGCAAACGATGGCTGGAATCTGGGACTTGTATTTCGGTGGAAACTGATTGGAACCAACTTGACATTAGGCGCAACGTGAAGTTTATTGAGGTGTCCCTCGTGGTGAAGGAGTTCACCTTTAACCGCTGTCCATCCAATACGCCGAACAGATGATCACTCCTGACAGGGAATCCTGTTGCGGAGTCATGTCCCGGCCGAGTTCCTTGAACGACAATTTAGGAGTTCGTATTCATGACGAACACTTGGGCCCTTTGTGCGCTCTGGGTGGGTCTGGCGTTGGCGGCGACGCTGTTGGCGATCTGGTTCAAGATCCCGACGACGCTTTCTGAGGTATGCGCACTGCCCGGTGATGATCGTCCATTGATCGGATAACGAAGCTATGAAGCTTTCGAAACACGCGAGCGGTGCGGCACAGAAAAATCGCAGCAATTCTGTTCTCACATGCCGCTCGAAAACAAATCGTAGAACGCCTGACAACTGGCGGCCGAGTGATTCTGTTTCTTGAGGCTCTCCGCAGACAGCGGGCCTTCGTCGTGCTGACTGCGCTGGTTGGTATGCACGCAGCCGAACCGAGTTTCAATGATTTCAATTTCTAATTCCCAACTCGTTCCCAATGAGGGTTGCACAGTGACTACGAATGTCTTGCGCGGGTTCGGGAATGCGGGAAGTATTCGTGCGGTCCCATCGTCTCATGGCCGTGTGCAGCAGGATGCGCAGGTCGGAGAGTGGCGTGGCCCTGGCCATATAGCTCTCATCGAGGCTTTGCTTCAAAGGGAGTAGAATATTGCGGCAGTAGTCTTCCAATTCGCCGTCCGGGATTCCAACCAGAAACACATCTTCCTGAGCAAACGCGATGGTTGCCGCGCCTGTAATTCCGGGTCGACAACTTGATACCCAGGTTTGTTGTTCCGGGACTTTCGGTCGTGGTCCGACAAGACTCATTTCACCTTGCAACACGTTCAGGAATTGGGGCAACTCATCGAGCTTCCACCACCGGAGGAACCTGCCTACATTGGTAATTGCCGGATCGTTGATGGTTGTAATGTTGCCTCGTATCTTGTTTGAGTGAATCATAGTTCTGAACTTGTAGATGTTGAAATGAACTCCATTCCGCCCCACTCTTTTTTGCAAGAACAGGACCGGCCCTTTGGAAGTGAGGCGAACCATACAGGCGACAATTAGGAGGAGCGGCAATAAAACGGGCAGCATTGCAGACACGAATACGAGATCAAATGCACGCCTGGCAGGAGACCGTACCCACGCGCTGAGGCGCTCCGATTCCGAACGGTCGACGGGGTGTTCTAATGGCGGTTCGGAATTAAGCACGAAAAGCTGGAGAATCGGATCATCCTTCAAGCATACCTCCGATCAAATTGCATCTGTGATCATCCATTGCCATAAGCTGCTCAAACGCTGCAGCCCGCGGCCTGCATGCTCTTGCGGCTCTGTTATGGATTCAGAAAATGCAGAATTGCTCTTTCATCCGACTCACTGAGGGAAGCTCGGATTCGCATGTGACGAACGATGGTGCCTGAAATCCGCGGAGAGAAGCCCTGTGGCGCGTCGTGGCAGCGCGAGCAGTTCTGTTTGAAGACCCGTTCTCCCCGGCCCGAATCCCCGGAGGGCGAAGTCTGGGTCGATTGGGCTGGAGGTGCCTGGTTACTTGCTTTGCCTTCAACCTGCTGAGCGCACAGGGGCAGAATTGCGATTGCGCCGGCTAGACATGTGAGAAGTATCGAACTGCTCTTCATTTGCCCCTCCAGGTAGGAAATAGAAATCGATAGACGATGCCGGTTTGCCAGATATTCCTGTTCCCTGTTGAAGAGAATTCACGGGAATAGCTGGTGTTGATTCGCACTTCGTGTGGCAACCGGTAATCGAGACCGAAGTCTGCCTGTTGGGTATTGGCCCCTGGGAGCCCATCGTTCGAATCGGGCCGAGAACGGAACGTCTGCTGCATGCGGAACACCGGTTCGAACCGGCCCACAAAACTCTCTCCATTTTTAAAGCGGGATAAGCGGTAGTCGGCTTCGACCCAGTAGCCGCCCGCGTGCGCACCTTTGGAGAATTCGGAACGCAGCCTGAGCGCGGTGTTTGACGGTTCCCACCAAACGTGGAAACCTTCAAAGTTTTCGTGGACATTTTGGAGTTGTCGTCCGTAGGAGGCGCCAACCTCGAAACGGGCAGTAGGGAAGTAGAGGCTTCCTCGGCCGCCGCTGGCTCGTTCAGCAGTGAACTGCTGGTTGGTGCTGACGGCGGAGAAATAGACAGCGTAGTCGGCGGAAACGTGGTCCGTTGCAAACGCCGATCCTCGCAACATTCCTCCGACGCTCGAACCAGTTTCCATGGTCCCCACACTCGCGATCAGCGGTTCGTCCTGGAAATTGCCGATCCAGATTGGGCTCAAGCGCTCGTTGTAGGTTGCAAAGGGGGTAAGGAATTCGCCGGCCACAACCGTGACATGCCTGGAAGCGAGGAAGTCTGCTTGGAGATAGTTGAGTCCCAGGAACAAGTCGCCGCTGTATCCCGGCTTCCCGCCGCCGTTCGGGGAGAATGGGTCGAGGATGATAGCGCGGCTCTCCACCAGGATGTGACTCCCGACCGGTGCGGCCAGCAAGGGAGAAATCACGGGGATGTAGGTTGTGTTTCCCCCGTTCGTACTGGTCACGAATCCCACGCCACCGGAAATGAGAGGAACGTTTTGACTTTGATCGTCCTGAGCAGCCGATCCCATCGAGGCCATGCAAAACGCCAAGACCGCCGGAATAGCGTACCTGGCAAAACTATGTCGAGACGCTGCAGAAATCAACATGAACTTAGATTCGTCTGATTCCAGGCTCGGCATGTCATGGGAGCGTCTTGCGAATGTCAGCGCATTGTCACTTGTGCATGCGACGAGTCACTCCGCGAGCCACCAGCGAGCCGCTTTGCAGTGAGCGCGCTGTTGAATGAAGGCCGGAATTTGCATGCGAGACAAAACGCTGACAATCTCCTGACACGCAGATGACAGCTTGCTCTGGATCGCGGCCTAGGGTGAACAGTATGCGACGAGGCTAGCGCGAAAAAAACAGTCGGCGCGGCTTCCCGTGCAATCACCACAACAATTCAGGAGCAATATGATCAAACGCTTCGCAATTCTCTTCGTGCTCATCGGCATCTGTTCATCGGGTCCACTGCTTCCGTTGTCGTTTTCGGCTGACAGCGCACCCCGGCGCATCGTGGTGGTTGCCAAGCGATTCTCTTTCGAGCCGGCCACCATCGAACTCCAGAAAGGAGTGCCGGTGATTCTGGTGCTGAAGAGCGTCGACGTTGCGCACGGCCTCCGATTTCGCGAACTGAATGTGGAAGTGAAGGCCCCAAAGGGCGGGAGCGGACAAGTGCAATTCACTCCGGAAAAGGCAGGGGACTTTGTGGGACACTGCTCGGTGTTCTGCGGATCTGGCCACGGGTCAATGAGCTTGACGCTTCACGTAATCGGATGATTATGCGACGTGCCGTTCTCATCGCCGTTACTCTCCTTCTAGTGGGTGCGCTTGGGTGGTGTGGGCTTCGCCTGGATGGGTGCAAGGCGAAGACTCCCTCGACGCTCGAAACGCACGTGATGACTTTTGTCAAACATCAATTCCTCATTGGAAACAAGTCGCAGAAAAATCCGCTGACCGATTCGCCCCAGACGATCGCGGACGGAAAGGAAGCTTTCTCACATTACTGTGTGGCCTGCCACGGGATGGATGGACAAAATACAGGCGTGCCGTTTGCCGACCGTATGGCTCCGCCGGTGCCGTCCCTGGCTTCATATGACGTTCAGAGGTATAGCGACGGCCAATTGAAATGGGTCATCGATTACGGTATTTGGCCTTCAGGAATGCCGGGTTCGAAGGGAACGCTAAGTGACGAGGAGATTTGGTCCATCGTGGCGTACCTGCGCCATCTACCTCCGGCTGGCAGTGTTGGGGAGCCGGAAATGTACAGCCATTGATTCCTATGAATGTCTTTCAATCTCAATCCGGAGTCAGACCGCGCTCAGGCCCGCGCAGGTTGAAAGAGTCGGTGATCGCCAGTTTTCAGCGTTCCGCATTTGAAGTCGCGACCCAATTTCGAAATCATTCGCACGCCGATTGGCAGGCGATTCTCGTTTGGTTGGACATCAGCGGCCTGGCCTTGTATCTGCTCGACCGGGTACAAGAGTTGGGAATTGAAGACAGCATGCCTGCTGGAATTCGTGAACGCCTGCAGCGAAATCTAGAGCAAAACCGTCAACGGACGACGGCCCTTCTGCGTGAGGCGGAGAGCGTCGCCCAGCAGTTCGAGCAGGCTGGAATCCCATTCGCGCTGTTGAAAGGAATCACACTGACGCCTGGCTCAGTACCCAGGCCTGCTCTGCGGTGGCAGGTCGATCTTGACTTTCTAATTCCCGAGCCGGATGCGATGGCCGCAATTGAAGTCCTGCACAACCTGAACTATTCGTTGCACGCAAAGTTCGGAGACACATTGGAATTTAGGTCTGGCCCTTCGGGCAAACCTGACCTCGCAAATTTGTATCGGGCGCATGCTCAAAAGTCTCTCGAGCTGCATAGTTTGCGGCGTCAAGAGGGACTGCCGGACCGGCTGACGCGGGCAAGCGCCAGGCTCTTTGAGGGAATAAAGATGCCCGCCCTTTCCGCGGCAGACATCATGGTGCAACAGGCGATGCACCTTATGAAGCATCTCTGCGGCGAACATACGCGCCTTTCGTGGGTGCTTGAATTGTCGCGGCATATTCGGGTGCGGGAGAACGACGGTCCATTTTGGAATGAGGTGAGGGCGATTGCAGCAGCCGAGCCTCAAGCCGATCTTGCGCTGGCGATGTCTCTCTGGTTGGCGGACGATCTGTTTGAGACGACTCCCCGCATCGCTGCCAGACAGTGGGGAGCAGATCGAATTCCTGATGGGGTCCTGCTGTGGTTGCGGCGCTATGCCCGCGAGTTATTGCTGTCAGACTCACACGCAAGCAAACTCTACCTTCTCCTTCGCCGCCAGCTGCCGAACAGGCCCGATGTGAAGAGCACGGCGAGATTGATGATTCCGCTGTGCCTGCCGGCCAGGATTACAGTGCCCGTGCCGGGCGAGACTCTGGCGGCCCGTCTGACTCGCTATCGAATTGAGGCGGCATACAGTTGGCAGCGCCTTCGCTTCCACGTGTTCGAAGGACTTCGGTTAGGAATCGAGGCGCTGTGCTGGGAGTGGAGAATGCCGAAGGTGCAACAGCGATGATGGCACATAGAACGAGCATCTGGCCCAGAGCCGCGTGTTTCCCAATCTCCAGCGCGATTGCTTGCGTGGCGTTGTTCTGTTTCGCCTTCGATGTCCGGGCGCAAACTCAACCGGAGAACGACACACAAACGCAACCAGATGCGGCGGCGCTAACGCAATCCGAGACTGGGATGCAATCACAACAGGAGATGGCGCCAACTACGCAACCTGTGCCGACGACGGGCGTACCTGATAGCTCAAACCGGATGGATTCCATCGAGAAGCCTAAGGATGATTACAGGAACGTCCTTGGCGCATCTCAAATCATCGCCATTGCACAGGACAATCCTGAAGTCATTCTCGAACTCAAGTCTCTTATGGCTGACATGGCGCAGGCAAAAGGAATCCCATCGCAGGCGGATGGAATCAGTGATGAACAGCTTTTCGACCAGATTGCCAATAGCAAAGAGCTGCGGGCAAGCATCACTCATTTGCTTGTGGCTCGAAGGTATATCTCCGAAGAGGACGTTGAGATTGCTTCGATTGAGAATACAAGTGCAAATGCAGAGGAGAGTGACCAACGGACCGCCGGCCAAATCGGCGACAGAAGCGAGGATGCCTTTTCAGAGTATCGCCAGAAGAACTTCGACAACACGAACCCGGCAGGGATGAATGAGGATCTCCCAGCGCTGTTAAAACTCAAGAATCAGCAATCGCCGTCACGGTCTAGTACCTCAGACCGGAGCCAGCCACAGCAGGCACAGCCGAATATCACGGATGAACCAAAGGCGCTTCACCGGGAAGCGCCTTACAATCTGCTTTCTCTCAGGGATCTCTATACCCAGGTTCCGGACTCGCCGGAGAAACTAAAGCGATTCGGCGCCGAAGTGTTTACTCATCGCGGACCAACGGTTGATTACAACCGTCCAACTTCCGCATTCGATTCAATGCCGCTCGATGTTCCCCTCGGTCCGGATTACGTGCTGGGTCCGGGAGATGAGTTGAGCATCAGCATGTGGGGCGGAGTCTCAACCAGTTTCACGCGCCCCATCACTCGGGAAGGCGCTATCACGCTACCTGAAGCGGGTCAGATTCAGGTTGCGGGGCTTACATTGGGCAATGCTCAGTCCGTGATTAGCAGCGCGCTGCAGCCGCAGTTTCGCAGTGCCCATGTAGCCATTACACTGGCGCGCCTGCGTACCATCAGGATCTATGTGGTTGGGGATGTACAGCGGCCTGGCGCCTATGACATCAGCTCGCTCGCGTCGCCGCTGACTGCGCTCTATGCTGCCGGGGGGCCGACCGGCATCGGTTCGTTGCGCGTCATGCACCACATGCGCAACGGGGATTCGATCGGTGACATCGATCTCTACAGCTTCTTTCTTCATGGGGTTCGAAACACCGATGATCATCTCCAGGGCGGCGACACCCTGGTGGTTCCGCCAGCGGGCCCACAGGTGGCTGTCTATGGGGCTGTGAAGCGCCCGGCGATCTACGAGCTTCGCACGGAGAAGGACCTTGCAGCTGGTCTGGAAATCGCAGGAGGTTTAACAGTTGCCGCGGAATTGAGCCACATCACCATCGAACGCATCGTAGCCAACCAACGCCGCGAATTGATTCCGGTGCAAGATCCAGCAGCCAATGGACAAGCGAGCGATACGCCTAGATTCGCCAATTTCGAATTGAAAGACGGCGACCGAGTTCGGGTCGGAACTGTCCTGCCTTCGAGTGAGCGTGTGGTGTATCTCCAGGGGCATGTGGCGCGGCCCGGCAAGCTGGCATACCGCAATGGATTGCATCTTGCCGATGTATTGCAGAGTTATCGCGACTTACTTCCGGAGCCGGCATCCGGAGGAGAAATTGTCCGGCTTATGGCTCCCGATCTTCATCCTGAAACAATCGACTTCAACATCCCCGACGTCCTGATTGGGAATGCGAACCCACCCCTCCAACCCTTCGACACAATTCGAGTTTTCGGCAGATATGAGCGAGACTCTCCCAAGGTCTCCATTCAGGGTGAAGTACAGCATCCGGGTTCATACCCCATGTTTGAAGGAATGAGCGCGGCTCAACTGGTGCGTGCAGCCGGTGGTTTCAAGCGCGACGCCTCGCTCCAGGACGCGGATCTAATCAGCTATCACGTGGTAAACGATTCCGGGATCACTGTGGAGCGACGCACCGTCGCGATTGGAGCAGCGGTGCTGCAAAATGACGCGCGGGCCGATTCACCGCTTCAGCCGGGAGACGTGCTGACTGTCCATCAATTGACTGGATGGAACGACATTGGCGCCTCGATATTAATCCAGGGCGAGGTTGCGCACCCGGGCAGTTATGGGTTCACCGAAGGCGAACATTTGAGCGATGTTCTGAGGCGCGCTGGAGGGTTCCGCGCCACTGCGTATCCGGAGGGTGCTGTTCTGACTCGTCCCGAGGTAAAGGTACTTGAGGAAAAGAGCCGCGAAGAACTGATCCGCCAGATCGAGGCGAGCTCAGCGGCGGCGCGCATGTCTCCGGGGTTGGTAGCGGGAGATCAAGCGTCAACACTGCAACTTATTCAGCAACAGCAGGACCAGGTGCTCACGCGGCTTCGCAGCGAGCCGGCAAGTGGCCGGCTCGTGATTCACATCGGCGGACCGATTGATCAATGGGCGGGAACAGCCGCGGATATTGAGGTGCGAAGGGGCGACGTATTGCGCATTCCCAAGCGGCCGGGATTTGTGCTGATTAGCGGCCAGGTATACAACGCATCCGCCATCACATTCATTGCGGGCAAGACCGCTGGATGGTACTTGGAGAATGCCGGGGGGGCCACCGCGATCGCGAATCGCAAGGAGATTTTTGTGATTCGCGCCAATGGTTCGGTTGTCGGGCGACGTTCCGGAGGTGGCTATGACCACAATGTTCTATCCACCAAACTTGACCCCGGCGATGTGATTGTGGTGCCGCAGAAGATTATTGGGACTTCGTTGGTCTGGCGAAACATTCTTAGCGCAGGGCAGATTGCGGGATCGCTTGCCATTGCTGCGGCCGTTGCGGGCCTTTAGGAGCAGCATGACAGAACAGATTGAAATGCCGGTTTACGATCGAGATTTCGCTGAGACCGCGGAGACGCGAAGCGATGCGGACCTGGGTCCCAATTGGATCGTCAATGCGTCTGTTTTGTTGCGGAATGGGCGGTTCCTGGTGCGTGCGGCGGTCATCGCAGTACTCGCAAATATCGCTATCGCGTTTATCGTTCCCGTTCGGTATCAATCGACTGCGCGGATCATGCCGCCCGAGACATCCGGATCGGGAACCGCATTGCTCGCCGCGCTCGCCGGAAAAGCACTGGGAGGCGAGCTCCTTGGGGGGCTTGCGGCGAGCCTGCTGGGCGGCCATAGTAGCGGTTCTCTCTTTATCAACCTGCTGCAAAGCGACACGGTAACCGGCCACCTGGTCGACCGCTTCCAGCTTCAGTCCATTTATCACAAACGTTATCGTGTGGACGCGTGCAAAGTTCTCATCCGTCGCACGCACATCGAGCAGGACAAAAAGAGTGGAGTTATTACCATCACCGTCACGGATGCTCGCCCGGATCGCGCTCGTGACATTGCGCAGGCATATCTCGACGAATTGAATCTCATGGTCAACCGAACCAACACATCGTCGGCACATCGGGAGCGGGTGTTTATTGAGAATCGATTGGCCAAGGTGAGAGTGGAACTGGACAAGGCGGAAGAGGCATTAAGCAATTTTTCAAGTACGCACATGACCGTCGATCTTCGCGAGCAGACTCGGGCGACCGTTGATGCGGCAGCGAAGCTGCAAGGGGAACTGATTGCGACGCAGGGGGAGATGACATCGCTTCATGAGATTTATGGCGACAGCAATGTTCGCTTGCGGGCCGCCGAGGCGCGCGCCGCGAATCTGAAGAGCGAATTGGCAAAGATTGGAGGTAATTCCGCATCCCTATCGGATGATGTCGATGATGATTCAGATCCGAATGGCACGAAGAAGGATTCGGATGGTTTGTCGTATCCGCCGCTTCGGCAACTGCCAAGGCTCGCGGTGCCGTATGGAAATCTCTACCGGAACGTTCGGGTTCAGGAGACCGTGTTCGAGCTGCTGACGCAGCAATTTGAAATTGCGCAGCTTGAGGAAGCAAAGGACATCCCTGTATTGAGCGTCATCGATACTCCTGCGATTCCGGATAAGAGATCGTTTCCCCATCGCACACTCTTGATCCTGATTCTGACCATTGTTGAAGGCCTCGCGATTTCAGCGTTCATTATCATGCGCTTTCACTGGCGCACCATCCATCCGGCCGATCCGCGGAGGAGAATTGCAGCTGAAGCATCCGATGCTTTCCGTCATGGTCTGAGCAAGATGCTTGGCTACGTCCGGAGGTGGGCATGAGCACGTCGCTGCCCATCGGTCCGCTTCGGCGTGGCGCAGATTCGATTGCACTGCCATTCCCTTTCGCGCGGGAGCAGGCTACACCACGCCAACTCTCGTTTACCGCGGCTGCGGCCGGGTTCTTCTTCTCATTTCGAATCATCCTCGTAATGATTGCGGCTCGTTGGCTCAATTGGGGAACGCAGCCGGGAGTTATCGCGGGAGGTATCGTCGAAATCGTGTTACTGCTTATGGTAGTAATGCAGGTATTAGGACCTGCTGCGCGCCCTGTTGCCTGGGTCTTCCGCTTGCCGTGCATTCGCTGGGTGCTGGTCTTCCTTGCGTTTTCCTGCTGCAGCCTGGCCTGGAGCGGAACTACGTCGCAGGTTGCATCCTTCATGTATTGGGCAAACATGGCGGCCGACGTGTTGATCGTTCTTCTGCTCTTGCGTAGCCATGCGATGGTTGACGTTGCTCATTCCATGATGGAGGGCTATGTGGTCGCCAGCGTCATTCTCGCGGCTATTGCGTGGATCATTCCCGCCGCAACTGACCTCCGCCTAGGCGATCTGGAATACTTCAACACCAATCAGATTGGCAATGTTTGCGCGATGGGTGTGTTTATGGCGCAATTCCTCGCGAGCCGCAAAGACGGTCGATGGGGAGTGTCTGTGTTGTTCCTGACGTTGACGCTGGTACGTAGTCTGAGCAAGGCGACGCTCATTGCATTTGTTGTGAGCCAAGGCGTGATGCTGATCCAGGACAACTCGATGACGCGCAAGAGGAAGGTGGTCATCGGCGTCTCAGCACTTGCACTCGGACTCGCCTTCGGTGGACTCTTCGAATCCTATTTGAGCGTCTATACCACGGAGGGAACCCAGGCTCAAACCCTGACGGGGCGTACCGGGATCTGGATTTACAGCCTGAACACTGGGCTCGAAAAGCCGTGGTTTGGAAACGGGATCGATTCGATGTGGAAGGTGGCTCCCCCATTTGGCCCAGAGTTGTTTGAGGCTCGGCATGCGGAGAACGAAGTGCTTCAACAGTTCTTTGCATACGGTCTGGTTGGAATTGCGATGTTGGCCGGAATCTACGGGACGCTTTATCGGGCTATCCGCCGCCTACCGCGAAGCTCGACTCGCGTTGTACTCAATGGACTCGTGTTGTTCATTATCATTCGTGGCCTGGCGGAAGCCGAGCCCTTCGATCTCCTCCTCCCCCTCTGGAGCATCGCCATGATCAGTTCGTATCTTGGCTTTTGGCTGCAGAGCCCGAGGGGAATTGGCAACCAGCAGCGCGTCGCAACGTAAGGAGGACCGCTCGTGAGAATCGTTATCGCCGCTTTATCCGCTCCGTGCAGCCTTAACGGTGTTTCGCGCCATGCGGCCAACCTGGCTCGAGGACTGTTATCGCTGCCCGACGCGCCCGAGGTCCACTTTATTGCAGGAAGCTGGCAGAAGGAGATATTTCCATCAGCCATTGGAAGGACCAATTCGCGATTTCACCTCCACATGATTCAAATCCGGCATAGTAACTTTGCCAGGATCGCCTGGTACTATTGGGACCTTCCCGCCATTTCAGCCCAGCTTGAGGCGGACGTATTGCACATGGCTTATCCATCGCCTGTGCGAGCTGATGCATACAGATGTCCCACCGTCGTAAGTTTGCATGATCTATACCCGTTTGAAATCCCCGAGAATTTTGGAATCGTAAAAAGCGAAGTGAGCCGGCGGCTGATGCGGCAGTGTCTTACCAAGATTGATGCGATCGCTTGCGTTTCCGACTTTACAAAATCTCGGATTGCGAAGTGGTTGCCTTCTGAGCTGAGCCGAAAAGCCCTGACGATACCGAATTCGATTGCACCCATTTACGGAGCCGGCGTTGCTCTGCGACAGCTTCGGGGCGGACTGCCGTTTGTGCTCTGCGTCGCACAGCATCGCCAGAATAAAAACGTACCACTGGCCTTGAGAATCTTCGCACAGGCGTTAAGAGTGGAGGCTCTTCCTGTTCAGGCCCGGTTCCTTGTCGTGGGAAATTCAGGACCAGACACTCGGAGAATATTGAATGAAGTTCGCAACCAGGGCCTCGGGGACCGCGTCGTGCTCCTCAGTGGAATCAGCGATCAGGAACTGCTGTGGTGTTATCGCAAATGTTCCTTGCTCCTTGCGCCGTCGTCGATCGAGGGATTTGGATTGCCCATCGCCGAGGCGTTGACCGCCGGTTGCCCTGTGGTGTGCTCCGACATTCCGCCATTTCGCGAAGTGGGTGGTGATCGCTGCCGCTACGTGCTCTTCGGCGAAGGAATCATGGAAGGGTATCTCGGAGCCATCCGGCAGGCTGTGAGTGAGCCAAGGCGATTTAGTGCATCGATGCCGCAACTCGCACCCGTTTCAATTGCGGCGAGATATATGGACCTGTACCGGCAATTGGCAAAGTTCCGCGGCGTCTCGCAAAATGGTATGCTACGGCATCCTTATTCTGAGGCTCGGAAGATCGAAATTCCGGTCGAATGAGTTGGGATGATTGTCATTCCATTGTCATTTTCGCGGCGTATTGAAGTGAGGTCGTGGAATACGGAGGAAAATGGAAACCATGGGCAAGGAATCGGGTGTTGCCGCCATCGAACAGGATACATCGTCTTCTCCAGGGAATTTGGGCGTGATCCTGGTGGTCGAAGACGATCCCAGGATGCAACGCGTCTTGCAAAGAATGTTCCTCGCGGAGCACTACGATGTGATTACGGCCGGTGACGGTCAAACCGGTCTCGATCTGTTTCGCACGCGCCACCCTATAGCGGTCGTGCTCGATTTGATTCTTCCGCAAATATCCGGCCGCGAACTATGCCAGAGGTTCAAAGCACTTTCCAGTGACACTCCGGTGCTTGTAGTCAGCGCGATTGCCGAAGTGGTAGATAAGGTGCTTCTGCTTGAACTTGGCGCGGACGATTACGTGACCAAGCCATTCAGTCCCCGCGAATTGATGGCACGAGTGCAGGCTGCAATCCGCCGCCGCCACAAACCCGTCCCCGCAAGTTCATTTCATTTTGCAGATTGCGAGGTGGACTTTAAGAAGATGACAGTCCACCGCAACGGCCAGCCGATTCAACTCACGTCACATGAGTTCAAACTGCTTAAGTTTTTCACCGACCACGCAGAGAGGGTACTGAGCCGGGAAGAACTTCTGAATGAGGTGTGGGGCTACAACTGCTATCCAACCACCCGCACTGTTGACAATCAGATACTTAAGCTGCGGCAGAAGCTGGAGCCGAATCCCACAGATCCCCGTCACCTGCTTACCATCTACGGCGCCGGGTACAAATTCGTTCCCTGATCGAGATGGTGGACGAACCCATCACACACGCTTTCCAAACGCCAACCAATTCTCCGAGCGAGAATAGTGGCTTGCGCACGCGCGTCCTGTTGACACTCGCCATGGCCGGCATCATCGCAGGCACGACTCTCGTGAGCGTGTTGGCAATTCGTCAACCTCTGCAAGCGCTGTTTGTCGGCAACGTGTCGTCGGACCTCGAGAATTCAATCGCAATCTTTGGGAAATTTCAGGCGGAGCGGCTGGAAGCGCTCGATCGCGAGAATGCTCTGCTGGCCGATTTGCCCAGTCTCAAAGCGCTGATGACGACAAACGATGAAAGGACAATCGAAGACGGCGCCGTAAGGTTCTGGAAGGTGAGCGGAACCGACCTGTTCGCGCTCGCTGACCACGACGGTCGCATCGTTGCCGCATTCAATGGCATGACGCCTGGGGGCGAAACGCTGCGAAAAGATCTGCGGTCGTACGTAAGCGGCGCGCCCAACCATTTCTTTGTAAGCGGCAGCCTCTTATACGGCTGTTCCGTCCGTCCGATTTATTTTGGCAGCCAGTCTGAAGGAACTGTCCTTGGCTATGTCATCAGCGGGTTCGCAATCGACCGCACGGCGGTCGAGCAACTGAGCCAGGCCACCGGGGTTGAAGCGTCGTTCCTTTCCGGCGGCCAACTGCTCGCGAGTTCATTGAAGCCGGAACTGGAAAAGCAAGTGTCGGCCGTGGAAACTCCCACCGGAAATCATCCGGAGGGGCCGTTCAAAGTGGTTCTGGGCGGGGAATCGTATCTCGCCGTAATACGCAACCTCTCGATAAATGGGGCTACAGCTCCCCTAAGGTTGATCGAGTTGAAGTCGCTCAATGAGGAAGAACGTTCCATCCGCCAAATTGACCGCATCGTTCTTTTTGCAGGGCTGCTCGCACTGGTGCTTGGAACCCTGCTGATGTTCGTACTCTCCCGCGCCGTGACTCGTCCGCTGGAGGAGTTGGCTGCCGGGGTGCGTGCGTTCGCTGAAGGAGATAGCTCCTACTTATTGCCTTTCAAAGGCACTCGGGAAGTGCGCGAATTGAGCACCGCTTTCGGCGGAATGCGGAAGGAGATCCTGCAGGCCAACCAATCTCTGCTGGAATCGGAACGGCTTGCGACCATCGGCCGCATGGCCAGCTCGGTTTCGCACGATCTGCGCCATTATCTCGCTGCGGTTTACGCTAATGCGGAGTTCCTCGCCGCCGGCAATCTTACCGTCGAGGATCGCAATGAGATACTCGGCGAGATTCGATCGGCGGTAAACGGGACTACGGATCTGCTGGAATCGCTCTTGCTCGTCAGCAGGTCCGGACCAGGTATTCGCCGCTCGAATTCTTCCGTTGCCTCCGCTGTTGAGAAAGTGATGGGTATGATCCATGCGCATCCCGATGCCGCAGGCGTTCATTTCTCAATTCGAACCTGCGATCCCGGTTTGACTGGTGCTGTCATTGACGCCACACAGATCGAACGTGCCGTATATAACCTCCTGTTGAACGCATGCCAGGCTCACCGTTCCGGAGGCGCCACGCCCACTGTCACAATGGATCTCGAGGCATATGAGACAGAACTCGTCATTGACGTCACAGACAACGGAGACGGAGTTCCAGCCGGCATTCGTAACACACTCTTCGAGCCGTTTGTCAGCGAGGGAAAACAGAAAGGCTCGGGCCTGGGACTGGCACTCACCCAACGCATCGCGGCTGAACATGGCGGTAGCGTCATCTTGTTGCGCAGCAGGCCGGGCGAGACCGTATTCCGCATGTCAATCACCAGGAGTGGCGATGTGCCCCTCACTCTGGCATCGACCCGCTCTGGAATGGAGATGTGATGAAAACAACGATCTCTACCAGGACTGTTCTGAGACACTGCTTCCCGCATGCGATGGCGGCTTCAGCCGTTGCCGTCATTCTTTGCGCTGCAACTCCATCGGCAAGATCGCAGGAAAGTGTCGCACAGAAGATTGAGAGGCTTGACGGGCAAATGACCCGGGTCCAGGCGCAGCTTGAACAGTCAGAAAATGAACTGAAGGAAATACAGCAACAACTCTCGGCTCTGCGCAGTCAGGCAGGGCTTCCCGCAAAGAGTGTTGCCGATGACACGGCCATTTCGGGAGCCGCGAACTTGGCTGCGGCAGTCGACGAACTGCGCGAAAAGCAAGACGTTCTCGAGTCCCAGGCCGCTGCACAGGAGCAATCAAAGGTCGGGAGTGAGTCTCGATATCCGGTGACGCTCAGCGGCATGATTCTGTTCAACGGTTTTGTGAACACGCGTGCGGTCGACGTAGCACCAACGCCTGCAATGGCTTTGCCCGGGCCCGGTGCAACAGGAGCAACGGTTCGTCAATCCGTTCTCGGGATCGACGCCAGTGGACCGCACCTCTTCGGTGCAAGCAGCCACGCAGATCTTCGCATCGATTTCGACGGCGCCGAACTAACCGGAAATTATGCGAATGCGGTAGGCTTTGTGCGCTTCAGAACCGCACACGCAGGTTTGGATTGGCAGCATGCCAAGGCGTTCTTTTCTCTTGATCGACCGATTATCAGTCCGGACTCGCCAACGTCGCTCACCGCCGTAGCGGAGCCGGCTCTGGCATGGTCGGGAAATCTTTGGACGTGGAACCCACAAGCTGGGGTTTCTGAGGAGCTTCCGATCCATCGCAATGCGGCCTTGCAAATGGAGGCAGCTTTGATCGATGTCGCTGACCCGTTCAACCCCAATGCCAATTCATCGTCGTCGCCAGTGATCCCTCCAAGCACGGCGGAACAAAGCCGCTGGCCAGGAGCTGAAGCACGCCTGTCTTTGCTCGATCCGATCAACGATAGCGCCGCACATCTGGGGATCAGCGGTTTCTTTGCGCCACATAGATTCGCAGGGGGAGCGACCTACAATTCGTGGGCAGGCACCATGGATTTTCATCTTCCAATCTTCGCTCACCTCGACTTGACGGGAAGTGCTTATCTCGGTCAAGCGCTCGGCGGCCTCGGGGCAGGGACCTACAAGGATTATGTTTATCGCGTCAATGGATCCGAAGGCTACTTCCGAACTCTGGATGACATGGGTGGATGGTTGCAGGCAAAGCAAAAGGTGACCGAGCGGCTTGAATTCAATGAAGCCATCGGTATCGACAATGTACCCGGCTATCAGCTTCAGCCTTTCGCAATTCCGAGCCTGAACAACTATTACAATCTTGCTCGCAATCGAACTTTCACCAGCAACGTAATCTACAGGCCGAGCGCCTATCTCCTGTATTCCATCGAATACCGCCGAATTGAATCGTCATTCGTGAATTCGCCAACCGCTTGGAGCGATGTAATCGGCGTTGCAGCCGGCTACAAATTTTGATGAAATTCGTCGACTTGCCATTTCGGATGCGTCGCGCGTTCCTCTGCGGGGTTGCGCTTCTGCCACTTCAGGCTCTGGCGCAGGATGCTCAGCCTCACGCAGCCGCAGAGCTGCATGCGCATATTGACATTGCTCCGGGCCAGCTCAAGGGTCACCCTCCGGCGGCGGTTGTTTGGCTTACGCCGATATCGACTGGGGCAGCAACCCGGCCTTCGCCTCCCGGTCACTTCACTCTGGTTCAGAAAAACCGGATGTTCATCCCTCACCTCCTTGTGGTCCCCGTGGGAAGCGTTGTCTCATTTCCCAACGCCGATCCTTTCTTCCATAACGTCTTCTCGTACTTCAATGGCAAACGATTCGATCTCGGACTGTATGAAGCCGGAAAATCAAAAGATGTGACATTTTCCCGCGAAGGCATTTCCTACATTTTCTGCAATATTCATCCGGAGATGAGCGCGGTGGTACTCGCTCTTTCAACGCCCTACTTTGCTACTGCGGATCAGGACGAGAATCTTCGCCTTGAAAGCATCCCCGCCGGTGAATATGAAATGCACGTTTGGATTGAAGGCCTGACGCAGTCGGATCTTTCTCGCCTGGTGCGGCGCATTCATTTCAGTCCCGGAAAATCAGAGTCAATCTCGCTGGATGCGCGCGAACTGTCTCATGAACCGGCGAGTCATTTAAATAAGTTTGGTCAACCTTACGATCGATCTCCGAAACCCGCATACTGATTGAAGATGATCGAATCATTCACGTGGCGTCGCTGACAAATCACCCGGCAGAAAACCAGCGTCTTCCGAAACCGCAGTACACATCGGGAGCGGATAAACCTTCAAGCCTGTCAGTTGCAGGGCAATGTGCCACAAAAATGCCGCGTTGCCCAGATTCCGGCGCCACAGGCGCTTTGGATCCTGCACAAGCCGGTGCAGCCAATGCAGGCCCATCTTCTTAACCCAGGGAGCGCACTCCTTCAGCCGGCCCGTATGAAAATCAAATGCCGCTCCCACGCCGAACATCAGGCGCGTCTCCAGGCGTGGCAGCATCCGGCGCATGAAGAGGTCCTGCCGCGGCGCGCTGATCCCTACCCAGATCATGTCCGGTTTGCACTCCATGATAATCCTCGCCAGGTCGCTCTCTTCCACCGATGTCAATTCGCGAAACGGAGGCGTGTAAGTGCCGGCAATGCGCGTCCACGGAAACTGCCGAAGCATATTTGCCGCGAGCTCATCGGCAACGCCTTCCTTTCCACCGTAAAAGAAATGCCGATAACACGCGAATTCCTCGTGTCTGAAAATCGCGCGCATTAGTGCAGGTCCTGTGACAGCCTCCATTGAAGTGTGTTTCTGCAGCCGGCCGACCCAGGCGGTCGGTGTGCCATCCGGAATCACAATGGCCGCCTCAGCAAATGTCCGCGCCACGTCTGCATCGCGCAGAGCGGCAAGAATTCCGCTCACGTCAACGGCGCATAAGTAGCCTTTCCTGTCGGATCGAAGAAATTGCGCCACACGCGAAAGCGCCTCTTCCAGATTCAGTGCATCGACGGCAACGCCAAGCACATTAGCGCAGGGGCCGCGGGATATCGCAGGGGATTCATAGTCTGATTCTTCTGCGTTCGATATGAGTGCGGTCGCTTGGATGCTCGGCGATGTTGAATTCATCGTGCACTTGTAGAGTGTCGCTGAAGACTCAGCGTGGGTGCGGCGATTGGAACGACTGCCCAGAAACACCACGAGTGGAAAGTAGACCATGCAAGTGACTGGCCCATAAATCATGCGGCTCCACGCCATTCCTTGCAGCCCATAGTGGGGCGCAAGCCACCACATCGAGAAGGTCATGAGCACCCCGCCCACCAGCGTGAAACAGGTCAGCGTGCGAGCGTGGCCAAGTGCGAGCATTGCATAAGCCCCTGCGACTCCAAGGCCGGCGAAAGCGGTGCTCCGTACGATCGCAGGAAGAAGGCTGGCACATCTCTGCGCAAGCTCGACCCCGCCCCACCTCTGAAGAACAGCCGGTCCGATCGCCAAGACGGCGGCAGCGCCAAGGACCACGATGAGCAGGTTGGCGCAGAATCCCAGAAGAACCGTTCGCCGCACGCCTGCCCGGTCATCCAGCGCGTGCTGAACTGAAATACGAGGGAACAGGAAATGCAATCCCGCCGCAACCACCCCGTAGATAGGCTGTGAAAGTTGCACGCACATGGCGTACGCCGCGACAGCGGCCGCTCCGAAAGCAACTCCTGCAATCAGCCTGTCTAACTGGCCGAACACCAAGCCTGAGACCGCTTGAATCCACGCATACACGCCGAAAGACAGGAGGATTCGCGTCGTCTCGCGATCGAAAACCGGCAGCAGGTCAGAGACATGCAGCAGCGCACGGAGTTGGACAATCTGGAGCCACACTCCATACGCCGAGATCAGAGCGGTCGCCGCCAACACGCTGACTACCGTGTGGGTAATGAACGGCAATATCCCCGCAACGGCCAGGCTCACCAGGCGGGTGATGGCACTGATTCTGACGGCGCTTCCATACTGCTCGTACGCGCGCTGAGTGCTCACGCACACGCATTCGATGGCGCGCAAAGGAATGAGCAGGCAGGCGACGCGAAGACTCCACAAACAATCGCCTTGCAGTCCGGCTGTTCCGCTTACCAGGTGATTCGTTGCGACGGGCGCCAGAAACCATGCCGCAATCGCCAGCGCGGAACCGAGAAACAAATGGATGCCCATGGTGCTGCGCACTGCCCGGATTACCTTTAAGTGGTTGCCGGTGGCACGCTGCATGGCCACGACGCGGATATTTGCATCGCCGAATCCCGATGCAACAATGGCGCCCGTGCTGACAGTAGAGACTGCGATCATCCAAATTCCATATCGATCGACGCCTAGACTCCTCAGGGCGAATGGAGCAATGACAAGCATCCCCAGCGGGTAAGCCAGGTAATCCACCACTCCATAAATGGCGTTCGAAATATGATTCTTCATGGTCGCAACGCATGGACCAAGCGCTTCCACCTTCTAACTCTGACGTTACGGAGTGGGCGCTGAACCTGTGTCAGGGCTCGGTCAAATGAATGTCATCTGTTTGTCACTGCAAGTCGCATCCGTTTCAGACCATCGTGGGAAGTCCAAAAACAGCAAGGCGGCAAGCAATGCGATGACGGCGTTTCCGGCGATCACCGCTGGGTAACCGAATTGAACGATGCAGCTTCCCGTGAGCGCAGCGGTCCCGGCCTGGCAAAGCGCCCCGGAGATATTCTGCACTGCGGAAGCTGTGCTGCGTTCATCTTCTGGAATGTGTTCCATCAGGTAGCTATAGATGCCTGGGCTGCACAGCCACTGCGCCGCATTGAACGCCAGAAAACACGCGACGCTCAGCGGAAGCATCCTCGTGGAGAAGAGCAGAAGCAGGAATGCACCTGTCATTGCCTGCGCCAGCGAAACCCCCTTGATCGTTCCTGCTCGGCGATACAAAAGAGGGGTCGAAAGTACCGCGGCGAATTGAAGTAGTTGCGAAAATGAAAAGACCGTTCCCACCCGGCTGAGAGTGAGCCCGAGTACCTTTTGCAGATAGACAGCTCCGAAAATTGAGAAAGAGCCGATGACCACATTCCACAGGATGAATGGCGGCAGGAAGCGCTTGAGGAATGGATGGAAGAGGCGAATTCCACCCGCAATCCGTGCGGGTTCCGCATCCTGCGCGAGCGTTGCGAGCGGCCACGCCCCGAGCATGACTACACCACATGCGCAAAGCAGCACAATGCGAATCCCCCCGACAAGAGGCAGCTGCGAACCTTGGGTATGCAATAACTCGGGAATATAGCCACCCGCCAAGCCGGCCAAACTTCCCATGCCGATTCCAGTTGCGAAGCAGATGCTGAAACCGGAAGCCCGATTGCGCTCACTGGTGAATTTGGCCACTGCGGGTGAGAAACAAATTGGCCAGAAGCAGAGCGCAAGGCCGGTCAAAAACGCGAGCATTACCTGGGCGGGAGGCCAGAGGGTGAAGACTCGAAGGGCGCAGATCAAAGGAGCTCCGAGAAACGAAATGAGCAGTGGTCTTCGAAATCCGCATCGTCGCACAAGAATCATGGCGGGGATCGTTCCAACCACGTTCCCCAGAGTCAGCGACGCCAGAATCCGTCCAATGATGCGCTCGTTGAAATGAAGATCGGTAAGGTAAAGATTAAAGAGAAAAAAGAAAAGGCCAAAACCAAAATCGAAGAAAAACGCGGCTGCGAAAAACTTCCAGAAGTCTCCCGTGTGTTGACGCATCCAAACTGCGGCGTTTAACGGCCATCGTGAATGGCCGCCTGACTGCCTGCGCAGACTCTGCTCGCAAACTTCGGGCATCAGCTTCCCTTTTGTACTAGCTGGCGAAGTCTTTCAACAGCCCAATCGAGGTCCGTGTAGCGCAGTTCGAATACGCCCCCTTCGAGCAAGCGGTCGAACATGCATGCCTGACGTTTGCGCAGTTCCGGCTCAGAGCTGGCGCGCTGCAGCATGTATAGCTTGGCTACCTCAACAGGGAACGGGACCAACTCCTGCCGATCAACATTGCGATTGAGGAAGACGACATGTTTGATGCGCGAGTTCGACGAAGTACTGAACAGTGGAATAGATGCTGTTGGAAACTCGATCGATGGCTTGCCGATCTCTGCTCGCTGCATCAACGGCAGTCCGCGCAGTTCCCGGAAGAGGCTTTCCGATGACGGTCGAAAGCGAACCATGCTGCAGTCGCCGACGATCATCCGGTCGTCCCGTCCGTCCACCAGGTAGCTCCCGTCGTCGGTGATGTAAGTCCATCCGGCGCGCCCACAAGCATACGAGAGCGTAGATTTGCCCGCGCCTGAATCTCCGCACAAAAGTAGGCCGGCTCCGTCCAACTCTACGCAGGCTCCGTGAACTCCCCACGCGTAACCGTTAACAAGCTGCCCCATGACTGTGCATTTCAGAAAGAAAAAGCGGAAGTAGTCGCGGTGCTCGACCGTGGATCCGGTCACCCAAATATGCGAAATTGCGCGGCGGTAATCCGAGATTACAAAGTTCTCGGCGTCAGCAATGTTGCTCGCCAGGTATTCCCTCATGCGGGGGATGGGCAGCGCAGGGCAGTCGCGAGAAGTTCCCGCGGTGACGACAATGTTCAATGTGATTGGTTCAACATCGAATACTCTGTTGAAGCAGCTCCAGCACTCCGCTGCGGCTTCCAGTACCTGCATGGAATTCGTCGATACATTCACAGGAAAGCCGAGTGGATAGAACATCTCCTTTTGGTTGTATTCGACACTTGAGAGATACGGATCGCAAAACCTGATCGGCTCCGAGCGGTTCCATGCTTGCTTGAGTTGTTCGACTGTCAGAATCTCCATTGTCTGAACGGGCAAGTTCTCCAGAGTGCTCACCATGGCTAGTTTCCCTCTCATCAGAACTGCTACTTCAGCGCCGCTTCAACAATGCGCGGGTTATTCCACTTGCCTGTGATCAGCCCAAATGGCGGACCGGAAGAACCCAGGATGGCCCCATTTCCGGGATTGGCAAAGTTTGGCTTGTCGGTCAGATTGAAGAACTCCGCGCGAAGGTGGACGCTCTGCGATTCAGAAACAAGAATGGTCTTTTCCGCCGCCATATCCACGTCCACAGCCCGGCCGAGACAAGAACTCTGGGTGTCGGCCATCTCCGCATGCGCCTTTACCTCGAGAGTGGTATCGACAGTCGCGATTCTCAGGCGAAACTGAATCGTGCTTTTCTCGCCGACGACAACCGGAATTGCCCCCATTTTGTTTTCCGCAAATCCATCCGCCTTGACCGAAGAACGGTATTCGCCTGGCGGCAGCATGGCGGCTGGGAAGAGCCCCGAGGCATTGGTAATCACAGATCTCGATAAATGAGTCGCTTCATTCTCGACAGTCACTGAAACATTGGGCAGCGGATAGCCTGAAGGATCTATGACCGATCCTTGTATGGCGCCCGTGCCGGGGGCTTGGCTTAGGACCAATGCCGCGTGGATCAGGAACGACCCCAAGGCGCCTCCGGCCCGCAAAAAATCATTGCGCATTTTATCGCCGCCCCATGTTGAAATAGGTCGCGGTTTCAGAATATGAATGATTGAATTACTGACTTGTCAGCAACATGTCTTTGTATTGTCACTTCGGAAATTCGTGTCGATGAGGAGCAGAGAGAGAGGGGACCCGCTCCGGCCTCGTCCCACCCAGAATCCGTATGGTACATTTTCGCCATGGGTAGAAAAGTCCTGGCAGCGTTCGCTATCCTGTCGGCGATCGTCCAAATATCTGTGCAAGTCAACGCCCAGGCAACAACTCACAAGACGCCGGCGTCGGGGAAGGGAACCATCAGTACCGGTGCCAATAGCAAAACTCCGGCCGCCGCTTCGCCTGCCGTTGCGGCCCCAAGTGCCACCCAGGGAACAAGCCCGTCAGCGGACTCGAGCATGTTTCCCCTTGAAGACCAACAGCCTCACGTCGTTGTCACGGTCCCCACTCCAGCGCCTTCGCCCCCGAACATTCTCGACCGAATCACATGGGGCGCCAACCTGGTACTCGTTGTTCTCGGATACGTCGGAATCATGTTGGCGCTTTCGACGCTCAAGAAAATTGAGCGAGGGTCCCGGTCGGTTGCACTCGTAGCCGCCGCCGCTGCTGACAGTGCGCAGGCCGCATTGCTCAATGCTAAGGCGATTATGGATGCAGGCAGGCCATGGCTCCTGGTTTCTATCCTGCCATCTCCGGATGTCGAGAACAGTTTTGCCGTCATGGCCACCAATCGCGGCCGATCCCCGGCCCGTATCGTTGGTACCGCGGAGCAGGTCATATTCGCAGTCGATGAGACTCATCTCGCGAGAATTCCCGAATACTCAAGCGAAGAATTGACGCCGCCCCTAGTTCCTATCATTCTCATGCCCGGAGAATCTGTTGAAATCAAGCCCTTCAGCCGCACTGATCTGAAATCCATCTGCGACTCCGAGGAAAGGCTCAGAAGCATCGAGAGTTGGGAAGAGAAAGTCTACATCTACGGAAAGATTATGTACCGCGATTTGACCGCGCCCCCCGACAATCCAGCCAACGAGACCGACTGGTGCTGCTGGTATATCCATGGCAGGCAGAAAAGCGGCCTGGTCTTTGCCGGGCCGCCGGATTACAACATGCACACCTAGATAGAGGGATCTCGGGCGCTTTTGGAAAATCCAAACGCGCCCCGCAAGTCCTTGTGCTTACGCAGTCACCGAACGAAGATCCTGTTCGAACAATGGATCCGGTTCCGCAAGCCGGATCAACCGGTGCAGATATGCCCGCGAGATGCACAGGCTGCGCGCGGCCAGCGTCTTGTTCCCGTTGTGTTCGCGAACAGCAGCCACCGCCAACTTGATCTTGTAGTCTCGAATTTGCCGCTCAAATGAGCCTGCCGGATTGTAATCGCCGATGTCGACCACATCGCCAACGTCGCCAACCTCCTCGTCCTGGCTGCTCAGTGTCAAATCCTCGGCGCGAATTGCCTGTGCCGGAGACAGGATGATGGCTCTCTGCATCACATTTTCAAGCTCGCGCACATTGCCGGGCCATGCGTAGCTCTGCAGCATCGACATCGCGTCCGGCTCAATCTCGTCCATCGGCTTTTGAAACACCTGCGAGTATTGCCGCAGAAAATGTTTCGATATGCGGGGAATATCTTCCGGGTGTTCGCGCAGCGAGGGCGTTTCAATCCGCATCACGTTGATGCGGTAATAGAGATCCTGACGGAACTTCCCTTCGGCAACTAGCTTCCCCAGGTCCTGGTGGGTTGCAAAAATCAACCGAGCCCGCAGCGGGACCAGCCGCGTACTACCCAGGCGGCTGAACTCCATCTGCTGCAGCACGCGCAGAAGCTTCACCTGCGTAAACAGGCTCAGATCTCCAATCTCATCCAGAAACAGCGTCCCGTCGCCCGCTTGCTCAAAGTAGCCTTCGCGCGCCCCGTTAGTTCCTGTATACGCGCCCTTTTCATGTCCGAATAACTCGGCTTCAATCAGAGTCTCAGGAATCGCGCCGCAGGACACTGCCACAAACGGCCGCTTGGAGCGGGAACCCAGATTATGAATCGCACGGGCAATCAGTTCCTTGCCCGTCCCACTTTCGCCCGTTACCAGTACGGAGGCGTTCAGATTGGTCACTCGCCGAACCAATTGGTAGACCCGCTGCATCTGCACGCTCGAGCCGATCAGCTGATCGCAGCTGCCTGGCTCCTCCACGTGATGCTGAACGGTCTGCAATTGCTGCTTCAGCAAGGAGTTCTCGTATGCCCTGCTGAGCATGGTCTTCAGATCTCGAATCGAGGGCGGTCTGCGGCAGTACCCGAAGGCTCCAGCCCGCACAAGCTCGAAGGCCGTGATCCGAAGCCCATCGTCGGCCATAACCACCGAGGGTATCTTCGAGTCGATCAACCGGCGCGAGAATTCGATGCGCTCCTGCAAAGAGCCATGATTTGAATTCAGGTCCAGGATCATGGCATCGCAATCACCCGCCGCTAAAAGCTTTTTCATTCCTTCTTCGTCGGACTCTAGAAGAACCTGGAATTCCTTGCCTAGAGCGGAAGAAAGAAGAGGGTGCAACGTCCGGTCTTCTGAATACAGCCCAATTTTGATCGTCATTGGACAAACTCTCTCAAGGTTTGCAATCAACCAGCCTGCCACTCCGGCGGCCAGTGATAATGATCCGGGATTCAACCCATTATTCCAATGCCTGTTTCGTTCCAATTCGTGACCCGTTGGTACCATGCGGTCATGAGGCAAAGGAAAGAAGGGAAACGGTAATTGCGTAGCTCAGGAACAAATCTAGGCAACAAACTTGCATGGGACAGAGCCCAAAACCCGATAAAACCTTGGAAATCATTGACCTAATTGAATTCTGTGTCTTGTAAGCGACACTAGTTGCTTACTGGCATCAAAGTCAATGCCACCTTAGTAACTAAATATCCAACTCCTCCGCATGCATGGGCCGGCAAACGGGATTAAAATAGCGGCGTCCTCCCGGCGCCCGCCTTCGGCAAAGTTGTCTCTTTTTTCGATACTCTCAAGCATTCTCATTCATTTTAAATGGGTTATATCAAGTCAGGTCCATCGGGAAGCGGTTGCAGGCTCCGCCGGAGACAACCAACCCATTAATTTATGGTCCCGAATGCCCTGTATTGCTCAGACTTGGGTAACTTTCCCCAAAGTACCATCGAGTCGAGCAAGTCTTGAGGAGGGCTCAGTTTTCATCAGCACAAATCTGTGAGTGGCATGTCGATTGCAGAAAGTGGGCGGGGTAGTCATCGGAAAATCGCAGAACGCGGCTCATTCGTATCCTGGGCTCGCACACCTCAGGCCGCAAAGGAAAGGGCGGTCATCAACCTGGGGTCGAAGCTCTTAATTCGCTTGCGGGGTATATAAACCCCTGCTTTTCAAGCAGATAAGCGCGATCTGGCCAGTAAGAATTACTCGAAATCCACTTCTTTGATTATCACGTCCCGTTTTTCGCGAGCCCACCGCACAGGTCTGGGACAGTGTATACGCTGCGCTTCACCCATTAATGCTCCCGTAAACATTCGTGTACACCAAGTCGAGCCTCCACTAAGTTAACTATCAGAATGCACGGGGTTTCCGGTCTGTGCGATTTGGTGGGTCAATTGCAGTGACCATACTGTTCTCCAAAGTCCAGGGGTATAAGGAGCCGCGAGCATGCACTCGTTCGCATGGTGGCCGGTTGTCGGTGTTGTCACTATTGCCACCTTCACGGATCTGCGCAGCCGCCGTATTCCGAACTGGCTGGTTTTTCCTTTTCTCCTGGCGGGAATCGTATCTTCCCCTTGGCGCTTCGACTGGCAAGGCAGCGCGCACGGTTTCGGTTGGCACGGCTTGGGACAATGCTTTGCCGGCCTGGGGCTGGGCCTCTTGATTTATGGAGTCATGTTCTTTTCGGGGGGGATGGGAGCGGGGGATGTAAAACTGTGCGCTGCGATCGGCGCCTGGATTGGACCGATGCAACTGCTCGTTGGCCTGCTGGCCACGAGCATCGTAGGCGGAATCATGGTCTTTTGTTGGGCGGTTATGGGCGGATTTTTCAAGGACCTTTTCAGGGGACCCGGAAAGAAGCAAGGCGCACCTGGCGAATCGCAGCCGATTCGCTCGAATCCCTTGAAGCGTAAGATGCCTTATGCGCCGGCGATTGCCCTTGGAACTCTGTTCTCGTTCTTTTCTCTTCCTCGTTGACGACTGGACTGTTTATCATGATTAACACGACGAGCTTTCGGTTTGAGGTTAATCCGCAAGGAAAGTTGTCAGCAGCAGGGAGCATCAATTCAGTGAATCCAGACTTTAACCCGAATCTCGATACGCAGTACCCCGACTCTTTCGACTCAGACGCTCTCTCCATTGCGCTGATCGGTCCGGACGAAGAGCGCCGCAAGGCGGCGGCAATTGCTCTTGCCGGATGTCAGGCGGGGGGATTCCGCGAATTCTCCTCATACCCCCCAAGCCTCGACGATGTGCCCAGGCTTTTGGAACTTCAATACGACGTTATTATTCTCGATCTCGATCCGAACCCCGAGTATGCTCTCGAACTAGTGGAGAGTATCTGCGGCAAAAGCGCGGCAACCGTGATGATTTATTCGGCGAAAGCCGATCCGGATTTGCTGGTGCGATGTATGCGCGCAGGCGCCCGCGAGTTCCTCACTCTGCCATTCTCCCATAACACTGTGGCTGAAGCTCTGGTGCGGGCTTCGGCTCGCCGTCCGGCACGCGCTGCAAGGAAGGCGGGCGGACGCCTGCTGGTTTTCTTCGGCGCCAAAGGCGGCTCGGGAGTCACCACCGTGGCTTGCAATTTTGCCGTGGCTCTGGCACAGGAGCAGTCTGAAACAACCCTGCTGATCGATCTCGATCTTCCCTTGGGAGACGCCGCGCTGAATCTTGGAATCGCCGCGGAATACTCCACCATCAATGCCTTGCAGAATACCGCCCGACTGGATCCGAGTTTCCTTTTGAAGCTGCTCACCAGGCACAGTTCCGGCGTTTCCGTGCTTGCGGCTCCAGGAAAGTTTCCCGGCTACGAGGCCACTGACGAGGCCATTGACAAGCTGGTTTCCGTTGCACGAAGTGAGTTTGACAACATCGTGGTCGATGCCGGGTCACGGCTCGATTTGACCAATACGGCCCTTTTCAAGGAATCCACCACCGTCTACCTCGTCACCCAGGCCGGCATTCCCGAACTGCGCAACTCGAATCGCCTCATCAATCAGTACTTCACAGGCGGCCGCCCCAAGCTCGAAGTTATCATCAACCGGTACGAGCCGCGCTCCCTCGGAATGGCCGACGAACATATCACCAAGGCGCTCACCAGGCCGGCCAATTGGAAGATTCCCAATGATTACGCCGCGGTCCGCAGAATGCAGAACACTGCCACTCCGCTGGTCCTTGAGGATTCGCCTATTGCAAAGCTCATTCAGGAAATAGCCCGGTCCGCTAACGGTAAACCCGCACCGGCGCCGACAAAGAAAAAGGGTTTCAGTCTTTTTGGGTAAGATCTTGGCGAACGACCATTTTGTCTAAACGGAAGGAAACACGTGGAACTTCTCAATCTGGAAAAGTACAAAGCGGAAATTCACCGGACCCTCATCTCCAAACTAGACCTGGAGAAGCTGTCGCGCGTCAATTCCAGCCAGGCCCGTCAGGCTGTCTCCGGCATCGTCAAGGAGATCATCGCCGATCAGCGCGTGCCGCTGAACTTCGATGAACAGGAAAAGATTCAGGCCGACCTGCTTGACGAAGTCTTCGGTCTTGGCCCTCTCGAGCCCCTGCTGCGGGACCCGAAAATCTCCGACATCCTGGTCAACGACAAGGACCATGTCTTTGTTGAAAAGGGCGGCTTGCTCCAGAAGGTCAGCACCACTTTCCGCGACGATCGCCACCTGCTTCAGATCATTGACCGCATCGTCTCCCGCGTCGGCCGCCGTGTTGACGAGTCCTCGCCCATGGTTGACGCCCGCCTGCCCGACGGATCCCGCGTCAACGCCATCATTCCTCCGCTGGCGCTCGACGGCCCTTCGTTGTCCATCCGTCGTTTCGGCACCGGCCCCATCGCCGCCAACCAGCTCGTCCAGCTCAAAAGCATTTCGGCTGAAATGATGGAAGTGCTGGCCTCGGCGGTCAAAGCCAAAATCAGCATCGTCATCTCCGGTGGTACCGGCTCCGGTAAAACAACACTGCTCAACATCATGTCACAGTACATCCCCAACAGCGAGCGCCTCGTCACCATCGAGGACGCCGCCGAACTTCGCCTGGCCCAGGAAAACATCGTCCGCCTGGAAACCCGCCCGCCCAATATTGAAGGACAGGGTGCCATCCGCCAGCGCCAGCTCCTCATCAACTGCCTCCGTATGCGACCCGACCGCATCATCATGGGCGAGGTCCGCGGCGACGAAGCCTTTGACATGTTGCAGGCCATGAATACCGGTCACGAAGGTTCGATGACCACCATCCACGCCAATACCCCGCGCGATGCTATCTCCCGTCTTGAATCCATGGTTGCCATGGGCAACATGAACATGCCTGAAAAATCCGTGCGCCAGCAGATCGCCTCCGCCGTCACCATCGTCGTCCAGGCGTCGCGCATGACCGACGGCACACGTAAGGTCACAAGCGTCTCGGAGATCACCGGCATGGAAGAAAATGTGATCTCCATGCAGGAGATTTTCAGCTTCGTCAAGAAGGGAATCGGACCAGATGGCCGCGTCATCGGCGCCTTCCAGCCAAGCCACATCCGTCCACGATTCCTTGAACGCCTGAAGGTCTCGGGTATTCTCCTGCCGCCAAGCCTCTTCGAACGTGAAACGCTGGTCAACTAGGCAGGAAGGGGGCAACAAGTATGGGAATTATCATCGCGTTATCGTTCGTCGGGGTTTTCGCTCTGGTTGCTGCCGTCATGCTCGCTACCGCAAGCGGCGCCGACACCGATGCAAAGCAGGTCATCGCCACTCTCGACTCGGCTCTGGCTACTGAATCCGCGGAAAGCATCAGTGCGATCGTCGATCTCCGCAAGAATGAGACTCTCAGCGGAATCCCCTGGCTGAACAAAAAACTGGGCACTCTGCAACTCGCCCCGGCGCTCTACAGATTCCTCGCCCAGGCTGACCTCAAGTGGACCATCGGCCAGTTGCTTTCCATGTGCGCAGCCATGTTCGTCTTTCCGGCCTATCTCGCATACCTCAAGACGCACAACACTTTGATCGCCCTCGCTGTCGGTGCGGTTCTCAGCCTTGCCCCCCTGGGCTTCGTCAATTGGAAACGGACCAAGCGTTTTGACAAGTTCCTCGCCGGCCTGCCGGAAGCCCTCGATCTCATGGTCAGCGCACTCCGCGCCGGTCACAGCCTCATCGCCGCAATGGGCCTTGTGGCTCGCGAGACTCCTGACCCGGTTGGCATCGAATTTAAGTCGACATTCGAGGAGCAGAACTACGGCCTTGAGCTCAAAACTGCGCTCGATAACATGTTGAACCGCGTTCCCCTCCAGGATTTGAGAATTGTCTGCACCGCGATCATGATCCAGAAGGAGAGCGGCGGCAATCTCGCCGAAGTCCTCGATAAGACGGCCCACGTCATCCGCGAGCGCTTCCGCCTCAAACGTCAGATTAAGACTCATACCGCCCAGGGGCGTCTTACCGGTTGGATCCTCACTGCGCTGCCCATCTTCCTCGGCATCGGGCTTTACTTCCTGAACCCGGGGATGATGAGCCTCCTCTGGACGCGCCCCATCGGCGTCAAGCTCATTGAAACTGCAATCGTCATGATCATTATCGGCGGCTTGATTATCCGCAAAATTGTCAACATGGATGTCTACTAAAGGGGAATCATGGGATTCGCATTTGTAATGTTTCTCGCCGTGTTCCTGCTGGTCGCAAGCGGAGGCCTCATCCTGTTCTATCGCGAGGCGATGCTCGAGCGCATCTCCGAGGTCATCAACCCCAAACCAAAAAAGACTAGCCTGATGACCGCCATCCAGGAGTCGGGCTTCTCCATCGGCGGCGCAGTCGAACACTTCGAAACATATCTCCCCAAGAGCCAGGCCGAGCAATCCATCGTCAAGCAGCGCCTCATCCGCGCCGGCCATCGCGATGAGAGCGCCATCCGCGTCTTCTACGGCACCAAGGTCCTGCTGCCTCTTTCCCTCTGTGCCATCGCCACCATCAGCGGCGCCACCCACCTGGTCGGTCCGCTCTTTCTCTATGTCTGTTGTCTCGGCTTTGGCTATCTCCTCCCCGACTTCTGGCTGGGAAACCGCATCAAGAAACGCCAGGGAAGACTCTCGCGTGGCCTCCCCGATGTGCTCGACCTGCTCGTCATCTGCATCGAGGCCGGACTCAGTCTCGACCAGGCCACCGTCCGCGCTTCGGAAGAATTGAAGCTGGCGCAGCCTGAGTTGTGCGATGAGCTCATGGTGGTTGTGCTTGAGCAGCGCGCCGGAAGGCCCCGCACTGACGCATGGAAACATATGGCCGAAAGAACCGGCGAGGAGAACGTGCGCAATCTGGTCTCCATGCTGGTGCAGGCTGAGCAGTTTGGAACCAGTATTGCCAAAACTCTTCGGATTCATTCTGACACCCTGAGAACAAAACGCATGCAGGAAGTCGAGGAAGCAGCTTCGAAAACGACCATCAAGTTATTGTTCCCGCTGGTCCTTTTCATCTTCCCCGCTCTTTTCCTCGTCGTTCTGGGTCCAGCGGCCATTATGATGATGGAGAACTTCGCAAAACTTTTCGGTGCACATTAACAAAGGAGAAAATCATGGAAGGGTCTACGATCATTCAAATTGTCGCAGGCGTTCTGTTCGTCGTCGTGCTGGTGGTTCTTATTCAGCGTCGTCGCACGAAAGTCAACTAAGGCGGATTACACGGGTTCGCTCAGCGCTGCCGGAGACTTTCGGGTCGCGCTGAGCCGATTCCGCGGAATCTCGGAGCATCTCCTCGCGCCCAGGGCGTGGCAGGAGATCTCTTGACCTAAACCGCTCCGTAATTAGGAGCTCGATTTGCTCGCAAATGTTAAGGCGTTCCCCTCATCGTCTCGCTTCGCTTTTTCGGGTCTCGTCGTTTTCTGTAGAATTGCCGCCCTCTCTTCCAGCGGAGCAAGTTCATGAGAACCTTCGTCTTCGGTGACTTCAAAAGCGCCTCGAGCGTGTGCCGTACTTTGTAAACTCTTTTCCCAGTTGGCGATCGGTGAAAAAGGAATCAGATCCAGCCGCGTTGGGAGAAGAGGTTTGATATGGCAACTGGGCCCCAAAAGCTTAACCCGCTTGTAGAGCACTCGCCGAGGGCGGGAGGCATCATGGAAACTCGGAAACTGTGCGCATACAACCAAACTCGCGAATGCTTTCTCGGCCTTGAGGTTGTTGAAGCCAATGTCTCGTATGAAGGGTTGCGGGACATGCTGGCTTCGCTCAACCTCCAGTCCGGCGAGGGGCTCTGGATGTCGCCGTTTAGGGGAATCCCCGACAAGGGAATCAACACTCCGCTCGACCTCGTCTATCTTGACGCCGACTGCAGGGTCCTTGAAGTCGTCGAGTCGTTCCCCACCTTCCGCGGAACTCCGCTCAGTCCCCCGGCCGCGACCGTGCTCGCCCTCCCTACACATTCCATCTATTCATCCCAGACCCAGTCCGGCGATCAGCTCATGCTCTGCCCAGCCGAAGAGATGGAGCGTCAACTCGAGCGGGCGTCCAGCATCGGCGTGCCCCCTGTGGTCCAAAGCGCCGTTCTGCTCAGGGAGAAGCCCCTGTGGAGTGGTGGCCCCGGCTTGCTCCAGTTGAAAGACCGCTCAGCCGAGGAGCCTCCGGAACCTAAACGGGTCACCCATGAAATGCGCCTCGTCGAGCCGGGCATGAAGGAGGCCAAACCACCAAAGAGCTGGTTGGAACGCTGGTGGTCACCCGATCCGCGAAAGGCTCCGCGCATGGATTCACCTGGCTTGGCTGCCTACTATTGGACCGGCGCCGCACCCCAGGCCCGCAACATCAAAGACATCAGCAACACTGGATTGTATGTGCTCACCGAGGAACGCTGGTACCCGGGCACCCTTGTCCTTATGACGTTGCAGCGCACCGACATCGGCGAAGAGAGTCTCGAACGTTCCATCTCCGTGCATTCCCGGGCTGTCCGCTGGGGTAACGATGGCGTGGGTCTTCAGTTCATCCTCAAGAACACCCCCTCCAAGGGACCGGGAAAGAGTCCGCTCGTCGATGCCGTCGACAAAAAAGAGCTGGACAAATTTCTCGAAAGGCTGAGAAAAGGGTAGTCAGAAAAGGGTAAACCGAGGTAAGATTCAACCAATAATCTTTGCATGGTATGGTAGCTTCCAAAGTCCTTGAGTTTAGTTGCAGCCTTGAGCCTTGGTTTTTGTTGCAGCTTGAGTCCTTGGGTTGAGTTGCAGCTTTGTCGCGCCTCGTCACGCAAAAGTGGCATGGCTGAATCAGAGGATCGGTGGTAACAATCCTTGGGAGGAATGATCATGAGCATTCTATGTCGCCTGCATGGCGGGTCGTTGGCCGTCGCGCCCGGACTGCGGAAAGTCACGGCGTCTGGGGGTGAGCGTGTGGTTGCTTGCTCGGTCGCGAGCCGGCTTCGATCCCTGCTCCACGACAGCGATGGAAATACGCTGTTTGAAACCGCCATCGCCAGCATCTTCATGTGCACCGTCTTGCTCGGGATCTTCTCAATTTCGATGGCTCTGATCGCGTACCAGCAGCTCGGCTATGCCACCATGAGAGCAACACAGGATTTAGCCAATGGCCGCGGCATCATCACCGATCCATGTGCAACGGCCGCCGCTGATATAACCGCCAGTTTGCCGGCTTGGACCACAACCAATTTCACCTATACTGTCACCATTACCAGCACCGTTGCCCAGGTCGACTCGACAAACAGCTTCACCGGGACTACATGCACCTCGGCGGCAACAGATTTAACCAATGCCACCCTCGGGACGCATGGCAACCCCGTGATCCTGCATGTTACCTACGCGTACAACTGGTTTCCCATCTTGCGCAATATTTCGGGCACCCTGGCTGCGGAAACCACGATGTTAGTCGAATAAAGGAGGAGGGCGACATATGAAGATGCGCGAAATATCCATGTTACGCATGTTGCTGCGGAATCAGCGCCGCTCGGGCCAGTCCGCCTCCTTTGGGCAGCGGATCATTGAACTCATTCGCTCCGATAGTTCTGGCAGTGCCTTGGTTGAGTTAGCCATCGCGTTACCGGTCTATCTCATTGTCCTCACCGGCACGGTCTCCACCGTAATGGCGCTCAGTGCTTACCAGCAACTCGCTTTCGCCACTTTTGCTGCCTCTGAGGCCATCGGCGCCAACCGCGCTCTGCAATCCGACCCATGTGCGCTTGCCGCCACCACTCTCGTCGCCGGGCTGCCGGATTGGAGTTCAAGCAATCTCACAATGGACGTCTATATCACCGAGTATGTCGACGGCGCCGTCGTGACGCCGCCCGAACACTACGGACCCTTTACCCCGGCGTCCACAGGCTCCTGCTCAGGCGACATTTCCACCCCGGGCAACGGGACTTACGCTTATAACGTAGCCCAGAACCAGCCCGTCACGGTACGCGTCAGCTACAACTACACTTGGTATCCCATCTACAGCAATCAAATCACAACAGGTCCTATGGTAGCAGCGGAAACGTCGATTATCAGGTAAGAGGAGGAACGTTCCCATGAAGATTCGTTTAGCGGCTTTGGGCCGCAGAGCTCTGAAAGAAGAGTCCGGGCAGGTGTTCGTTATAACCGGCCTTGGAGTGATGCTGCTGGTGGGTCTTGCCGGCCTTGCCATCGAGGTCGGTCACGGCTACTACGCACTGGAGTTGCTCCAGGCATCCACGAATGAGGCTACGCTGGCGGCAGCCGTGGGGCTTCCCAGTGCCACCCAGGCCACTACGTATGCGAATGACTTCAGCTCCAAGTACCTGCAGAATAACGCGATCGGAATTCTGCAGAACGCAGCAGTGACGGTCGCCCCTTTTTGTTCCACCACCGTGGCCACCACGTACGGCGTAAATTGCGTGGCTGCCGCTGCCGGCGACACGCCCTACAACGCGGTTAAGGTGACGCAGACGGCGACCACCGGCCTTTGGATTGGGCCGATGTTCCATACCCCGTTGTTCAACCTTGAGGCCATTGGAACCGCCGCAATGGATGCCGAAACCTGTAAAAACTGTAACATCGCGCTCATCATGGACACCACCGGGTCCATGGGCGACTCGGATTCGGCGGCAGATTGCACCGTCAGCACCAAAACATCGGAAACCTGCGCGTTGCAGGGATTCCGGTCTCTGCTTGGCATCGCGGACCCCTGCTACGCCGCCCAGACCTGCACCAGCAGCACCGCCACGCCGGACGACGTCATCGCCTTGTATGTCTTTCCCACCATCACCACTGGTACGGTGGGCGATGACACCGTTTGCAGCACGAGCAAACCGGTGAGCGTTCAGTACTCACTGCCCGCCATGGCCGGGAGCACTACTTATCAGATCATTCCCTTTTCAAGTGGCGCCACATACAGGGTAAATGACTCTCCCACCACGGGCCTGAACTCCACAGATCCTCTCGTCTATGCGGCAGGTGGTTCCACTGGGCAGTGCTCCGGCTTGAATCCAGAGGGTGGCCAGGGCACATACTATGCGCAGGTTATGTATCAGGCCGCGCAGGATCTCCAGGCTGAGCAGGTTGCCCGGCCCGGCTCCCAGAACATCATGATTCTCCTCAGCGACGGAAACGCCACCGCAACCGAGGAATATAACACCAACACCGTGAAGGGCGTAACTACGACCACGCTCAACACGGCCAGCGGCCAAAGCGAAATGGTGCCGAGCAATACGACCGCCACAGCTGCCAGCATCAACGGAACCAAAGTCACCGCATGGAGTGCTCAGCAAAACATCTACACCTATCCTTCGAATGTCGGGCAGTGCGGGCAGGCGGTTCAGGCAGCCCTCGATATTGCAACCAAACAAACTGTGACCTATACCACCCTCGACGGCACCAGTACCACCTACACCCTCAACAACGGCACCGACGCAAGCAAATATACCGCGATCTACACCATCGCCTTTGGATCGCCTAACAAGTCGCTAGGTTCGGGAAATAGCAGTAGTGATCCAAAGAGCCCAACCAGCACTGAGGGTTGCTATACGGATATTCCGTACAACGCAAACTCCAATTACTGGGCCGCTTGTACTGCCGCCACGTGTACCGCGACAGTTACTACATCAGGCGGCGATTGGCCGACCCCCAATTCAGGCGAGACTGGCATCGCGGCTTCTAGCCCCTGCGCCGCACTGGGGGCCATGGCCAGCAACCCAAAGAACTTCTATTCCGATAAGGGCGACACAGCAAGTCCCTGTCCGGGGAGCGCCGTCAACTCGGCCATCACCAGCTTGCAAGCAATCTTTACCCAGATATTCGACAGTCTCGGGAGTCCGAAACTGATCCCCCTCGGCACAACGTAAACAGCGGCTAAAAACAATCACGGCCCACCACGATGTCCAGCTCACCCAAAATCCCGCCCCGAGCGGGATTTTGGTTTCTGTCAGTCGGACGCCCCAACGTGAGCGCGCCTTAGCTCCGGGAGGGAGCGCATGACAATACCCGAGCATGAAATGCTGGGTAAGCTTTCCGAACTCCCCCACCTATTTTCAAGCGCAATTGCACAGAAAACAAAACTGAAATAACTGACACATTATCAGTAGGTTAAGCCAATATCTCGTGCGCAATCAGCGCATTTTTCAAAAATGCGTTCAATTCTGAGCAATCCTTTACTTCATTTAGTTCAATTCTGAGCAACCGAAACACATCGAAAAGGCTGCCCGCAAGGTTCATGTCGATGCGAAAGACAACCACCTAAGCAGCCTTTTCGCATGTTTTGTAACCACTTGAACAACCTTTTCAGCTATGTAGCACAACCCTCCGAGCAGCCATTTCGCGCCTCAGATTTAGTGCTTCAATCGCGCCCGCGCGGCCTGCAGATTCTGCTTGGCCTTCTCCTGTTTCGGGTCAATGCGCAGCGCAGCTTCGAACTCCGGAACAGCTTCCCGCATACGGCCCATACGCGCCAATACTTCACCAAGATCGTTGTGCAACGCGGCGTCATTCGGCCGGTAGCGCAACGACTCGCGCCAATACGAAATCGTCGCATCCAGGCTGCCCTTCTGCGCATTGATGTAGCCCAGCAATCGCAACACATCGCCCAGTTTCTGCTGCGCTTCCGAGTCATCCGGCTTGTCCTCAAGCACTTGGCGAAGCTCGCCTGCTGCCGGTTCCCAGCGCTGCTCTTTGATAAGCGCGCTGGCCAGGTTGGAGTGGGCGATGGTAAAGTGCGGATTCGCCTCGACCGCCCGTTCAAAAAGTCCGGCCGATTCGTTTACATCTCCCGCCGAAAACAGTGCCGCGCCGAGCATGTTCAACGCCACCGGATTTGATGGCCGCGCCGCCACCGCGCCACGCAAATAACGGATGGCGTCCGCATTGCGCCCCCGGTCAAGCATCATTACGCCAAGGTTGAACTGCGCCATGAAATCCCCCGGATATTTCTCCAGCCGATGGTAAATAATCGCTTCCTGCAACTCCGTCCGTTGTTCCTGCGCACCTCGCGGCAAAACCTGCAGCGACAGGTGCGCCATCTCGTCGGTGGCCTGGTTTCCGTTGCGCACGCGCTTCGGAGGGTGGTTGGGGTTGCGCACGTTCGCGGCCGAATTATCGTAGTGATAGCGCATCGAGATCACCGTTCCCCGCGGCAGGAACACCGGCGCCGCGTAGTGATAAACACCCTGCCAGCTCGGGTCCCAATCCGTAATGCGCACCAGCCACTTTTGGCTTCCGTTGGGCAATGTCGCATAGCCTTCCAGCACGTGTCCCAGGTAGTGCGCATGCGGGTATACCGCAAGAACGTCCAGGTCCACCGGCACAGTGAAGTCGTCGCTTACCTGGAAATCGGGATCGCCTGCTGGGATATCGAGAGCGCCATCGTGTTCCAACGGCAGCATCATGGGAAACTTCGTCGGCGCGTTGGGCGTGAAATACAACCCAATCGAAGGCTGCACCAACTCTGCCTTACCCGTCGTTCGCATGTGCACATTCAGCAGCAGATTGGAGCCGGGGTCTGTGCGCCACGCCATGCCGGCAGGTTCCACCCAGGCCGTCTCCCCTGGTTTCCAAAACAGGAAATGGCTGTCGGAGTCGAGTTCGAAGGTGAGCGGTGCGTCACTCATATCCATTCCCGCAAAACCCTCGGGGCCTTGTTCTCCGTGGACCGGCAAACGGCTGTGGTCAATCTGCACATCCACCACTACATTTGCGTGGTGCACGGCGCCAAGATTGCCTGGCCGGATTTCGATCGCCTTCACCCAGCGCGCGACCGGCACTTTCAACGGAAGTACGAAGTTCCAATATTGATCCGGCCCTTCCGCCGGTAGATGATAGGGAGCGGATGCTTCGATTACAAGGTCCGGCTTACCCAGTTGCCATCCGGGAACGAAGTTTGGCAGCGAGGGAGCATCCGACGGCGACCCGGCCGGGGTTCCTTGCCGCACCCACTCCTCGATGGTGGCGATCTGGTCGTCGGTCAGTCGGCGTTCACCAAGAAAATCTCCGTGGCCTGACTCCGGCAACCACGGTGGCATATAACGCCGCTTGGTGACTGCGACGATCTGTTGCGCATGCTTCCGGACGTCATTGTAAGTCAGCAGCGGGAATGGTCCTGGCTCGCCCGGGCGGTGGCATGGCGCGCATGACTTATAGACGATTGGGGCGATGTGCCTCGAGTAAGTTATAGGGCCGGCCGGTGCGGAGCCTGCCCCCAATGGATTGGGCGGCAAACTTTTCGCAGTTGCCTCGGGCTTGCGCGCTCCAACATCGGAGTTATACGCCATGAGCGCCGAGTTCGATGCTTCAGGTTTAGCCTTTGATCGTCCTTGTCTGAGGTAGAGTCCTACGGCAACGAGAAGACAGAAAAGGAGCGAAATGCCGACCACAAACCAGTGGGCATTCTTGACTGGTGATTTTAGAATATGCATCCAAATCCTCAGATGTCGTTATTGAATAGTGTCGCGCCCCGCATCCAAACAGCATAGGTGGTTTCTAGTTAGGATAGATAGAACATCCGACCGGGTTGGCCCTTGGTATGGCAAGAGGCTTCTCGCTCAGCACGGCGTCAGCGCCTGTCTTAGAACGGTTGCATTGGCGCAGGCCGCCGCTTTCCGAAATCGACATACCAGTCGTCAATGCGGTCGAAACTCACCCGGGAAGTCTCCTTATTGGACTTCTTCCGGAATAATCAGTAGCACTTCCACCTTAATTTTCTGGCCATTCTGCACTGCTGGCCGGAACTCCCACTGCTGCAGCGACTCCAGCATCAGCTTCGCTCCCTCATAATCAGGTGGAACCAAGATGTTGAGACCTTCAAACCGCCCCTCCGTGTTCACAAAACCATGCACCATCAGCGCGTCGGCATCCATCTCGCCAGCCCCGTTTGTGGGGCGCACAATGTTGAACGGCCATGGCGCTTTCAACTGCAACACGCTTCCCGCTTCAGCGGCATCGTCGTCGCGCGGAAGCGAGTATTGCATGATCCAGCTCCTGCTCAAACCCACGTGCAGATACACCGTGTAAGCCAGCCTTCCGCGCCACATCGCCTCTGTCTGGGGATATTTCTCAGCCAGCGAAGAGCCCGCCACCACCGATCCAAAAACGCCAGTCTTCGGCAGCACAATTCGTTGCGTAGGCGGCTCAGTGCCCAGCGCTGAACCGTTGCTGGATCCAGGCGCACCTCTGGTCCCGGCACCATTCCCTCCATTTGAATTACCCGCCGAGTTAGCCTTGTCCTTCGAGTCGCCCGCGCCGGCGCCGTTTGACGTTCCGCCTCTGCCTTCTGCGCTGCGCGGAAAAACCGTGAAAGGATTCTGAGCCTGTCCCTCTCCCTGTTTCAGCGCACCCGGCGAACTGGAGGGTGCCGACGAGTTTGCGGGTGGCAACACCACGGTACCTTGCTTCATCTGCAAGTCGGAGAGCGATACAACAGTGGTCGGAGTTGGCTCCGCATTTGATGTTGAGCTGGTTTGCGGTGCCTGCTGCGGCGCATCCGGTACGTGAACAACCACCGGCGTTGTTGTGCTGGGCATCAACGGAAGCTTCGGCGTGGGCAAGGGAGTGGCGGGCATGGGAATGTCTGCCATCTGCTTCTCTAAATTCGGCCGCTGCAGCACCGGTTTCGCTTCGGCCGTTGTCGGTGGCGCTGGCTTCGGCGGTGTAATCTTCGTTACCGGTTTCGGTTCCGGTGCCGCCAAAACAACAGTCGGAATCGGTGTGTCGATGGGCACGTCCAGCTTCTTTGGCTGCATAAGTGTCTGCAGCCCCTTGGGTGCGGGCGTGACCTCCCGCAGCGGCGCTTGTTCCGCTGCTGGCTTGCCTGCGGGCTGGGAAGCGTGGGTGGCTTTCTTCGGTCCGGGATAATTAACTCCACTACTGTCTGAGCGGCGAGTCTGCAGGTCGGGCATTTGCAGGTCCAGATGCCGGACAGCGATCCGTTCCAGCACAACTCTATGTTTTAAATGCGGCCCATAAAGTACCCCATAAATAACTAGGGCTATGACTCCAACGTGCAGAATAATGGAGACTATGAATGAAGACGACTTTTGACCGGTATTTGTCTGGTCTGAAAACAGGGTGATCGTATCAGTAGACCTCATGATTCGATAAACTCCGGCCCTCGCATTGCCTGATCTTTCTTACAGAATAGGCAGCGTGTTATTGACACTCACAGCTTGGATGAAGACAGGGAATACATTGGTGACTGACTTTAGAATCTCATTGTAATCTGTTTCCGAATCGCTTATTGTTGGTTTGTCTCATTGTTACCTTGATACCTCGTATTGTGCCACTTTCGTTGTAGTGCGCCCTTGGCCTAATTTTGTGAAGCTCAGGTGGTGAAACAGTGTACACTTATCTCACGCCTGAACCTGTCTGTCTTGCAGTCAATGCCCTTCGCGGGTTTGGCGCGTAAACGAAAACTTGTCTCCTTGGGCACGGTATCAGGCCAGGGCGGCAGTAAAGCGGAATTGGCTCGATAGCCGGTTCACACAGGCACCCATATGAATCGAAGAGTACTGACCATTCTTCTCCTCGCATTCGTCATTGCCGGCGGATGCGCCTTCGTGGTCTATCATCTGGTCGTCAGCCGGATGACGGCGACTAAGACAGTCGCTACCACTCGCGTGGTTGCAGCAGCCACCGACATCAAACTTGGAGTGGTGCTCAACTCTGCCGACTTGACAACGATTGAGATCTCAGGTGCTCTTCCCAAAGGTGCCATCCTCGAGAAGGATAAGGGCAATGTTGTTGGGCGAGGCGTTCTCTCCGATCTCTATCAGGGTGAGCCCATCATTGACGGCCGTCTTGCTCCCATCGGTTCGGGTGGCGGATTGGCTGCGACGATTCCCCCGGGGATGAGAGCGGTGGCCGTCAGGGTCGACGATATTATTGGCGTTTCCGGTTTTGCCACTCCGGGCATGCGCGTAGACGTTCTTATTTCGGGGCTCCCCCCGGGCACCGAGGGAGTAGCCATTCAAGCTGAAAAAGGCACTCTGGTCAAGACTCTCCTTCAAGACATTCAGGTCTTATCTGCAGGTACCGATATTCAGAAGGATGCGGAGGGTAAAGCTCATCCTGTCCAGGTTGTCAATCTGTTGGTCACCCCGGAACAAGCCGAGAGTCTCGACTTGGCTTCCAACCAGGCTAAGATCCAGTTAGTGTTGCGTAACCCGCTCGATACCAAAACCGATGCGGTTGCGGGCACCGCCCAAGTCAACCTCTTCTCAGATCAGCTAGCTCCCGTTGCCACTAAGCCGCACCCAGTCAAGGCTTCAGCACCTAAGGCGTCCCCGGAATTCTCCATCGAAGTCCTCAACGGTAACAAGTCAAGCGAAGAAAAATTTAGCACTCCCGGGGGGCAGAAGTGAGACGGAAGGTCCTATCTTCTATCGCATTCTTGAGCGCATTGAACGTAGTCCTCTGTGCAGGGTCGGGCCTGTCGGCTCAAACCGCGCCGTCTGCGCCGCAGCCCGCCGCAGCTTCCATGCAGGACGAAGCTAATGAATTGTCCGTGGCCGTCGGCAAGACGGTGCTCGTCGATACCGCCCTTCCCATCAAGCGCGTTGCCCTTGGTCTCGGCGAAATTGCGGAAGTCCACGCCACAAGTCCCACGGAAGTCATGGTGAGTGGTAAGGCTCCTGGTGAAACCAGCCTCATCATCTGGGACGCAAAGGGTGGACGCCAGTTCTTCAATGTAACGGTAAGGCAAAGTTCCGCAATTTCAGACGACAACCTGGAGGGGATTCGCCGCGAGCTCCGGCTCGAGCTGCCCGGCCAGACCGTCAAGCTCACCGTTGAGAATGGCACCATCTTCATGCGCGGGACCGTCAAGGATCTCAACGCCAGCGAACGCGCAATAAAGATTGTGTCCACCGGAGGCAAGGTTGTCAATCTCCTCGATGTTGCCGTCCCGCCCTCCCAGCCCCAGATCCTCCTCAAGGTTCGCTTTGAGAGCGTTGACCGGACGAAGGAGCTGCAGGCTGGCATCAACCTGTTCAGCAGCGGCTTTGGAAATGTGATCAGCGGCCTGTCAACCGGACAGTTCTCGCCGCCTACCATCGGCCTCCCAAGCGGCGGATCGGCGACAACCGTCTCCCTCTCCAACCAGCTCAATCTCTTTGCCTTCTTGCCCGGTCTAAATGTGGGCGCAACCCTTGAGTCCCTTGAATCGCATTCGATCGCGCAAATCCTGGCGCAGCCCAACATCGTTGCCGCCAACGGGAAGGAAGCCAGCTTCCTCGCCGGCGGTCAGTTCCCGTATCCTGTTGTTCAAGGCGCCGGGGTGGGCGGAGTTGGAGCAGTGACTATCCAGTTCCAGGAGTTTGGCGTTCGCCTGAACTTCATCCCAACCATCACTCCCCGCGGAACCATTCGACTCCAGGTGGCCCCCGAAGTCAGTACGCTGGATTTCACCAACGGCGTCGAAATCGGGGGATTTGATGTCCCCGGCCTCGACGTGCGGAAGGTGAACACCGAAGTTGAACTGGCCGACGGCCAGAGCTTCGCCATCGGTGGACTGCTCAATAACACGGACAACGAAACCTATTTTAAGATCCCATTTTTGGGCGACATCCCGATCATTGGCAAGTTCTTCCAGTCGATGCAAAAGACGAAAGTGAACACCGAGCTGATCGTGATTGTCACTCCTGAGATTGTCGCTCCTATCGAGGCCGGCGCAGCCCTGCCGGAGGTAAAGTTCCCCAAGAAGTTCCTGCCGCCTAACAGCGGAATACCAATGAACAATCCGGATGCAAAGACAGCGGCTAATACCCCGGCGCCCGCGCCACAGGCCCTTCCTGTCGAGAAGTTGATTGACAGCATGAGGCCTGAAAAGCCACTGGTCATCCAAAGTGCTTCGGGTACTTTCGGTGCAGGTGGATCGACAGCCCCGTCCACGACGGCCGCTCCGATGCCCGGCGGTTCAGCTACACCCACCGAACCATAGGACGCCCGGCTGCCCTCTCGGCAGCCGGAGTCTTTCCTCGCAGGTACGTTCTTGATTTTGGTCCTGGTTCAAAGGGCGCTCATTGCGCCCTTTGAGCTTTCTGACGGCGGCCCGGCTTGAATACGCCTATCCATGCGAAGGCCCACTGGCTGCGGATCGCTTCGCCAATCCAACCGGAAGAGAAAACTGGTAGCATGACTCTCGATTCGCAGCCAACCGCTGAACTCCTTCTCAGGGTCACAAACCCAGCCCGCAAAACCGTTCTGGCAACCTGCCTGGAGCAGGCTGACACTGGCGCCGCGCGCTCTAAGGGGCTTCTCGGCCGGAAGGGGCTGCCACCTGGCGGCGGCCTCTGGATCGTTCCCTGCGAATCCGTTCACACCTTTTGGATGCAGTTTCCCATTGATCTCGTCTACATCGACCGAAAAAAGCGAATCAAGAAACTGCGCAGCAATGTGCCGCCGTGGCGGCTCTCAGCCTGCCTCTCTGCTCATTCCATTCTTGAGTTACCCGCAGGCACTATCGAAAGAACCTTGACGCGCCTGGGAGATTGTTTGGAGTTCTCGCCCGCCTCTTCCGAGGAATGTTAGCGGTTGTCACGTTGCACTAACTTAGCACCGCTTCGCGTTTGCGTTCGCAAACAGGTAGATCGCGAGCCATGCCGGCGCGGTCCACAGGAACAGTATGGAAGCCATCTTGATCCCGTCCACCAGTTCGGCGTCGATCAAAACGCTCGTGAAGGCCAGCACTGCCAGCAGAATGCGCGATCTCGTAACGTAGGCGCCCTGTAACAGCGCCGGCACTGCCAGCGCCTGGTCGAACATCCAGCAATAAGGCGCCACTGCAATGGATACGAGCATAAGAAGGCTGCCGTCCCTCATCCAATTCCAGTTGTGCCGCCTCATGACGAAATAGCCCAGCGCCCACGCGCAGCCCAGAGCCGACGGCACATAGGCAATCCACGTAGCATGCGGGCTGATCCAAACCCGCAACGCCACGCTGACGCAGGGAATGTACTCCTGGATCACTCCGGATGTGCGGATCATTGTCAGATACTCGGTCCATGCCGTCGGGTCGATGCAGTACACAAGCCCACAACTGGCGGCTACTGCAACTGCCGTGCCGGCCACCATCTTGTAACTCCGTGTAACTGCGACCCAGGCCAGCAATGCTATCCCGAACGGAAGAAACAGGTGCGGCTTCAGAGCGCAGAACCAAAGAGAGAGTCCCGCCACAAAGGGGCGCGTAGCGTGATGGCGCAGAAACAGAACCAGCCCCAGCAGCGCGAACAGGGAAGTCTGGCCTGCAAACAGGCAGATCATGGCCGGTGCAAAGGAATAACCCAACCAATGCAGACGGTTCTTTTGACGTCCGTGCATCACCCATAACATACGAACTGAAACTGCAAGGCAGCCTGCAAGGATGAGTGACCAGAGCAGCGCCCCAATCCGCAACCCGATGAACCCCAATGGATAGGCGAGCAGCAGGTAGAGCGGCGGGTTCCGCATATAGAGCGCACCATACTGCGCCGAAAGTCCCGCTGTGTGCTCAATGCGCATCATTGCGTCGGCGTCATACGGATTGGCATGGTGAGTGAGCTGTTGCCCGGTGGCCCAGTAAACTACAAAGTCCCGTCCACTGGCCACTTTTCCCGTCAGCGGCACCACGCACAGGAAAAGGGCGATGAGTGCCAACGCAAGGCCGCCGACAATTGCGATCGATAGCTCTGCAAAGTCCGCTTTTGGTTGGGAGGCGGGAGGATCAGAATTGCTCGCCATAGAAGTCATTCTATCCCGCGCAATGGCTGCCTCTTGCGCTTCCCGCCTCACGCTGTGGCAAGCGCCGTTTCGTCGTCGGTATTGCCCCGCGCCGTGACTCTATAGAGCAGAAAAAGCTGCGTCAGCCCGAGAACCGCAAAAGCGATAGACAGAAGCTGGATTCGATGCGCTTGCGCAATGTCATAGGTTACCCACGAAACCGCGAAAACCATCACCGACAAGGTCATGATCCAGCGCACGGCTGAATCCCACTTCAGTTCTTTCACCGCACCAAGCGTAAGCATCGCTGCGATAACCACAAGCACTGAGTCATACATCGGAACGTAAACGTTCAGCAGCAGTGTCCATGTAATGGTGGCAGCCCACGCAAGAGATTGTGCCGCTTCGCAGCCTCCTGCGGACTTCCAAAGCAGCACCGCGGCTGTGGCCGTTACAGCAACCGCGATCGCGATCAGTATCACCGTTGTCGCCGGGGTGCGACCGCCCACAATCTCCTGAAGGAAAGAGTTCAGGTCGACGTATTTATACAACAGCAACGCCGATTGCCCGTTCATTCCCGTGAGCTGTCCAAACAGTCGCAGGAATTGTGCGTACTCCGGCCAGATTGCAATCCCTCCAAACCCCGTCCCAATCAGCACCAGTGCCGCCCCGCCGGTCGCGAATCCGGCAAGCGTCCTGAATCTCCGTGTTACAAGCAGCATCGGAATCAGCAACACCAGTAGAGTCGGCTTGTACGCCAGGATCGAGAGCGCAAGCCCGCTCCCAAAGAACCGCAATCGCCTCTCCAGGTATACCGCCAGCCCCACCGCGCACACGGCCACCGAGGTGAGCTGTCCGTTGACGAAAATGCCCCAGAAGAATGGGTAATATGCCACCGCAAAGCAGAAAATCAAAGAGATCTTGATGCGCTCGCCAGGGAAGAAGTCCTTCACCGCCGCAACGATCCCCACGCCATACAGAATTAGCGAGCACCCCATCCAAAGAAAAAAGGCCAGCCTGAACCCGATCCGCGCAAACAGACTGAAGAACAGCGCCACAAAGGGAGGATAGGGGCTCGGTCCATAAGCGCGTGTCGGCGGTTTGTAGATTTCGTTGAACACCTGCAGTTGCAGGCCGTAGTCATACAGCCGCGCCGCCGGATAGTCCTTCACGATATGGCCGATGCCGTAGAAGTAGATAAAATCGTTCGGAACCACGGGGATCGAACCTTTGCCGGCCTTGAATTGAATCCAGACCGGTATGCAAAACCGCAGGATGAAAAACACGATCACGAGCGTCCAGCACGCCAAGTGGAGCTCGTTCAACCCGGGCATGGGCCCCAGGATTTCGGAAGGCCAGCGCAGCCGCTTCTCTAACTGAACCGCTCCTTCGGCCGCCCTGCGCTCCGCCTCCATGCAATCTCCTTTATCCGTGCGTTTCCCGTCTGGGCCCCCGGGGGAGAGGAGAAAGACGTCGGTTGGCAAATAATAGAACCAAACTCGCATAACGATTTCGGATTTCAGCTGGCTCCGAGTTTCTGATGTGCGTGAAAGGAGAATCTTCCGTCAATACGATATAGCAATAGTAGCGCTCGCCCTATCACAAGTGGGGTCCTCTGTTATCACCCCGTAGTTTGGAAACTAACGTGCTAGTGACATGGCGAAGATCAAAATGTCAAAGGAGAAGAACAACACGGTTTTTTGACATACATTTACAGCCTAAGCATACGCAGAATCAGCCGTCAAGCGCTATTCGGGGCATAGGTCATACACTTTTAGGTCATGTATACGCCGAGTCGGGCCATTCCTCACCCGCTGTATACATCTGTTTACATGCGGGCTCCTTCAGCACGAGCCATATGTGAGCTAAGTGACTGATTTATATACACAAAATATCAATCCTAAGATTGGCATGGCAGTTGCTACATGGAGGGTGCCTGGCCTGAGGCTGGGGAAACCAATCTACGGAGAGAAAACACATGAACACCATGCTTTTGAAGCTTTACGTGAAGTTCCAGAACCTGAAGAGCAGCGAAGAAGGTCAGGATCTGGTCGAGTACGCGCTGGTTGTCGCTCTGATCGCCCTCGGTGCTACCGCTGGCATGAGCGCACTGGCTGGCGGCATCAACAAGGCCTTCAATTCCGTTTCCATCGCCCTCGCAACCGACATCTAGTCCTAACCCAAGTGCAATGCTCCGAACCCCAGCCCCTTTGCTCTCTGCGGGAGAGCTACGTTCACCGGCAGCGGCGACTACACCGTACTCTCCCGGCAAAGGCTAAGGGTATTTCTTTTTCGAAAAGGGCTAAGAACAATGCGGCTTATTTTCTTTCGTCTCGCTTCTCGACTTCGTTCCCTGATCAAGCAAGAAACAGGGCAGGATCTGGTCGAGTATGCATTGGTAATTGCCCTGATCGCACTCAGCGCAACCCTCGGAATGAAGCAGTTGGCAGGCGGTATCAACAAGGCTTTCAACAGTACCAGCGTCGCGCTGGCAACCGACATTTAGTCTTCCACTTGCGGTACTTTCCTTTCAGCTGCGATTTTCTTGCTTGAAGATTTTGCTGACAGAATCGCGGAACATCGCGTAACCTGCCAGCAGTGTTAAGAGATTGTTACCTGAAGGTGAGGATGATTTATGCGCCTTGGATTGCGGTACCTGATGCTGAGACTCCAGTTGCTGACCGACGCCGACGACGGTCAGGACTTGGTTGAGTACTGCTTGATCGCGGCCCTCATCTCGATGGCCTGCGTGGCATCTACAAGTGCTTTCGCCAGGTTGCTCCTTCAATCGTTCAACAGCATCACGACTACTTTCGACGGCTACATTTAGTCTGACCTCTAATAGCCTCCCGGTTGGAAAACCATCAGTTTCCTGGATACTTGAAACTGAGGTCAAGAACCGGCAGGGCTCTGACCGTTTTGTTTTTACCTGGATTCGGTATTCCAACTGATGGCTGTTCTGCCCCTGAATCCAGCCCCAAGGCAACTTAACCGAAGCAATCCTTAAACGCCCATTCTCTGCCTTTCTTCCCCCAGCGACTTCATCCAGAACCCTGCGGCATAATAGCTAAATGCTCATCACCCCTGCCTCGCAAGGAGGCCCTTCGTTAATGTTGATCGAAGGCGGCCTCACTACCATTGCGATCGCGATGGCGTTTGCGTGGCCCCGTCTCGGGGCAGGTTGGTTTTCCGGAATTGAGCGCACGCTCGGCCGCCTGGCCCGCAAGCAGAGTCTCGCGGTTGCGGCAGTCGGTCTTGCCACACTCCTCCTGCGCCTTCTCATTCTTCCCATCATTCCCATTCCTCTACCTTTTGTTCCCGACGATTTCAGCTTCCTTCTCGCGGCCGATACCTTTGCCCATGGTCGCCTCGCTAATCCCACCCCCGCCATGTGGACCCATTTCGAAAGCTTCCACATCACCATGCAGCCTACCTACATGACCATGTATTTCCCCGGGCAGGGCCTGCTTCTGGCCGCGGGAAAAGTCTTATTCGGAAATCCATGGTTTGCCGTGCTCCTGTGCAGTGCCCTCATGTGCGCCGCCATTTGCTGGATGCTGCAAGCGTGGCTGCCGCCCGGTTGGGCGCTGCTCGGCGGCATCCTCGCCATGCTGCGTCTCGGTCTCTTCAGCTATTGGGTCAACTCCTACACCGGCGGGGCCCTTATCACCGCATTAGGCGGAGCACTGGTGCTCGGCGCACTGCCTCGTCTGATGAAAACCGCCCGCGCTCGCTACGGTCTGCTGTTGGCTGCCGGCATCGCGCTCCTTGGACTCACGCGACCTTATG
>JBEKUP010000036.1:0-54485 GCA_049514915.1 Occallatibacter sp. | reverse complement strand
ACTGCGTTGGCTGGGCGTGGGCGTGGATGTGGACCTGGCATCGACGATGGCGGCCGAGCAGTGCGAGATTCTGTACCAAACATGCGGGACGCGGAGTTTCGGTGGGCTGGACAGGGGCCGGTTGATGAGCCAGATGGACGAAGAAGTAACGACGATGCTTCAGCCTTTTCACACGCCGAAGCTCAACTTTACGGCGACGCCTCCGGCGGCAATGCTGACGCAGGTCTTCTGGGACGAGCCGGCGTTTGGTCCGTTGGCGATTCAGCGGGACCGGCTTAGCCGTTCCGCGAGCGTGATGGTTTACAGCTACCAGGAGCAGGGGGAGTAGATGGCGGTGAATTGGTTTTCGGCTCCCGCACCGGTGGCGCGGCGGGTGCGAGGGTATTTTGCGCCGGTGAATCGGGTAACGCAGACACCGGTGCTGTTCGATCCGGCGGAGCAGGGCGGGTTCAGCCTGGATGCACCTCCGGCGCCATGGATCAGTCTGGGATGGGTACAGGCATTTGCTCGCAAATCCGGCAGCAAGAGTACGGCTGTGCTCGCGGGGATTCCTGCGGGAACGCTGGAACAGGTGCGGGAGACTCTTGCGGCGCAGGTGAGCCTGGAATTCCTGAGCTGGACCAAGTTGACGATGGCGCTGGCCACCGGATCGCAACACATGAATCTGCTGGCTGCGCCGAGCGGGGCTGTTGCCGCCGCGGACGGTGCGCAGGAATCTTCCGCAGTGATTCCGCAGAGTGGCTCGACGGCCACATCGATTGTGCTGGCTTCGGCGGATGCGGCGAAGTTTTCGGTCGGATCGATGATTGCCGTGGATGTTGATTACACGGGCCAGACCGGTTACGTGGGCGCACCGGTTTCAGGCGCATATGTGCGGCAGGCGCTGACGGATGTGGACTATGTGCGCCGGGTGACTTTCAACGTCGGTTTGGTTTCGCAGGTTAGCTCGACGAGCTTGACGCTTGCAGAACCGCTGCCGGGAGGCGTTCCCGCGGCGGGCGCGAAGTTGCAGGCAGTGACTGGATTTGTGGACCGCGAAGGCGGGAGTTTCTATCAGGAGTGGTCGGCACTGTTTGTCATGGAAGGCAGCCAGGGGGAAAGGGTCTTCTTTCACTATCCGCGGCTGCAGACGACGGCTGGCGCGGAGGAGATGGTGATTCCGCTTACCGCCAAACGCCAGGGCAGCATGCCTTCGAGCGGGCATCAGCGGGTGCTGCTGAAGGGGCAGTACATGGCGCTCCCGGTGACCGATTCGCTGGATGGGGAACATGTGGTTTGTTACCGGAGCTTTTTGCCGGCGGCGATGGCGTTGGTGTAAAGACGTGAAGGAGCAAGCGGGTAAGCAATGAAGATCTTGATCCAGGGGCAGGACTATACGGCCGCGCTCGACGCGACGGGGCCGCTGACAATCGAGCGCAAACTCAATGAGCCATCGGCCTGCCAGCTTTGGCTGAGTTTGCCAACCAATGGCAGCCTGGCGACACCATCGCGAAACCAGTATGTGACAGTTATAGGCGATGACGGGACCGTCTACTTTACGGGTTACATCGCGGTGAGCCCGCTTCACGAGTATGCAGGGCTGGCTCTGGAAGGGCCGCGCTACCGGGTCGCGATTGAGGCGTTGAGCGACGAGGTGCTGTTGGACCAGATGCTGATGCCACCGGGCATGGGTGCGTCGGGAGAGACGGCTGGGGCGCTAATAACCTCGCTGGTGACTCATAGTGGGTCTTCGGCGCTTTCGACGCAAGGGCTCTCTCTGAACACGGTGGTGAGCAACTTTGTTCCCGATCGGGGCGCGCCGTGGAGCAAGAGTGCCGGTCTGGTGGCCAGCCTTGCGCGGGCGGCATATCGGGCGGTGAATGGGACGCTGACGCTCCAGAGCGTGCCCGGCACGGTGCATGCGTTGAACGAGGCCGATGGCAGCCTCAACCTGGCCGGGCTTGTATTCAACAGCAGCGTGAAGCGCGCGCTGGCGAATGATGTGACGGTTTGCGGCGAGCATGAGCCGGTGGCTTATGTGACGGAGTATTTTCAGGGGGACGGTATCACGACGACGTTCTTCCTGGCAGCTGACCCATTCTTTCCGGCCGCTTCGAAGTCCACCTTGATCAGCGAGCAGTTCAATGAGAGCGCGATCAACCAGCAGGTGTGGGGGAATCCCGGCGGAGAAGGGTACTTGAAGCTTGGCGCCGGCGGCCTTGTGATGGATGGGGGAAGCGGATTCGACGGACAGGCGGTGCTGAGCTGGCTGGACCCGGTGGAGATGGGCGGAACGCTTTTGTTGGAGGTTGTTGGGGTGACGTTGTCGCCGGGCAGCACGGGGGTTATGGCGGGTTTCTTTACCGGGATGCTGACGCAGAGTGGATGCGTCGCAGGGTTTCAGGCGACGGCTCAGCAAGGGACCGGAGCGGTGAGCCTGCAACCTATGATTGGCGGTACTGTGGCGGGCACAAGCTATGCCGTAAATCCGGCCAATCAATACACGCTCCGCACACGGGTGCATTGCGCGGAGTCGGAGCGAGCGTTGGCTATTTACCGGTCATTTGGAGATGGCGGAGCGATTACCTGTGGTGGGCAGACGAACCAGTGCCCGGGCAAAATCCAACTCGAGATTCAAGAGTTTGTGAACGGGGTGGGCGGGATGCCGGTGACGCTCTACGATGGCGCGATTGCCAGTCTGCCGGCAGCCTGTACGGTAGCGGCCGCGAGCAGCATCAACTTGATTGGGACGATGCGGGCCATCAACCTGACGAATCTGGGATCGGGCTGGGTGGTGAGCGTGCCGCCGAGTGGAAGCCCCTATACAAGGCGGGTTGGCACTATAGCGGAAGCGGCAGAGTGCCACGTGGAGCGCACAGGGAAGGTGATGTTTTATGCCGGATCGACTCCGGTCGCCGGCGAGCAAATTGCGGTGAACTATCGGACGATTGGCAGAGCGGTGGGGCGCGCCGCGAACGCCACCAGCCAGCAGGCGTTGGCGCAAGCGGGAACACCGGCAGTCGCCGCGTGGATTGGCTCGGTGACCAATCCTCCGGCGCGCAGTTCAGCGGATTGCGTGAATGCGGCGACCGCGATAGAGCTGGCATCGGCCGGGGCGAGCGCACTTTGGAGCGGCTCGTATCGCGGCAATCGGTCGAGCTTTGCCAGCGATGTTTGGCCGGGAGATGCGCTGCTTTTGAATGCACCTTCGGCCAACCTGAATACGCAGGTTGTGGTACGGACAGTGAAGGTGAGTTATCGCGCGAGCTATCCGGACCTGGTGGAATATGCGATTGCGTTCGCCAACGACTGGGCGGACGACCTGGCGATGAAGACCAGCGCAACGGTGCCTGCCGATACATGGCTGCCTGCGGCGATTGCGCCGACTTATCTTGCCAATTTGACCGGGCTAACAGTGACCACGCTCAACGGAAGCACAGTAGGGATCGGCACGGGTGTGACGCCGCCGAGCGGAGGTGGATTTGAAATACGGCGACGGGATTTTGCCTTTATGGCGGGGGAGGATCCTGGACTGGTCGCAAGGGCGACTTTGCCGAACATGACGTTCTCGCGGGAGACCGCCAATGACAGGTTTTATATCCGGATGTTTGATGGCTCGACCCCACCAAACTATTCGGAGTTCTCAACTGCTTTGTTTATCAACCTACCGCTGAGCAGCTGACAGGGGTCAATGGTCAGTGCCGGACGCGATCTTTTCCGACCGCCGTCGACCGAGCCCCGGCCACTGAAAGAACGATGGAGTCCGGTGAATGCGGATGATGAATGAATTCGAAGCACAGGTACTGAGCGATTTGAGCGTCCTGAAGACGCAGATGACGAATCTGACGGGAGATGGCACTGGCGGGCGGATTGCGGAACTGGAACACCGGCTTGAACGGCACGAGCAGAACTGGCAGCGGGCGAAAGGTTTTCTGGCTGCCATGAGCGTGCTATTCGCGGTGATTGAAGTGGCCGTGGATGCCTGGCATCGGCATTAAGAACGCGGGGGTTTTGATTGTTGGGACGATCCGTGGGCTTCGGGTTGCAGCCTGGTCCCTCGTATAATCAGGCCCATGAGCGAACAGCCGCTGGTGGGCGTTGTGATGGGCAGCAAGAGCGACTATGAGACGCTCTCGGCGGCCGTGGAGATTTTGCAGGCGCTGGGAATTACGCATGAAGCACGGGTAGTAAGTGCACATCGCACGCCGGATTTGCTTTTCAATTACGCAGAAACGGCACGTGGGCGCGGGTTGCGAGTGATTATTGCAGGAGCGGGCGGAGCCGCACATTTACCGGGAATGCTGGCGGCGAAGACACTGGTTCCGGTGCTCGGTGTTCCGGTTGCGGCCACGCAATTGAACGGGCTGGATGCCCTGCTTTCAATCGTGCAAATGCCGAAGGGGATTCCCGTGGGGACTCTTGCAATTGGAAAGGCGGGCGCGGCCAATGCGGCGTTGCTGGCGGCGGAGATGCTGGCTACGACCGACGCAGCGCTCTTCGACCGTCTGGCAGCGTGGCGCGTGGCGCGCACGGCGGAAGTGTTGGAGCAGACCCTTGAATCGGAGTTGCCAGGGTGACTTATGTCCAAGAATTTCTAGAGAAGAGAGAAGCTTCGATTGTCCGGCCCGACGCGCTAATCGCGATACTGGGTGGCGGGCAACTGGGGCGCATGACGGCGATGGCTGCGCGGACGATGGGCTATCGCGTGAGAGTGATGGACCCCGAGGCGGAGTGCCCTGCAAGCTTTGTGGCAGATGAAACCATCGTGGGATGCTGGGATGATACGGCCGCGGCGCAGCGGCTGGCGACAGGCGCGAATGTTGTGACTTTGGAGATCGAGCAGATCGGAGTGGAGGCTCTTTCCGAGGTTGCGCGGATCGCTCCCCTTCGGCCGGGTGTCGAGCCAATCCGCATTATCCAAGACAAGACAATTCAAAAAAAGTGGCTCGCTGATGCGGGCTTTCCTGTGGGCGCTTTTCGCGTTGTGCAGAGCGAGGCTGAACTGCATGAAGCGGTTCGAGCGTTGGGCGGTCGAGTGTTTCTGAAGATCGGGCGTGGCGGATACGACGGCCGCGGGCAGGCGCGAATCGGCCTCGATGGGCCGTCTACAGAACAATTGATTCAGGATATCTGGTTGAGCCTTGGTGGACGGCCGTGCGTTGCCGAGCAGGCGCTTGATCTGGACTTCGAGATCAGCGTGATGGCGGCGCGAAATCCGTCGGGCGAAGTCCGCAGTTTCCCCGCTGCGCGCAATCATCATGAGAGCCAGATTCTTGCGTGGAGCGTATTACCGGCCGGCGTGTCTGCGGAAATTGAAGCGCGCGCTGAGTCACTTGCTGCGCAAATTATCGCGCGGCTTGGATTGGGAGGCTTGCTATGCGTGGAGATGTTTATTACCAGGCAGGGAAAGCTGCTAGTGAACGAACTGGCGCCGCGGCCGCATAACAGCTATCACCAAAGTGAGCGGGGCTGCGTGACCAGCCAGTTTGAACAACATGTGCGGGCGGTTTGCAATCTTCCGTTGGGCGAAACATCGCTGACAACTCCATGCGCGATTGTGAACCTGCTGGGCGAGGTTTGGCTTGATGCTCCCAATGGTTCGCCCGACTTTGCCGCCGCACTGCAAGTGCCCGGCGTTCGCCTGCACCTCTACGAAAAACACACGCCGCGCCGTGGTCGCAAAATGGGCCACCTCTCGAGCGTCGGCGCAACTGCAGAGGAAGCTCTCGAGCGGGCGCTGGAAGCGAAGTTGCGGCTGGGCTGAATCAAGGCGAGCGGACCAGTGAACTGCTGCTCCGCCTTCGACGTATCCTTCTCCTGGGTGAACTTCAGGACGGGGAGGTTTCTGTGCAAAGCACACCGCTCGCATCATCGGTTAGTCCTCCGCGCGCCGCATCTGCGCGTCCATGGCTGCTTGGCTCGGGGGTTGCCGTGCTCATTCTTGCCCTGGTCAAAATCGCGGTGCACCTCTATACCGGCCGCCGCTACGGCTTCTTCGTTGATGAGCTTTATTACATGGATTGCGCGCGTCATCTTGCCTGGGGTTACGTCGATCAGCCGCCTCTGGTGGCCGGTTTGGCCTGGTTTGAGCGCGCTTCCTTCGGCGATTCCCTGCTTGCGCTACGCGGCCTTACGATCCTCGCCGGCGCAGTGGAGATTCTATTCACCGCCCTCATCGCACGCGAGCTTGGCGGCGGCCGCTTTGCGCAGTTCCTCAGCGCTCTGTGCGTGCTTCTCGCGCCGGGCATCCTCGGCGCCGATCACTTCTTCAGCATGAACAGCTTCGAGCCACTCTTCTGGACGGGTTGTGCCTGGCTGCTCATCTGCATAGTCCGCACAGGCAGCGCGCGCCTTTGGATCTGGTTCGGCGTGGTTGCGGGACTGGGCCTCGAAAACAAATACTCCATGGGCCTCTTCGGCTTCGCGCTGCTTGCTGGCCTTCTCCTTTCGGGCCGGTATCGTCTCCTTGCCTCACGTTGGTTCTGGGCCGGTTGCGCTATCGCCTTGCTTATCTTCCTGCCCAACCTAGTCTGGAACATTGTCCACCACTTCCCGTTCCTAGAACTTCAGCAGAACATCAAGCGCAGCGGCCGCGATGTAGCTCTCTCCCCAATCCGCTTTCTGTTACAGGAGCAGTCAGCGATGTTGCCGCTGAGCCTGCCCATTTGGCTTGCCGGACTTTGGTTCTTTTTCTTCATTGCTGGTGGCCGCGCCTATCGTTTCCTGGGCTGGGCTTGGATCATCACCGCCGCGGTCATTATCGTTCTCAGCCCGCGGATTTACTATCTCTTTCCGGCCTTCCCTATTGTCTTCGCCGGCGGTGCAGTGCTTTGGGAGCAACTGCTTCGGCATCGCCGGTTCGTCATCCTCAAAGGAGCGTGGGTTACTGCCATGATCCTGATGGGCGCGGCGCTCGCACCCATTGTGATTCCCATACTCTCACCGGAAGACTACATCCAGTACGCAAAGGCGATACACCAGGAGCAGCCACGCATCGAGAACCACAAGCTCGGCCCTTTGCCGCAGCTCTTTGCCGACCAGTTCGGCTGGCCCGAGATGGCCGCAACCGTCGCTTCGGTCTACCAGAGCCTACCTGTGGATGTCAGACCCCGCACGGCGATCTTCGCGCAGAGCTACGGCCAGGCCGGCGCCATCGATTTCTACGGACCACGCCTGGGTCTGCCCGCTGCAATCAGCGGCCACCAGAGCTTGTATTTGTGGGGTCCGCGCGGCTACACGGGCGACAGCATGATCGTGCTCGGCGACCGTCGCGAGCGGCTTGAAAAGATATTCACTTCAGTTCGATGGATGGCCAAGATCTACCATCCCTATGCCATGCCCTACAACAACGTGGATGTGTATTACTGCCATGGATTGAAGGAGCCCCTCGCGGAGTTCTGGCCGCAAGTCAAGAAGTGGGATTGAGACACAGCGAACGCGCTCGGGAAGAGGGGCATTCGACGGCGATGGGCGATACTGCGGAAGAGGCGTTGGAGCGGGTGTCGGACTCGAAGAAAGAGCCCTAATCGAGAACAGGGAAGGACCGGGCAGGGGCTTTCGGGTCGACATGAATCCTTAACTCCATGTCTGCAGGATGGTGGCGCACAAAGGCATCGGCATAGTTGGGATAGATATAAGGCTTGTTTACCACGCCCTGAAAGCGTTCCCCGTCAACCTTGTATTTGTATTGGAGTACCACATAATCTCCGCCGAAAGTCTGCTTTTCAAAATGACAGCGTACAACCGTGCCGGCCACGGTGGGCCATTGGCGGCCATCGGCCTCACACCAAAGAATAATCATCCATCGCACAATGAAACCAATGTAGATGTCGATGACGAGGCCGGCCATTTGATAGACAGACTATCAAATGGCCGGTGGGTCTATTCGGCGCCCTTGTCCCACCGCTTTGGCCGACGATTGGCCTGGAGAATCTTCTTGCGCAGGCGAAGTGACTTCGGTGTTACCTCGACCATCTCATCCTCTGCAATGAACTCGATAGCCTGCTCAAGGTTCAAGGCCTTTACTGGCACCAGGCGGATGGCTTCATCGGCGCTGGATGCGCGCATGTTGGTCATCTTCTTTTCCCGAACAACATTCACATCCAGATCGTTGTCGCGAGAGTGTTCGCCAACGATCATGCCTTCATACACTTCAACACCCGCGCCCACAAACAGAATGCCGCGTTCCTGCAGTCCATTGAGCGAGTAAGTTGTAGTGATGCCCTGGCGATCGGAGATGAGCGCGCCGGTGGGCCGCTGCGGAATCTCGCCTTGATAGGGGATGTATCCATCGAAGAGCGCATTCATGACAATGGTGCCGCGAGTCTCGGTCAACATTTCGCTGCGCAGTCCTATCAGGCCGCGACTCGGCACGCGGAATTCCATGCGCACGCGACCCGAGCCGTGGTTGTGCATTTTGGTCATTTCGCCTTTGCGTGGACCAAGCTTTTCAATCACCACACCGGTGTGCGCTTCAGGCACGTCGACGGTAAGGTGCTCGACCGGTTCCATGCGCACACCATCCACCATTTTCGTGACGATCTCAGGGCGGCCGGCCATAAGCTCAAAGCTCTCGCGGCGCATCATCTCAATCAGGATGGCAAGCTGGAGTTCGCCGCGGCCGAGCACCTTGAAGCTGTCTGGAGAGCCCGTGTCTTCCACGCGAATGCTGACGTTTGTGAGCAGTTCCTTTTCGAGTCGCTCGCGCAAATTGCGGCTGGTGACGTACTGGCCTTCCCGTCCCGCAAAGGGCGAGTTGTTGACGCTGAACTGAATGGCGATGGTTGGCTCGTCAATGATGATCAGGGGCAGGGGATCGGGATTCTCGACGCTGGTGATGGTCTCCCCGATGGTGATCCCTTCCACCCCGGCAACGGCCACAATGTCGCCCATGGTTGTCTCGGTGGTTTCGATGCGCTTAAGTCCGCTGAAGGTGAAGAGCTTGGTGATACGCGTCTTCATCAGGCTGCCATCGCGCTTGGAGATGGTGACGTCGTCGCCGGCGTGCAAGGTGCCCTGAAATACGCGGCAGATGGCGATGCGGCCGAAGTATTCGGAATAGTCGAGGTTGGTGACCAGAATCTGCAGCGTCCCGGTTTCATTGCCAGTGGCCGGGGGAATGGTGGAGACAATCGACTCAAAGAGCGGCTGCAGGCTCACGCCGGGGATGGCGGGGTCGGTGGTCGCGGTGCCGGCTTTGGCTACGGTATAGAGAACCGGAAAGTCCAATTGAGACTCGTCCGCGTCCAGGTCGATGAAAAGGTCGTAAATTTCATTCAAGACCTCCTGCGGACGGGCGTCGGGACGGTCAATCTTGTTGATGACCACGATGGGCAGCAGCTTGGCCTCAAGCGCCTTGGCCAGCACATAGCGCGTCTGCGGCAGGGGGCCTTCGGCCGCGTCAACCAGCAGCATGACGCCGTCGACCATCTTGAGCGCACGCTCAACCTCGCCGCCAAAGTCAGCGTGGCCGGGGGTGTCGACAATATTGATCTTGCCGCCTTCGAAGACAATAGCCGTGTTCTTGGCGAGGATGGTGATGCCGCGTTCCCGCTCCAGTTCGTTGGAGTCCATTACGCGCTCAGCCACTTGCTCGTTGGCGCGGAAGGTGCCGGACTGCCGCAGCATGGCGTCTACCAGCGTGGTCTTTCCGTGGTCAACATGGGCAATGATGGCGATATTGCGTATCGTCTGGGTCACAGGGGAATTTTCCTTTTTTGTTCAGGCCGTTAAAGGCTATGGGTTGGGGCGCCACGGTGGCGAAATGCCACACGGTGCGGCAACTTCCATTCTACCAGCAACGTTGCGTGCGCCAGGCTCAACCCACCGATCAGCTAGGCTGCGGCGGTCTCTTCGGCGGGGAGCACAGGCTAATTGCGGATCATGAATCAGTGCGACGGTGGGACGAAATCTGAGGGCAGCGCGGAGCCTTCACCGAAGAAGAACTGCTCCATTTGCTCTATCAGAAACTGCTGCGCCTGCGGAGTCCAAGGCTGCAACCGGTACTCATTCAGGAGCATCTTCTGCCGGTCGACCCACTCCGCCCAGGCGGCCTTTGAAACGTTCTTGTATATCTTCTGGCCGAATTCCGAGTCGAAGGGCGGCTCGTCCAAGCCCTCCATCTCCTTCTTGTTGCGAACGCAAAATACGGTATGTGCCATTCTTCTTGCTCCCAAAACCCATTGTAACGGGATGAAGCGACGTCCGCGTTCGCGAGATAGAACCGGCATCATCCGCTCTCGATTTTTCCACATAGTGGCTCCGGCTCTCGAGATCCGGCGTGTCGGCGGGATGAAATCGCGCTTGACAATTCCGCGCATCCGGGTTTTCCTTATCTCGATCCCTCCTCTCGCTCAAGATGCGCCCGTATGCGCCGGAAATCCCTTTTGGCATCCGAGAGTTTGAGGTTGGAATACCCGGTTACGCAGTCCAGCCTTAATCCCAAAGGAGCTACCGTGTCCGACCCTACTTCCTACCAGCCGCCTCCACCGCCTCCTCCGCAGTACCAGGCGCCCGCTCCTGCCGGCTCCGGCCTATCCGACGCTGCCACATGCGGACTAGCCTATATGACGTTCATTCCGGCGGTCATTTTCCTCGTCATGGCGCCATACAATCAAAGCCGCGAAGTGCGCTTCCATTCCTGGCAGTCGATCTTCCTGACCATCGGCGCTGTTTGCATCGACATTCTCTTCATGATTCTGCGCATGTTGCCGTTCATTGGCCTGCTGTTCGGTTTTTTGTTTGTCTTGGTGTGGGTCGGGCTCTTTATCTTGTGGCTCGTCGTGGTGATCAACGCCTTCAACGGCAAGCGTTTCAGCATTCCGTTCATCGGCGATCTGGCTGCGAAGCAGGCAGGCGCGTAGAGCCGATTCGAGAAGGAAATCGATTCCATGCGAGCGGCGCTTCGGGGCACTCAGCCTTTAGCGCCGTTTGCCTTTCCGGATGAATCGCTTCTTCTTCATTTTTGACGCTGGTGGCGCCGCGCCGCTTCGCCTGACTTTTTTCGTCTTCGTTGGTTTTGGCGGCTTCCTGCCCGTTAAAGCCAGGCCTTCCTCGACAGTGGAGAACTGCAGTCTGCGTTCCTGCAGCAGGATTCGGTCTAGAATCACCTGGACGCGGTCGCCGGCTCGGAAGCGGCGCCCATTGCGCTCACCGATAATCTCGTGGGTATTCTCGCGCCACGTGTAGCGGTCGTCGCGCAGAGAATCGATGGGCACCAGTCCTTCGACGAACAGGTCGGTCAGCTCTATAAAGAGGCCGTATTTGGCGGGGTTCAATACCAGCGCGGCAAACTCCTCGCCCACACGATCCTGCATGAAGCGGACCTTTTTCCATTCGACCAGTTCGCGCTCAGCCTCAGCGGCGCGGCGCTCGGTCTGGCTCGTCTCCTCGGCAATCTGGGCCAGTTCGGCTTCCGGGATCGGCGGTTCAATCAACGCACTGTCAAACTGTGTGAAGCCTGGCGCAGTCGACGAGCCGGCTTTTTCTCTTGGCATCCCGCCCTCGCTCGGATGCGTCCATGGCGAACTGTGACGGCCGTGCGCAATCTCCCCCTCGCCGCGCACGTCCTCCCTTAGCAGCGCCTTCGCAATGCGATGAACAATCAGGTCAGGGTAACGGCGGATGGGCGAAGTGAAATGGGTGTAACTTGGCGCGGCCAGGGCGAAGTGGCCCTCGTTAATCTCGGAGTAGCGCGCCTGCTTAAGCGAGCGCAGCATCAGGTAGCTCAGAATCCGCTCCTCTGGTTTGCCCTCGATCTTTGCAGCCAGCTTCTGATACATTCGCGGCGTAACAGGAATATCTTCGGGCACCTCGAGAGTGCGCACGTTGCGGCCGCTGCGCTGCGCATCGCGGCGATCCCCGCGGGTCTGGATGCGCTTTACCGGCAGAGCGCCCAGGCCAAGCGAGTAGCCGAAGGCCGCAGCCAGTTCCTCGAACTGGACCACGCGACGGGGTTCGGGCTTTTCATGGATGCGATAAAGCGACGGCACGCCGAGATCTTCCAGCCAGGTGGCTACGCACTCGTTGGCAGCCAGCATGAATTCCTCAATGAGTCGATTGGCCCACGTGCGCTCCGACTTGGTGACGCCGCGCATCTGGCCCTGTTCGTCAAACTCGATCACCGGCTCCGGCAAATCGAAGTCGATGCTTCCGCGTTCCTCGCGGCGTTTGTTCATCAGGCCGGCGAGCTTGCGCATCCGCTCGAAGTTCGGGACCAGCGCGGCATAACGCGCACGCGTTTCCGCATCGCCCTCGAGAATGGCATGAACCTCGGTGTAGGTCATGCGGGCGGCGGAGCGGATGACGCCCTCGACGATTTCATAGCTCTCGATGCGCCCATCGGAATCGAGCTGCATGATGCAGCTCAGTACCAGGCGGTCCTCACCTGGCCGCAGGCTGCAGATGTTGGTAGAAAGCTCCTGCGGCAGCATGGGAATGGCGCGGTCGGGAAAGTAGACGCTGGTTCCCCGCAGGCGAGCCTCAAGGTCAAGATCCGTTCCCGCACGCACGTATTCGGCCACGTCGGCAATGTGCACCTGGAGCTCATAGCCGCCGGCGCGTTCAGTCACCAGCACCGCATCGTCGAAGTCACGGGCGGTTTCGCCATCGATGGTCACAATCGGAAGCCCGCGGAAATCCCGACGGCTGTTCGCCTCTTCCTCATCCAGATGCGCAACCGCGCGAGCTTCGGCTAGCACCTTGTCTGGGAAGACCCGTGGTAGCTGATGCTTGCGGATCATCATCTCCACGTCGACACCGAAGTCGTCCGGATCGCCGAGCACTTCAACCACGCGACCAACCGGGGGGCGGGTGAGCGTGGGCCAGCTCGTGATTTCGACATCCACGACCAGGCCCTCAAGACTGCCGTGCACTTCGGCGGCAATGGCTTCGCTGCCGAGCACGCGGTGAGGCGTGGAGCTTTCCACGATTTCAGGAATCTCCTGCCCTGGCGGGATGAGAATGTGTTGCGTCATGCGCTCGTCAAAGGGCGCAACAGTGTGGCCCTGAGCCCGGTCAGACCGTTGATAGTGAAAAATGCCCACCACGGTTGGGTTGCGGCGCTCCAGCACCCGAACGATGCGACCCATCCTGCGTCCATCTGCCTTGGGCGGTTCCACTTCGACCAGCACCTGGTCGCCTTGCATGGCGCCGTTGATTTCATTCGGCGGAATAAATATGTCGTCTTGTCCGCTAGCCTGCCGCGCGTTGGGCCGCACAAACCCATAGCCGTCGCGATGCAGATCGAGACGCCCGGCAGAAAGGTTTTCGCGCGTGTCGGCCGCGTTCGTCTTCTTTGGAATGCTCCAGTGTTCTCGATCGAGCTTCACAAGTTCGCCGCGCGCCGTAAGGCGGGCAAGCTGCTCCAGCAGCAATCGGCGATGCATCCCGCCGCCCAGCGAAAGCTCGCGAACTAGTTGCTTGTATCCGGCTTTTTGACCGGCAGAGCGGGCAATCCGCGCAACCAGTTCACGATCGGTCATGACTCTAGATTAGGGTATTCCGCTCGTGCGGTCCTCGGCTGACTGGAGGATTTTGGCAGTTGCTTCTTCTTTGGCTTCTGAGCGATTTTCATTGGACCATATACCGTAATTGCGATCTGTGCGCCGATTTCGGCAGCAGCGCGAATCGCTTCGGAGCCGACCGCGGCCCAGTAATAGGTATCCCGCTTCGGCGCCTCAATGCCGATATCGAAACCTCTCGATTTGGCGGTATCCCACAGTGCACGTTCCTTCGGAGGAAGCTTTTGGATCAGCTTGCAATATCGAAGGACGCCAGTCTCGGGCGTTTTGGGTTGCGCCCCAGTCAGACAAAGATAGGCCTTATGCTTGCGGAATTCCATTCCCAGATAATGCACCATCACTCTGCTGCCGAGCGCGGCGACAAGTGGCCGTAAATCTGATCTCGAGAATATCTCGAGATCCACATTGAGAAAGCTGTTCTTGTCCAGATTGCTCATGTCCATAAACGCTATCATCGCCACGCCAAATCTGATCTTTCCTTGTTTAGAAGCGCCAGACCGAAACACCGACCCAACTGCGAATTAGCCCCTTGCGCTGTTGTCACAGTTGGCAACCGGTGAATTCGCGGAACCAGGAATTGGCCGATTTGGCCTTTTCGGTCTTAAAATAGCGAGGAAACAGTTTTTTGGCGGACCGCGAAGGCTTAGAATCGTATCGTTGGCCGCCGAAGGGGTCACCGCAGGCAAGTAGCCCAGCGGTCCATTTGTTAAGTTTTTTGGGCCCGCGGCATTTGGCCCCTGCCTTGGCAGCCCCCAGTCCCAGCAGGACAGAAAAGGAACCGCCTTGAGCGCTATGTGGAAACCAGCCCAATCAGGAACGACCACCCCAACCCCAACCCCTACACCGGAGCCAATTCGCCCTATGCCTACCGCTACGCCCGCGCCAGAACCAGTCCGTCCCGCCGCCCCGGTTTCCACCGGCGAACAAGCCACCGTCGGCAAGGGGCTCTTCATTAAGGGTGAGATCACCGGCTCCGAGTCCTTGTTCGTCGATGGCAAGGTCGAGGGGAGCATCAATCTTCCCGGCAACCGCGTAACCGTGGGCCGCAACGGCCAGGTAGCCGCCAACATCACTGCCCGCGAAATCGTTGTGCTGGGCAAGGTGCGCGGCAACGTCACAGCGACAGACCGTGTGGATATCCGCGCGGAAGGTTCGCTCAGCGGCGATGTAGCCGCAGCCCGGATCAGCATTGAGGATGGCGCTTTCTTCAAGGGTGGAATCGATATCCGCAAGCCCGATTCCAAGGTTGGCGCACCGGTTGCCGTTGAAACCACCAAAACGGCCTGATCTGGAAGCTGCAACCCAAAACAAACCGCAGGGCCCTTGCATTGGCAGGGGCTTTGCTTAGTTGGTTCTTCTGTAAATCGAGCCGAAAACCCCTAGCCCATGCCCAGCCGTTTCATCACCACTCTGGGAAGGGCCGATCCGGTCTTCTCCAGAATCAATTTGGTCATGAAAACCCAGAATGCCGATCCCGCCAGGAGCAACGCAACATCGACCCCGCGAATCCCGGCAGGATGCAACACACCCAGCAGACGACTGGAAAGAACTCCCAAGCTCCAGGTCAAGGTCCACACTCCTGCGCCGCTTGCCAACCCCGCGAGCAGGCAGCGGCCCAGCTCGCGGTAGTCCAGGCTGGCTAAAGAGACCATACGCTGCTGATGGAGCAGCAATGCGATGGTGACGGTTTGGAGCGTGATCCCCAAGTCCGACGCAATGGCCAAACCCATGGCGCCGTGAATGTGGTAGAGAGAGGAATAAATCGGCCAGGAGACTATGGTCACGACTGTACCCGCAGCCATCGGGACCAGCGTATTGCCCGCGGCATAAAATGCCCGTGCATAGATAGACTGCGCCGCCCAGAGAAACATCGTGACCGAGAAGACCGCGAAGAATCCAGCACATTCCCGCGCGTCTCTCGAGGAAAACCGCCCGCCTAGAAACAGCAACTCCACCAGGGGATCAGCCAGGGCGACCATGCCCGATGCTGCCAGTAGTCCCACCGCCGCTACGCGGGAAACCGAGTCGGCGACCTGGGTGGCAAACTCATAGTGGCGGTTCTTACTCCACAATGTGGCAAAAAACGGCATGGAGGCCGCGCCCGCGGCCTGCGCCAGAATGGCCATCGGTGCAGTGAAGAGTTGCTTGGCGTAGCTCATCAGCGAAACCGCGCCGCTGGTGTCCGAGGCAAAGTGGGCAATGAGCCAACTGTCGGCAGTCACCAGCGTAACTCCGACCATGAGCGGAAGCGAAAGGCGTACCCACTCGCGGAAGCCAGCATCCTGCCAATCGAGGATTGGACGAAAATGCGTCCCCGCGCGCCTGGCAAAGATGTAATTCAGCAGAAACGGGCCGAAGAAGGCTCCCGCAACTGTACCAATGGCTAGTGAAGAAACGCCCATGCTTTTCAGCACCACGCCCCCCACAATGGTGCCGAGGCCGTAAATGAGCGGCGTAACCGCTTGCACGCTGAATTGCTTGCGTACCAGCAGCACCGCACTAAACACTCCGCCGGCGAAGAAACACAACTGCGTCGGCAGCAGAATTCGCGTGAGATGCACGCAGAGTGCGGCTTTCTTAGCGTCAAAGCCATTGAACCACCAATGGATGTACCAGGGCGCACACACCTCGGCCACCACGATGGCCGCGCCCAGCACCAGGCACATGGTGGTGACGATGACCGAGAGCGAGCGCTGGCCTTCGGCTTCGCGTCCGGTTTCGCGGTAGCGGGTGAGGATGCTGACAAAGGTGATGGAAGCTGCCCCACCCACCAGAAAGTAGGAGATCATGTCCGGCAGCACGAAGGCGCCGATGAGCGCGTCGGCGCTGGTACCGCTGCCGAAGAGCCAGGCGATGTATTTCACGCGTACCAGGCCGATAATCCGCGACAGGAAGGCGGAGGCCATGAGCAGGACGGTGGCGCTGTAGGCGGTGTGTGGGTGCGAAGGGCGCAGCATTCCGACCAGGCGCGTCCACCGTGTGCGCGGTTGCGGAGAAATGGGGGTTGAGGATGGCCCTGGCACTGGAGTTGATTCTACCGGGAGCAGCCCGTTTCTATTTCCCGCACCCCGGCAGCAATGCACTCAGCAGGCAGGGCGCTGATGCGCAAATGCCCCATTCCCGCGTATTCTGTCCCCATGAGGCACAACGTTCTGCGGACTTTTAGATTGGCTTTCTTGTTCTTTGTAGGGGTCAATATGATTGCCCAGACCATTCACGGGCGGGATGGCATCACGCTTCCGCCACCGCCTTCGACGGAGGCCACGCCCGTTTCCGACGACTATTTCGGAACAAAGATTGTCGACAGCTATCGCTGGCTCGAAGACGCCAAAAGTCCTGAGACCCGGGCCTTCATCGATGCCCAGAACGCCTACACGGCGCGCTACCTGAAGCAGGCGCGCATCCGGCCCGATGTGGTAGACGACCTGGACGCAATGGAGAATGTTTCCGAGACCAGCGCTCCCATTCAGCGCGGAGACAGTTACTTTTTCAGCAGGCGCGTGGCTGGCGAACAGCAGGCTTCGATCTATGTACGTCATGGCTGGACCGGAAAGGACCAGCGCCTGCTCGATCCGGCAACAATCAGCCGCGATCCGAACACTTCGATTGGGCTCTTCGATGTTTCCCGCGATGGCACAATCCTGGCTTACTCCGTAAAGCAGGGCGGAGCGGACGAAACCAGCATCAAGCTCTTCAATGCGAAGACTGGCAAAACACTGGAGGACGAACTTCCCGCCGCCCGTTACTTCGGCTTGAGTTTCGCGCCGGACGGCGCCAGCTTCTACTACGCGCGCAACAACAAGCAAGGGACGCTGCTGTTCCAGCATGTCCTGGGTACACGGATCTCGCGCGACACGCTGATCTTCGGGCACGAGTTTCGCGGCGAGGAACTGACCGGCGCTGACTTGTTTTCCGGCGTCGTTACCGACGATGGGAAATACCTCGTCATCCAGATTGGCAGAGGTGTGCCGGCGAAGCGGGAGGACATTGTTTACCGGGATCTCACCAAGCCCGATTCCCCATTCGAAGTTCTGGTCTGGGGGCTGGACTCGCGCTTTGAAGCTGACCATGCAAAAGGCGCCTGGTACGTGAAGACCGACTACAAATCCCCTAAAGGAAGAATCCTGCAGGCTGATCCGGGAATCATGCCCGATGTGTGGAAGACCATCGTCCCCGAGGGGCCGGATGTCATCGATAGCTGGTCAATTGTGGGCGGAAAAATCTACGTGAACCGTCTGAAAGACGTAAAGACCGAAACGACTGTGTTCACTTTGGATGGAAAACCGGCTGGCACTATCGATTACGACGGCATCGGCTCAGCCTCCGGTGTTTTCGGGCGAACTACCGACCGCTACGGATACTACAGCTTCGAGTCGTTCATTTTGCCGCCAACCATCTACCGGCTCGATACAGTCACCGGCAAGCATGAAGTTTTCTTCAAGCCGAAGATTCCCTTCGATTCCAGTCAGTATGAGCTGAAGCAGGTGTTCTACAAATCGAAGGATGGGACACAGGTTCCCATGTTCATAGCCGGCAAGAAAGGACTGAAGCAAGACGGAACTGTTCGCCTGCTCATGACCGGATACGGAGGATTTGACGTCAGCGAAACTCCGAATTGGAGGCCCACCTACGCGTGGTGGCTCCAGCAGGGTGGCTGGTTCGCGGTACCCAACCTGCGCGGCGGAGGCGAGTACGGCGAAACCTGGCACGAACAGGGAATGTTTGAGAAGAAACAAAATGTCTTCGACGACTGGTTCGCAGCAGCCGAATACCTGATCGCGAATAAATACACCTCATCGGAGCACTTCGCTATCACCGGCCGATCCAACGGAGGGCTGCTGATGGGCGCCTCCATTACCCAGCACCCAGAGCTTTTTTCCGCGGTTTGGTGCGGCTATCCGTTGCTTGACATGCTGCGCTACCAGAATTTCCTGGTAGGCCGTTATTGGGTCACTGAATACGGCTCGTCAGAGAACGAAAAGCAGTTCCCTTACCTGCTCAAATACTCGCCCTACCAGAACGTGAAGCCAGACCGTGCCTATCCGGCAGTGATGTTCTTCACGGGAGACAGCGATACCCGCGTGGACCCGTTGCATGCGCGCAAGATGACGGCTCTTCTGCAAGCAGCCTCCACCAGCGGACGGCCGATCCTGCTTCACTACAGTCTCACCGGCGGCCACTCGGCTGGGGTGAGCGTCGATCAGCAGGTTCAGGACGATGCTGACCAGCTCACCTTCCTGTGGACCGAAACGGGACAGCCATCCGTCCGCAAATAGGACGCCGGCCCCGCGTGCACTGGCACACCGCTCCGGGCGTAACCTGATGCCCTCTCCATCCTTTCCGATAACAGAGATGTGTGCCTCCGCACATTTGCTGCCGGAAGAACGCCGTGCCAGGGCCTGCTATCAGGGACGATAGGTTGGAGCAAGATGCCACAAGCGCAATTGGAGACCGATCTCATCCATCGTCACCAGGAAGACGCGCGACAGGCCGCCCTCGCTTCGACGGGCATCCTGGATACCCCGCCGGAACCCGCCTACGACGCGATTACACGCCTGGCAGCGGAGTATTTCCGAACCGATACGGCGGCCATCTCCTTTGCGGATCACAGCCGAATCTGGGTCAAATCGAACTGGGGTCATCGCATTCGCGAGTTGCCGCGTGAGAACTCCATCTTTGAAATGGTGCTTGAGCGGGACGGACCGGTCGTGGTCCCGGATATCTCCACTCTCAGTCAGTCCACTAACCCCTTGCCGACCATCCGGCTCGAAGGCGCAAGGTTCTTCGCCAGCGTTCCCGTGCGATCGCCCGATGGGATCATTCTCGGGCTTTTGACCATTTTTGACGGCAGGCCTCGGCCGGTGTTGACGCCCGGCGAATTAAGGACGCTCGAGAGTCTTGCCGACATGGTCTCGAGCCAGTTGGAGTTGCGCAGACTGCGCAATACCGTTGCAAAGCATGCGTTGCTGTCGTCCAACGACGGTAACTGCCCGCCGGGAGATTGGCCATGCCGTGCCGACCTGCGCCGCGCCCTTGACCGGCGCGAGTTCGTTCTCTACTACCAGCCGGAGATCGATCTGGTAACTCGCAAAATTGTTGGCCTTGAAGCGCTCATCCGGTGGACTCATCCCGATCGCGGGCTTGTTTCTCCCTTGGACTTCATTCCCCAAGCGGAGGAAAATGGGCTAATCCTGCCTATCGGCGACTGGGGTCTTGCCGAGGCCTGCAAGCAGATTCAGATCTGGTGTAAGGAGGATCCGAGTCACGAGTCACTGCGTGTCTGTGTGAACCTTTCCGCACGTCAGTTTTCCCGGGAAGGCTTGGCGGATCATGTTGAGGCTCTCTTGCTCCAATCGGGAATATCCAGTCGCCAACTCGGCCTCGAGATGACCGAATCCAGCCTGATTCCCAACCTGCCTACGGCGATGGTGGTCTTGGCCAGCCTCCGCAAGCTGGGAGTCTCGCTGCTGATGGACGACTTCGGCACTGGGTACAGCTCCCTCAACCATCTGCACTCCTTTCCCTTCGATGTGCTCAAAATCGACGGCTCCTTCGTACGGCGGATGACCGAGGGCGACCAGGCTTTGCAGATTGTCCGAACCATCATAGAACTAGCCAGGGTGATGGGAATGGACGTGGTGGCGGAGGGCATCGAAACACGCGAACAGTATCGCCTGCTCCGGCTCTTGGGTTGCCGATTCGGTCAGGGATTTCTGTTCGCTCGCCCCATGAGTGCAGAAGGCGTGACCCAGTTGCTGCGCCTCCCCGGCCGGGTCCTTCCCGATCCCGAGAGGTTCAAGGTCTTTGCGCCGGATCGTGCTGAGTCCGAAGTGGAGGGTTAAGGAGAATGGTCTAGGAATTGCCGAGCGAAATTCCTGATTCGGGATTTGCCTTGACGAAGGATTGAGAATTGCCTCAGGTTCTCGGCCCATGGTCGGCGTATTCTCAAAGCCATGCAGCAACAGACTGGATATCCGCCCCCGCCGAAAGCCCCCAGCTTTGCCGGCTTGCTGGCTGCGCTGACCTCTCCTGAGACCAAGCGCGTTCCCGCCTGGGACGACGACCTTGAAGACGATGTGGCAACAATCAGCTATGAGAAAGCATTGCGCGCCCACGCGCGGTACAGCCCCGTCGACGCGGGCGTCCCGACGCCGAATGAGAATATCGATGCGGACTCAATCCGCATTCGCGAGGTAGCTCCGGAGCAAGTCGGCCAAAGCCGGGACGCGTTGGTCCCAGAAGCTGGGCAGACGACAAAGACAAGCGTCTCACCCAACCACATACCGTCTTCGCCCCGTGAGCGGAGTCTGAAGTGCGCGAGCATTACCATTCGGCTGAGTCAGACGGAATGCGCCCAGTTGCGCACCCGCGCCTCCGAAGCAGGGCTCTCAATCTCTGCTTATCTGCGTTCCTGCACGTTTGAGGCGGAAGCGCTTCGTGCTGAGGTGAAGCAAGCCCTCGCGCAACTGCGAACCGGCGAAAGCTCCGGGAAAGCGCAAGACCCTACGCCGGCCAGGCGTTCCTGGTTTCCTTGGCGAATGCGGACCCAGGGCTAACGGGCTCTAGATCGGATGCGGAGTCGTGTTACGGGCATGGTCAACGTTATCCGGCTGGTCCGTGAAGCTTTTCCCCGCCGCATAGGCGAATTTCTGGAACCGCGAGCCGACCTTGCGAATCGCATCCTGCGCGCCATCATCCCAGGTCACGCGCGCCTCGCCTTCCACGTAGACCCACTTCCCGTGTACGTCGCCGATCGATCGCTTCGCATCGCCGCTCTCCTCAAGCGTGATGTAAAAGTTGTTTCCATTCCCGTCGCCGCACTCCCATTTTCCCAGGAAACGGCCTCGCGATGGTGCATTGGGAGGTATGGTTCCGACAGCCCCGTTCGCTGACCCGGGAAACTCCACGCGCTCAATCTCGGACAGATTGAAGCTTTGCCGGTGGCCATCCTTGAAGACGATCACGAGGGTGCCAGGGGTGCCTTTAGCGGCAGGGGACGGCGCGGCAAACAATGCCGGAAGGGCGAGACAGAGGATTGGAATCACCGTGGCAACACGGGAAATCGTACGCATGCTTTTCTCCTTTGCACCATGGGGCAACAGGATCATGTCACCCAGCGGCGCCCCATTCCCGATTACGCAATCCGCGGGCGAATGGTTCCCGCAAGCCGTTTACTCAACTTCCAGAACCAGGCATTTCAGGTATTCGGTCTCCGGCAAATTCAGCACAACGGGATGATCGGGTGCGGCGCCGCGGCGCTCACGAAGCCGCACCCGTCGACCCGCGTCGGCCGCCGCTGCCGCCACTGCGCCTTCGAGATCAGCCCAACTCACATGATGCGAACAGGAACAAGTTACCAGCAGGCCGCCCTGCCGAACCATCTTGAGAGCCCGCAGGTTTAGCTCCTTGTAACCCCTTAGCGCCCCTTCCACGGCCCTAAGGCTCTTGGCAAAGGCGGGCGGATCGAGAACGATCGCATCGAATTTCTCTCCGGAATCGGACCAGTCGCGAAGGATCTGAAACGCGTCGGCCTCTACCCAGTCCACGTCCCCGGTCAAGCTGGTGCGGTTCGCATCAAGATTTCGCTCTGCTACTTCCAGGGAGGCGCGCGAGGCATCTACCCCCGTCACCTGGCGGCAGACCTGTGCCAGATGAAGCGCAAATCCGCCCTGGTAGCAGCAGACATCCAGCGCCCGGCCCGCTGCGCCCGGATTCACCATTGCCAGCATCCGTGTCCACTCCGCGGCTGCGGCATAGTTAGCTCGCTGGTCGAGGAATGCGCCCGTCTTCTGCCCCGAATTTGCGTCGTAGTAGAACAGTAGCCCATTGAGCCTGAATTGGGTGCTGACCCCTGCTACCGCGCCGGCTTCGGTCAAACCATCAGCCATATAGATCGGTTCAAGATTGGCCGCCGGCAACCCCTCCAGCTCGCGCAGGCGCGGGTCAGGGCGCTCCAAAATGGCGGTGGGCGTCAATTCTTCGCGCAGCACGCTCACGCAGGCGTCTCGTACACCATCCGAGAGCAGTCCTTGCGTCAACCGTTGCAGGATCACGAGATCGCCGTATTTGTCTGCAATCAGGCCCGGTAACTCATCGGCTTCGCTGAAGCAGAGCCGGCAGGCATCGTTCTGCTCATCGAGCATATTCCTGCGCCGTTGAATCGCCCGGCGCAGGCGCGAAGCCAGCAACGTCAACCACGCAGATTCGTCCAAAGCCTCTCGCGAAACAACCCGTAGCGCAATTTGCGAGGAAGTACTATAGAGCGCCGTCCCCAGCAGGATGCCTCTGGAATCAGCTACAGGCAGGAGTGAGGGTGGGTTGTTCGTAGACGAATCCGGAAGTTCAATGGTTTCAATGTCCGAGGCGTAGACCCACAGATAACCACTACGCAGCCGGTCCGCAGCGCGTCGGTTCACGATGGCGCCAATGCCTCCCTTCGGAGCATTCGATTGGGTCCGGTTCAAGCCGGCGCTCTTGTTTTTCGGCGAATCGCTCGCCTTCATGCCTTTTCCGGCCGACGATTTGACCGAGGCAGGATTCTCGCGGATGAGACCAAAGGGCGCCCGGGACACGTTCTTCCCGGGCGCCCTTTGGTTTTTTGCAGGCGGTGGAGTGCGCGGATTGCTCAAGTTGCTCCCTTGGGGCCCTTTTTTTGAGGTCCCAGGCCGGGAGCATTTGGGCCGCCGGCCCCTACTTCACCTGAATCGATTCCAGGTAGCGGCTCAAATTGCTGACCCTGAGCAGTCTGTCCTGGGGGTTAGACACATTCATCTTACCAAGGATGGGACCCCATACGGGCATCTCGGCCGAGCCGTGCGATGGCGCGTCCGCGCCAATCTCCAGCACGGAGACAATGTGCGTATCGGGGAATTTTCCATGGTTCAATTTGGTCAACAGGGTCAAGTCGACCGGCGCTGTCTTGAGCGCGGGGGCAACTGGGCCTCGGCCCCTGCCGTCTACGCCGTGGCACGGAGCGCAATAGTTGACATACATCTGCTTGCCATTCGAGGCAGCCGTCTTGTCGACCGGAATGGTCACTTTCACGGTAGATTGATCTGCATAGCACATGCCCGCCGCAACAACTGCGGTCATGGCTGTAACTAAGAGGCGTTTCAACATAAGTTCCTCGGTTCTGGACCTCTAGTCCGAAGCGGACTTTACTCCTTTCCCAGAGTACTTGGGATGTGATGGCCAGCACACTTGAGAGGGCCCTGCAACATCGATGGACTAACTAACAAAAGCCTAATATTTATGGGCATAAACCTTATGTTTCTATTGTTACAGCCATGTTTAACTTTCTAACATGAAGTATTAAAATACTCACGAAAATGTGCAGTTGCTCCGGCATGTTGCAATTCCGCACAATGTTATTCTTGCTTCTTAAAAGTTTTTTGGCACCGCGTCGATTCTCTTTCATCAGATAGTAGGGAAAATGCATCCGCACTTATAAGAATTGCCGCCCACTCTTAGTGAAATGTGTTACTAGGTTTTGGGGCGCTTAGTGCCGGGACAAGCCATCGCGCGGAACATACAATCTACCATCTGCAACCGCCCTTCATCCGGGCTGAACGCTCGCGGCCTATAATGAAGCATGGCGACTGTCCGGCAGGCCATTCCGGAGGATGCTCCCAATCCTTCCCCGTCTCCCGATGGGGAATTGAACCATGCTTCGCTCAATGTGGAGCCGCATCCCCTCGACCAGCGCTCCATCGACAAGCGTTTTGAATCGCTCCTCCAGCAGGTTCAGGCCAACCGGCCCAGCGAAGATGTCGAGTTGATTCGCAAAGCCTGGAAGTTCTGTGTCAAGCATCATGAGGGGCAGATGCGAGCCTCCGGCGAGCCGTACATCATCCATCCGCTGGAAGTGGCCGAAGTACTCGCGGAGATGAAGATGGACGCGACGGCCATCGCAGCCGGTCTGCTGCACGACTCGGTCGAGGATACGCCAGCCACCAATGAAGAAATTGCGGCCGGCTTCGGCGAGCAGGTGGCCCACATTGTTGAGGGCGTGACTAAAATCGACAAAATCCAATTTGCAAATCGCGAAGATCGCCAGGCCGAAAACGTGCGCAAGATGCTTCTGGCCATGGTTTCCGATGTGCGCGTCGTCCTCATCAAACTGGCAGACCGGCTGCACAATATGCGCACGCTTGAACATTTGAAACCTGATCGCCAGGAGGCCATCGCCCGCGAGACCCAGGACATCTACGCTCCGCTCGCCCACCGGCTGGGCATGGGCAAGGTGCGCGGGGAGCTGGAAGACCTGGCCTTCCGCTACACCGATCCGGTGAGCTACGAGCAGGTGGCTGCGGCTGTCGAGGCCCGGCGCATTGAAGGCGAGCAGTTTCTGCGCGGGGTCGAAGACACCCTGGTGGAACAGCTTCGCGAAAACAACATCGAGGCGCGCGTGGAGTGGCGCATCAAGCGCCTATATTCCATCTACCAGAAGATCGAGCGGTCCAAAGTCTCGTTCGACCAGGTCTACGATCTGCTCGCCGTCCGCGTAATTACCCAGGATGTGGCCGCCTGTTATGCCGTCTTCGGCCTGATCCACACCCTGTGGAGGCCTGTGCCGGGCCGCATCAAGGACTTCATCGCAATTCCCCGCGCCAACCGGTATCAGTCGCTGCACACCACCGTCATCGGCGAAGGCGGCCACCAGTTCGAAGTTCAGATTCGCACCGAAGAGATGCACCGGATTGCGGAAGAGGGAATCGCCGCTCACTGGAAGTACAAGGCTGGCGACGGTGCGGTCACCTCGCGCGACGAAGAGCGCCTGAATTGGATCCGTCAGCTCGTCGAGTGGCAAAAGGAGATGACCGACCCCAACGAATTCCTTTCCAGCCTGAAGATGGACCTCTATCCCGACGAAGTCTACACCTTCACGCCCAAGGGGAAGGTCGTGGTGGTCCCCGCCGATGCCACTCCAGTCGATTTTGCGTACACCATCCACACGGAAGTAGGCCACACCTGTGTCGGCGCCAAGGTCAACGGGCGCATGGTGCCCCTGCGCACCAAGCTGCGAACCGGCGACATCGTTGAGGTCGTTACACAGAAAGATCACAAGCCGAGCCGCGACTGGCTTACCTTCGTCAAAAGTCCGCGCGCCCGCAACAAGATCAAACACTGGCTCAACGAGGATCAACGCATCAGGGCAGTGGACATCGGTCGCAAGCTCTTGGAGCGCGAGGCAAGGAAGTTCAAGGTGCCCATGAGCCAGATTGCAGACCAGGACCTTGGACGTATCGCCAATGAGTATGGAGTGGCCACGGCAGCTGACCTGCTCGCGGCTCTCGGCCAGGGCAAGCACTCCGCACACCAGGTTTTGAACAAGCTGGCCCCGGGGTCCACCCAGGGCGATGTCGCAGAGGTTCCGGAAACCAAGCCCGGCAGTGTGGAGTCGGCTATGTCCGACGCGGTGCGCAAGCTGCACCTCACTGGTTCTGATTCGCTGCAGGTCGAGGGGCAGAACGACCTTCTGGTTTACCGGGCGCGATGTTGCAATCCCATTCGCGGTGAAGAAATCATCGGCTACGTTACGCGCGGCAAGGGCGTTGCCGTTCATGCGCGCAGCTGCCCGAATGTGCAGAACCTGCTTTACGAGAGCGACCGCCGCATCGCGGTCGAGTGGTCCCGTGTCGGCGAAGAAAACACGGGCCGGCCGCAGCGATACCCGGTTAAAATCACGGTGTTCTGCGATGACCGCACCGGCATGTTGAAAGAAATGACAGCGGTGATCTCCGACGACAACACTAACATCCGCGGTGTCGAAATCAAGCGCGAAGAGACCGGCGAAGCCATCGTGGAGTTTGTGGTGGAAGCCGAAGACCTGCATCACCTGAACCGCATGGTGCTCGGGCTCCGGCGCGTAGCCGGCGTCCGTGCCGTACAGCGAACCCAGAAACTCTAATTGAATCTTCTCCGTACACGCGCCAGCATGGCGGGTGGTCTGAACAGCACAGAATCTTCCCCGAAGCAATGCCACGCTAAGCATTGCTCGTAAGGAGAATTTATGTCATTTGGACTTTACGCCGGCGGATTCGCGATCATGATCGCAGGACTCGCCTACGTCGCGCATCTCATGCGAATGCCCCCGCAGTGGATCATCGCGGGTGCGGTTGTGCTCATCGGCATTGGAATTCTGTCTGCAGTCAAGGCCACACGTCAGAGGGACTCCGCCAGCTAGTGCATAACCACATGGTTCTATAACCGAAAGGTAGCGCCGGTCTCTGAATCGGCTGTAGTACGGACGTCGACGTCCGTACTTGTTGTTCTAACGCGTGTGCTGCCGTGCGGTACGATTTCCTCATGGAAGCAAATGCACAGGACCGTGCTTCTATCCTCCGCGGCGTCCACGTCCTCGACGGAGGCATGGCCTCGGAGCTTGAGTACCAGGGCGCAAGTATCGATGGTCCCCTATGGTCCGCGCATGTTCTCGAGGACGCGCCGGAGAAGGTGATTGCCGTGCATCGCGCTTATATCCAGGCGGGTGCGGACTGCATTTTGACGGCGAGCTACCAGGTTTCACGCATGGGCTACGCGGAGGTAGGCCTGAACGCAGATCGCGCCGATGCAGCGCTGCTCAAATCTGTCGCACTGGCCCGCACGGCCGCAGCGGACTTCTCCGAGCGCCGAATCGTCGTGGCCGCCTCGCTCGGGCCGTACGGCGCAGCCCTCCACAACGGTGCCGAGTACCACGGCAACTACGAAGTTGGATTCAGCGATCTGGTCGCGTTCCACCGCGAGCGCATTGGCGTATTGGCCGCCGTCGCAGGCACGCAGGCACCCGACCTCCTCGCATTTGAAACCCTTCCATCACTCGAAGAAGCCGAGGCAATCGGCGAAGCACTCAGCCCGTGGCCGGAACTAGCGGCCTGGTTCAGCTTCAACTGTCGCGATGAAAAGCATGTGGCTCACGGCGAATTACTCAGCGAATGTGCAGCAGCCGTCGCTCGCTTTCCCCAGACCATCGCCATCGGCGTCAACTGCACCCAGCCCGCGCTCATCCCGGCGCTGATCGCCGAGCTGCGGCACGCATCAAACAAGCCCATTGTCGTTTATCCCAACTCAGGCGAAGGATGGGATGCAACAACCCGTCAATGGACAGGCAAGGGCGACCCAGAAAGCTACGGCGCACAAGCAGCGGAGTGGTTCAGAGCCGGTGCGCAAATCGTAGGCGGCTGCTGCCGCACGCGCCCCGAGCATATTCGCCTGGTCGCAGCGGCGCATGAAGCCTCGGCTGCTCCCATGCCTATTCGCATTTCCGATTCTTCCAACTGATCGACACGGCGATGTTCCGCTCGACCTTCATGTCTCGTCTTGCATTATTCAGCACGTGACTGAAGATCTGAACCGATACATTCTCGTAGTTGCGGTATGTAGTCATCCCGCCGCCATCCTCATCCGTTCGTTCAATCTCGTCTTTAGGACCCCTTTCAGCGTCCGGTGCAAGCTCATCGACAATATCGTTAAGGTCTTTGTCTGGAATGCCTCCATCGAGTTGGATCGCTTCCGGTGAATAGCGTCGTCGCTCAAGTCCGATCTCGCAAACCTGCCCATCCTTCGCGTAACTAGGCATCATGAAGATTCCCGGCCGAATCTCATAGGCCTCGACGGCCTTGTATTTCGCGAACTTGTCGCCCGGCGAATTCGCCAAAATTAGCGGAAGCAAAAAGCGTACAAACCAGACCAACAAACTTGAGCAATTCTTCCCTCCTGACAATCGGCCGCTAACCACTAATCACTGACCGCTGCTCTTTGCAATCGTCATCAACTGCATATTCGAAGTGCCCTCGTAAATCTTCCCCACCTTCGCATCTCGGTAATACTTCTCCGCCGGATAGTCCCGTACAAACCCATTCCCGCCAAACACCTCAACGCACTGGCTTGCCACACGCTCCGCAACCTGCGACGCAAACAGCTTGGTCATGGCTGCCTCCCGCACATACGGCCGTCCAGCATCCTTCAACCGTGCCGCGTTATAGACCATCAGCTTTACCGCCTCAATCTCAGTCGCCATCTGCGCCAGCGTAAACTGCACCGCCTGAAACTCAGCAATGGGCTTCCCAAACTGCCGCCGCTCCTTCGCATACTTCGCCGCGTGGCCCCACGCACCCTCGGCTAGGCCCAGCATCTGTGCACCAATACCGATCCGCCCCTCATTCAGCGTCTCAATCGCAATCTTGTAGCCCCTGCCTGGCTCGCCCAGTACGTTTACCTCCGGAACCTCGCACCCATCGAACACCAGTTCACACGTGCTGCTTGCCCGGATGCCGAGCTTGTCTTCTTTGCGCCCAACGGTGAACCCAGGCGTCCCCTTTTCAACCAGGAATGCTGTAATGCCCTTGTACCCCGCCCCGGGATCGAGCGTGGCGAAGACAATAAACAGCCCCGCTTCGTGCGCATTACTGATCCAAAGCTTGCGGCCGTTCAGCCGAAATCCGCCTGCCACAGCTTCTGCGCGGGTCTGCAAAGCAAACGCGTCTGATCCCGAGCCAGCCTCGCTCAGCGCATAAGCCCCCACTGTATTCGCCGCCAGCCGCGCTAGCCAGCGCTTCTTCTGCTCCTCCGTCGCCCACCGTCGCAGCGCGTTAATCACCAGCGTATTGTGCACGTCCACCAGCACGGCCACAGCGGGATCCACCGTCGAGATGGCCTCGATCGCCAGCACCGCATCAAAGAAGCTTCCCCCCGCGCCGCCCAGCGCCTCGGGAACCTCAATGCCCATCAGGCCCAGTTCGAACAGCTGCTTCACCAGCCGATCGGCAAACTGCTGGTCGTCTTCCATTGCGCGCACCCGCGGAGCAATGGCCTCCTCGGCAAATCGCCGCACGGTGGAATAGAAAAGATTCTCATCTTCAGAAAGTTGCGTAAGCGGGGTTGGGGATGCGTGGGCCAAAGCGAAAATTGCCTCCGGCCTCGGAGTGTATCAAACCAGCTTCAGTGCCGCCGTTCCCTTGCGGGGCGGAACGTAGTTCCTCGAACGCGATGTAATGGCAAGCTTCTCCCGGCTCAGCAGCTTCCGAATCTGGCTCCTGGCATGTTCGGCCCACGGCCCACGGTTGTCCAGCTTCACATAGGCCAGCCAGTGCTTCAGCGCGGAACGGTCCTGTGCCTTGCGTTCGTAAGCCAGCGCCAGGTTGTAGTGGGCATCCGCGTAGCGGGGCGCAAGCGCGACAGCCCGACGGTATGCGGCAATGGATTCCTCCGACCTCTGCAACTCGTCCAGCACATTGCCCAGATCGAAGAAAGCCAGTACATAGCTGGGATCCACCACCGTGGCCTGCCGGTAGAGTTCCTCGGCACGGCCATACTGGCGCAAATGGAAATTAATGGTCCCTAGGTTGATGTAGGCCGCGGCATATTGCGGGTCAATCGCGAGGATCTCCTCGTAGAGAGCTACAGCACGCTGCTTTTCGCCCAACTCTTCGGCCTGCACCGCAGCCAAAAATCGGTCTTGAACACCCCGCGGCGCATGCGATCCGGGACGGCGCAGCGGAGACGGGCTGAAGCCGGTCGACTGCTCGCCCATCTGATTCATCCGGTCAATGCGCTCAAAGTCGAAGAGCAACTGCCGGCGGATCGGGTCCACCATCGCGCCATGGTGGCGGAAAGCCAGCCGCGTTCCCGTGCGAACCAGGCACGCCTCCAGCATCGGATTCGCCATCCCGGCCACGGCCTTCATGGCAAGAATGGAATGCCGGATCGACGCGGCAGACACATCCTCCTCGCGCAGTGCACGAACGGTCCTCAACTGACCCAGATCCTGGAATGTGTAAGTTTCGCGTTGAGGGATCAGCTCTGCTCGTTCCCAGGCCTGTAACTGGCGGGAACTGATCTGCAAGATGCGCAACACGTCCTGACGGCTATAGCTGGTCACTCTTGAGTACTCCCACAGGTGAATCGGTACGGCCTCGGGGTTGAACTCGTGTTCCGAACTTTGTCCTGTCTTTGCATTGCGAACCCAGGTTCTGGACGTAGCTCTTAGAACATTACGGAGGAACCGCTCTTGCTGCGATTATGCCAAGAGTATGCGTGGATAAGCAGACCGCATCTACCTCCAAAAGAAAAAAATCAGTGGATAACGGGTGTCTGACTTGGTTCGTTTCAGTATCTGGGAGTCACACTGGCTCTGGAAGACGGATATTCCACCGACAAATACCGATAGAGCCGCAGAAAAACCCGCAGATTCCCGAGTGCCGAATGGACCAGCCGAGCGCGGCTTCCAGAGGGTTCAATCCGGGACGCAGATGGTTTCCGCTATCCCTCTTCCAATTCCTGACGATGAATCAGGCAGACCACTGTCTCCGGGCCGTGCTGGGCTCCGGGCTTGAGGAAGTTCCATGGGAAAAAGTATTCTCGTCGTCGATGATTCGGTGACCATGCTGATGAGCCTCAAAGCCACTCTGTCGATGAGCGGTTTTGAGGTGGAGACGGCCAACAACGGCCAGGCCGCTCTGGACAAGCTGAACGCCGGAATCAAGCCCCATCTGATCCTCACCGACATCAATATGCCGGTGATGGGGGGCATGGAATTGATTGGGAAAGTGCGCGCCATGCCCGCGTTTCGCTTCGTCCCAATCTTGACTCTGACAACCGAGAGCGACGCCGCCAAGCGCGACCAGGGCAAGCGCCAGGGCGCCACTGGATGGATCGTCAAGCCGGTTTCGGGCAACGATCTGATTGCGGTCATCAAAAAGGTTCTACCCGGAGCCTGAGGAGACGCCCAATGCGCTGTTTGGCAATCGACCGCGTCTATCGATTCGAGGATTCGATCGAACTGTTCTGATCGAAGGAATGAAATAGGGAGGAGTCGTTCAACCTCAGGATTGAAGACATGGAGCCGAAAGTCGGACTTGAACCGACGACCTGCTGATTACGAATCAGCTGCTCTACCAACTGAGCTACTTCGGCCCGCTCTCCGATTGTATCGTTGCGCTCGTGGAAGGTAAAGTTGAACCGTGCAAGTTGTACTGTCGGCATTGAACTCTTCATGCCTCTCTTCAAAAGGAATCCAACATGGCACTGACAATTCAGCTCGCCTTCAGAATCGCAATCGTCTGGGTTGCGGGAATCCTGGTTGCAGTGGTGGTCCGCGCCCTGCTGCCAGGCGCGGCAGGGCTCACTTTCACCGGTGCACGGACCACTCTCTTTGTTCCGTATGACCGAATCGGCTTTTGGACCTGCATGCTGGCGGCGTTGACGGTAACTGGGCTCGTGGTCATTCGCGCCATGTTGCTCGATATAGGCTTGAACTCGATTCGATAGACGTGCGGAGTTCATCGGTGCCCACTCGCACTTTTTGAGGCCATTGCGCTTCCAAAGTGACCGTGCGAATTGGCTCCAAAAAACGGAAAGAGCCGCCCGGCAACAGGGCAGCTCTCTCCTCAGGGAGAATAGTTCCAACGGAGGCAAAGCCATCAGAACTTTCTGGCTGCATAGTAGGGGCGGCTGAAGGGAGTGTCAAGGAGAAATCATGGCCGAAATAAAGTCTTTATATTCAATTATATACAGATTGATTTCCAGAACAGGTCGGGCCGGCACTTTTGCCGCCTCTTCGCCTTTTTGATCCCGCTTACTTCTGTCTTTTCAGGGTGTTTCTTCGGGTTTGCGTCCTGTTTTCCACAGGATTTCCTCGCGCCTTCCGCGTACATACGCCACCTTGATGTGCCGAGGGAACAGGGCACCGTCAATCCCGCAAATGTAGGCTCGTGAACTCCGCTTCGAACATCGAAGAGGCGGGTTTGCCGCGGGCCACACGATAGAGCGCCCGGAAGCCTCCCAGAAAAACTCCCAGCAGCAAAGCGGCGCTGCCCCCAATGATGACCAGTGTGGCGATTCCCAGCAGCAGCTTGCTGGTCTTTGATACCTCGGACTCGGTCGGTTGAGGTATCGACATCAGGTCTGCGTCGTAGTGGACGATAGCCAGCAGCTTGTGGCTCTCGTCGGGAATGGCGTCCCCACTCACAATGGCCACCAATGGCCCGCTGCGTCGCACCTCCAGCGCTGCCTGGCCGGAATCCATTAGCGGCTTGGGCCACGGCGGATTTGCTTGGCTGCCCGCCTTCAGGTAGGCGCGGATTTTGGCTTCTTGCGCCATGGCGATCGGCGGCGTCGGGTAGTCAATAATGGTCAGGGTCGCAGGGCCCGAGGGCAGCGAATAATTTGCCGTAATTGCCTCCGCGTCCCGATCGAAGCCGACCAACTCCGGCGGCAGCACGCCCCCTGCGCCAGCATAGCCCGCCGGTCCAAGGGCATAGTGCGTGGTTTGGCCATCCAATGAGCCTTTGGGCAGATCGCTCAGCAATGGCGGCGCCAGCGCTTTTGTGCCCTCGGGAACAGGGATTTGGCCCGCCAGTTCCCGGAGTTCCGATCCGGACATAGGACCAATGTGAGAGAAGTTGGCGTCCACCACTGTGTTCCCAAGCCAGAACAGCACCCGGTTGTGATCGGAGGTGGCGCCAGTTCCGATTTCCTCCTTGGGCCAGCCATCATGGCGATAGAAAGAATAGGCGCCGTAGGCACCGCTGGCATCGTGGAAGCGCAGAGCGTGCAGGCTGAGCGTTTCGCCATCGCGTTTGTAGCTGGCAACGGCGGCGTCTGTAAACTCGTACTCCTTGAGGGCTGCGGCATTGTCCGGGTCAGCTTGCGTAGCGTCCACCAGCTTTTTCGGTGCCTCCGATGCGACCCACCCGGCGAAGGAGTCGGGAAGTAAAGGCTTTGGGATGGGCGGCAGCACCAGATGAGCGGGGCTTTGTGCGGCGGGACTCGTCGCACCGGCCGACGGCGGTGACGTTTTCGTCTGCGCGGGTGCCCACATTGCCAGCACAGCAGCACACAATGAACAACCAACAATGGAGGTACAACGCATCAGGAGCTCCGGTCTTCAGGGTACACTCTGCCACCCCACGGACAAAGACGCACTCAAACGAACCTGGCGATGCTCCATCTTCTGGATGCGAATGCGACCCCTACTCTTCTTGGACACTGGCCGCTCCGGAAAGGTTCCTGAGCAGCAAGTCACAGCTGCGAAGAACCCGAGTTGGATCAGCCATAAAAGCCCCGTGCCCCGTTCTCGCGACTCTTTACTGTCGCGAGGGCGGGAAGCAACAAAGGCCATGCGGACCTCCCGCGAGCGTCTGCCCACGGCAGGTGGCGAAAGGGTGGATTCGCGTTGCAGCGTTTCTCAGCGGATCCCGGAAGCGCCCTGAGCGGTTGGAACCGTCGGATACAGCACATCCCCAAGCAGGCGATAGCGTCCTCCGTAGAAAACCAGCGCATACTCGCGAACTCCCGTGCTCAAAGGCCCTCCAAGGCAAACGCTGGCCAGCAGGGTGAATCCGACCGCGACCAAGCCAAAGAAGACCTGGAGCAGAATCCCGGCCACTGCCGCGCCGCCGGTCGCATCGGCGAAGGCGGAGTGCAAGCCATATTCGAGCGCCGCAATCACGCCAACCACGGCGAGCCCCGGAATGGCCAGAACCATGAACACGCAGACCGATGCAATAAACGGCAGCACGACGCGCAGCACGGCGTACAGAATGAATTGCTTCTTCTCGGCCATCATGTGGTGCCAGACTTCAGACCATGCTTCCCCCGCAGTTGCATCTTCCAGCGCATAATGCGGCAACATCCAGTCCCGCAGGATCAGGTCCGACAAAACTCCGGCCAGTGCAATCAGGACAAGAATCGGAATCAGCGGCAGGATGAGGGAAAGCAGCAGTCCCCAGTCGAACTGTCCACCCGCATGCGTCTCTTGAGCCAGCTTCATAAACCCCGATATGAACGGAAGGGCAATAGCAATGACCACCACGAGAAACCCAAATCCGACACCCACGTTGAGCCAGAAAAAGCGCGCCGCCTGTTCGCGATGGAGCTCCCACCCCGGCCGAATCTCTTTGATGTTATGAACAAGACAGTGGAAGTAGGCGAAGCGCAGGCGGGTAATGAGGTAAAACACGAAGAACATCACGATCATCGCCAGCAGAACCGCCGCAATGGCGATCGCAATCATGTAGGGCTCAAAATGGAACGGCGAAGTCATATCGGGAGTATGGACGGATGGCTGGCTGTTGTCGCCGCCGGAGCCGTGGATGTTGCTTCCCAGGCCCTCCGTGATGATGGCCACCAGGCCCAGCTTCAGATAAGTTCCCCACGCGAACGGCCTGAAGAGGAAATCCCGAGTGCGTTGAACCGCAAGCGAAACAGAATCCACGGCAGAGATAGCACGCATATGAAACCTTTCCGGGAAGCCTTCCCGTAGCCTACATCTACGCAAGGTCTAAGTGTGAAGTTCCGCAGTCGCGTTCCCCGCAACGCTCCACCACGCGTCAAACGCCGCCAGAGCCCGCTCGCAAACCAGCCGATGTCGCTCCTTCTTGTCACGAATCTTTTTGCGCATCTCCTCCTCAAGCGGTTCCAGCAGGTCGAAGGTAATGTTCGCCGGTTGAAAATCCTTTGGATCGGCATGGGTGATGTAATGAACCAGCGAACCCAGGGCACTGGCACGTGGAGCTGCCGCGCATTCTTCACCACGGACCCATGCTGCTGCGTAGATTCCCGCCAGCAACCCAGTGGCGATGGATTCCGTGTAGCCTTCCACGCCGGAAAGCTGGCCTGCAAACCAAAGCCACGCTGCGGATTTCAATCGCAGGTTCTCATCCAAAAGCAACGGCGCCTGAATATAGGTGTTGCGATGAATCTGCCCATACCGTAGAAAGCGCGCATTCTCCAGCCCCGGAATCAGTCGCAGCACCTTTGCTTGTTCGCCGAATTTCAAATGATTCTGGAAGCCCACCAGGTTGTAACTATCCGCGCGCACGTTCTCCTTGCGAAGCTGTACAACGGCCCAGGGCGTCATTCCGGTTCGCGGATCGCGCAGCCCCACCGGCTTCATCGGTCCAAAGCGCAAAGTGTCGCGCCCTCGCCGGGCAAGCACCTCAATCGGCAGGCAGCCTTCGAAGTAGTCCAGTTTCTCCCATTCCTTTGCTTCGGTCGCCTCCGCTTCCAGCAACGCATTCAGAAAGCGCTCATACTCCTCGCGATTCATCGGGCAATTGATGTAATCGGCGGTCCCCTTATCCCATCGCGCGGCCATATACACGCGGTCCATATCGATGGACTCCGCATCCACAATCGGCGAAATCGAATCGTAAAACGCAAGGTGCCCCGAGCCAGTGATGCGCTCAATCTCCGCGCTCAGCCCATCGGAGGTCAACGGCCCCGTCGCCAAAATCGTTAACCCCTCGGCAGGTGAAAGCGCCGTCACCTCTTCGCGGATCACGCGAATCAGCGGCTCGGCCGCAATCGCCTCAGCAATGCGGCGCGAGAACTCAACGCGATCGACAGCCAGCGCATGCCCCGCAGGCACGGCGGTTTCATCGGCGATCCGCAGCAGGGCCGAGCCAGCGCGGCGCATTTCCTGTTTCAAAAGCCACGGTGCAGTGTTGGGCGACTCGCTTTTCAGCGAATTGGAGCAGACCAGTTCGCCGAATTCGGTTGTCTGGTGCGCCGGAGTCAGCCGCGGTTTTCCGTCGACCATGGCCCTCATCTCATAAAGGTCCACACGGCATCCCAGCCGCGCAGCAGTCAGTGCGGCCTCAGGGCCAGCCAGCCCGCCCCCAATCACGCGAACCACCTTCGCTCCATCATCGCGGCGTAGATTCACAGCTGCCGTCCATCCGAATCGGCAAGCCGTTCCAACGCTTTTCCGCTAATCCGAACATTGGTCCACTCGTCCATCAACTCGCCCCCCATTGCGCGGTAGAAGTCGATGGCCGGCGTATTCCAGTCCAGCACCGACCATTTCAGCCGCGCGCAGCCCTTCTCAACGGCAATCACCGCCACCCGCTTTAGCAGCGCCTTGCCGATTCCCAGCCCGCGAAGTTCGGGATAGACAAACAGGTCCTCCAGATAGATCCCTGGTCGTCCGATCCACGTCGAGTAATCGAAGAAGTAGAAGGCAAAACCGGCCGGTCGCCCGTCGTGCTCAGCTATCAAGCAGAAATAGAACGGGTTAGGGCCAAACCCGTCCCGCAGCAAATCTTCTTCTGTAGCAATCACGGCCTCGGGCGCACGCTCATACTCTGCGAGCCCTCGAATCAAGGCGAGAATCAGGGAAACGTCTGCCGCGGTCGCGGGACGAATGATGGTTGCCATGTATTCATTCTAGAGTGTGATACACGCCACAAACCCTTCCTTCCGCGCACACTACCATGAAGCGTTGAAGATCGACGGGCCTCCGGCTTTCAACTGCGTGCGCCGTGGCCATGCAGCCTGCAACTCGGCTTAACCGTCCATCCCTTGAGGTCTTGACGGAATCGTAAACACAGCGGGCATTGCGGAACCTCGCATCAGCCCTTGTGCTGAACAGTCGATTGGATTTAACTTTGGTCCTGCAAATGGGAACACTCCGCGCATTGTTGTTCACGCGGCTGCGGACTCATTCCAGAGATCGGATTTCAGTTGAAACACTTTTTTCAGCCCGCGGGCCGCTTGGTTCGCGCCGCTCCCAAGGAGAGAAATATGAAACGCACCATTCCACTTTGGCTGGGTCTGCTGGCTTTCTCCCTCTCGCCCACCCTCGCGCAATCGCCCTCCGCACCCACAGGCAAAATCCACGGCCACGTGACTAACCCCGTTGGAACCTCAACCACCAGCGGCACTGTGAGCCTCTCGAACGACGACGGCCACACCGACAAGTACAGCTTCCCTGTGGATGCAAACGGCGACTATAAGGGCGAGGCGAATCCCGGCACCTACATGGTGGTATATCGCGCCCCCGACACACCCAAGGACAAGATGGTCGATTCATTCCCCAACGTTAAAATCGTTGCCGGCCAGGATATCGTTCAAGACGTCGACATGTCCCGCAAGGAATACATTGACAAGCTCGATCCGGAACAGAAAAAGCAGTTGGAAGAGTTGAAGACGAAGAACGCCGCGGCAATGAAGGCGAACGAGGTCATCAAAACTCTGAATGCTGATATCAAGACCGCTGCCCAGGACTTCAAGGACGTCGACACCGCGGCCGCAACAGCAGCGCAGCAACTCGGCGCATCAGCGGCAAAGGCTGATCTTGATGCCAAAACCTTGGAGATTAAGACCGCAAAATATACCGAAGTCGAGACCATGATGCTGAAGGACACCGGTCTCAGACCCGCCGAGTCAGTCTTGTGGGCACAGCTTGGGCAGGCGCAAAAGGGGCTGAAGAAGTATGACGAAGCCACAGCGTCGTTCAAGAAGGTGCTTGACCTTGAGGCCGTTTCAAAGAAGCCCAATCTGCAGGTTCAGGGAGCCGCCGACGAAGGCCTGGGCGAGATCGCCGCTCGTCAGGGAAAGATCGATGAAGCTAATGAGGGCTACGATGCCGCCGCTAAGGCAAATCCGCCCCAGGCGCCCATGTACCTGAAAAACGAAGCGGTAATTTTCTTCCAGGCCGCCCAGACGAACGGGGATGCCAAGATCATTGGGGCGCAGGTCGCTTCGGCAGAGAAGGCAATCGCAGCGAGTCCGGATCCCAAGAACCCCAACCTCGCAATCCTCTACTATCTCAAAGGCCAGGGCTTGATCAGCGCCCCTGGAGGCGTCACGGAAGATCCCAAGACCCACAAACTGGTGCCCCCGGCGGGGGCTATTGAGGCTTTTCAGACGTATCTTCAGCTGGCGCCCACCGGCCAGTTTTCCAACGACGTCAAGGGCATTCTCGCGGGCTTCAACACAACCGTCGACGCCACCTACAACAACAAGTCCAAAAAGGGCAAGTAGACGCCCGCATTCCGGGCATAACAGGGGCGCTCCCACCAAGGGGCGCCCTAACTTTTTCCGTGTTCTCGGGTTATCGCTTTTTCCTGCTTTGAGTGACCGGGTCCTGGTTCTTCTACAATCCCTCCATGAGCGCTGCTCTGCCAAGTTACGAAGAAGCCGCGGTCATCGTCTCAGCGCATGCGACCGAGGCTCGCCGCCTGACTCCCCGCATCGAACGCATCGAACTCGGGCTGACCGTTGGACGCATCCTTGCCGAGCCGCTTCACACCGACCGCGACCAGCCGCCCTTCGCGCGCTCCACACGCGACGGTTTCGCCTGCAGAGCATCGGAAGCCTCGAAGCACAAATTTCTGAAACTTGCGGGCGCATCCCGCGCCGGCGATGCTCCAGCCGGACCGCTTCCCAAGGGACACGCTTGGGAGATTATGACCGGAGCGCCAGTCCCTCCAGGTGCCGACGCGGTCATGATGATTGAGCATATTGAGACTGGCAAAGGGAAAGTTCGGCTGTTGCCGCCCCGCACAGTCAAGCCCGGCGAGAACATCGTTGAGCAGGGAGCGCAGGCTCGCGAGGGAGACGAGTTGCTTCCGGTTGGAAGCGCAATTCACCCTGCGCAAATTGCGCTTGCCGCTACCTGCGGCTATGCAGCGCTCAATGTTTTTCGAAAGCCGCGCGTAGCCATTCTCACCACAGGCGACGAGCTTGTGCCCATCAGCACCTCTCCGGGCCCCGGCCAGATCCGCAACTCCAATGCGCCCATGCTGGCTGCTCTGATAGCGGCGGCCGGCGCAGAGCCGTGGGTGTTGCCCACAGCCGCCGACAATGCGGAGGCGCTCGACGCGTTACTCGCTGAGACTATCGCGGCAGATCTACTCCTCATATCCGGCGGCGTTTCGGCGGGCAAATTCGATCTGGTTGAGCCGGCCCTCGCCCGCATGGGTGCCCGCTTTCACTTCACCGGCGTCCGCATTCAGCCCGGCAAACCGCTCGTCTTCGGGGAACTCCCGCTCAGGAATGTGCGCGCCGTCCAGGCAAATAGCGGCGGGCAATACTTCTTCGGCCTTCCCGGCAATCCGATCTCTTCCGCGGTCACGTTCCTGCTGTTTGCAGCCCCAATCCTCGGTGCGCTATCCGGCAGCCGCGATTCCGGTCCGCGCTTCGTCCTGGCGCGCTTGCGGGCCGAGACCGGCAAGCACGGCAAATCGGATCTGACCCGCTTTCTCCCCGCGTCCTGCAGCTTCAGCGCAGCCGCCGGCAAGCTTCCAGAGGTCGAACCGATCCCGTGGGCTGGTTCGGGCGACCTCGCCGCACTGGCACGCTCCAACTGCTTCATGGTCGTGCCTGAAGGGGCCGTCCGCCTCGACGCCGGCAGTATCGTCCGTATTCTGCTTTCCTGAGGAGTCCCATGTCTGAACCCTCGCAGCTTTCGCATCCATGTCTTTCGCACTTTGACGCAACCGGCCAAGCCGCCATGGTCGATGTAAGCGCCAAGCAAGCCACTCGCCGTTCGGCAACAGCTTCGGCCTTTGTCGAGCTTTCTCAAACGGTGCTCTCAGCATTGCCGCACAATCCCAAGGGAAACCCTCTTGAGGTTGCGCGCTTCGCCGGCATCCAGGCAGCCAAGCGCACATCCAATCTCATTCCAATGTGCCATCCCTTGCCGCTCACGCACGTGGACGTCCAGGCTGAAATTGTATCGGGCGGCGTGCACATCACGGCGACGGTGGCCACCACGGGGCCCACCGGCGTGGAAATGGAAGCCCTCACAGCAGCCGCTGTCGCCGCCCTCACCGTCTACGACATGACCAAGGCGCTGGACAAGGGGATCGTCATCCGCAATATCCAGCTCGAAGCCAAATCCGGCGGCAAGAGCGGCGACTTCGCGAGGGTGTCCGGTGCCTGAATTCCGCCGCTTCTTACTTCGGCTGAGCCGGCGCCGTGCCCGCTGGCGGCGGAGGAGCCCCATGATCGTGATCATGGTCGTCTTGCGGAATCACGAAGGGCTCCGGCCCCAGGTGCCCGCGATGGCACGTGCCGCAAGTCACCGGCATATCTGAATTCGGGACCTTCGACACATAATTCATGTTGATGTCCTCGGTCATTTTGTACATGAGCCGAGCCGTCTGCTTCTCTTCCTTGGAGTCGTCCGCGTAGTTCAGCCGCGGTCGCCCATTCGGGCCAATATTGTTGGGGTCCGCCGCGTGGCACGTGCTGCACTTTACGCCCAGGGAACCCTCCCACTTTTCCATCAGCTCGTGCACCTGCTCTCCGGTCATGTCCTTGGGCAGTACTTTCAGGTTCGTCGGCGCGGGAAAAGTGCGCGGCGGGCGTTGTGAGCCGCCGGCGGGCTGCTGGGGAGAAGTAGCTTGCGGGGTCTGGGCAACCGTGCCAATGGCAAAGACGGCAATTGCAAGCAGGGAAGTGGCGACGGACAGGGAGATCGATGAAGTTTTCAAGCTGAGATTTTCCTCGCGGGGTGGAATGTCTAAGAGAACTGACGGAATTCTATCGAATAAGGATTCGACTTCCAGTTAAACTTCGTGGGCCTGAGAGACAGTTGTGCTCTGGAAGGGCGAAACGCAGCGGCAAGTCAACCGCATGCTTGATGCCAATGCGAGTCGTCACCAGCACTTCAGAGACAAGGTAGCCGTCCTCGCGGAGCTGGAGGCACGATCCAGCGTCGAGCAAGTCCAGGCCATTATGCGCCGCCCTCGTGATCCCCAGTGCCTGGCATAACCGGCTTGGCCCGGCTGTCAGTTCCCGAGCCGCCGCGCCGGGTGCGAGTCCCCGATTGCCGGCCATCGCCGCAAAGCTCGCCGTGTTCGGTCCAGCCAGCGGTTCCAGCGCGCGAACCAGCACGCACCCCGCCTGCCCGTCCTTCTCGCACGAAACATTCATGCAGAAGTACCGGCCGTAAATCGAGTAAACGTAGGCGTGTCCGGCCGGCCCAAACAGCACTTGGTTACGCGGAGTCGGACCGCGGTGGGAATGGGCAGCAGGGTCGGGCGGTTTGTTGTGCGGACCAAGATAGGCCTCAACCTCAACAATCCGGCCCGCCAGCGCTCCGATAGGCGAGAAATGTACCAACACCTTCCCCAGCAGCCTTGGCGCCACCAGTTCCGGAGGCGCTTCAAAGAACGCCCGCGGCATCAGTGCCCCAAAGTGCTCCACGCCGCGGCCAGTCCGTTCTATTTGTGCGTCTTCTTCCATTCCTTGATCAGTTCCAGCACCGCCTCCGCGTGCCCCTCCGGCGTCACCTTGGGAAACACGTGCAGCAGCGTCTGGTCCGGCCCGATCACGAACGTCGTCCGCTCAATCCCCCACACTTTCTTCCCATACATGTTCTTTTCCTTCATCACGCCAAACTGATTGCAAACTTTCTCGTCTACATCAGCAAGGAGTGTGTAAGGAAGGTCGTACTTGGCGCGGAATTTCGCCTGGGCCTTGGGCGTGTCGCGGCTGATGCCAAGCACCACGGCGCCTGCCGCCTGCATCTTTTTAAAGGTGTCGCGGAAGCCGCAGGCCTCAATTGTGCAGCCAGGAGTGTCCGCTCTGGGATAAAAGAAGAGTACGACAGGCTTGCCGGCATAGTCCGACAGGCTCGCCGTTTTGTCCTCGTCGGTCTGCAGGGTAAAGTCGGCGACTTTCTCGTTGAGTTCCATGGGCATATTCCTCGTATCTTAAGATGGAGAGCCGAAGGTTGGCCATCAAGCTTGATTATTCCCGAGGTGGGCGGTAAATGTCATCGCGCAGGTTCAGCAACTTGTTGATTGGACGAACGGCGTTACGAATCCAAATGCTGGGCGGCCTGTCGCTGATCTCCGGCTTGGCCCTGATCTGCGCCCTCTCGGCAACCGCGCAGTATCCCGGCCAACTCAGCAAGACTGATAAAGACAAGCCGGAGCTGCGCTCGATCGCCGTCCTCGAGTGGACCGGAGATCCCGGCAAGCCCAAGGCTAGTCGTCTCGTTCCGGTCACGGTGCTCGACGGAGGAGAACTGCAGGATGGCGCCATCTACATGGCCCGTCCTCAGCCGCTGGCCCTTGCCGGCGAGGTGGAATACGAGTTGGAAAAGGACGGCAAACCCGTTGGCCTGTTCGACATCAAGAATGCCGGCCAGGAGCAGGGCTCATGGGTTGGCTATGGATCGTGGAAGTCGATGCCGAAGCCCAAACCCGCGCCCCCTCCGCGTCTCGAAAAGGTGGATGACGACTTCCAAAGCGACGTGCCCGTTCTGCATCGCAAGCATCACGCTGGCGATGCACCCGCTGGTGGTTCTGGCAATGGGGACAGTTCCAGCACAGCCGACGCTCCGGCTGCCGACCCGGATCGTCCCACGCTGCACAAAGCAGGCGGCGCTTCTGACAGTTCAAACACCACCGGCACAGCTTCAACGCCCTCTACCGATCCCGACCAGCCAACTCTGCACCGGCACACCGACAGCTCCTCAAGCGGAACCGGAAGCACAAGTGCATCGTCCGACGATCCTGATCGCCCCGTGCTGAAGAAGACGAAGAAGCAACCCGAGGACGTTGGCCACGTCGAATCCCTGCCAGACGTTACCGATCCTGATCGCCCCCGGCTTAAACGCGGCAAGTCCGATGACTATGTTCTCAACGTCGTTCCTAGCTTGCTTGGCCTTCCCCCGGACATGCAGCAAGCCGTGGCCGTCTCCGATGCTCAAAATCGTCCGGAACATCCCTGGGACTACACCTGGTCTAACCCAGACGACGAAGCAAAGATGAAGTCCGCCCTTGAGGACATTGCCCGCAACGCCCTCGGCTTGAACCCTCCACCACCCGCTCCCAAAAAGACTGCTACCAGGACAGCCACGCGCAAGACCACCAAGCCTGCTCCTCCGCCGCCTCCGCCAGCGCCGCTCCAGGGCGAGCAGTTTCGCGTCTTTGAGCTCTCGTACGGCTCCGGCGCAACCTTGGTTTTGCAGGCGCATACTGCAGGGCCACTGTCTCAGGAGAAGTTTGTCACTCTGGTTGCTCAGCCGGACCTCTATGGCAATGTGCTTGTCCTGCTGAAGAGCGTCACCGACGGCGCTCACCTGGATGACACACCCCGTATGCGCCTGGTGGACGCTGTGGACGCCATGGCGGACAATCGTGGAGAGCTGCTGTTTGAACTGCGTGGCGCCACGCAGCGCCAGTTCGCACTCTATCGCGTGCTTCGAGGACAGGCAGAGAAGCTCTTTGTCACCGGAGGCGGAGAATTCGGCGTAGAAACTTCAAACTAGACTCTGCTCTCGTCCAGCCTTAAATCTCTGGGTCCAAACGAGCGACCAAAGCACCGTGCCCCGTTCTTGCGCCTTACCGGGGTCCCCGCGGACAGGCCTTCGTCCGTGGAGTGGTCGGGTGCAAGGGCGGGAGAGCAGTACGCTCGTGCGGGCCTCCCGCGAGCGTCTGCCGCGTCGCAGGTGCCGCAAGGGCCGGAGACCACAACCTCAGCGGGTTCTCACCGACCGGCTCATCCTTGGCAGGTGAGCAATACCGCTCACTTTTGTGTGAATTCCCGCATGTTTCGCTGCGAAACTGCTTCTGCCGTCGCGTGTGCTAATGTCGCCTACTATACAATCAAACTAGAGTGGGCCTATTGCCACTCTCCGAGGAATTTCACTAAGTATGGCATCAATCGTAGCCGCTCCAACCCCTGAAAGCGTTATCGCTATCCCCGACCTCCCGCTCGTTGAGGCTCCCGTATCAACATCTGTTCACGTCGTTCCCGCACGGGAAGAAATTCGCATGGGCAAGGCCGCAACCCTCGGCGATGGAATCAATTGGCTCACGCTTTCAGTGGTTGCCGCCTTTCATGTAGGCGCGCTGGCTTCTCTGTTTTTCTTCAGTTGGCAACGGCTTGGAGTCATGTTGGTCATGTACGTGGTGGCCATCAATGTCGGCATCGGCATGTGCTACCACCGTCTGCTCACGCATCGCGGTTACCAGGTTCCCAAGTGGCTTGAATACCTGATGACCATCTGCGCCACCCTGGCCCTTGAGGGCGGACCCATGTTCTGGGTTTCCACGCACCGCGTGCATCACCAACTAAGCGACCACGAAGGAGACCCGCATACCCCGCGCGAGGGTGGATGGTGGGCCCACACCGGCTGGCTCCTTTTCGGCAACGCGCTGCACGCGCAAACTGAGGTTCTCAATCGTTACTCGCCTGACCTCGGCCGCGATCGCTTTCACGTCTGGCTCAGCAAATATCACTGGATTCCCCTCACTGCCAGTGGCCTTGTCCTCTTCGCCGCCGGCTGGCTTCTCGGAGGGCCCATCAACGCCGTCGGCTGGTTGCTCTGGGGAGTGTTCCTGCGCGTAACGCTCGGCCTGCACGCCACCTGGCTGGTCAACTCGGCCACGCATCTCTGGGGTTCGCGCCGCTTTGAAACCCGCGACGACTCGCGCAACAACTGGTGGGTCGCCCTGGTAAGCGGCGGCGAAGGCTGGCATAACAACCACCACGCACATCCAGTCTCCGCACGCCACGGCTTCCGCTGGTACGAGGTGGATCCCAACTACTACGGCATCTGGCTGCTCTCGAAGATCGGCCTCGCCAAAAAGATCAAACTGGCCAAATACGACCGTAAAGATCCCAAGCCAGCCTGAGCCTGAAAAACTTCACCGCCATCGCTGGCCAGTAGCAAGAGTGCAATACCCAAGCGGTCGTCCCCCAAGGGACCGGCCGCTTTTTTCCGCTCTTGTGACTCTGAACGCCCTGTGACAATGGTTTGACGGGATACCGTCTGGGTTGCGGTCGCGCGACAATAAGCCGGACAGGCTTTGTATCAGGGCACAACTCAAACAGCCATTGAAAACACGTAAGTTACTGATTCTGCATTATCCCAGATGTTCTAGATAGCCAAGAAATCCATATCGTTAGCGCAAATTAGCACAAAATTCCTGCACAGACCCGCTGCATGCAGGAGCCGAAACCTCCCAATTGGCGACAAACCGACCAGGGCAATACCCGAGCAGTTGTGTGACAGTTGCCGGAGTGTCACACACTAAGCAGATTGCAATCGGTAGCGCGCATACAATCACGGGCATGAAAGTCGATGAATATTGGGCAACGCTTAGGTATGCGAGGCTTCTCTTTCGCACTTTGATGATTGGTGAGGCGGCGTGCGTTTTGCTGTTTGCGACTCCAGGGCCCCTTGCTGGTCAGACTCCGACCTTTCACGTGCTGGTGCTGGATGCTTTGGATGGAAAGCCTCAAGTCAATGTGAAGATCGAACCATTGTGCGCAGGGCTTCCGCGCAATTTCTCGGAAGAAACGGCATTAACAAACGATAGAGGAATCGCGACAATTTCATATGCCTGCGGCGAAAAACAAAGGATCGAGATTGCAGTATTTCCGCCAAATAAGAAAGAGCAATGTGGCGGTGATGCGGGAATGACTTTCAATGATGTTGTATCAGGGGGTTTCCTAAGCGAACCGGACTCGGATGGCGGTATCTGGTGTCCTACGAAAGTAAGCAAAAAGCTCAAGCCTGTGCCGGGACAAGCGATTATCTTCGTCAAAAAGCCTACATGGTGGCAGTCTCACGTCGCAGGATGAAATAACGACTACAGTCATGACCGGACAAGGTGCGGCCTTTCGGGGCGAATCACCGGCAATGCGGAAGTTTCAGTTGCAGGAACGCGCATTCTCGGTCTATACGCTCGGGCGCAGCACGGAATTAGCACAATAATTTCATTGGCTTTTGTAAGCGCCTCATTCGTCTGAAGTTTTGGGCTTGCATTTGTATCAGGGCACGACTTCAGTCGTGCCGAAAAGGCCAATCAAAGAAGCTGAGCTTTAGCCCCTGCGGGGGACGTTTCCCTTGGGATACTGACGATTCCATTAGGCTCCCGAACCGCAATCTACCGCTGCACCTTCGCCCTGATCCACAGCACTCCAAAGTACGGCACCGCCACCATCAGCACCAGCACCCCCAACGGAAAACCCACATACAGATACGTATCCGCGTAATTCACCGTGTGATGCCCAATTTGATTCCACGCCAACAGCGCAAATATCGCAATGCACGTCGAAGCGAAGAACGTGAAAAACGCCGCCGCCACGGCCAGCAGCAGGCTCTGAAAAAATCCAAACCCCTCCAGCGGAAATCCCAGAACCTTTCCGCCGCCTGTACTTTGCCGCATCGCCGCTTCCTTCATCTCCATGCCCCCGTCGTCTAGAATACAAGTTCAATGAGTGCCGGCGCACAAATCGAACTTTGGCATGCTGAAAAGGTGGCCACGCAGACCCCCGTGGTCGAGGCGGCAAACGCCCTTCACTACGCCGCGTGGGGTGAGAACCGCATCTCCGACGCCGACCTGGAGCGCCTCGTGGGCGCCGTCCCCGCCACTCTCGCCGCCGCCCTCAACCGCCGCGCTTACTACTTCGTTCCCCTGGCCATCGCCGATACTGGTGAAGTCATGGTTGCCCCCTCGTACACCGTTGATCTGGGAGACCGCGCCGTCTGCCATCGCAACGCAGCCTTCGGCGCAACCGAGGCGGTCTTCATCTCCACCCGCCTCGTCGAGGACCGCTTCGGCCTCGCCTTCGAGTTATTCATCAACGTGGCCCATAACTTTGTCGAAGCGGCAGGCGTTCCAGAAAGCTTTTCCTCTCTCGTCTGGTCGCAGGCTGAGGCCCAGGTCCGCGGAGAAACCAGCCAGGATGCATGGGAGACCCGCCGCAAGGCGCAGGACAGCCGCAGCACTGACGGCCGTCCCGGCCAGAAGATCATCGACGAGCGCGCCCGCTCCAGCTACTTCGAATCCGCGTTCTCCGATGCATTGGCCGTCTATATGCTCTCCCTCGCCGTCGATTTCGACTACCACGATCTGCGCGAGCGCGAATACCCCCTACTCGCCGCCCCCGCTCTCGCCGAGCGCCTCCGCCACGTCGCAGCCCTCTTCCCCGCCAACTCCGGCTACGACTTCCAGATCCTCTACCGCCGCAAAGGCTAAGACAAGGGAATGACAACCGGAATGCTCCGCCGCCGGAGCCTCTTCCGATGAGCCGATCATTCGCCCGGAACACCTGATTTTGCCCCCAGACCGCGATTCCATACCCGGTGATTTGGCGTGAAGCCGGCCTGAATATCCCACTGATTACAGAATCGCAATACTTTCTCTTGCAAATTCACAACTTCTTGTATTAATGTTTCCCCCAACCTCGAAATGATCATTTTTGACACGTTCGATCATTGAAGTGATCATTATTCCCGTAGACGCGGTCTACATCCAACCCCGCTATCCGCCAGAGAAAGCATCCGCTTTCTATCACTTCACGCAACCTTCACCAAAAATCTCAGGAGGGCTGTATGACAGTCTTTGGCAAGCAACTGCGAGCGCAGTTCGCTTTTCTCCCTCGCAAAGCCGTCGTTTTGGCCGTCGTGCTGGTTGCCTTTTTCAGCGCAACCGCTTCCGCACAAATCTTTTTCAGTCCGTATAAAGACGTAACCGTCAGTGCGAACTGGAACACCGGTGAACAGCAGTCCGCCGTCACCGGCACCACCGAAGCGGTAACCAACGCCATGCCGATCGACAACTCGACATTGAGTTGGGCCTTCGCCACCGGCAACTGCGGTTCAGAGAACTGGGGCGGCATCACGCCCGCCCTCGAATCTTCGAATGCGCAGGATTTCGTCACTGCCGGCAAGTACTACGTCGTCAGCACCGGCGGCTCCGCGGGCACCTTTGACTGTCCCAGCAACTCGGGCATGCAAACGTTCATCAACACCTACTATTCAGCCAACATGCTGGGAGTCGACTACGACATCGAGCTTGGCCAGGATCAGGCGATCATCGACGACCTGATCAACTCCACCATTTACGCCGAAAAGCAATATCCCAACATGCGGTTCAGTTTTACCCTGCAGACGGAAGGCTCCGCCACCACCGGGTCGGATCTGAACAGCACCGGCGACACGGTAATGTCCGAGATCAGTCGGCTCGGCCTGGGTGGCAACTACTACGTCGACCTAATGGCGTTTGACTTCGGTTCGGTCAGCTCCGGCACCTGCGTCGTCTCCGGTTCGGTCTGCGACATGGCGCAATCCGCGATTGCCGCCGCCGAATCCCTGCACTCCAACTTCGGCACTCCGTACAGCCACATCGAACTCTGCCTCATGATCGGCCAAGCCGATGCCGGCGCGACTGAAACCCTGTCGCTCGCGAATGTGGATACCATCGTCGCCTGGGCCAAGAGCGTCGGCCTCGGCGGAATCCACTACTGGTCGTTCGATCGCGATGACCCCAGCTCGGCCAGCTCTTCCACCAGCGACGGCACGTCGAATCCAGCGCTTGCCTACAACAACGAATTCATCTCCGATCTGGGCAGCTGCACCGGCCCCGGCGGCTCATGCGGTGGGTCCACCGGCCAGCCGTCGTTCTCGTTGTCGGATGCGCCCAGCAGTCTGACCGTCGCGCAAGGCGCATCGGGCAAGAGCACCATCACCGTTTCCAGCAGCGACGACTTTGATTCAGCCGTATCGCTCAGCGTCTCCGGCCTGCCTTCCGGGGTCACCGCATCGCTCTCTTCCAGCTCGGTTACTCCTCCCGCCGACGGCAGCGCCACCTCAACGCTGACGCTCACGGCCAGCAGTTCTGCGGCAGCCGGCACGGCCACGGTCACCATCACCGGAACCGGCGGCGGCCTTACCAGGTCCACCACCGTCTCGCTCACCGTCAGCAGCCCCAACGGTTGCGCGCCCGCATGGAGTGCCACCCAGGTCTACACCGCCGGAATGACCGCCAGCGAGAGCGGAATCGACTACATCGCCAACTATTGGACCGAAGGCAACAATCCCGCCACCGACAACGGCGGCGCCGGCAGCGGAGCGCCATGGACCTCGCAAGGGGCCTGCGGCACCCAGGCGGCTTCCTTCACTCTGTCCGATTCACCCGGCAGCCTCTCCATCGCTCAAGGCGCATCGGGCGCCAGCACCATCACGGTCAATCCCGCCAATGGATTTACCGGAAGCGTAACCCTTGCAGCCAGCGGCCTGCCCAGTGGCGTAACCGCGTCCTTCGGCACCAATCCCACAACCGGCTCAAGCGTGTTAACGCTCACGGCCAGCAGCTCTGCAACGGCGGGCTCGTCAACGGTCACCATCACCGGCACCAGCGGCAGCCTCTCAGCCAGCACCACCCTGGCGCTCACCGTCACCAGCAGCGGCACCGCATCCTTCTCGCTGTCCGATTCGCCCAGCAGTCTCTCCATCGCGCAAAGCGCTTCGGGAGCCAGCACCATCACAGTTGCCAGCAGCGGCAACTTTGATTCGGCCGTCGCCCTCAGCGTCTCCGGTCTGCCTTCGGGAGTAACCGCATCGTTCTCTTCCAGCTCGGTAACGCCCCCGGCTGATGGCACCGCGACGTCAACTTTAACCCTGACGGCCAGCAGCTCGGCAGCCACCGGCACGGTAACGGTCACCATCAAGGGAACCAGCGGCAGCCTCTCCGCAACCACCACAATAGCGTTAACCGTAACAGCCGCCAGCAGCGGATCGGTCACGCTCACCCCGTCCAGCTATAACTTCGGCAGCGTGACGCCTGACACCGGCACCGCCTGGGTCACCTTCACGCTCACCAACAGCGGCAGCTCCGCCGAAAGCATCAGCAGCGTTGGCGTCAGCGGTCCGTTCGTTGTTTCCAGCAGTTGCGGATCGTCGGTCGCAGCCAAAAGCTCCTGCCCCATCTACGTGTACTTCTACCCCACCGCGGCAGGCTCGTTCACCGGCACACTCACGGTAACCGACGGAAGCGGCACGCAAACCTCAGCACTAAGTGGTACCGGATCATAGTCGAAAGCTTGTCAGGGCATTCTGACAGAAAAGGCGCAGCAACAAGAAGAAGCAGCGCCCATCTTTGAGGAGGAGAAAACAATCTCCTCCTCATTTTTTGTCGCGGCTATTTTTGTTCGGGCTATTCGCCGCTTGCAATCTTCTTGCCGGCATAGTGGGCTATACAGCTGCGGAAAAGCTCATTTCAGACACGTTTTGTAACAAGGGCACGGCTTCAGCCGGGCCAATAAAGGCCAATAGGACGAGTCGGGCTTCAGCCCCTACCACGATTCGCCCAGCGATTTCGGGCTCGTGCCTTGAGTTTTTCCGCCGCCTCAGGATGAGAGAACAATCTCCTCCTCATTTTTTGTTCCTGCTATTGGCCGCCTGAATCTTCTTCCTGGCATACGGGGGTTAGTTAAGTGTCTCGGTTGAAGGGCGGTCCATTCAGCCGCTCATTGAGCAATCTGCTGTCCGTGGGAAATCTCCGTACGGCTTCGAGACTGTTTCCTGAAACATGGCTGCCGAGTTGCCGGCCATCCGCCCGCGACGGGATATCATGGGCGTCGACGATACCTGTAAGCTTATGGACGTGCAGAAAACGCGTCTCGCTAATGTAGCCATTGTCGCCGCGCTCCTTACCACTAGCTGCGACTGTACGCCATTAGTCGTGGGGCGGAGCGGCAATCACATATACATTGGCACCAATTCGGTAGACTCGGACGGCAACAGCCGGTGCAAGTTGCACTTTGGGCAGACCGCGGTAGTCATGTGGGCTACACAAGCGAGCAGCATGACGTTGAAATATAAAGATGGCCGTACAAAAAGTGTTGACTTCGAGGCCGCACTCAACAACCTGATCAGCGACGTCAATGAACCCATAGATGTCCTCAAGGAAGATTTGGTTCAAGACACTGAGAAGCGCATACGAGGTTTACTGGATTCCTACGAAAAGACAGACCTCGATAGAGTTGATCTCGCAAGCTTTCTCGCGAATGAGTACGTAATCGTTGGCAGGGGAAATAACGGCTTCTTAGGCGTGCGAGCCTTCACACTCTATGTTGCGGACCCGCTGAGTGTCACATTCGAAGTTAGCGATATTACCAGCAAGCTCCATAATGGCGAGGTCATCGACTACAGCACGGGGGAGGTCAACATTAGCAAAGCACATGGCCCGAAAGGTGTCCGCGCAGCGCTTTACGCACGGCTGCAAAGCCACGATAAGGTAGCGCAACGCTTGGGCAATAAAGCGTTCTCTCCCCCATACCTCGTAATGGATGTCACGCACTCGGGTCGTTCATACTTGTCCGATCCAGGGCCGTGCCGGTTTTAACGCCGATTCGTTCTGTTTAGGTGTAAGCGTCATGAGGCTTCTATTCCCTTATGAGATTATTCCGGCCAGCTTGCACCATACCGCCGGATGTCGCCTATCCGGCAGTCAGCCGTCAATCACCTTGCGCTGCCTGTTCAGAAGCGCATACCCCAACTCGCCGGCGTTCCAGTCGATGGCGGCGTGCAACACGATGGACGGCCACAACGACCCGGAAAAGTAAGCCAGCAGAGCAAGAACCAATCCCACAAGAAATGTCCGCGGCACCTGCGCCACACCGAGATAGACATGCCCCAATCCAAAGATCAGTGAGCTCAGCACGATTGCCGCCCACGGGCCCGTCCAGCCCGCAATGTACCAGGTAAGAAACCCACGGTAGAGCGTCTCCTCGCAAATGCCTGCCGTTGCTGAAACCACCCAGAACAGTCTTCGCTCTCCCAGAGTGTGCGGCAGCAGCGGCTCGGCGTAGTCGAGGCGCTTCTCCAACCGCTCCACCACCGCGGGCCGCGCAAGAATCCGCCGCCGCTGCCGCCAGAAAATCAGAAAGAAAAGCAACGCGTAGATCAGAAACAGCAGCGATTGCATTGGAGAAGTGTGGCCGACCAGCAAGCTGCTCCATGGCCTTCCGCTTCCGGCCCAGTTGGCGAGAAAGCCAAGCGTAAGCACCCACTCCCAGATGAGCAGGTTGCGGAAGTGGTGCAGACGTGCGCCGGGCTTTCCGTCAGCCAGTTTCTTCAGGTAGCGCGGCCAGCTCCATCGCGCCTCTGCCAGCGGTAAAACCAGCAGGACTCCAAACAAAATCGCGTTGAAGACTTCGGGGATGTGTTTCACCCGGACCTCCTTGCGGGCCGCTCCCGAGCCGCATCATTTACCGTGGTTGCGAAACAATAGAGCTGTCACCACTTCCGGCCGCGCCTTGATTTTCCCGAAGACGGAAACCGACTTGATGGCCGCCCGGGCCAGTTCAGGCGTCACGTCGTCGGCGATCTTCAGCACCCCCACCACGCGGATATCCACCGGTTTTTCGGAAGCCACGCGCCGTTCCAGATCCTCGCGGCTGAAGATGGCCACTCCCAGCGTCATGAATCGGTTCTCCACGGCTTGGCGCACGGTCGTTGCGTGGCTCTGCAGCAGGTTGCGAACTGAAGCCACCAGGAAATCGGTCCGGCTGGAATAGAATCCCTGCTCAATCAGCAGGTCCACCTGCCCCAAGTCGACTACGCTCATGTTGAACGAGACTTTTTCAATATCTGGCATCCGAGCATCCCCCTCTCATATTCTGCGCGGAATACAAAGGGATGTTAACCGGTAATCCTTTGATCGTCAAGCCCCACAGAGTTACGGTGTCTGCGCGTCTGCAAGACTTGGAGGATCAGATTGTTTTATGGCCGGATCACTAACACGGAACCCGGCGTATACTTCCGGGTTGCGAAGCATTTGGGGGGGCGGTGTGCCGAACGTTCACCGGTTTCTTGCAGTCCTTGCCTTCACCGTAGTTAGCCACGGCGCCGTGGGCCAGGTCTCCATGTCGATCCAGACAAACAAGCCGGAGGTGCCGGTCATTCGATTGCCGTTCAGCGCGGATCAGAAAGTCAGCACAGTGCGGCATTTGGCCGATGGGGCACTCCTCAAGTCAGAGGTTCAGGGGCACGTTTATCGGTCTGCTGCCGGTATCGAACGCTACGACGGCGTAATGCCTGCGACCCCCGATCATCCAGACCCAACCACGATGGTCTATATCATCGACCGGACAAAGCACTCAGCGGTCCTTTTAAACCTCAGGTCGAAAACCGCCACAGTCGAGCACTTACCAGCCGACGCTACCGTGATAGTCAAGTTCCTTCCTCTGCAACAACCTCGGGGTCAAGGCCAATTAGTCAAACCAGGCGATCTTGTCACCAAAGATCTTGGCAAGAGAACCCAGGGCTTGATTACCCTGGTCGGCAAACGGGTCACTGGTACTATCGCGGCAGGCAGCGTCGGCAACGATCAGCCGCTCTCTGTAATCACCGAAGTTTGGGTCTATCCTGAGTTGAAACTCGAAGTGAATGAAATTGAGCACAATCCTTTCTCGGGCGAACGCACGTTTGAACTCAGCAACATTCGTGGAGAAGAGCCCGATCCCGCGCTGTTTGAGATTCCCCAGAGCTATGCGGTAAAGGAAAGAGCCGCGCTGCCGAGCTCTCTGCCCGATCTTAAGCCATCTCCCGAGCAGACAGAAAAACAGATTCCAATCGCTCTAAGCAGCACCGATCCAAGTTTCAAGAATAGCGTTGCCTACGCGCTCGCCAATGAGAATAGCCACCTCACAGACGCCCAGACACTGGCCGTGGATGCGGTCAAATCGGTAGAACAGGAAACCGCCGCCGTTGCATTGAAGGGCAATAAGGACGATGACTACAAGCAATCGGTGATTCTCACCAGCTATTGGGACACCCTGGGCTGGGTCTACTACCGGCAAGGAAATCAGGAAAAAGCCGAAGCTTACATTCTCGCAGCGTGGAAGCTGAAACCAAACCCAGAGTATGCTCTTCATCTTGGCAGCATCTACGAAGCGCAACTCCGGCCAAAGGACGCTGTGACGATCTACCGAATGGCTCTCAGCGCAAAGAACTCCCCCATCTGGCAGGACGACTTCCAAACGCGCCTCGATAAGCTCGGCGAGGCCCACGCTGAACCAATTCCCATGGAAGTTACAACCTCCTTGCCATCATCCGTGCTTCCAATCGCCGCGGGAGCAACTGAAACTGTCGTAGAGATCCTTATTGCGGCGGCAGGTCCGGTCGTCGTCGCGTACCCCAATGGTGAACCCGCTCATGCGGAATCCTTAACGCATGCCATCCAGGATGCCGATGCCCGATTCCTTCCAGACAACGGGCCGGAGACTATCCTGCGCCGTGCTCGCATCACCTGCGCCGCGGAGCAGGCTTCTCATTGCGTACTCCATTTCCTCACCCCAGGGGTCACGCGGCCGTCTATGCCGCCGCCCTAGTACTACAGTTGTAACTAGATAGTAACTTTCCTGAACGCGTGGGAGGACCTAAGCTATAGGTGCTCATGGGGCTCCCGGCACAGCGATGATGGGGAAATCGATTCGAGGATGGCGGAA
>JBEKUP010000035.1:0-54967 GCA_049514915.1 Occallatibacter sp. | reverse complement strand
CGCGGTGCAGGGGGTTGTTGAAGCCGAGGGTTTTTCTGTCGTCAGGGATTTTGTGGGCCATGGTATCGGGGCTCACATGCACGAAGATCCGCAAGTGCCGAACTTTGGCGAAAAAGGCCGCGGGATGAAATTGAAGGCGGGCATGGTCATTGCCATCGAACCGATGGTGAATGCCGGCAAGGCGGATGTTAAGGTATTGGGCGACGGATGGACGGCGGTCGCCAGAGACGGAAGCATGAGCGCTCATTTTGAGCACACGGTGGCGGTAACCGCTACCGGATCGAGGGTTTTAACCGAGTAGCAAGCTCGGTACAACAGGCTGATGGCGCGAAATGCGCAGCGGCGGAACTGGGACACGGTTTGTCGAAGGAAGACGCGATTGAGGTAATGGCAGTAGTCACAGAGACGCTGCCCAACGCCATGTTCAAGGTCAAGCTCGAGAACAATCACGAGGTGCTGACCCATGTCTCCGGAAGGATGCGCAAGAACTTCATCCGCATTTTACCGGGTGACCGCGTGGCTGTGGAGCTGAGTCCTTACGACTTGAATCGCGGGCGGATTGTGTACCGGTACAAATAACAGATGTCAGCGAAGAGATGGCAGTAAAGGCCTGGGGCGGTAGCTGAAGGCTGAATACTGAGTTTCAAGGAAGGGCAGCAAACAATGAAGGTCCGTGCATCGGTAAAAAAGATCTGCGTGAAATGCAAGGTCATCACCCGCAAAGGGGTGGTCAGGGTGATCTGCGAGAACGCAAAGCACAAGCAGCGCCAGGGCTAGTCGAGCCTGGCCGACCGCGGAATCTCCACGACAGAGATCAGTCGTCAGAGATCAGAGATCAGGAAAAAACGCGCAGCACGAGCATTTTGGACTGATCCCTGAAACCTGATCTCTGATCTCTGAAAGAGGCTAGTTAGCCGGAGTCAAGGCTTGCGATGAACCTCTGGAGGCACTCCGCATAACCCGTGCGAACCGGCTGAGGCCGGAGGCACACAACGGAAGTAATGAGGAATTCGAATGGCACGTATTGCTGGCGTCGATCTGCCCCGCAACAAGCAGGCTCGGATCGCGCTCACATACATCTTTGGCATCGGGGATCCCCGCGCCGCCAAGATTCTGGAGAAGGCGAACGTTGATCCCTTCAAGAAGATCCAGGACCTGGGCGAAGACGAGGTCAACCGAATCCGTCAGGTGATCGAGGACGAAGGAAACGTTGAAGGCGACCTGCGCAAGGACGTCTCGATGCACATCAAGCGTCTCATCGACATCCAGAGCTATCGCGGTACCCGTCACCGCCGGTCGCTGCCCGTTCGCGGTCAGCGCACCCACACCAACGCCCGCACCCGCAAGGGCCCGCGCAAGGGCACAGTTGCCGGCAAGAAGAAAGCGACAGGTAAAACCTAAATGGCGAAACCAGAACAGAAGACCGGCAAGCCTGCGGCCGGCAAAGCGGGCAAAAACAAGAAGTTCAAGAAGCGCGAGCGCAAGAATGTGCCGTTTGGCATTGCGCACATTCAGGCCTCGTTCAACAACACCATCGTCACCATTACGGATCCGGTGGGCAACACGCTGAGCTGGAAGAGCTCGGGTTCCCTCGGCTTCCGTGGTTCGCGCAAGGGCACGCCCTTCGCGGCTCAACAGGCAGCATCGAATGCCGCTCAGCTGGCTCGCGATCACGGTCTGCGTGCGGTCGATGTTCGGGTCGCCGGTCCGGGTTCGGGCCGTGAGTCCGCTATCCGCGCACTCGCAGCGGCCGGAGTGGAAGTTCGCTCCATCCGCGACGTAACGCCCGTGCCGCACAACGGCTGCCGTCCGCCGAAGAGGCGCAGAGTCTAAGAAGCAGGGATCACGGATCAGGGGTCAGGGATCAGTTACGGTATTGCGAATACCGGCTGATTCAATGGATTCCGAATCCCGATCCTGACAACGGGAACGAGGGAAGGCAGTCAGGGACAGTCGATAACAGCGAATAGGCGGTTTTCAACTGATCTCTGATCCCTGACCCCTGACCCCTAATTTTGGGCCGGGACGAAATCCCACCAGGATGTAAACCGGCCGTCATCCGAAGTCAGGAGAAGAAATGGCTCGTTATACCGGAGCAGTATGCCGCCTTTGCCGTCGCGAAGGCACCAAGCTCTTTTTGAAGGGCACCAAATGCACGTCCGACCGTTGCCCGCTGGAGAAACGCAACTTTCCCCCTGGCATGCACGGCAAAGATCGCAAGGCCAAGATTGTAGGCTACGGCCTGCAGCTGCATGAAAAGCAGAAGGCCAAGCGCATGTACTTCACTTTGGAAGGCCAATTCCGCGAGTACTACGAAAAGGCCAACCGCGCCACCGGCGTTACCGGCGAGTTGCTCATCCAGCAGTTGGAGCGTCGGCTGGACAACGTGGCATTCCGCCTGGGCTTTGCCATCTCGCGCCGTCAGGCCCGCCAGGTTGTTCGTCACGGACATGTCGAAGTAAACGGACGCAAGGTGAATATCCCTTCGTACCAGGTGAACGTGGGCGACGAAATCAAGATCCGTGAGAACGCCAAGAAGCTTGTAATTGTTGAGCAGGGGGCGCAGTACGCTGCGCAGAACCCGGTTCCGGCATGGCTCGAAGCCAGCTTCGAGAACCTTTCCGGCCGCGTGCTGTCGCTGCCCAAGCGCAAGGACGTGAACCTGCCCATCAACGAGCAGCTGATCGTCGAACTGTATAGCAAGTAGTAAGACAGATTACAGATTTCAGGTTACAGATGACAGTCGGTCCTTCGGGTTCTTGACTGTCATCTGCAATCTGTCACCTGTCATCTGCATTTCAACCGAAGGAGAACTTGCGCGGCCGCCGCAAAATGCATCGCGACGTACATGCCGCGCGGGAAAAGAGACGAGCCTATGTTGTGGAGAGGATTCCAAAAACCGAAGCGCCTGGCAGTTGATGCCGAGACGCTGACAGAAACATTCGGCAAATTCAGCGCCCAGCCCTTTGAGCGCGGATTTGGCACCACGATCGGAAACGCGCTGCGCCGCACCTTGCTCAGTTCTATTGAAGGCGCCGCTGTCACCGCCATTCGCATTGAAGGCGTGTTGCACGAGTTCCAGTCCATCACTGGCGTGGTTGAAGATGCCACGGACATTATCCTGAACCTGAAGCAGGTTCCTTTCAAGCTCTCGGGCGACGGCCCCAAGGCCCTCTATCTGCGCGCCGACCAGCCGGGTGTTGTTACCTCCGGCATGATTGAAGCCGACGGCGATGTTGAGGTTCTGGACCGCAATGTGTACCTGGCCACCGTCTCTGAAGGCGGCAAGCTGGACATGGAAATGCGCCTGAAGCGCGGTCGCGGCTACATTTCAGCGGACAAGAATTTCGACGCCGATCTGGGCCTGGGTTTCATTCCTGTGGATTCGGTCCACTCGCCGGTGCGCCGTGTGAATTACCTGGTGGAAGCTGCTCGTCTTGGACAGATCACCGACTATGACAAGCTGACACTTGAAGTGTGGACCAATGGAGCTGTGCTTCCGGCCGATGCGGTTGGCCTGGCCGCCAAGCTGCTCAAGGACCACATGAACATCTTTATCAACTTCGAGGAGGAAATCGAAGCCGAAGCGCGCGGCGAAGAAGGCCGTGTCCTGCTCCGCAACGACAACCTCAACCGCTCCGTCGAAGAGCTGGAGCTGAGTGTCCGCAGCTATAACTGCCTCAAGAACGCCAACATTCAGTCCATCGGCGAGTTGGTGCAGAAGACTGAAGCCGAGATGCTCAAGACCAAGAACTTTGGCCGCAAGAGCCTGAACGAGATCAAGGAAATTCTTGCGCAGATGGGTCTTTCGCTGGGCATGAAGATCGACGAGAACGGCAACGCGGTTCCCGGGCCAACCAGCATTCCGCCCGCCGCCGCATTGGCTGCCAGTTACAACCACTACGACGACGAAGACGAGCCGTTGGATTCGGTCGACATGCAGTTGCCGACCGAGACAGAGAACTTTTAAGAACAGAGATCAGGTTTCAGAGATCAGTAAAGCCGGCTAGCGGTCAACGTGTACTGAATTCTGATCTCTGATCCCTGACATCTGATTTCGAAAGAGAGTTTCACCATGCGCCATCGCAATGCAGGATTCAAGCTCGGACGCAACACCAGCCATCGTCGCGCGCTGCTGCGCAACCTGGTTACGTCCGTTATCGTGGAAGACCGCGTGGAGACCACCGTGGCCAAGGCCAAGGCTGTCCGTCCGCACGTGGAAAAGATGATCACCCTGGGCAAGAAGGGTGATCTGCATAGCCGCCGCTTGGCCCTCAGCTTTCTCATGACGGACAAGGCCGTGGAGCGGCTCTTTGAGACCGTGGCTCCGCGCTACGGAGACCGCCAGGGCGGTTATCTGCGCATTGTGCGCACCGGCTTCCAGAAGGGCGATGGCGCCGAGAAGGCTTTCATCGAACTGTTGGGCGCCGAAAAGCAGCTCGATGAGAAGCGCCAGAAGCGCGACGAAGTGAAAGCCAAGAAGCGCGCCGAGCTCGAGAAACAGTTGGAAGAGAGCAAGAAGGAAGACGAGAAGGGCGGCGAAGAAGCCGCGTAACCCGCGCCTCTTGCCACCGGATTATCTTTTCTATCACGCTGGAACGGGTGCATTCCTTTGCTGGATGTGCCCGTTTTTTTCGTGATTGGCCTGTGTCCCGGTTACGCAGTTCTTGCCAGCCGCTTCGGTTTCAGTGCTCGCATGAAAGCATAGACAATCAACTGCAGGACAATCGCGCCGGTGCAATCCAGCAGGACATCCCAGGGTGTCCCCGTGCGATTGGGCAGATACGACTGGTGCCATTCATCGCAACTCGCGATGAGCGCAGTCCCCAGCAGCGCGAGAAGCGCGTCGTGGAGGAATCGGGAACGCGGCAGCGTGAACCACCAGGCGCGCAGCCATGCCAGACCGATGAGCCCATAGCCGACAAAGTGTCCGCTCTTGCGAATGTAGTGATGAATGATCTCCCAACGAGCATCGGACACATGGCCCAAAAGCGACTCGTAGAGCCACCGCAGCGGTCCGGTTGTGTAGTCCGCGCCCATGAACTCCTGGGACTCAATCGCAATGATGACGGCGCCCAAAAGAACGGGAAACCACACGTGGACCCAGAACCAGCCGCCGCGGCGGTTATTCGACATGATAGTTGGGAGCCTCTCGGGTGATGATCACGTCGTGGACGTGACTCTCGCGCAGGCCGGCACTGGATATCCGCACAAACTGCGCCTTCTCTTGTAGTTCCTGAATCGTCCCGCAACCTACATAGCCCATGCCCGACCGCAGACCCCCGACCAGTTGAAAAACCATGGACTCCAAAGGTCCGCGGTAGGGCACTCGGCCCTCAATGCCCTCGGGAACATACTTCGCGAGCCGATTTTGACTGGCCCGCTCGCGTTGCACTACGCCCTCGGTGCCCATCTCTGCACTCGCCATGTCGGCGGTACTCTGAAAATAGCGCTCACCGGAGCCTTGGCCCATTGCGGTCAATGAGCCCATGCCGCGATAGCTCTTGAAGCTGCGGCCCTGGTAGAGAATGGTCTCGCCAGGGCTCTCGTCCACGCCCGCAAACAGCGAGCCGATCATTACCGAACTGGCCCCCGCTGCAATCGCCTTGGTCACTTCACCGGAGTACTTGATACCCCCGTCCGCGATCACCGGGATACCATGCTCGCGGCCCGCCCGTGCAGCTTCGGCGATGGCCGTGATCTGCGGCATGCCCGCTCCCGTCACAATGCGCGTTGTGCAGATTGAGCCTGGGCCAACCCCTACCTTGATTGCATCGGCGCCGGCCTCGATAAGCGCCAGCGCGCCCTCGTAAGTGGCAACATTCCCGGCCAGCAGGCCAATTTCCGGGAACCGCTTCTTCACCTCGCGCACGGCCTCAAGTACACGCGAGGAATGGCCGTGAGCGGAATCGATTGCCAGAACATCCACTCGGGCGCGAATCAACTCCGCGGCCCGTTCCAGAAAATCGCCCGTGGCCCCAATGGCGCCGCCTACCCGCAGGCGCCCCTGCTCGTCCTTGCTGGCCATGGGGTACTTCAGCTTCTTCTGGATGTCTTTGACTGTGATCAGACCCTTGAGCTCGTACTGGTCGTTGACTACCAGCAGCTTTTCCACGCGGTGCTCGTGCAGTATCAGCTCGGCTTCTTCCAGCGTGGTGCCCACTGGGACAGTGATGAGATTGGTCTTCGTCATGACGTCGCCGATGGGAATGTCGGTGCGCGTTTCGAAGCGCAGGTCGCGGTTGGTGAGAATGCCGACCAGTCTTTTGCCCTGTGTAACCGGTACGCCGGAAATCTTGTAGCGGCGCATCACTTCCAATGCATCGCCGATCATCTGATCGGGGCCGATTGTGACCGGATCCACGATCATGCCGCTTTCCGAGCGCTTGACCTTATCGATTTCGCCAGCTTGGTCGACGACTGAAAGATTGCGATGCACAATGCCGATTCCGCCCTGTTGAGCCATGGCTATGGCCATGCGCGACTCGGTCACGGTATCCATGGCCGAGGAAAGCAGCGGCGTGTTCAGCGTGATCTCGCGAGTCAACTGGGTTTGTGTGCTTACCTGCGCGGGCACTACGTCGCTCGAGGCAGGCACCAGCAACACGTCATCGAATGTGAGAGCTTCCGGAAGATTCTTGGCTAGCATAATGCTCTGATGCGCCTGGCGGACCAGGGATTCGATCCCCAATGCGGCAGGCGCTTCGCTCTATTGTAGCGGAGCAGGCGCCACTGGCAGCGTGTACGCGCTATACACCCACCGGGAACGGCTTCGGACTCGATTCATCGGTGTTCGCGTCGGGGTTGCGCCAGCGCTCAAACCGCCCCTGCAACAGGCTCATCAGCCCGGTATACCAATACCCAACCACAAACAGGATCAGGAACGGCGCGGTGAAATAATTGTGGTTGGAGAATGTGTAAACAATCGCCAGCGCAAAGTAGCAGCCGAAAATCAGTTCTATCCACGGCGCCAGCACCAGGCGCTTGCGGTACTTGGCGGCCTGGGATTTCTCGCCCTTTTTAGCGACGCGGTATTTAGGTGTGCGGACGAACGCGCTCTTGATGCCGAGAAGCGCCTCCATCACCGCCTTGGTATTGGTCCAGGTCAGTCCAATTCCCAGAGCCATCAGAAAGGGGAGATAAAGCAGGGTCTTCAGCCACGTTTTCGGGAATAGGATGCGCTGGCTCACCAGGTAAAACACGGCAATGGAGAAGCTGGAAGCGGTGAACAGCGGAAAGTCGATCAGCAACATCTGAAACCAGCCTTGGTAGAAGCGGCAGATCATGGCCGGAATCAACAGGGCGGACATCACCACCATCAGCGGATAGCTGAGGTTAGCCGTGAGGTGGTAGATGGCCTCAATCTTGATGCGCCGCGGCACGTTCGACTTGAACATCATGGGCAGCACTTTGATGCTCGTTTGAATAAGGCCTTTGGCCCAGCGTGCCTGCTGTGTCTTGAAGGCCGTCATTTCAATCGGTAGTTCAGAGGGGCATTCCACGTCCGGCAGGTATTTGAACTTCCAGCCTGCCAGTTGCGATCGATAGCTCAGGTCGGTGTCTTCGGTGAGGGTATCGTGCTGCCAGCCGCCGCCATCCACGATGGCTTGAATCCGCCACATGCCGGCAGTGCCGTTGAAGTTGAAAAAGTCGCCAGAGCGCGCGCGGGCGCCGTGCTCCAGAATGAAGTGTCCATCGAGCAGAATGGCTTCAATCTGGGTCAGCAGGCTGTAATCGCGATTCATGTGCGTCCAGCGCGTCTGCACCATCCCGATCGCCGGGTCGGAGAAGTGGTGAACCACCTTCATCAGCCAATCCGCGGGAGGAACAAAGTCCGCGTCAAAGATGGCCACAAACTCGCCCTTGGCAACCTTGAGCCCCTCATCCAGTGCTCCCGCTTTAAAGCCGTGACGGTTTGTGCGGTGAATATAGGCGATCGGATGGCCCAGCGCCGCATAACGTTCCACAATGCCTGCGGCCACTGCCTGGGTTTCGTCGGTGGAGTCGTCGAGCACCTGGATTTCGAGCCGGTCGCGGGGATATTCCATGGCGCAAATTGCATCGATCAACCGGTCAATGACGAACTGCTCGTTGAAGATGGGCAGTTGCACGGTCACTCTTGGCAACTCGTCGAAATGAGCCGGCGGGGCGGGGTGGTAGTTCTTGCTGTGCTTGTAATACAGGTAAACCAGCGTGTAGCGATGGACGCCATAGATGGCCAGGACGATCATCACGGCAAAGTAGGGCAGCAGCAGCGCCGCATCGAATAAGTTCCAGTGGTAGAGGTTCTTGAAGGTTACGTCGGTCTGCTGCATTGCCTTCAAGTAGTGGCGCAGCCCATTTTGCGGTGCAAACGCAAGATGCTCAACCAACCGCATGGACAGCCCGCCACGATAGATCCAGGCCAGACCGGCTGCGGGTTTCAAGATGGTCACAAGCGCGGCGAACAGGGGGAGCCTCCACGTGAGATACAGTCCATTGTATGCGATGGGGATTCATTGAGATTTTCTCGCTCACTTGACGGGTCCCCCTGGTAGGAATTGGCACTTGAGGTCACAACCGCGGGGGACTCATACGCATCGAAACGTTCAACAAAACGCCCACTCTCAGGTGTTCGGGCTCCGTTCAGGTGTTTTGTTCTCAAATTCGCATTACTCAGGTTGCCCTTCACCGCCCTGCTGGCATAATGTTTCCTGAAAGTTGGAGATGTCCCAATGACCACTCTTACCGCATCCCCCGTCCTTGCCGCTGCGGGCGGCAGCTTTCTGATCGAAACACGCACCCCGGCCGAGGTTTTTACTCCGGAAGACCTGAACGAGGAGCAGCGCCAGATTGCCGCGACAGCTGCACAGTTTGCGCGCGAGGAGATTCTGCCTCTGGCTGCGGCCATCGAGGGAAAGCAACCTGGCGTGCTCGCGTCACTGTTGCGCAAGGCCGCCGAACTGGGATTTACCTCTGTTGACATACCCGAGGAATACGGTGGCATGGGCATGGACAAGGTTACTTCAGCGCTCATCACCGACCATCTTTCAATTCTGGCCAGTGTCTCCACCGCTTTCGGCGCTCACACCGGCATCGCCACACTGCCACTTGTCTGGTATGGCACGGAGGAGCAGAAGCAACGCTATCTGCCCAAGCTGGCCACGGCGGCGTGGATCGGCTCGTATGGGCTTTCTGAGGCCAGTTCCGGCTCTGACGCAATGAACGTACGAACGCGCGCTACACTCTCGCCCGACGGCAGCCACTACCTGCTCAACGGCGAGAAAATGTGGATCACGAACTGCGGAATCGCCAGCCTGTATACCGTGTTTGCCAAGATCGATGGCGAGAAGTTTTCAGCTTTCCTCATCGAGCGGGATTCGCCGGGCCTGACTGTGGGCGCGGAAGAGCACAAGCTGGGCATTCGCGGCTCCTCCACCTGCCCATTGATACTTCAGGACTGCAAAGTGCCCGTGGGGAACTTGCTGGGTGAGGCAGGCAAGGGACACCACATCGCCTTCAACGTGCTCAACGTCGGCCGTTTCAAGCTGGGCGTCGCCTGCATCGGTGGCGCACGCCATGCGCTCGCGCACATGATTCGCTACGCCAAAGAGCGCGTCGCCTTCGGCAAGCCCATCGCCGAGTTCGGGCTCATCCAGCGAAAGATCTCCACATCCGCCACCCGCCTGTACGCGGCCGAAAGCATGGCCTACCGTTTAGTGGGGATGATTGACGCAAGCCTCGGACAATTGAACTCTGAAACCAGTACTCCGCGTGAAACCCAACGGCGCATTGAAGAATATGCCGTCGAGTGCTCAATCCTGAAGGTCTACGGCTCTGAAATGATGAGCATGGTGGCAGACGAATTGGTGGCCACCATGGGCGGGTACGGTTACGTCGAAGAATATCCCGCAGAGCGCTTCTATCGTGACGCTCGCATCAACGAGATCTTCGAAGGCACAAATGAAATCAACCGGCTCATCATCACGGGCTGGCTCATGAAGCGAGCGCTGAACGGGCAGCTTCCTCTGCTCGGCGCTATCAAGAAGCTCATGGACGAAGTAACGCAGCCGCCGTCCTTCGATTCCAGCTCTGGTGACGACCAGCCGCTGGCGCGCGAGTCCGAGCTGCTGGCGGCGGTTAAGAAGATCGCACTGTTTGCAGCGGGCGTCGCTAGCCAGCGCTTCATGACGTCGCTGCAGGATCAACAGGAAGTGATGGCTGATCTGGCCGATATCATCGGCCAGGTTTTCGCTTTGGAATCCGCGCTGCTGAGGGCCCGCAAGATGGTCTCTCCCGCAGCGGCAGAGGTTTCTGCAGCAATGACGGGATTGCTCGCCGATGAAACCATGGCTCTTGCTGAGGAGGCGGCGCGCCGCGTGCTGGCAGCCTGCGCTGAGGGGGATCTTCTGCGTACCCAGTTGGCCATTCTGCGCCGGCTGGCCCGTTTTACGCCGGCCGACGCAGTCGGGTTGAGCCATATTGTTGCAAAGGAGTGCATTCAACGGGAACGGTACCCGCTCTAATAATCCGGGTCTATGCGGCTTCGCGGCGGCGGGGTCCATGTTCAACGGATTCGATCACCGCTTTGTTGAATGCCGGAATGTCATCGGGCTTGCGGCTGGTTATGAACTGGCCATCGATGACAACCTCGCCATCTACCCAGTTGGCGCCGGCATTCTTCAGATCAGTCTTGAGCGACGGCCAGGAAGTGACAGTCTTTCCCCTCAGTGCCCCTGCCTCCAGCAGCGTCCACGGTCCGTGGCAAATTGCGCCCACGGTCTTTCCCGTCGAAACAAACTGGCGCACAAAGTTCACCGCGCTTGGGTCCATTCGCAGATGGTCGGGATTGATAACACCGCCGGGCAAAACCAGGCCATCGTAATCGTGGGGATTGGCGTCTTCCAGCGTCGTATCCACTTTCACTTCTTCGCCCCAATCCTTGGTGTTCCATCCCTTGATCTTTCCACTCTTTGGCGCAATCACTTCGGTCTTCGCGCCGGCATCGTCCATCGCCTTACGAGGTTCAAGCAGTTCAGCCTGCTCGAATCCATCCGTTGCCAGGAATGCGATTTTCTTGCCCTTCAGATTTGAAGCCATGTTGGTCCCTCCATAGGTCACCCCTACCCTTCCTAGGACGCTCTTGCGGCATTGCGAGGTTGCCACGGCTGTGTGGGTGCCATCAACGCCGATACTCAAATCAGGAGGCCGGTTTATCCAATCATGCGCACGCAAAAGATCCTCCACCCAGTTGGCATTGTGTCGCCAGGATGGAGGATCGATTGTTCCGCCTTGAAGGCAGGCTGGTTGCCGCGGATCTTAGTGCTTGACGACAATGTTGAGGTCAATTGTTGTGGCGATGGCCTGGTTGTCGAGCGTGGCAGGGGCAAAGCGGAACTTGCTCACAGCAGAAACGACCCGAGCGTCCAGGTCAGAGTTCATGGGCTTGATCACCTGGATGTCGCGGGCATTACCCTGTTCATCGATGTTCACCTTCAGCCCAACTTCGGCATCGGGCGGAAGCATCGCATCGAAGGCATCGGTGGGAATATCGACGTTGGTGGACTTGAGCAACCGGGGGGCGACGATGCCGGTGCTCACGCGGGGAACCTGGGTTGAGGGAGCAGCGTCGGTCGCGGGCTGGCTTGCGACTGCCGATGCGGTAAAGAGCATGGGGGAAAGCAGGAAGCTGGCTACAAGAATACGGCGCATTAAGTTCCTCCAATGGTCACGTGTGACCAACACCACTATAATCCGAATCAAATACGATTGTCAAAACATTTTTTCTAGATTATATTTTTCAATAGTTTACAGAAAGATTCCAGTGGAATTCTGAAAATAAATTCATCTGATGTTGATCTGATTCGCGCGTCAATGCTCCCGCCGCGATCAGCCCCGAACCCATGTGCGCAGCTACCCGTGTCCACACACATTCCCGGGTACCGCGAGCAGACTGGAGCGTGAGCTTCCTGCAGTTGTCAGCTGTTTTTTTGTGGGGATTGCCGCAGTGTATCCAGCGCGTCGATCTCACGCTGATAGGCCTTCGATTTTTTGAGGTTCAGCCAAATGGCCAGCGGAAAGACGAAGACCGTTACACCGACGACCGACCAACCGACAAGGCTATCGGGCCACGGAAAGAGCATGATCGCGCCCACTCCGAACACAAGCAGCCCCGGCATCAGCACGGCCAGCCGCGACCAGAACCAGATGCCCCGATGGAACTCACGTTGACGCTCCAGCTCCGAGCGGAGAAACTCAAGCGAGTTCACGTTCCCCGACGCTTCGGCACGCAGGCGCGAAGCCCTGCACGAGCGCTGATTGAGCCAGACCTGGCCAGTCATGTAAGCCATTCCCAGAATGACGAGAGCGGAGCCGAACTTCATCAATGGCTGCGGCAATGCTACGAGGATCCATGCAAACCAGCAGATTTCAAACAGGCACAGCACCCAGACGGTCCCATCGCGGACGAGCAACTTACGGTTGAGCCGCTTTCTCAGGCAGTGCAGTTTTTCCGGCGAAATCTCAAAGGAGCTCTGAGCCTGTTTCTGCCAAAGATCGTGAAGATTCGTAGAAGAGTTATCGCTGGTCATGGTTTCCTCCGTTGTGAAAACGGTCAGCAAGAATCGACTTGATGCGATGAATCTTTGTGGCGACATAGCCGGACGAGATACCGGTTACTTCGCCAATCGATGCGGCGTCAACGCCCTCGAGATAGAGAAGAATAACTTGCCGGTCAAGTGGATTGAGTCGCTGAATCAGATCGTAAAGGCGGTCGAGGATCTGGGCTTGATCGAGTGAGGGCGGGGGGAGAGTCTCTGGGGCAATGCCGCCATGCTCTTCGATCTCTTCAATGCTGACAAGGGGAATCGATCGCCTGCGCCGGCTGCGAAGAACGTGGGACGTTGCCGCGTTTTGGGCAACGCGATAGACCCAGGTGCGCAGCGCGCAGCGCGCATCGAATGTCTTGAAGCTGCGCCAGAGAGCGAGATGCATCTCCTGAAGCAGGTCCTTGCGCGCGTCTCGATCGGCCTCCCATGCGCGAGCAAGGCGAACAAGAGCGGGGCCGTAGTTTGCGACGGCTTGCTCATACAGATCGTCCTGCGTGCTCTCATCAGCCGGCATGGGTGTTTAAGTGGCTACACAAGATATAGTCACCCGATGCGGAAGTTTCTTACACGCCCACTAGAAAAATCCCGCGCTCATCCCATGCTGAAGATGCAGCTTGAACTGCGCGCCAAGGACCGGCCGCCTGCATGGAGTGCGTTTATCCGGCGGTCCCAGGTACGCTTTCAGCGCGACTCGCCCAGGCTCAGAATTTGGTTCCCTTGCTGTAGTCAGCGGTAACGGCGGTGTAGACGCCGGTCATGCAACCGGGATCGCTGAAGATCAATCCCAGCTCGCGGTTGTCATTGAGCGAGGCAGTCGAAAAATTCTCGCTGCCAACAAACAGCTTGGCCTGAGCGGTCCCATAATCAGCCAGAACCGTTTTGGCGTGGATGTAGTAGCCGGTTTTGGAGCTGAAGATGGCGATGACGGCCCCGGCAGCCTTCAGGGAGTTCAACACCGAAGAGTATTTCCCACCTAGGTTCTCCTGCACCAGGGTCACGGAAACCCCGCGCCGCAGCGCAGCTTCCACCAGCGTCTGCATCCCGGTATCGTCGAACTCCTCCTGCGAGATGAGCAGGGACTTGGTTGCGCCTTCAATCAGCGTGGTAAGTGCGGCGCGGGAGTTCGTAGGGCTCCAGGCCAGGTTGTCGCCGGTGGGCGGAGTGATGGTTGCATTGGTGAAATCGGCGTTGAATGTGGTTTCAATGGCGGCCACATCGGCTGCATCGTTGGTGAACACGGCAAAGTCGCGGGTGGTGGCGTAGTCCTCGGGGGTCAGGTTCAGGGTCATGATCGCTGACGTCGCGGAGTCAATGGTGATGGTCTTCTGGTGTGTGCAGGCATAAGTCGGGTTGGCCCAGTGGGTCGCCACCTTGCCGGCGGTCAGCGTGTTGTAGGCGGTGGTGTTGTTGGCCCTCTCGTTGTTCTGGTCCAGGATGACGCGCACCGTTATGCCCTTGGCCGCAGCGCTCGTCAGCAGACCCGTGACGGTGGTGTCGGAGAGTTCATACATCGTCATGTCGATGGATTTTTTGGCCGAGGAAAGCAAATCGTAGATGGGCTGAAGGCCCTGGTCGGGCTCGGTGAGCAGCGTGTAGGTCACGGCGCCAGGCGCCGGCGTGGGCGTAGGTGCTGGTTTGGGCGTTGATGCCGGTTTGGGCGTCGGTGTGGGAGCGGGAGTTGGTTTGTGAGTGGGGCTGTGTTTCTCGCGTTCGGGTTGGACGGCAGGGTCAAGGGTGGTGTCGGGGGACATGGTTTTCTCCTTCATGTGCATGTGGCCAATCGGCGATTGCGAACAGTATCGCGCGAATTGAGGTTATCAGTCTTCATCTTGTCGCGATTAGTCCGCGGGCGCAGATGAAGATCCGGAAAAAACCGATTGAAATGGCGGTTTTTTGAGGCGATTTGTGAGGATGGGATAGACCGGGGATCCCCGACGGAATAGGCCGTCACATCCCGGGTGCAAGAACTTGAGCATCCGTTCCAACCTCAAGCTGGGTCGGCTGTTGATGAAATGCTGACGAGTTGGCGACAATACGACCGGAGCAGGAGATCGGTGCTGTGACGCCAAATAAACTGCCACAATGTGGCATTCGCCGATCCTGATAGATTGCGAGAATCGCATCATGAAGGATCGTCGAATTCGCTCTATGGCCAAGTATGCCGCCCTTGCATCATGCGTCGTGTTCGGAACAAACGTGCTTCCACAAGCCGCCCCCGCCGTGACCGGATCGGCGGTTGAACCTTGCCGATTGGGGTCGATCACCTGCTGGAGCCAACTTGCCGACAAGGCTCATCAGGCGAGCGACATCGACAAGGAGAGTCAGTTTCGACAAGTCGTTTCGCAACTCGCATGGGATAACTGGGAGCGGCATCCGAAATCTCCGGGAAGATGGAATCGCTGGGCAATCGTTTACGAGAACGATCTGCCACTTGCAAGGCTGCTCGAAGGGACTCATCTGTGGTTAGAAGCCGAGGCAATATACCGGCACAACCAATCCATGTTGGAACACGAACGGCTCGCGGGAAATGACATTAAATCTGAGAACGATCTTGAGCTTGCGCACCTGTTAACAAAGGAAGGCAAACAGCCTGAGGCGAAGGCATTATGTGGCACGTGGAAGAACCGGGTAAAGCACAACGCCGATTTTGCACTTTATGCGCTCAAATACGATGTTCCAACGCCTCCGTTGTACGACACGCCCGAAGTAGAGGTCGCCGTATGGAAGCTTGAATGCGAACGGCCAGAAGACGGACTTAGTCTTCTGGAGGAACAAATCTACGCCCATCCCGGGATGCTCGCTCCATTCGCTGCCATGGTTAACTACTACACAAGCGAGGGCAACTTCCGCATCGCGCTCACGATTGAGAAGAATGGCACGTCAGCACTGTTGTCAACGCCGAATGAAGCTCGCAAATGACGGTCATCGTCAGTGGCGGGTGGCCCCGATTCCACACGGAATCCAATCAAGTTGAGGGTGCCCCCGGTCCCTCGCCTTTGGGAACCGGGGAGGTCGAAGAATTGGGGCGGCGATTGCGCATTCACTCGGGCAGATTCCAGCCTCTCTCGCGGGCCTTCCACTCCGATTCGATCTCCACGGTTCCGTGCATACCCGTCTGGTAGCGGAGGTTCAGCTTATGTCGCTCTCAATCCAGATGTGGAATGCTCCGAATACAAGGTCTGTTGGTTGCCTCTGTGCCGTCGAACGCATGTCAATTAGCTCTTCCGGGTAATCCGGCTCCTCCATGCGCTTATCGATTGGTTTCACACCGTCCAGTTCCAAGAGAATGCAGTCAATCGTCGGCACAATCCGTCCGACCCGCTCGGTGAACTCGGCTTCTGAATTGACGGAAGCCGCGAGATTCACGTAGGCCCCTTTGCCGTCATCGCCGAATCGCCTAAAGTCCTTGCATTTCGGGTCAGCTACGAGGCAGGCTATACCGGTCCATATCTGCATCTCAGCATCTCCCAAACGTCCAACCCATATTGTAAGCAGCTAATTGTGTCAGTATGGTTGCGCATCCGGAATAACCAACTCCGCTGAACGGATAGATCCCCTGAAATCGGGCAGGTGGCCCCGATTTCACACGGAATCCCATCAAGTTGAGGGTGCCCCCGGCCCCCTTTGGGGACCGGGGATTGAAACTCCCGATCATCCCTCCAGACGATAATCGGCCAAAAAATGCGGGGAAACAGCCGTCCTATGTTCACTGAATCAAATGTAATTCACGAGTAGCCGGCCACTCTACCAAACTCAGGATTTGAATTTCAGCATATGCCTCACAGCTTGATAGCCTCTCTCGAATTCGCTGTCGGAGTCATAAGCGATCGTTGCATAAATGATTCCGCTGCTCGGCTTTGAAATTGCAATCACACTCGCTTTTTTGTGTCCTCCAATGCGGCCCTGGTCCGGATGATTGGCTTTGAGAACCATCCCAAGGTCGGCACGATAGTCCGCACGAACAACACTGGCCGGTAGCTTGGTAGATACGCTACATGGGCTGCTCGAAACCAATGCGCAATATTCCCGTGCGTTAGATTCAAAAACCAGTGGGTAAGCGGCTGCCAATGCCGGATTTTTCATGTCCATCCCGAGCACTCGAATATCCACGTAGGCGGTTATCATTCCATCTGTCGATCTAATACGGTGCACAACAAACGGACTTGACGAGTCAAATGTCTCGTTCAGCTCTTTTTCAAGAGCGATGTTTGGCCCATCATCAACGAAGCCGGAGGGCGTGGAATAAGTCAAGCCTGTCTCGGACAACCGCTTGCCAAACTCAATATCGCCGCCAGGAGCCGCAAGCAAAAACCCTGCATAAAGAAAGAAGCCGAGGCGTAGGCCCATACGAAGCCGTGGTTTCATCGCTATCTCCTCTAGAGGTGGCGATTATACCGCAGGGGGCTTTCTCGTGAGGGATCCCGTTGAACCGCATTCGCGCTGCGGATTTCGGTCGGATCACGGCCAACCTGACGTTACTCAATTCAAGGTCAGCCTTTCGCGCAGGGAGATTCGACGCAGGTTTTACTGGGGGCGGTGTTACGGACACATCCACTCACTCAAGTCAGCCGCTTCGGGCCTGGCTGTCGGAAGTTTCTCTGATTCTTCATCCACCAACAGTCCTGCTGCTGTGAGCATGGACTCGGGCTGAAGGGTTGCAGCGGTGGCAGGCGTTGGGATCGCCCCGCAAACCGGGTCGGAGGACTGCGGCAGCGGTGTCCCACGCAAAGGAAGTGGGACGGACGCGGGGCCACTCGTTGAACTCGACGCGTCCATCGCAGGCGAGGAGCTTGGTGCTGCGCTCGGAGCTGAAGTCGCGGCAAGCACCGCAAGTTTGGCCAGCGAAGGCGTGGAAATGGACGCTACCCGCGCTGCTGCCTCCGGGCTGGTTGCGGCCGCCTGCAAAGCTGAGCCCATCACCGGCCGCTTGTCCGATCCCTTGGCTTTTGCAAAGATCACGAACACGCCCGACAGATTTTCGACCGTAAGCACTCCGCACCGGTTTGGCGAATTCAGCCCGGCGAACCGGATGCGATCCATGCTGAAGCGGCTCTCAGAGACATTCCCAATGCACATGCGGTGCCGGGCCACCACAACCTGCAGATACGGAAAACTGACCAATGAGTCCGGGACTTGCGCAGCTCCCGCACCGTTTGTGATGGCTTCCTCCTGCCAGAGACCCTGGTGCAGGTCGTGCCGATCGTAGCCGGCAATCAGCATCAGGTGAACGCGCGCCAGCGGCATGCCGCCTCGCCCATCCAGCACGCGCACCGTGATCGGCTCGTGGTGTATCACCGGCTCGCTGGCCCGCGCCAGCCCACTACCCACGATGGTCAACAGCCATGCTCCCGCAATCTGCCTGATAAGTCCATTCATACTGGTGTCTGTGGGACTTATCGGCACCCGGTCAAATATCACCAGATCACCACCATCACCCAGTTCCCACCTGCGAGGGCGAACGCCTATCCAAGACTCGAGTGGCCGGCAATCCGGCAGGCAGTTTTGCAGAGAATTATCCCCCACCGGCGCACAATAGAAACAGTCAGCTTACGAGAAACACTGCACCTCTCGCAGCAACTCCGGATGGCGTGCAACCAACCGTGTCTCATCGGCAAAATCAACCATAACTCATTCTGCAGAAAGCACTTTCGCATGCCTGCCGTTGCAACAATGGGTTGCAAGGTTAGCTTTCATCGTTTTCAGAACCTTCCAGGGTTTGGATTCATCAGGTTCCCGAACTTTCCAGGGTTTATTCCCGCGAGTTTTCGAACTGTTTAAGGTTAGCTTTACCGGCTTTTGAGCGACGCAAATATCTGAAAATAAGTTGTTTAGTGAAAGCGAGTCGCAAAATAACGCCCCGCCGGTTTCTGGGCTGTGAAACTGTGACGCCAACTAAAATATTCCAAACAAACAATTTACAAGCCAGAAACCCGCAGAAACACAGCCCCTGTGAAATAATTCTGTGAAACTGTGGACCCCATAAAAGAAAACAGCCCGCGCCCCATTACGAGGAGCGGGCCATTTGGTTATGGAACCTAAGTCGAGTTACGCCTTGGCAGTGGTAAGTGCGCCCAGGTCCGCCGCAAGCTTTTCCGTCGAGAAGGCTTCGATCACATCGCCTTGTTTGAGGTCGCTGAAGCCGGCCAGGCCGATGCCGCACTCCATGCCGTTACTCACTTCACGGGCATCGTCCTTGAAGCGTTTGAGTGAGTTGATCTTGCCCTTGAAGACCTGCTCCTCGCCCCGCATCACCTTGACCTCCGCATCGCGGCGGATGACGCCGTCCTGCACTCGGCATCCGGCAATGGTGCCCACCTTCGGAATCTTGAAGACGTTGATGACTTCCGCCTTGCCGACGTAGTTCTCCTTGAAAGTGGGATCGAGGAGGCCCAGCATCGCGAGCCGGATTTCGTCCTGCAACTCGTAGATGATGGAGTGCAGGCGAATCTCGATTCCTTCCTGTTGCGCCAACTCGGCTGCCTTGCGCTCCGGACGAACGTTGAAGCCGATGATGATAGTGTTCGAGGCCGTTGCCAGCAAAACATCGCTCTCTGTGATGGAACCGACACCGGAATGAATGACCTTGATGCGCACCTTCTCAGTGGACATGCGGACAAGCGAGTCGGCTAGCACTTCCACCGATCCGGTCACATCGCCCTTGATGATGAGGGGCAGATCCTTGACGCCGGCAGTGCGAATCTGTTCCGCCAGACCCTCGAGGGAGACGCGCGAGCTCTTTGCCAACTGGGCTTCGCGTTCCTTCATCTTGCGGTACTGAGCAATGCCCTTCGCCTTGTCGCGATCGGCGACCACGAGGAACGTATCGCCCGAGTCGGGCATGGCTTCGAGGCCGAGCACTTCGACCGGCGTCGAAGGCCCTGCTTCTTCCAGAGCTCGGCCGCGATCGTCGAACATGGCGCGAACCTTGCCGAAGGTGTTGCCGACGATGTAGCTATCGTTGAGGCGCAAGGTACCGTCCTGAACCAGAACCGTGGCGACTGCGCCGCGGCCGCGATCCAGCTTGGCTTCGATGACGGAGCCAACCGCCTTGCGTCCTGGTGTCGCCTTGGGAGCGCGGATGTCGGAGACGAGGCAGATCATTTCAAGGAGCAGATCAAGGTGGATGCCCTTCTTTGCCGACACTTCAACGAAGACAGTCCCATCCTGCCCGGCGCCTGCCCACTCTTCGGGAATAAGGCCGCGGTCAGCCAGTTGCTTCTTGACCCGATCGGGATTCGCTTCCGGCTTGTCGATTTTGTTAACAGCCACAATGATGGGTACACCGGCAGCCTTGGCGTGATCGATTGCCTCAAGCGTTTGCGGCATCACGCCGTCGTCGGCGGCCACTACGATGACGACAATATCCGTTACCTTGGCGCCACGAGCGCGCATGCGGGTAAATGCTTCGTGCCCCGGGGTATCTAGGAAGACGATCTCGCGACCGAAAGCCGGCGAGCCCTCCTTGGCAAAACGGACCTTGTAGGCGCCGATGTGCTGCGTGATACCGCCAGCTTCGCCGGCCGCCACATCCGTCTTGCGGATGGCGTCGAGCAGCGAGGTCTTGCCGTGATCCACGTGGCCCATGACGGTGACCACCGGTGAACGCGGAACCTCGAGTTCGCCGGTGTTTTCGGCCTCGAGCACTTCTTCGATGGCCTGGTTGGCAATCTCCTCTTCGTAGCTGATGACGGTGGCTGCCGCACCGAACTTGGCCGACACGTCCTTAATCATTTCAGCGTCGAGAGACTGGTTGACGGTGACGAAAATGCCGCTCATCAGAAGGGTGGCAATCAGGTCTTTGGCGCGAACATCCAGTTTCTCGGCAAGGTCCTTGACGCTGATGCCTTCCGTGACGGTGATCTCGCGGGTGATGGGCAGCGGTTCTCCGCCATATTGCACTCCGCCATAACGTGGCGGCGGCACAAAGCCCTTCATTGGGCCTTCTTTGGTCTTGGGATATTGCGGCCGTCCACCACGGCCTCTGCTCGGGGCAGCACGCTGTGGGCGCGGCGCTTCGCCGGTCGGAGGTGCGCTTCCGGCCGGGCCGCCGGGACGAGGTCCGCCAAATCCACCGGGGCGCGGTGGCCCAAATCCGGGGCGTGCGCCGAATCCTGGTCGTGCTCCTGGACCGCCGGGACCCGCTGGGCCGCCGGGTCCGGCGTAGCCGCTCGGCGCGGTACGCGTGGGATGTTTGGGGCGAGGGCCTCCTGGAAATTGTCCGGCTGGTGGCGGCGCTCCCGGTGTGCGCTGAGGATAGCTCCCGGGACCGGGTGTGGGGCGGCGATCGAAGATCGGTTTGCCGCGTTGAATGCCGGCAGCTCCTGCGGCCTGGTTACCGGTACCTGCCACGGGAACCGTTGGGGTCACGATGGGCGCCTTATAAACCGGGCGGGGACCTGTTTGCGGCATGACCACACGTCGAGCGGGTAGTGCAGTGGTGGGCGAGGGGCTGTGCGTATGGCCTTGCGTGCGATGAGCCGGGGTGGCGGCCGCATCGGCCGGAGCCGCGTCTTCAGGTTCAACAATGAGAGCTGGCGTACTTTTCTCCGGTGCTACGGTGGGCGGCTCAATGGAAGATTGAACGGCAGGGGGAGTGGGCTCAACCGCAACTACAGAGGGTGGAGCAGGAGCATCGGCCGGAGGAGCAGCCGCGACGGAAATCGCAGCCGGCTGATCGACCACAACTGCAACGGGAGTCTGCGGTGCGGAGACAATTGGATGCGCGGACTGCGGCTTAATAGCGGCCGTGGGATGCTCCGCCGGGCGACTCTGCTCTTCGCGGGCAGGCGAAATCACGGGAGGCTTGACCACCGCTGCTGCAGCCGGCGCGACAACCACGACGGGCCGCGCCACGGTAACAGCGCCCACGGGAGCCTTGGCTACCACCGGACCGGCCGGTGGACGAGATGCAATGGCCGGCGGAGCGGGAGGAGCAGCGACGATGGGAGGAGCCGAGCGCGGTTGAGGGACGATCTTCCGCGGTTCTGGGCGGCCAGGCGTTGTTGTTGTTGGCGGTGCAACGGCAACCTGCACGGGGCGGACGGGCGCAGGCGGAGGAGTTGGCGGACGCACGGGGGCATGAGACTGCCGTGCTTCCTGTTCCTCTTTTTGCTTGTTGGCCAAAATGGCCTTCATCACGTCTCCAGGCTTGGAGACGTGGGAGAGATCGATTTTCGGCGTAATCGCCTGGGAAGCGCGCGAGGACGAGGAACTCGCATGACTGCGCGATCCGCGGTCGAGATGCACGCGAACCTTCTCCGCCTCGTAGTCCTCGAGGGAACTCGAGTGAGTTTTTCCGTTTGCCAGGCCGAGTTCCGCCAGAATGTCAAGAATCTGCCGGCTCTTGATTTCCATCTCGCGTGCGAGATCGTTGATACGAACCTTACTCATCCGCCTCTTTTCAAAATGTGCTACCCAAAGCCCTTAGTTGCTCATAGCTACCTCATGGCATTGGCTGCTTTTCAGAAATTCCCGATTGGCCTTGAAGAGTGCGACGCATGTTATGCGCAGCCCTCTTCGGCCGCCTGCTGTACCGCTGTGTCGTATGGTTCCCGTTCCCCAGCCTCATTCGGCATCCGGAACGCTCTCAATTGCGTCTTCAATCGCGGAGGTCGGCTCAGATTCCGTCTCCGCAGCTTCAACACTTTCCGCTTCCTTCAGAACGTCTGCGGCGTTTTCGGCTTCTGCTTCCGCGTCCGCCTCGACCGCAGGTTCATTTTCCACCTCAGCCTCGCCGGACTCATCAAGGGCCGTTTCCACAGAAACACCTTTTCCGGTCTCGGCAGCCTCCGCTTCAATGTGTTCAGCGTCAAGGACACCACTTTCAGCGGCTTCGGGAACGTGGCCGTCTTCACCTTCTTCAAAGTGGCCAAAGTAGTGGCGCACCGCTACGCTGATCTTCTCTAACGTCTTTTCGCCGATACCTGGAATTTCTTCCAGCTGTTCAGGGGTCATGTCGGCCAGCGATTCCACCGTGGTAATTCCGGCAGCCACCAGCTTCTGGATGATACCTTCGCCCAGTTCCGCAACCTGCTCGATCGGAGTAGAAGGTCCGCCGGAGAAGGCTTGCATCTGCTGCTCCACTTCCTGACGCTTCTCCTCTTCGCTCTTGATGTCGATCTTCCATCCGAGCAACTTGGCTGCGAGGCGCACGTTCTGCCCCTTCTTGCCGATGGCGAGTGAGAGCTGGGTGTCGTCGACGATGACTTCAAGCTGCTTGTCGGTCAGGTCGGAGATGGATACACGGCTTACCTTGGCCGGCTGCAGTGCCTTCTCGGCGAAGGTCGTGATCTCGTCGGAGAACTCGATGATGTCGATTTTTTCTCCGCGCAATTCGCGGATGATGGACTGGACACGCATGCCCTTCATGCCGACGCAGGCGCCTACCGGGTCCACATCCTTGTCGCGGCTTTGCACGGCGATCTTTGTGCGCTCGCCGGCCTCGCGCGCGATGGCACGAATGACGACCGTGTTGTCGTAGATCTCCGGAACTTCCGACTGGAAAAGGTTGGAAACCAGCTCCGGCGCGGCCCTGGAGACGATCACCTGCGGACCCTTGGCAGCGCGATCGACCTTAAGCAGCACCACGCGGACACGTTCGCCGATGGAGAATTGCTCCAGCCGCGACTGCTCGCGCCGGGGGCAACGGGCTTCCGCCTTGCCGAGGTCGTAAATAATGTCCTGGCCCTCAATGCGCTTGACGGTGGCGTTCAGCACTTCCTTTTCGCGGTGGGCGTACTCCTGGAATATCGTGTCGCGTTCCGCTTCGCGCACCTTCTGGAAGATGACCTGCTTGGCCAGTTGCGCGGCGATGCGGCCCAGCGGACTGGTGTCGCGGTACATGCGGATTTCGCTGCCGACTTCCACGCCGGGCGCGAGTGCATTGGCCTCTTCAAGCGTGATTTGGTTCAGCGGATCTTCAACTTCGGCGGTGTCTGCCACCACGGTCTTGAAGATGTAGGCTGTGATCTCGCCGGTTTCCTTGTTCAGTTCCCCGCGCATGTTTTCCTGGGTCTTGTAATACTTGCGGGTGGCCAGGGCGATGGCTTCTTCCACGGCGCCCACAACGATGCCGGGTTCAATGCCCTTCTCGCGGCTCAGGAGCTCGATACTCTGATACAAAACGCTGCTGCCCATACTCTGCTTGCTCTCTTCACGTTAGAAGTTGTTGCGGCAGGGCGCATTTAGCCATCCCCTGCTGCTTGTTTCTCAGAGAACCTATTCCGTGTTCCCTGTTTCGTGCCCGTCAGATCTCTGGAACCAGTTGCGCCTTTTCGATATTGCCCAACGTGATTTCGACCGTGCTGACGCTGGCCTTCCGGCTCTTGCTGTTCTGCTTTACTGCGTTCAAATCCAACGTGATGACTGCTTCTGCCACCGTAGTCAACCGTCCTTGCCAGTGCCGGTTGTTGCGAACCGGTTCAAAGGTCTGCACCTTGACCAGGCTGCCCGTAAACCTTTGAAACTCTTCCAGCCTGCTCAGCTTGCGGTCCAGGCCGGGAGAACTTGCCTCCAGCGTGTATTCCGCGCCGGGAATCAGGTCTTCCACGTCCAGCAATACACCAAAATCGCGACTGAATTCGGCGCAATCTTCATGTGTGATGCCGGAAAGCTGCTCTACGCTCAGCGTTCGCTCCCGCAGTCTTTCTGGGAGATCTTCGATGCCGTCGGCAGTTTCAATTGCCGCCTTCAGCTTCGCACGTCCCTCGGCGTTTTTCTCCAGGGTGACGCGTAATACTCGATCCTTTGCGGGGCCGATGAACTCCACGTCCACCACGTCCAGCCCATGCGAGGCGGCCACTCTCGCCGCTGCCAACCGAATTTCATCCAGCTTGACTGCCATTTTCCCTGCGCCGCTTCACCATCCGAACGGCCCACAATTCGCTGCCGGGGACGCCGCTTGTTCAGCGGTCTTGCTGCCGGAGTGTTTGCCCCGGGTTGTGCCTTTGAGTCGGGGCTGCGTTGCCCCAAATAAAAAGTGGGCTGTAAGCCCACTCATCTCTCCGCCAGCCGGCCTACCCACGACAACCATGGCGGACAAATTCGTCTGCATCGTTATCATACGGCGATTTGGCGGGAATTTCAAGCACCTGCAGTGTGGTGGGCGCTCGTTATCTGCTCGCAGCCGCCTGGTTTCTATCCCCCTGTTCAACCCAAGAACGCAAGGGTGGAGTTTGCCACGGTGCTAGACTCAGCACTATCTATGGTCGCCTCACATCCTTCCCATTCGTCTATCCCCGCCGCTTCAGCCGCCGAGGCCCGTGCCGCCTTGCTGGAGCGCGCAGCGCGCGACGCCATGGACTACCTTGAAGGCGTTCGCTCGCGCCCGATCGCTCCCACAGCGAAGGCCGTGGCCGCCCTCAGCGTCCTGCGCGATCCGCTGCAGCCTGGCCCCACAAGCGCCGAAGCGGTGCTGCACCTGCTTCATGAATACGGATCGCCGGCTACGGTCGCCAAAGCGTCCGGGCGTTACTTCGGATTTGTGACCGGCGACTGTGTGCCTGCAGCCCTGGCCGCCTCATGGCTGGTGAGCGCGTGGGACCAGAACGCCGCGCACAGCGTGCAGTCGCCCGTGGCGGCGCAACTGGAAGAGACTGCGCTGGACTGGGTGCGGCAGTTGTTCAGCTTGCCGGAAGGAACCGGCGGCGCAGTGGTGACGGGAGCGACCATGGCCAACTTCGCCGGTCTAGCAGCGGCGCGCCATGCTTTGTTTACCCGCGCCGGATGGGATGTGGAGGCAGACGGCCTCTTTGGTGCGCCACCCATCACAGTCGTGGTCGGGGACGAAGTGCATCAGTCGGTCATCAAGGCGCTGGGGTTGCTGGGGATGGGGCGCAAGCGCGTGGTACGCGTGCCGGTCGATGGCCAGGGGCGGATGCGCGCCGACGCGCTGCCCCACCTCGATGCGCAGACCATCCTGTGTTTGCAGGCCGGCAATGTAAACACCGGCGCCTTCGATCCGGCGGCGGCTATTTGTCCTGTTGCCCGCGCGGCCGGCGCATGGATTCATGTGGACGGCGCCTTTGGTTTATGGGCTGGGGTGTCCCCCGAATACCGCAGATTGACGAAGGGATTTGAGCAGGCCGACTCCTGGGCGACGGATGGACACAAGTGGCCGAATATCGGCTACGACTGTGGCATCGCTCTGGTTCGCGATCCGAAACTGCTGCGGGCCGCAATGTCGATCCAGGCGGCGTATCTCGTGCACAGTGAGGAGCGCGATCCCTCGAACTATGGGCCGGAACTCAGCCGCCGTGCGCGTGGCGTGGAGTTGTGGGCGGGGTTGCGGTCGTTGGGGCAATCGGGAATTGCAGCGATTGTGGAGCGGACATCGAGCTATGCCCGCCGTTTCGCCGCGGGGCTGAAGGCGGCTGGGCACGAAGTGCTGAACGAAGTGGTCCTGAACCAGGTACTGGTTTCATTTGGCTCGCCGGAGACAACTCTGCGGGTGATTGCTCGCCTGCAGGCGGAGGGAACCTGCTGGTGTGGCTCAACTGTCTGGCAGGGCCGGACCGCGATGCGGATCAGCGTTTCGAGCTGGGAGACGACGAAGGAAGATGTGGAGCTTAGCCTGAGCGCGATGCTGAATGCAGCGGCAGAATAGCCACATGGGAATGGCCTGGGAACATAGTCGCAATTAGTCTTGTCGGTTCGGGGAAAAAAGAGGACGATTGGTTGACTAGACGATGGGCATCCCCAAGCAGCGCGTATTTGTTACCATTACGGCCACAGTCGTCGCGGCGGTATGCGGCGCACTAGCCGGGTATCTGATGGGCGTCGCGCTGACGCTGCGGCATGCAGAGTCAAAGCTTGACCAATATGCATTGCGCATACGCCAGGAAGCGGAGACTTCAGCGGCCGAGGCACGCTCCATCCTGGTTCTCTTCAATGCTTCGCCGTACGCTTACTGCTCTGACGAGGAAATCGCCCGGTTTCGGAAGCTGATCTTTCAGTCGGAGTATCTGAAGGACGGCGGGCGCATGCGCGACGGCAGAATCGACTGCTCAACGACTCTAGGCCGCGCCAACCAGTCCGGCGCCCGATTTGAGCCCGATATCTCCCGCCAGGATGGGACGAGAGTCTACCGCAATCTCGCGCCGTTTCGAATCGGCGATCAGACGGTCATCGCGGTGCAATTGGGCAATTCGTTCATTGTGTACAACCCTTACAACGTGAAGGATATGGGATCCGCCTTCATGCATTTCACCGTGTCTGATCGCGATGTGACGAGCGGACAGGTTAGTCGGCTGCTGGGAGAGGTTTCCACGGCCCACGGATCCGTTCTGACTACGGAAGGCGAAGCCCGCGCCGGAGACACGCTGTATGCCACGCGCTGTTCCATTCGCTATTCTGCATGCATGACTGCTTACGCCACCATGACTGAGGCGTTGCAGGCCAACCGCGGCGAGTTCCGCTCATACATGGCGCTAGGCGGGTTGAGCGGTGCGGTCTTCGGTCTTATCTGCTCCATTCTTTATCGCCGCAACAAGGGCATTGAGCGACAGCTTCGGCGCGCCATTCGCCGCGATGCCCTGCGGGTCGTCTATCAGCCCATTGTTGAACTTGCGTCACGGCGCACTGTGGGAGCCGAGGCTCTGGTGAGGTGGACCGATGAAGAAGGTTTTGCGGTCAATCCCGAGGTTTTTGTCAAGATTGCAGAAGAGCGCGGTTTTGTGGGAGGAATTACCGAGCTTGTCGTGCGCCATGCACTTCATAGCTTTTCCGAGACTTTGCGCAGTAACGCTGACTTTCGCCTCAGCATCAACATTGCCGCCGACGATCTGAAAGACCCCGCCTTCCTAATTATGCTCAAGCGCTCCCTGGAGAGGGAGGCGGTTTCCGCCGAAAGCCTTGCGCTCGAGATCACCGAAAGCTCAACAGCGCGCCACGAAGTGGCGATTGAGGCAATCCGCGAACTGCGCTTGAGAGGGCACGCCGTCCATATCGACGACTTCGGCACCGGATATTCGAGTCTTTCCTATCTGCAGGATCTTGCCGTGGATGCGATCAAAATCGACAGGTCGTTTACTCGGGCCATTGGCACAGAGGCTGTCACCGTCGCCATCTTGCCCCAGATTCTCTCACTCGCTTCAGCGCTCAATCTACAGGTGATTGTGGAAGGAATCGAAACCGAGCTTCAGGCCGCCTATTTTGCCGATTCCGGTCGGCGCATCCTGGCCCAGGGCTGGCTCTTCGGGCGGCCGGTGCCGGCCGAGGCGTTTCTGCGATGTTCAGTCGACGAAGAGCAGGAAATCCCGGTCCCTGTCGACAGTCTCTGAGCGTGCGCCGATCTTTCGAGCCGGGTTGCAATCTCTAAACACGCCAGCGTTGCTTGACAGCCTTCGCTCTGTCGCTGAGGCTGGTTCCATGGATCCGCGCGATGAAATGGAGCCCGGTCATCTGGAAGCGCTGTCGCAGGTCTTTCGCGATCAGCTCTTGGCTTGTCTTGAAGAATGTGCCCAGGGACGCGCAGGCCTGTTTGCCAGTCGCGAGTACTTGGGTGACGCGGAGCCGCACAGATGGCCGGAGGCAGCACAACTGCGCGAACTCGCGCTGGCTCTGCAAACGCTTTTAGCCCAGCAGGATGAACCGAGTCCGTTGTGCGACGAGTTTCTGGATCTCTGCTCCATCCATGGCGAAAGCAATCCGGGAGAGCGGAAGCTGGCGCGGGCGTTTCTCGCGCGTATTGAGAAGGGCCACGTAGGAACCCCAACACAGGAAGAGCGAAAACCATGGTGATTCTGCATGGATTTCTCGCGCTGCTGGCCGGTTTTGCCACCATGGCCATCCTGGTCATTCTGGTCACGGCACTGATAACGCGCCGGGCGCCCGAGTGGGTCGGCGAACAAAGCAGACCACGATTGGGCTATGTCTTCGTCAATCTCGGTTATTCGTTTCTGGCTGCTGCTGCCGGTGGATATGTAACGGCCTGGGCAGCCTCGAGTAATCCTCTGGTGCATGTTCTGGCACTGGCGATTGCGGTGCTGGTCCTCTCTGCGCTGAGTGCTTTGCAGATGCGCGAAAAGCGACCCATCGCCTACCAACTCGCGCTGGTAGCCGTCTCGCCCATAGGCATCATGGCCGGTGGTCTCGTCCGGCTCAGGCTGTTGGGAATCATCTGAACGGCTCTCCAACCCATCACCGGAGAGCCGCTGCTCATGCTGCCAGGTTGCCTACCAGCGCACACCCAGTGTTATTGGGATCGCTTCAGTGCGTCCCGTGCCGTTGTAGGCAGTAACGGGAGGCGTGTCGATCCAGAGGTAGCGGACTTCGGCGTAGAGCTTCATCTGCCCGTCGCCATACGTGCCGCCAAGGCGATGGGTGAAACCTGCGCCGAAGTTGACCCCGCCCTGGTTGGAGGAGAAGTGGTAAACCGTCTGGTTCTCAACGACGATACCGCAGTAGTAGTAGCACTCTTCGCCCTCTTCGGGCTCGGTGAAGCTGGTCACCTTGCGATAGAAGCCGCCACCCCCGGTGACGTAGACGCTGTTAATCGCCTTGGGGAACAGGTCAATGACTGGATCGAGAGTCATTGACCAGATGTGCGCGTGGCCACCCTGCGTGCCTACCGCGGCAATGAAGGCGCCGGGCAGTTTGTCGTCGATGAACTGATACTCACCCAACAGGGACAGGCGAGGACTGAAGCGCAGACCGAGGCCACCGGTGAAATTACCGCCGTAGGTGAGGTAGGGACCGCCGTAGGTGCCAGAGGCACTGGTGCTGCCGGGATTGTTGCCGGCTGAGGAGGTGTCGTTTCCGACGGGGGCGTTGAAGCCGCCACCTGCTTCGCCGGCGACATGGCTCCAGCTCAGCAATCCATGTTTCGCGCCGTAATCCTGCCCGGCGCCGGCCCGGCCAGAGGCAAGTGCGGCCGCCGCATCGCTCAGCGCGGTCGCACCTTCCGAAGCATTGTCGTCGGCAACATATTGGACGGAGCTCGATTCATTTGCCGAGGATGTACTGAAGTTGGGGGACGACTGGGCGCTAGCAGTACCAATTGCCAACATTAGAGCGCCACAAAGGAGACTGACACGCCGCGTCAGAGACATCCACTGGAGATATGACATGTCGAAAACCTCAATGATTGATTAGTTTTGCGTGCACCCGGAGGTCGCGTGGCGCTCCGGGCAACTGATTAGACACCGATGTGGCCATAAAGGTTGCGATTGGGTTTTGGATGGGCATTTTGCCATCGAGAAGCAGTAGAGGCCGGCGCATTTGCTCCGGCCTTTGGTTCTGTGCGTATTGGCTGAGTTACTGGCTGGCTGTTTCTATCCCTGGATGTCGAACTGTTCCGGATGGAGCGTGGCATCGCTCTTGACGAGGATGTTCTTGCCCACTAATTCCTCGAATTCCAGGAGCCAACTGGCGTTGTTCTGCTTCAACACCTTCACGGTTTCCGGGTTCACGCGCAACAGCACGTCTGCACCTTCAAAATGTTTCTTCATCTTGCGCAGCTCGGTGTAAATCTCGTTGCAGACCGTCGTCGGGCTCTTCACCATGCCGGTAGCCTGGCAGGTGGGGCAGGGCACGCTGAGAGTCCTCTCAAGCGATTGCTTGACGCGCTTGCGGGTAATAGCCACCAGGCCAAAGTCGTTGAACTGGAGCACCTTGGTGGGAGCACGATCGGCCTTGAGCGCTTCTTCCAGGGCGGCGAGCACTTTGAAGCGGTTCTTGCGCTCATCCATGTCGATAAAGTCGATCACGATGATTCCGCCCAAGTCGCGCAGCCGGATCTGGCGAACAATCTCCGGTACCGCGTCCAGGTTGGTCTTGACGATGGTGTCCTCAAGCCGCGCGGACTTGCCGACGTACTTGCCCGTGTTTATATCGATGGCCACGAGCGCTTCTGTCTGGTTGATGACAATAGAGCCGCCCGACTTGAGCCAAACTTTGGAGCGAAGGGCCTTTGAGATTTCATCCTGAATGCCGAAGTGCTCAAACAGGGGGATTTCCTTGGTGTAGAGCTTTACGCGCCGCACCAGCGCGGGCGAAACGCGGTTGAGGAAGCGGACGATGCGTTCGTAGTCGGCCTCGGAATCGACCCAGATGGAGGAGAAGTTATCGCTGATCTGGTCGCGCAAAATGCGTTCGATCAGGCCCAGGTCATGATAAATCAGGGCTGGCGACTTCGAACTCTCCGAACGCTGCTTGATTTCGGTCCACAGGTGAATCAACATGCGCAGATCAGAGCGGAGTTCATCCTCTGACGCGCCTTCGGCAGCGGTACGGACAATGAATCCGCCGGATGCCTCACCGCGTTCGTGTACGAGAATCCGCTTCAACCGCTGGCGTTCTTCGTCCGAGGCGATTTTGCGGCTGACGCCGATATGCGACACCGTGGGCATGAAGACCAGAAAGCGACCCGGCAACGCGATATGGCTCGTGATGCGAGCGCCCTTCTTGGCGATCGGCTCTTTCGCAATCTGAACCAGGATCTCCTGGCCCGGCTTCAGGAGGTCGCTGATGATTGGCAGGTCGGACGTCTGCGCGGAGCGACGGGACGGTCCGCCGCGGCGGTTTCCATGTCCGCCTTGGCCGCCGTCAGATCCTGATCCTCCACGGCCCCGTCTTCCGCGGCCACTGCGATCGCGGCGCTGGTCGCCTGAACCCGGCCGGGCAACATCGCCGCCGGCTGGCGATGACTCTGCAACGGCCTCGTCGTCACTCTCATCTTCATCGAAGGATTCGTCGCCTTCTTCTCCACCGTTCTTCTCGTCGAAGTTCAAATCGATCCGGTGATCCAGGTGAGCTTCCTGCAACAATTCGCCCAAATCTCCGGTGCGAATCTGGTTCATCAGGGTCTCTTCCTCGTAATCTTCCAGATCATGCTCATCGGTCTTGCCATGATGATGATGGGGAGCGTCGACTTCATCCTCTTCAATCACTTCTTCCTCAATTAGGCCGCTCCCAGGCGCATACGACGACACGGCGGCTGTTGTGGTGGCCTTCGGCTCAGGCGCAGGCGGCGGGACAGGTTCTTCAGTCTTTTTCTTGCCGCCGAGTCCGAATAGCCTAAAGCCGGTCGGAGGCGCGGGATCGACATGATGGGACGCGGACGCATCCGTCTCCTCGGCGTCGGACGCGGCGACCGGTCCCTGGTCGTCGTCGCTATCAGACCCGGGTGACTTGTCCGCCCCAAAGGCTGCGGGAAGTTCGTCTTGCCTGAGGACCGCATCGGCTACCGGCCCGTGCTCTGACATCTCTTGAGCCATCGTGCCAACGGATGGGTCGCTCGCTTCGGCCAGGTCCGGTTCACTAGGAGCGGGTTCCGCAGTCGAGGTGCCGGGCGCTGACTCCGCCGTCTCCTCGAACTCATATTCCTGGGCCGATTCGTCGAAGGTAAGCTGGTCGTCTGGCTCAGCCGACGACACAGGACCAGAGGCGTGGCTGTCTTCAGTCATTTCCTCCACGAAGTCTCGTTCTTCGATCACGTCCGGTGCTTCCTGGGGGACCTCGTCGCTCGAGACCGCATCTGAAAAGACGCCATATGGCTCTGCGGCTACTTCCGAAACTGGCTCAGACGCGCGGCCGCGGTGCTTTGAGATGAACTCGCCCGGGAGCAAGCCGCTACCGTCCCAATCCAACGGCGCTTCAATCATCGTTGAAGGCTTGAAGGTGCTCGCGGGTCTCACGGGAGCCGGCGCGGCGGATGCCGGCTTGGAAGTTTCAACGTCGGGGGTGGCGCCATACTTCGAAAGCGACTCGCCCGGTAGAACAAATGGAACTGGTGTTTGGCCACTTCGGGGGCTCGGCGCGGGCGGAACATATGCAGCTGAGGCTTGAATCTCTGGCGCAAACCTCTGCTCCGTCGGCGTCTCAGCTTCCGCGTTGTTGGTCTCTTCCGTCTCGTTCTGCGTGGGCCGGCCCTCGGAAGGGCCGGGTGCACCGCGGCCTCCGCGACGGCGTCTGCGGCCGCGCCAACGCCGAGCGCCGGTCCCTTCGGAATCGTCTTGGGCGCCCTGTTCATGGTCCGAGTCGGCCGGGGATGAAGGAGCGACAAAAGCTGCTTCGCCCGTCTCGGGTATGGCGGTGATCGAAAGCTGCCGGTCCGCCGGTCGTTCCTGAGCCGGTGCGTTTTGGCCAGTCCGTTCCGGACGGCCACCTTGCCTCGGGCCGCCACGCTGGCCGCCTTCCACACGTCCCTCACCGCGACCGCCGTTGCGGGCCGGTTGGGCTTCCTGTGCGGGCTGACCGTTCTGGTGCCTGATCTCACGAGGAGCTTGAGTGCTCCCGGTTGCCGCGGCCTTTTCCAACTCGTCGGATTCTTCCGGGTCTTCCATTTCCAGGAAGTCGGTTACATAAAGGAAGGCGTCGCGTTCAAGTCCCACATCCACAAACGCGGACTGCATGCCGGGAAGAACACGTGTGACGCGTCCGTTATAAACGGAGCCCGCCAGCGTGTACTCGTTTTCGCGTTCGTAGTAGATCTCCGCGAGTTGATCGTCTTCAAGAATTGCAAGCCGCGTCTCATGCGGCGTGCTTGAGATGCAAATCTCTTTTGCCATCGTACCTTTCCGTCCAGCGGCATTTTGCCTACTGGGTTCTACGGCAAGGCCAGAGGGAGTCGTACGAGACCGGGAAGGACAGGGATGTGCGGGAGGGATGACCTGTGAGCAGCCGGTCTGCCCAGGCTCACGCCGTCATCAGCCCCGGGGGGCCATGCGCTGCGTAATCTGGGCCGGACGTCCTGATGGACAACCTTAAGAAACCGAACGAGCTGTATGGTGCGGTGATCCAAGTGCAGAGATTTTGTGGCCAACCACTCCGTCCGCAACGAAACCGTTGTGGGCGGCGGGGCCGTTCCAACCGAGGCGATCGCACGGGCGAACCACGCCAGGAAGGCGAGCCAAACGTAGCCCAACCTTCTTGTGTACCCCGTCGAATCAAGCTGCCTGCGGTTTTCCCGTCTTTGCGCGCTCATGAACCCTTGTCCTGCCGGGCTCGAGATCCAACTGGACCCGGCCCGCTACTGCGTTCCACCAAATTGGAAGAACGCCGTGATTACTTTCATCTATCTCATCCTGCGTTCCGGACAGTTCCGAGAACGCAGAAGTGCAAACTGTCAAAACTCAGTCCGGATCCAAATGGACCGGTACGCTCAGTTCACAAACCTGCGCATGCGGACATTCATCGCCACGCCCAATGCCAGGAATGTAAACAACACTGAAGATCCGCCGTAACTCATTAACGGTAAAGGGATTCCAGTGACCGGCATAAAGCCGATGACCATGCCCACGTTGACGGCTATCTGGAATGTCAACACAGCCACTAACCCCATGATAATCAGGGAGCCGGACAAGTCTGCGGCTGTTTGAGCGTTTTGAATCAAACGCATCAATATGAGGAAGTATAGCAGCAGCACGAAAAGCGCGCCGACAAAGCCATGTTCCTCGCTGAATGCGGCAAAGATGAAGTCCGCATGGGGGATAGGCAGGAAGTCCCCCTGGGTTTGTGAGCCCTGTTCGGCGCCTTTACCCCAGACGCCTCCCGAACCGACGGCGATTTTGGATTGCAGAAGCTGGTAGCCCGTACCACGGGGGTCATTGTCGGGATTGATGAAGCTGGTGAGCCGGGCCTTTTGGTAAGGCTTCAGCAGTTTGCCGCTGGTCCAGACGCCGGCAACCAGTGCAAGCCCGCAGGTGGAGAGGATCAGAGCCTGGCGAAAGTTGATGCCGCCAAGAAACAGGCCAGCAATCAGAATCGGTGTGTAGGTCAGCGCCGTCCCCAGATCCGGTTGCTTCAATACCAGCAGCAGGGGCACCCCCACCAGCCCAAACGCCTTGAAAATGTCCTTCCAGGTCAGACTGCGTCCTCCCAGGTTGGCGAAATACCGGGCCACGGCCAGAATCAGCACCAGCTTTACCCACTCCGAGGGCTGGAACTGCATAGGGCCGAATTTCAGCCAGCGGCGCCCGCCCATCGCCTTGTGCCCAAACGCCAACACAGCCAGCAACGTCAAAAGGAAAAAGCCATAAACCCAGGGAATGTAGTCGATCAGCTTGTGATAATCGATTTTGGAGAAGACGAACATGGCCGCGATGCCGCCAACAATATAGAGAATCTGTTTGCTGTGGAAGCCAACGTGGCCCGGAACCCAAACATGCTGATCATTGAAAAAGCCCGGAACTGCCGCGTACTTGGTATGTAGCGTGGCGGAGTAAATCTCCAGCACGGAAATAGCGCACAAAAGGAGCACCATTCCCAGCAGCGGCCAGTCGAAATCTCGGAAGCTCATGAATCGGCGCATCGGATCAGTGTTCCTTCGCCGCGTCTGGCGTGACGGCTGCATTCAGTCGAGGTTGAGCGGGCACTGCTCGCGCTTTCGGAGAGGATGCGGATCCGGAGGGCTGCACCGGCCGAGTTCCGATGGTAGGTGCCTGAGGCTTCCCCGGGGTCACGATATCGCCGTTCTGCACCAGGAATCGCCCGCTTTCCAGGCGAACAGGCTGAACCACGTTTTTCGCAGTTGTTACCCCGGAACCTGCGGCGGGAGCAGTCCACACCGCGCTCATCTCCGCCGGAGGCACTGTTTTAGGCTGCACCAGGTTGTTCGCCAGGCGGCGCTGTTTTTCCACATAGGCCGAAACCACCCTGGCGCCGATGCGTGCTGCGAACCAGCTTTTGTTTCCGTTCTGCCAGAGCACGGCAACCACCAACTCTGGGTTGCGCGTTGGAGTCACACCCACAAACCAGACATTGGGATTGGTTTCGTGGCCTTTGCTGGTCTTGTCCAGCGCCTGGTGGCTCATCACCTGGGCGGTCCCTGTCTTGCCGCCAAAATCAATGCCCTCAAGATGTTCCCCTCCGGCGGTATGGTACAAGCCAGGCTGGGTCACCTGGTACATGCCGTCGGTAATGATCTGCCAATTCTCCGGGTCGATAGGGAGGTCAACTTGACCGCTTCCCGGAAAACTATCCAGCAGGCCCTTGCGGAAGTCTTCCGGCAATTGACCGGAAGAAACAACGTGGGGCCGGACCATGTGCCCGCCTGAGGCGATGCCGCCAATAATACGGGCCAATTGAATCGGGGTTGCTTCCACCGCGCCCTGCCCGATTGCGACGTCCAGCGTTTCGTCCGCGCGCCAGCGATCATGGTAATTCTTCATCTTCCATGGCGCGGAGGGCATGAGGCCGGCCTGCTCACCGGGCAAGTCGATTCCGGTTTTTTGACCATAGCCGAACTCGGTGGCGTATTTTGCGATTCTGTCGATGCCCAGCTTGTCGCCAAGCTGGTAGTAATACGTGTCGCAAGAATAGGGAATGGCATTGTGAATATCGACCGCGCCATGTTTTTCATCGCATTTGTGGTAGAAGCCGTACGGGCCCCATCCGCCGGAGCAGACTACCTTCAGGTCCTGTGCGATCCCTTCCTGCAATCCGGCCACCGACATCAGGATCTTGAATGTGGAGCCCGGTGCAAGCTGCGCCTGCAGCGTCTTGTTCATCAACGGGTGGTCGGGATCGGTGATCAGTTTGTTCCAGTCGCTGCGGTTAATACGCACGGCGAACTCGTTCGGATCGAAGCTGGGCCGGGAAACCATGGCCAGAATTTCGCCGTTGCGCGGGTCCATGGCCACAATTGCGCCGTTGCGATTTCCCAACGCCAGTTCCGCCGCACGTTGGAGGTCGTTGTCGATGGTCAGCTTAAGATCCTGGCCGGGGATTGCGTGCTGGATTCCAAGGTAGCCCACCTCACGGCCGTGGCTGTCTACAATCACATCTCGGGAACCATCCTGGCCCCTCAGCAACTGGTCATAGGTCTCTTCCACTCCAGCCTTGCCCACCACATCGCCGGGCGTGTAGTAGGCGAAACGGGGATTGTTGAGATCGTCCTCGCTCACCTCGCCCACATAGCCGATCAGGTGGGCAGCGAAGCCGTCTCGCGGATAAAGCCGCCGTTCCTCATCGATCGTTTCCAACTCGGGAAGCTCATTGCGCCGCGCTTCGATGAATGCCTGTTCGTCCGCAGTGATGTCCTGTTTGATGGGGATGGGCTGATAGCCCGGCGCAGCGCGGTAACGGCGAAGAGTGGTGCGCAACTGGTCCAGATCGAGGTGCAGCCCCTGCGCAATCAGCGGCAGGTCGTCATCCACGTTGTGGTTCATTTCCCGGACTAGGAAGCAGGAAACCGAAGGGTAATTGTCCACAATGATCCGGTTTTCGCGGTCAAAGAGCTTCCCACGCGGGGCCAGCACAGGAACTTTGCGGATGCGGTTCTGTTCAGCCAGCACGCGGAAGTTGTCCGCCCCAAGCACCTGCAGCCGCCAAAGACCGCCGACCAGCGCCAGCATCATGAACAGGATGCCATACTGAACCACCGTCAGTTTCAGGGTGGAGAGTTTTTCGTCGCGGTTGTTCCGGCTCAAATACATTTGGACACACCTACAGGATACAGCCAATTGTGTTGGGTGATCGCGTTTCCTGACCGTTGGCCTGCCTCAAGAAGATCCACACTGTGCCTGGAAAGAACACTTGATCGATGCGTCCTAGTCCCTGATCTGCAGACGGTCCAGCGCGGGAAACAGCACCAGCGCGATCAGCGTATTGGCGACGGACTTAATCAGCTCAATCACCCAGCTCCACTCCAGTTTCAACCCCAGCAGCATGCGGTAAACAGCGACATAAATGGCGCTCGAAAGCAGCGAAAGCAAGAAGGTGAGGCCCAGGCGAATGGTGTGGTTATCCACGTCGATCCGAATGCCCACGGACGAAGCCAGAAAGCCAACAACGGTCTTGGCAATACCATTTACTCCAATCGCGTGTCCGCTCAGGGCGTCCTCAAACAGGCCCATCACCGCCCCTGTCAGCGTACCCTGAATCGGGATGCGTTGTACCAGCGCGAAATACACCGTGATCACCAATGGCAAGTCGAACCAGGCATTGCCCGCGAGCAAACTAGGCAGCCAGGCCTGCAACACCAGCGCCGCGAGCGGCGCCAACGCATATACCAAGATGGGATAGTGGCGAACTTCCAGATCGCGGCGGAAGTCTCCGCTCATGGTGTTCATGGCTGCGGCTTTCCTTGGGACGTTTCCGGATTCTGCGGGGCTGTCGGAGCGGCCGGGTTTACCGCGTTGCCTGGTGTGGCAGACTTCTTATCTGCGTCGGCTGCGGCGGCATTGCCTGATGCGGGCGCGGCCTGGTTCGCGCCACCCGGCGTGAACCGGTCCGGGTGCAGGGGCTGCGGCGGCCTGCCGACGAGATTAGGGTTTGAACTGTCCAGCAGAGGCTGCTGGTCCGGGGGAAGATTGGGGTCAATGAGCCCAGGCAGCCGCTCCGCCATAATCGCCGAAGCCTTCTTCTGTTCCTCAATCGCAGCGGCTTCCGGACCTTTCAGCGCCTCGCTGGTGGCCAGGTCCTGTTGTTGCTGCTCGGAGAAGCGCGCCTCAGTTGCCGTGATCACCAGCACCTCGTCCAACCGGTCCAGATGGGCTGCCGGCTTCACAATCACGTCGATAAATGCATCTCTGTCGGGATCGCGGATAACCTTGTCCACCACCCCCACCGGCAGTCCTCGGGGGAAGATCAGGTCGCCTCCGGCGGTGAGTACTTTTTCTCCCGGTTGGATTCTCTGGTCGGCCAGGATGTTCACAATTTGCGGCTGCCCGATCGCGTTACCTCTCAGAATTCCGCGAATCCGTGTCGTCTCAAGAATTACCCCAGCGCCGCTGCTCTGGTCGTTGATCGCCAGCACCTGTGCCGTTCCAGGAAAAACCTCGCGCACTTTGCCGACAATTCCATCGGCGGTGATCACCGCCATGTCCGGCTTCAGGCCATAGTTGCTTCCCTTGTCGATGGTGAACACCCGGGACTGATCGCTGCCGCTTGAACCGATGGCCTGGGCCGCGACCGTTTTGTAAATGTACTTTTCCTGGAAATTCAGCAGCGCCTGAAGCCGCTGTCCCTGCTTTGCGTCCTCAAGAAGTGCGGCCTGTTCCAGGCGCAGACGGTCAATCGTCTTCTGCAGTTCCTGGTTGTCCTGCTGGGTATGGCGGAGGTCGATGTATTGATTCCACAGGTTTGTGGAGCCAAGTTTTGTTTCGTGAATGAGCTTCTCTGGAGGAGACACAACTGCATCCGCCCACAAGCGGATCAGGCGCACCCCTGGACCGTCCTTCGGGTCCAGGGTATTGTGTCCCGAATTCGTCCGGCGCACCTGGACGGCCAGTCCCACGATCTGCGCCACGAGCAGCGTGAGCAGCACCAGGACATTTCGGTAGCGGATAAAAAACAATTCCATTGCAGCTCAGTGGAAAGTGATCAGTGAACAGTGGTTGGCGTTCAGCGTTGGGGCGAGTTGGTCACTCTCGATCGCTGTTCAATTAGAAAAGTGTGCAAGCCGCTGTCCGCTATTCACTGCGCGCTGTTTTAGTCGATCTTGATTTTGCGCAACAGCCGGAAATCAGAGAGCATTTTGCCCGTCCCCAGCACCACCGAAGCCAGCGGATCGTCGGCCACCGAGACTGGCAGGCCCGTCTCTTCGCGAATGCGCTTGTCCAAATTCTTGATCAGCGCACCGCCTCCGGTCAGCACAATGCCACGATCGCTGATGTCGGCTGAAAGCTCGGGAGGCGTACGTTCCAGCGCCACCCGGTTTGCGTTCATGATCACGGCAATGCACTCGCCAAGAGCCTCGCGAATCTCACTGTCGTCGATGGTGATCGTTTTGGGAACACCCTCAATCAGGTTTCGTCCCTTGATCTCGATGGTGAGGGGCTTATCCAGCGGGTACGCCGACCCAATCTCAATCTTGATGTGTTCAGCGGTGCGTTCCCCGATCAGCAGGTTGTATTTGCGCTTCAGATAGTTGGTAATGGCCTCGTCCATCTGGTTCCCGGCCATCCGCACCGACCGTGAATAAACGATTCCCGACAGCGAAATCACCGCAATGTCCGTCGTCCCGCCGCCAATGTCGACCACCATATTGCCGCTTGGCTCGGTAATGGGAAGTCCTGCGCCGATAGCCGCGACCATGGCCTGTTCCACGAGATACACTTCGCTGGCCTTGGCGCGGTAGGCGGAGTCTTCCACGGCTCGTTTTTCCACCTGAGTAATCTCAGAGGGCACGCCGATCACAATCCGCGGATGCACCAGCATTTTGCGGTTGTGCGCCTTCTGAATAAAGTAATTGAGCATCTTCTCGGTGACTTTGAAGTCAGCGATAACGCCGTCTTTCATCGGCTTGATGGCCACGATGTTGCCGGGGGTGCGTCCCAGCATCTCCTTGGCATCTTTACCGACCGCTTCCACCTCGCCGGTGTTCTTGTTAATGGCTACAATGGAGGGCTCGTTGACAACAATGCCCTTCCCGGCTGCGAAGACCAGTGTGTTGGCAGTGCCGAGATCAATGGCCAGATCACTCGAAAACATGCTGAAGAGCGAGCGCAGGCCGTGCGAACGCGAAGAGCGCGAAGGATAGCCGTTCAATGACATTAGATGACCAATTCTACCTCATCGCTTATTGTACGGCCATAGGGTGGCAGCCGTATCGTAAGTCCGCATAATCCACTCCGCTCATGCATCCGGTGGGGTAAACTCAGTTCTTTCCAAAGTGCTTGCATCGCTCACCCTGGTTCCCTCATCTCTTAAGCCTTATCCCTGCTCCCCGAGGTTTGTCCCATGGCCCATCCGAAATTCCAAAATCTGATCGACGGGGAGTGGCTTCCCGCACGCACTGGCAAGACTTTTCTGAACCTGAACCCGGCCGACCATGCTGACATCGTGGGCGAGTTTCCCGAATCCGGAGCGGAGGATGTGGCCCTCGCCGTCGCTGCCGCCCAAAAGGCCTTCTCCACCTGGCGCCTGTTTCCCGCACCCAAGCGTGCCGAGATTCTGCATCGCGCGGGCTACCTGCTCTCGGTCCGAAAGGAGCAGTACGCCCGCGACATGACCCGCGAAATGGGAAAGGTTCTGACAGAAACCCGTGGCGACGTTCAGGAGGCCATTGACGAAGCTTTTTACGCAGCCGGGGAGGGCCGCCGTCTTTTTGGCCAGACCACGCCGAGCGAACTGCAGAACAAGTTCGCCATGAGCATCCGCATGCCGCTTGGCGTGGTGGGGCTCATCACGCCGTGGAACTTCCCCATGGCCATCCCTTCCTGGAAGATTTTCCCCGCGCTGGTCTGCGGCAACACCTGCGTCATCAAGCCGGCGGAAGATACCCCGCTCTCCACGTACAACCTGGTGCAGGCCCTCATGGATGCCGGACTGCCCGCAGGAGTGGTCAATATCGTCAGCGGCTTTGGCCCCGACGCCGGCGCGCCGCTGGTGGAGCATCCTGACGTACGCGCCATCAGCTTCACCGGTTCCAGCGAAGTGGGTTCGCTGGTTGCCCAGCGGGCCGCGGCGCTTTTCAAGCCAGTCTCGCTTGAAATGGGCGGCAAGAATGCGCAGATTGTACTGGACGATGCCAACCTCGATCTGGCTCTCGAAGGCGCTTTGTGGGGCGGCTTTGGCACCACAGGCCAGCGCTGCACAGCCACCAGCCGCATTCTTCTGCAGAAGGGAATTGCTTCCCGCTTCACCAACCGGTTCGTTGCCCGAGCAAAAAGCCTCAAGGTCGGAAACGGGCTTGTGGAAGGAACCGAGGTGGGCCCGCAGGTGAATGCCGCACAGATTCAAACTTCAACCAGGTACGCCGCCATAGCCCAGGCAGAAGGCGCAAAGGTCCTTGCCGGCGGTCATCCGCTTACCGGGGGATTGCACGCCAAAGGAACCTTCTTTGCGCCGACGGTCTTTGGCAGCGTCACGCCCACTATGCGAATCGCCCGCGAAGAGGTCTTCGGTCCAGTGGTGAGTCTAATCGAATTCTCCACCTTTGAGGAAGCCATCCAGATCGCGAACTCAATTGATTATGGTCTTTCGACAGCCCTCTATACCCGCGATGTGAACCGCGCCTTCACAGCAATTCGCGACCTGGAGGCTGGAATCACGTACATTAACGCTCCAACCATCGGCGCCGAGGTGCATCTGCCCTTTGGCGGCGTCAAGCAAACCGGAAACGGACACCGCGAAGGTCTGGGCGCCATCGACTTCTATACCACCTGGAAATCCGTCTACATCGACTACTCAGACAAGCTGCAAAGGGCTCAGATCGATAACGCGGAGTGAAGTTTCCTTTCTCCCGGCGTATTCATTCGGACAAGGGAAACGAGCCTCTCACTTGATCGAGAGAACTATTTTTCAGCCCGGCCTATCGCCGCAGCCGTGCGTGCAGCACCCCTGCTCCGTGACTCATGAGCGAGCAGTTCCCGTTTTGGTCACAACGGTAATGGATTCTCATGGGGAGGTCGCTGCCTTTCAGCAAGGCAGCTTCCGCTCCGCCCCTCTCAATCGAAAACAGCTTTCTGCTTCGTGTGGTGATGCTTCCGGTGGAAGCGTCAAAGTCGACGATTGCGTCATCTCCTTCGATGTAATACAGCACCGTGTTCGGGGCAGGTTTCACAGCTTTCGGCTTGCGGGGCTTTGCAGCTTCAATCGCCTGGTTTGCTTCCTCTTCCCGCCGCTCTCTCAGCTTCTTCAGTAACCCAGTCTGCTCGGCAAGCGATGGAAAGTCGGGCACAAAACTCCATGAAGTTGCATCTTCGTAGTTGCTCAGCGTACAGGGCAACTCGCCTTTTGCATTGATTGACGCAATCTGCCCGTCTGGACCCACTTGAAGGTCAAAGATGTCTTTGCCCTGTTCCCGAGCAGCCTCCTGAGCATCCTGGTGCACTTCGTCAAGACCATGTGCTAACGCGCTCGCTAAATCGGTGTCGGCAGGCTTCTCTTCGGTATGGGCCAGTGGCTCAAATGCTTCCGCTCGCCGGGGATCGTACCGCAGCAAGATCGTCTTGGAGCACAACTCGAACCCCTGAACATCCCGCAACTGAATTGAGATCGAAGCTGGACGCGGCGAATTTCCCGCCGCGAGCGAGAACCCAGGAATCTGATCCGCGTACGTCGGCTCAAATCCCACTCGGTACTGAAGAGTCTTATCCCACTTCACAAACAGGCGGCCCTTTAATCCCACCGCGTCTGAAGTCATCGGCCCAAGATCATAACGCCCGCTCGGATTGCTCGTGTACCAGGTAATCGACGCCACCGCCGCGCCAACCAGGATCCCCAGTCCTATGACCAGCGTGGCATAGCGGTTCACTGGGCTCTCAAAGAACTTCTGAAGACGCGGGATCCAGACCTCATGGAAGGGAGCCTCGCCATGCTTTGCGGCGGGAATGCTCTTCTGGTCCGTGATTAGATTGGCGCCGGAGGGATTGGCCTGGCTGGGATCGGTGGTCTCTTCAGCAGAGGCAGATACTATCTTTAGTTCGGCTTCCGCTTTTTCGCTGAAGAATTCTGTCTGATCCTCATGACTTATTTTTTCATGCCATTGTTCGCCTTCAGGCTCTTCATCTTCGGGCAAAATCATAGAAACGCACCTCTTCGGGTTGCTCTGAGCAATCTGTTCAGGGACCAGACTCCATTAAACCACTCACCATCCCGGTCGACAACGACCAAGGCACCGGAGCAGTCGCCGGGGTATTGCGGCTACGATTACCCCGCTGCATTTGAGATAGATCACTGTGCTCCGTTGAGGCATTCCGGCGAATCACCTGATCAAGCGGGCACGTACCACCATGGCATCACCCTGGGTGAGGGTGCAGGCATTGTTCTGGTTGCACGAGTAGCGAATTCTCGCCGGCAAGCCGAGCCTCGCGATCGCCCGGGCTGCTGGGCCCGCTTTGTCGATCGAAAAGACCTTTCCGGTCCTCGTGTGAATATTTCCCGCCGCTGCGTCATACGCCACAATTGAATCGTCACCGGCCAGCAGAAATTTGCCCGGCTGGGGTGCGTCGTTGTCGGGCGCTCTGTTGTGACCGCCCGCTTCCACGGCGGGAGCTACGGTCGAGTCTGCGTGTCCCCCTCCCGTTTTCTGGTTCAACCACGCCGTTTGCTCTTCCACGGAGGGGAAGTCGGGTAAAAAGCTCCAGTATCCCATTCCCTCATATGCCGTCTGCGGGCAGGGCATCTCCCCCTGCGAACTTATCGATTCGATCGTCCCGTTCGACCTGGTGTTCAATTGAAAGATGCTCTTGTCGTGTTCTCGCTGCGCTTCCGTGGCCTCCTCTTGAGCAAATTCGGCCTCTTGCTTACTTTTCATCTCCTCGATGGCCTTTGCACTCAGCGGTTTTCCGCCTGGGGTCTGCACGGATGGATTGGAAATGGCTGCCGCCTTCCGAGGATCGAATTTGAGCAAAACATCCTGGAAGCACAACACAACACCGTCGGAGCTCTTGATCTGGATTCTCACAGATGCGGGGCGCGGCGGATTGCTTACCATCAGCGCAAACGCTGCCTGGCGCGCCGGATCATCAGGCTCGATGATGAAGTTGTATCCAACCATTCCATCCCATTTTGTGGTTAGGTGGCCTTTGACTCCCGTCGCGCTCGAATCTACCGTTCCCAACGCCCGTGTATCGGTTACCGAGTTCGTCTGCGGCTGCGCAGCGGGCTCCGTCCCAGTTGCGGAATTCGTCCGATTCAAGGTGAGTACGGCGCCCACCGCGATTAAAACGGCGAACACCACGAATGCCGCGACAAACAAAAGTAACCCGCTCGCTTGTGGTGATGCAGGCTTGGCAGGAGTTGCGGGCTCAGTCGGCGTTGGAGGCTCGGTCGGCGGCGCGGACTCAGCCAGTCGCGCAGGTTCGGCCGGCGGCTTAGGTTCAGTCGGTTGCGCAGGTTCGGCCGGTGGAGGAGCTTCCGCCCATGAAGCAGGCTCGGCCAATTGTGCGGCTTCGCTCGGGGGTGCAGACTCGGTCAGTGGCGCAGACTCTGCATGTGGTGTGGGGGTGGGCGGTGCATTAGCTTCGGCCGGATGTGCAGATTCAGTCGGCAGCGCGGGCTCTTCCGCTGAAGCAGTCTCAGTCGGCGGTTCAGACTCAGCCTGTGGTGCGGGCTCGGCTGTGGCGGGAATCTCGGTTGGAAGTGCAGTTTCAGTGGGTAGCGGAGGCCCTTCCGCTGGAGCTGTCTCCGCCAGTGGCGCAGACTCAGCCGGTGGTGTGGGCCGATCGGCTGCAGCAGCTTCGATAGGATGTACAGTGTCCGTCGGTGGCGCAGACTCAGCCGCTGGAGCGTCCTCGGTCGGCGGTTCAGGCTCAGCCGGTGGTGCGGGCCCGGCCAGCGCGGGAGTTTCGGTCGGTAGGGCAGGCCCTTCCGCTGGAGCTGTCTCCGCCAGTGGTCCAGATTCAATCGGTAGCGCGGGCTCATCAGTTGCAGCAGCTTCGGTAGGAAGCACAGTCTCCGCCGGCGCAGACTCAGCCGCTGGAGCAGTCTCGGTCGGCGGTTCAGACTCAGCCGGCGCTGCAGCTTCGGTTGACTTAACGGATACGCCGGGATCAACTGCCGGAAGTAATTCCGCGGCTTCGGTAGGCTGATCGGATTCCGTGATATCCGTATCCACGTGATCAGGTTGGTGCTTTTCCGTTTTCAATACCTGATCGGCCGCCTGGTGATGGGCTGACGCTATCGCCTCACCGTGGGCTTCGTTTCCGTCCGGCAACTCGTCACTGGAATGGCTTAGGTTTGCAATTGTCATCCGGCGAGTCTCCCCTCTCCGCGATTCACTCTTTGCTTTTTCGGCTCAATCAGCATTCAATCACGCCCCATCGCCTGTGAATAGATGAATCTCTTGCGCCAGGCATCTTGAGTAACCTTTCCAATCATGTTCTCCAAGTCTATGAACATGGTACCCTGCGGCAACACCGTGCCCCGCGCAAAGTTATCTCAAACCTCCAGCACATCCCTCAGCGCAAAGCTGGTTTCCAACCGCGTCACTCCGGGCAACCGCGAAAGCTCATTCTGGTGCAAGCGTCCGTAGTCGTCCATGTCCGCCACCCGGACCACCAGCATGTAGTCATACTGCCCGGCCATCAGGTGGCAACTCACAATCGCCTTTGACCGTCGCACCGCCGCTTCGAAGGCGGTCAGGACCGGCGCTGATTGGCGTTCAAGAGTGATTCGGATGAAAACCGTCATGCGCTTACCCAGCACGCGGTCGTCGATCAGTGCGCGGTAGCCGCGGATGGCGCCGGCATCCTCAAGCGCCAGGATGCGGCGCGAGGCCGCCGAAGCCGAAAGGCCCGCCGCCTCACCCACCTCATAGTTGGTTGCCCGGCCGTTCAACTCCAGAAAGCGCAGAATTGCCCCGTCCAGATCGTCGAAAGAAGTTACATTCTGGCCTTGCAGTCCGCTGTCGCGCCTTCTGTCGCCAGCTTTGTGCGTCAAAGGCAGATTTCTGTCACGTTTCGTGCGCATAGAGTTGTTTTAGCACGAAACTTGCACACATTGGAATCTTTCTGAGCCATAAGATGAGGAGCAGTAGAAGACGGGTGAACTTGCTGCGCTCAAAAAAAGCCCCCTGGAAATCCAATCCCGGCGCCGTTTTCTCCGCAATCCGGCATTCCAACCTTGAGCATCCAACCCAATCAGGAGCAAACCATGATCATCGGCGTTCCCAAAGAGATTAAGGACCACGAGTCCCGCGTAGGAGTGATCCCGGCGGGAGTGAAGGCCCTCACCGAAGCCGGACACACCGTGCTGGTGGAGACCCTGGCCGGCGACCAATCTGGTTTCCCTGACGACGAATATCAGAACGCCGGCGCGGAAATTGTCGGCGAAGCGGATTACGTGTGGGGTAAGTCCGACATGGTGGTGAAGGTCAAGGAGCCCATCGAAAAGGAGTACGTCTACTTCCGCGAGGGGCTGGTGCTGTTTACCTATCTGCACCTGGCGCCTGTTCGCGATCTTACGGACAAGCTCCTGGAGTCTAAAGTCATCGGTATTGCCTATGAGACGGTTCGCGACCGGCAGAATACACTGCCCCTGCTTACCCCCATGAGCGAAGTCGCGGGCCGTATGAGCGTCCAGGTAGGAGCAACCTATCTCGAAAAGGAGCGTGGTGGACGGGGAATCCTGCTCGGCGGAGTGCCGGGAGTTCCACCGGCCCATGTTTGCATTGTCGGCGGAGGCGTTGTCGGAACCAATGCAGCCAAGATCGCCCTGGGGTTCGGCGCCCGGGTTACGCTTGTGGATGTGAACCTGAACCGGCTGCGCGAGCTGGATGACATATTCGGTGGCCGCCTATACACCCTCGCGTCCAACAGCTACAACCTCGCCCATGCCACGCGCGAAGCCGATCTGGTCATTGGGGGCGTACTGATTCCCGGGTCCACGGCTCCCAAAATCGTCACTCGCGCCATGGTCTCGCGCATGAAGAAGGGCGCGGTCATCGTCGATGTTGCTATCGACCAGGGTGGCTGCGTGGAAACGGCGCGGCCGACTTCACACTCCGATCCCAGTTATGTGGTGGATGGCGTCGTGCATTACTGCGTGACCAACATGCCGGGCGCCGTGCCACATACTTCCACTCTTGCCCTGACCAATTCCACATTTCCCTATCTGCTGCGGCTCGCAAATCTAGGCGCACGAGAGGCACTCAAGCAGGATACCGGCCTGGCTGAGGGTCTCAACACCTGGCTTGGCACCCTTACGCATCGTGGCGTGGCCGAGAGCCAGGACCGTTCTTGGACTGCAGCTGCCACCGTGCTTGCGTAGACTCACTTCACAAGCGCATGCGGCTAACTTCTTCGGGAGCGGTCAATCTATCGGGGTCGCCGACTTGCCGGACGCATCCTTTTCTGCGTAAAGGGCCCGATCGCAACTCAGGAGCAGTTCGTTCCACCCGCCCGAATTGTTTTGAAGCTGCCCCACGCCGAAGCTTGCGGTGGCGGATACCTCCTGCCGGTCATATTGAATGCGCAGTTGCTCAATCGCGCTGCGCAGGCGCCTTGCGATAGCGTTTGCAGTATCGATATCGGTCGCCTCCAGAAGGATGACGAACTCGTCGCCTCCGAGCCGCGCCATCATGTCGCCGGGGCGAAGCTTTTGTTCCACGCAGCGGCAAATCGCGATCAGCATGTTGTCCCCGCATAGATGTCCGAAGGAGTCATTGATCTGCTTGAAGTCGTCCAGATCGAAGAGGATCGCTGAAATGGGCCGAGACCCTCTCACACTTGCAGCGAATGTGCGCTTTGCCAGGAGTTCGATGGCGCGGCGATTCAGAACACCGGTCAGAGGATCGGTGAGTGCCTGCACCTCCAGGTCGTGATGAAGCCGGGCCGCCGTCATCCATACAAAAGCCACCAGAACACCAACCTGCAGGATGGTTGTGTTGAGAATCGTCCATGCCAGCACCCCCCCGCCGCGCAGGTAGTTGTTTGGCGCAGGGACAATCAGCAGGCTGAACAGCCGTCCCAGGTTTCCAAGGCTCAGCAGCGCCAGCAGTGTGCCCATCAGCCATCCTGCGGCTTTCATGAAGGCTGCGGTATGCCGGAAGACAAATATAGAGGTCAGCCCCACCTGCATGGCAAGGATGATGCTCAGGGCAAGCAAGCGCTTCGTTGTATCGGGATGAAGCCATCCATATTCAGTCTGAGAGATAATCTGTAACGCTACAAGCCCCGCCTGGATTCGCCATTGCCCGGCACCCTTAGCGAAGAAGCCGGTCATGGAACGATGCAGGCACAAATAGCCGACGGAGAACATCACGTTGCCCACAGCGATGGAAATTGCGTCCGGAACGTAAGTGCGCAAAGCGATCAGTACTGCGCCCGCGCAAATGCATGAGCCAAAGCCTGCAAACCAAACCACGCCCGCCGCAGTTCGATGGATGCGAATGTTAATGACCGTAAGGATCATTAGCAGCGTCAACAGCGCTGCATGTTCGACGTGGAGTGTGTGAAGGTCCAACTGCGATGCCGCTCCCAAAAATAACCCCGAAGGCACGAAGACGCATGCCTGTTGTCGAAAGACCTATATAGCGGATTCCAGTCTGTCAGTCAGACCTAGAATCCCAATGCCGGGGAGGTGATCCACCAACAATAACACGCGCGTCGCCTCGTTTAGTTTTGCGCAGCGCACAGTCATGCGGGCTCCTATCCTGGCCCGTGTTGAGTCCACGCCCAGTGCAGGTTCCCGCGCGTTTCCGCCCCGGCCATTTTGCCGTAAGATGATCGTTCATCAAGGAGGCCGTTATGGACCGTCGCAAATTCCTCGCTGCATCAATGGCCAGTTCTGCTTTTGCGGTTACAGGAAAATCTGCCGCGCAGTCCCATGCATCCGGTCCTCATGAGTACTATCAGATGCGGCGCTACGCCCTGCTCAGCGGACCCCAGACGAAACTCACAGAAAGCTTCTTCGCCGACGCGCTCATCCCAGCCCTCGGCCGCCTGGGGCTTGGACCGGCCGGCGCCTTCCGCCTCGAAATTGGTCCCGATACACCGGCATTCTATTTGCTCATTCCCGGCCCTTCCATTGACGTTCTTGCAGAACTGGATTTGCGCCTTGCCCAGGACGCAACACTCGTCAAAGCCGCGGACCCGTTTTGGAATGCAACCGCCACCGCTCCCGCATTTCAGCGCGTGGAAATTGCTCTCCTCAGCGCCTTCGCAGGCTGGCCAAAGGTCACTCCCCCCGCCGCATCCGCCAACAAGGGCAGGCGCATCTTCCAATTGCGTACCTACGAGAGCCCCAGCAACGGCGATCATGTGCGCAAGGTGGAGATGTTCCACGCGGGTGAATTTGAGATCTTCCTCAATGCCGGATTTCATCCCGTGTTCTTCGGAGACACCCTTCTCGGCTCCCGGCTGCCAAACCTGACGTACATGCTCAGCTTTGCCGATCAGGGCGAACTCGAGGCCAAATGGAATGTCTTTCGTAACGACGGTGCCTGGAAGAAACTCTCCACGAGTCCGCGGTACAGTTCCGACCAGCTTGTTACCAACATCACCAACCTGATCCTGAGCCCTCTCGATTGCTCCCAGATTTGATGCACTTACAACCTCTGGAAGCATGAGGCACTCGTCCGCAGCGTCAAAGCGGATTGTCTTGACTTATATGCCTATTAGTTCTATTACTAATAGGCATATGGCAAAACGCTCCAGCTCGAGCATGGAAGTTCTTCTCGGCCTCTTAACTATCCAGCCCATGTCTGGATACGACCTTGGGCAGACTATCCGCGGTTCCGTCGGCCACTTCTGGAATGAAAGCTACGGCCAGATCTACCCGAATCTGAAGAAGCTCGCCGCCGACGGATTTGTGAGCTCGAAGACCGAGCGACAGAAGGGTAAGCCCGACCGCAACATCTATTCCATTACAAAAAAAGGCCGGGAACGCATGGCAAGGTGGTTGGCAGTCCCGCCCCAACCAGAGATTCCCCGCAACGAACTGCTCCTGAAGATCTTTTTCGGCGTGCAGACCTCCCCTGAGATTCTCATCGGGTATATGGAGCGCATGTTGAAGAATGAGCGCGCGGTCCTTCAGGAGTTGGCGCGGATCGAGCAGGAAGTCCTGACCCAGAACCAGCAGTTTCCCGATGTGCCTTACTGGAGAATTGCGGCGCGCTTCGGCCAATTCGAATTGGAAGCGCACGTCCAATGGGCGGAAGAGACGCTCGCCGAATTAAACAGCATCGCTCGAAAGCAGCCATGCGGAACCCACCAAGGAGAATGAACATGCAGGCAATTGAGAACGTCGCGACTACAAATCCGCATCCACGCCAACATCCGGCACAGATTGCGTCCTGGGGATGGCTCATGGGCTTTCTTCTGATTGGCACCGGAACGGTTCTTCTTGGTTTTCTTGCGCAGCACGCGCCCGCGGCAAGCGGCGCGGCCCCGAGCCAGCTTGCCGGTCACAGTCAGGCGATTCAAATCTACCTCACAGTGGCCGCAATGGATTGGGCTCTGCTTTATTACTGCTGGGCGGGGGTGCACCGCTTTGGTGGCAACCTTGAAACGCTGTCTGGTGGGCGCTGGACCTCATGGAAGGCGCTCGTTGTTGACCTTGCTATTGCGCTGCCCTTCTGGGTCTTGTGGGAAGGCGCGGCTTACGGCACTCATTGGCTCCTCGGGGCAAGCAGCGCAAAAACCGTCGACAGCCTGTTGCCCACGAGCCTGCTGGAGATCATCGTCTGGATCGGCGTATCGATCACCGCGGGCGTTTGCGAAGAATTGGCGTTTCGCGGCTTTCTTCAACGCCAGTTCCACGCGCTTACGGGGAATATCTGGACAGCAGTGCTGGCCCAGGGTTTGGTATTTGGCCTGTTTCACGCGTACCAGGGCTGGAAGAACGTCGTGGTCATCAGCATCCTCGGGACCTTCTTCGGAACGTTGGCTGCATGGCGCAGAAATCTGCGCGCAAACATCATCGTCCACGCCTGGGCCGACATTTGGGGAGGCTGGCTGCAGATGATCTTCTTCAAGTAGAGCTGCACGGGCTCCGCCTTTTCAGATCTCCGGGCCCTGATCCCGATCCCTGTCGGCACTATAATCGGCGCATGCCATTGAACGGCGACCCAAGGCGTCGGACAATCGCTCTGCTGGCAGGCGGGGCGCTGTCAGCGCTTGCCCTGCTAGTCGCGCTGAATGCGTTCAACACCTCAAGCATCCATTTCCTCAATCCAGATACCTCGGGAGAAACGCTGGCCTTTACCAGCGTCATCATCCTTGTCTTCCTGGTGCTGCTGGTATTTCTCCTTCTGCTTCTCAGGACCATTGTCAAACTCTATGCCGACCAGAGCAGCAGCGCCCTTGGCGCACGCCTACGCACCCGCATGGTGTTGGGCGCAGCGTTGATTGCGCTGATCCCTGCGGTCTTCATGTTCCTGTTCAGCTTTCAGCTGATGAACCGATCCATTGATCGCTGGTTTTCGCAGCCTACTTCGGAGTTACGCGAAGACTCAACGCGTGTGGTGCTGGAACTCGCTCACTACGTCACCAATAATGCGCGCGTTGAAGCGCAATCCATTGCGGCGTCCGGGGCTCCTGACCAGGATCTGCCTCAGCTCCAGCAGGCCCTCGTGTCGCATCGCATTACGCTGGCTGGTGGCTTTGCCGTCGTCTATGACAAAGACTCGAAGCTCCTGGCCGGATTTCAGGTTCCCCCGGATTCCAGCCACGCGACGCTGCATCCCTGGTTGAACGAGGGTGAGCAGGATACGGTGGTGCAACTCCCCGGTCAGTTTTCAGTAGGGTTACTCAATGCCGCGCAGCGCACTGACGAGCCAGTCCTTGAAGTGAAGGGTCGCGAATACGCGCTGGGGATTGCCGGCACAGGCTCCGGGAAGATCGTTGTCGTCGCGCTCCCCATGCCTGAAGGTCTGAACCAGACTGTCGTTCGCATCCGCTCCGGCGCGGCTGAATACTGGCGGCTTTTTCGCAATCGCAACCGGGTTCGAACCACGTTTCTCCTGCTATTGCTGGCCATCACCGCGGTCGTGTTCTTCTCCAGTGTCTGGCTGGCTCATTTTCTTTCCAAGCAGATTACGCGACCGGTCGAAGCCCTGGCTGACGCCATGGATCGAATCGCCACGGGCAAGTACGACGATCGCGTGGCTCTCATCCCTGCCGGCGAAATGGGAGACCTTGTCCGCGCCTTCAACCACATGGCTGCCGATCTTGATGCCAGCCGCCAACTAGCGGAGAGCTCCTCGGCTCAGCTTACAGCTGCCAATCAGGCGATTGAAGAACGGCGTCGCGAGCTGGAGACCATTGTCGAAACCATCCCCTCCGGTGTTGTCACTCTCGACGGAGCGGGAATTGTACTCCAGTCCAATCGTGCCTTCGCTGCACTCATGGGCCATCGTGAGGACCTCAGTCTTGCCGGCGAAAGAATTGACTCGCTTCTGCCCGCTGATTGCGCGGAAGACCTGGCCGGGGTAATCAGGCGCGGGCAGCGCATGGGCGCGGCTTCCACCGAGATTGAATTTCATGCGCGCGGGCGCACCATGCATCTTGCCGTAACCAGCGCGCGCCTCGAACTGGCGCACGGCCAGCCGGGAACCGTACTGGTAGTTGAAGACACCACAGAGTTGTTGCGCGCGCAGCGCCAGTTGGCATGGAAGGAGGTGGCGCAACGCGTGGCTCACGAAATCAAGAATCCGCTGACGCCAATCGCCCTCTCCGCGGAACGCATTGGCAGGCACCTTGACCGATCGCAACTGGATTCGCCCAACGTCATCCGCAAATGTGCGGAAGTGATCCTCGGCTGCGTAGGCACCCTCCGCACACTTGTCGATCAGTTCTCCGCGCTAGCCCAGTTTCCCGCGCCACAGCCGCGCGCTTGCGACATGAACAAGGTTGCGGAGGAAGCACTCGCGCTCTTTGCCGGACGTCTCGATGGCATCACGGTCAAATGGGATCTGGAGCCTGGACTGCCCACGGTGCTGGCTGATCCGGATGCCACCCGCCGCGCCCTCGCCAACCTGGTCGACAACGCCGCCGAAGCCATGCAGGGCAGCCTCCTGTGTGTACTTGGTATTCGCAGTTCCTTGAGTGAAGACGGCGCAGCAGTCGAGGTTGAGGTCTCTGACACCGGTCACGGTCTCACGGATGAAATTCGCGAGCGCCTGTTTCTGCCTTTCTATTCCACCAAGCATCGCGGCACTGGTCTCGGGCTCTCCATCGCCGCAAAAATTGCGCAGGAGCACGGAGGCTCCCTTCGCGCCGAGCCCAATACTCCGAAGGGCGCCCGGTTCGTTCTTCGGCTTCCGCTGATGGAACCGGCAACGGGAACGCAACCCAACGGTGAAAGCAAAACCTCCGCGATACTCAAAGGAATCGGTGCATGAACCACATTCTCGTGGTGGATGACGAAGCGGAGATTCGTGCTTCACTCGAAGAAATTCTGCGCGAAGAAGGCTACGGAGTCGCCACTGCGGCCACCGCGGCTGAGGCACTGATATTGCTGCAGGATGCACCTTACGACGTTGTGTTGCTCGACATCTGGCTTCCTGACCGTGACGGCCTTGATGTCCTTGCGGAGATGCATGCACTGGCGGTCGAAATGCGCCCTGAGGTCGTCATCATCAGCGGCCACGGAACCATTGAAACTGCAGTCAAGGCCACGAAACTCGGGGCCTACGATTTTCTTGAGAAGCCGCTTTCGCTAGATCGCACTCTGATCGTCCTCAAGAACGCGGTCGAGGCTCGCCGCTTGCGTACCGAGAACCTCGAATTCAAGCGCCAGTTCAACGTCGGCTCCGTTCTTACCGGCGAAAGCATTCCCGTTAAGGCATTGCGTCAGCAGATCCGGCTCATGGCGCCTACCAACGGGCGCGTCCTCATATACGGTGAATCTGGAACCGGCAAGGAACTCATCGCCCGCGCCATTCACGCCGAAAGCCTTCGTCGCGACGGCGTGTTTGTGGAGTTGAATTGCGCCGCCATCCCTGAAGCCCACATCGAGGCCGAGCTCTTCGGTTATCGTCATGGCGCACAACCCGGCGGTCCCGCGGAGCAGCGGGGAACCCTTGAGCGCGCCGACGGCGGAACGCTCTTCCTTGACGAAGTGGGAGACATGAGCCTGAAGACCCAGGCCAAGGTTCTATCCGCGCTGGACGACCAGCTGTTCACCCCTGTTGGCGGCACGCAGCCGCTGCGCGTTGACGTGCGGCTTATCGCCTCTACAAACAAGGACTTAGAAGAGGAGATCGCTAAAGGTAACTTTCGAGAGGACTTATTCTACAGGCTCAACGTGGTTCCGTTTGCTGTTCCGCCGCTGCGGGAGCGGAAGCAGGACATTCCGCTGCTGGCGCGTGAATTTCTTGTTCAATTCGGGCGGCAGTACGGGCGGCCGCGGATGGAAATCAGCGAAGAGGCGCTGGCGACGCTTGCCGAATATCGTTGGCCGGGCAATGTCCGTGAGCTGAAAAACGTTGTAGAAAGGGTACTTATCCTCAATCCGAGGACGCTGCGGATTGAGCGGAAGCACCTGCCGCCGCTGACTCATAAGGCGGCTTCGCGATCGACGGAGGAGTTCTCTTCGCTGCAGCAGGCGCGGGATGCTTACGAGCGGGAATATATCCTGAAGAAGATTGAGGAAGCGCGCAGCAATATCAGTCATGCTGCTGAGCTGCTTGGACTTGAGCGCAGTCACCTGTACCGCAAGATGAAGGCCCTGGGCATCGGCGTGCGGGAGTAACGGGCCGAGAACAGGCATCAGCGAACAGGGGAAAGTGGTCAGTCCTCGGGGTCCAAATGGCTGCTCGGAGGGTTGTCCTACATAGGGTAAAAGGTTGCTCAAGTGGTTAGAAAACATATGAAACGGCTGCTCAAGTGGTTGTCTTTCGCGTCGACATGCACCTTGTGGGCAGCCTTTTCGATGTGTTTCGATTGCAGAGAATTGAACTAAACGAAGGAAAGGATTGCTCAGAATTGAACTGAAGTGACCCCCAAAAGTGAGACATTTTAAAATGAGCGCATTTGCAGGGAATGGAGAACTGCAGATGGGGAAGAGAAGATCGGGTTGGCGTCCTGAGTGGTTCCGGTCGATGGCGTTGG